>NZ_JAFBFH010000027.1 GCF_016909185.1 Siminovitchia thermophila | reverse complement strand
AGAATACTTCTTTTACATAAGTATAAAAAAATTGGAAGTCATGTTGGGTAGGGTGAGATTCCATCTCACTCCACCCCAACATTTGACATAGAACCTAAAAAATGCACGATCCATAAGCTCATTGTTGTTATTTCTGAATTATTTAGGGTAAAATGCAATAGGGATGTGGAAATAGTGGAGTTTGTGAATGATTGATCATTATCAGGAGGTAAATAGATGACGCAATCTGTTAATATAGTCGGGGCAGGGCTCGCTGGCAGTGAAGCTGCCTGGCAGTTGGCGAAAAGGGGCGTCCCCGTTCATTTATACGAGATGAGACCTGCAAAACAGACACCTGCACACCATACGGATAAATTTGCCGAATTGGTCTGTTCCAATTCTCTAAGGGCCAACTCCTTAACGAACGCAGTCGGTGTACTGAAAGAAGAGATGAGAATCCTCGACTCGCTTATCATTGAAGCGGCCGACTCGGCTTCCGTACCTGCCGGAGGCGCTTTGGCCGTCGACCGTCATGAATTTGCCGGTTATGTAACCGAGAAGATTCGTAACCACCCGCTCATAACGGTTTATAACGAAGAAATAACAGAAATACCTACAGGGCTTACCATTATCGCAACGGGACCATTGACGAGCCCGGGCCTTTCTGAAAAATTAAAACAACTGACCGGAGAAGAATATTTATATTTTTACGATGCCGCCGCGCCCATTGTGGAAAAAGACAGCATTGACATGGATAAAGTTTACTTAAAGTCACGATACGACAAAGGAGAAGCAGCATACTTGAACTGCCCCATGAATGAGGAGGAATTCGATCGCTTTTATGAAGCGTTAATCGAAGCGGAAACCGTCCCATTGAAAGAATTTGAAAAAGAAATGTTCTTTGAAGGCTGCATGCCGATCGAAGTCATGGCCAAAAGGGGCAAAAAGACGATGTTGTTTGGACCGCTGAAGCCGGTAGGTTTGGAAGATCCACGTACTGGAAAAACACCTTATGCCGTTGTCCAACTCAGACAAGATGATGCAGCAGGAACGCTATACAATATGGTGGGATTTCAGACCCATATGAAATGGGGACCCCAAAAGGAAGTCATCAAACTGATTCCCGGCTTGGAGAAGGTTGAAATTGTCCGTTATGGCGTTATGCATCGAAATACGTTTATTAATTCGCCCAAGGTGCTCAAAAACACCTATCAGTTTAAGGAAAAAGAAACAGTATTCTTTGCCGGACAAATGACAGGAGTGGAGGGCTATGTCGAATCGGCAGCGAGCGGGCTTGTTGCAGGAATCAATGCCGCCATGCTATCCAGTGGAAAAAAACCGCTTGTCTTTCCGAAGGAAACGGCCATCGGAAGTTTGGCCAACTATATCACAACAACAGGAGCGAAAAGCTTTCAGCCAATGAATGTAAACTTTGGGCTTTTTCCCGAACTCCCACAAAAAGTAAGGAACAAAAAGCAGCGAATCGAACAATATGCGCAAAGAGCATTAGCTACCATCCAAAACTTTATGGAAAGTTGCGCCGATAAATGAATTGTGATAATATTTAGAAGGCTTCCGAAAGAGGGATTACATATGGTGCATAAAGCGGTACAATCATTTTTAGAGTATATGCAAATTGAGAAAAGCCATTCCTCTTATACAATTCAGTTTTATAAAAAAGATATTGACGAATTCATCCATTTTATGAAAGAGAACGGAATCGGGTCGTTTAAAGAAGTTGAATACCTAGATGCGCGCTTATATGTGACCACTTTATATGAAAAGAAATATGCCAGAACGAGCGCAGCCAGGAAAATTTCAAGTTTACGAAGCTTTTTCAAATACTGTTTGAGAGAAAAACTGGTATCTGAAAATCCCTTTCTGTTGGTTATTCAACCAAAACTCGGGGTCAAGCTTCCCAGCTTTCTCTATGAAGAAGAAATGGAGCAGCTTTTTCTCGCCTGTGATGTTTCCACCCCATTAGGAAAAAGAAATCGGGCGCTATTGGAGCTGATGTACGCTACGGGCATCAGGGTAAGTGAATGTGCGGAAATTGAAGACAAAGACATTGACTTCGACTTTTCTACAGTCCTGGTGAAGGGAAAGGGAAGAAAAGAACGCTACATTCCTTTTGGCGATTTTGCCAGGGAGGCATTGCTTATATATATTGAAAAAGGAAGAAACGAACTGGTAAAACAGCCCTCTGCCCACAACAGACTGTTTGTCAATGGGCGGGGTGGACCGCTGACTCCAAGGGGAATCCGTTATATATTAACCGAATTAATGAAAAAGGCGTCATTGAATGGGAAATTGCATCCGCATATGATCCGTCATAGTTTTGCGACACACTTGCTGAATAATGGCGCCGATATGAGAACAGTGCAGGAGCTTTTAGGCCACTCGCATTTATCGTCCACTCAAGTGTATACACATGTAACGAAAGAACATTTGCGAAAAACATACATGAATTTTCACCCGAGAGCGTAGCGGGGTAGAAGGAGAGATTCCGATGGATCAATTTCATGCAACGACGATTTTTGCCGTTCATCATAATGGCAAGTGTGCGATGGCAGGTGATGGGCAGGTAACTTTTGGTAATGCCGTCGTCATGAAACATACTGCCCGCAAAGTACGTACATTATTTCATGGAAAAGTTCTCGCCGGGTTTGCCGGATCTGTTGCAGATGCATTTACGCTTTTTGAAAAATTTGAAGGAAAACTCGAAGAATTCAATGGCAACCTTCAACGGTCTGCGGTGGAGCTTGCCAAAGAATGGCGCAGTGATAAAATATTGCGCAAGCTTGAAGCGATGTTAATTGTGATGGACAAAGACAACTTGCTCCTCATATCCGGAACAGGCGAAGTGATTGAACCGGATGACGGGATTCTGGCCATCGGTTCCGGGGGAAACTATGCGCTTGCCGCTGGCAGGGCCCTGAAACATTATGCTGGCGAACATTTATCAGCTAAAGAAATGGCAAAGGCGGCATTGGAAATTGCAGCCGATATTTGTGTCTACACAAATCGACAAATAATTGTCGAAGAATTGTAACACATGTCGGCTGCTCAATGCGGTACTGTATGTAAGGAGGGACTAATTTGCCAATTTTGAATAAAGGGAATGACTTAACTCCAAGACAGATTGTTGAGCGGCTTGATCAATATATCATTGGGCAAAAAGAAGCGAAGCGTGCTGTTGCTGTTGCGTTGAGGAATCGCTATCGGCGAGGACTTTTACAAGAAGATCTACGGGATGAAATTGTCCCCAAAAACATTTTGATGATAGGCCCTACGGGTGTCGGTAAAACCGAGATTGCCCGCAGACTTGCCAAAATGACGGGAGCGCCTTTTGTAAAAGTGGAAGCAACCAAATTTACAGAAGTAGGTTATGTCGGCAGAGATGTTGAGTCGATGATTCGCGACCTCATGGAAACGTCCATCCGGATCGTAAAAGAAGAAAAAATGCTGGATGTGAGGGAACGCGCGGAAGAACAGGCGAACAAACGACTCGTAAAACTTCTTGTCCCCGACAAGAAAAAAGCGGAGGGTTTTAAAAATCCCTTCGAAATGATCTTTGGGGGAGCACAACAAGGCGAGACGACCGATTCTGCTAATGAGCAGGAAGAAATGAGCATCCGTGAGAAGCGGAGGATCATTGCGCAAAAGCTTGCGGACGGAGAACTCGAAAATGAAATCGTCCAAGTGGAAGTTGAGGAACAGCAACCATCTATGTTTGATCTTTTCCAAGGTTCGGGCATGGAGCAAATGGGAATGAATATGCAGGATGCATTAAGCAACCTCATGCCTAAACGCATGAAAAAAAGGAAACTTCCCGTAAAAGATGCACGAATTGTTTTAACAAACGATGAAGCCCAAAAATTGATTGATATGGATGAAGTTACGCAAACAGCTATCCAAAGAGCGGAGCAAACAGGCATCATCTTTATTGATGAAATTGACAAAATTGCCAGCAGAGGAAATCAATCTTCATCTGCAGACGTATCAAGGGAAGGTGTTCAGAGGGATATTTTACCAATCGTGGAAGGCTCCACGGTCATAACAAAATATGGCCCCGTCAAAACGGATTATATTTTGTTTATAGCTGCGGGCGCATTTCATATGGCAAAGCCGTCTGATTTAATTCCAGAACTTCAAGGGCGCTTTCCAATCAGGGTGGAACTTGAAAAATTGACCGTAAATGATTTCGTCAAAATTTTAACCGAACCCGATAATGCATTAATTAAGCAATATACGGCATTATTGGAAACGGAAGGTATACAAATAGAATTTTCAGACGATGCTATTAACAGGCTTGCGGAAATTGCTTTTGAGGTGAATCAAAATACGGATAACATTGGTGCCAGGCGCCTCCATACAATCATGGAAAAATTATTGGAAGATTTATCATTTGAAGCACCAGATATCACGCTTGAAAAAGTGGAAATCACACCGCAGTATGTTGACCAAAAACTCGCAGTAATCTCGGAAGACAAAGATTTAAGCCAATTTATTCTTTAATATTGTTGGAAGTAGAGTCTAATTAACCGTTAGGAGGAGAAACAATGGAACTATTATCAAGAACAAGAACAATTAACGCAATGCTTCAAAAAGCAGCCGGAAAACCAGTCAACTTTAAGGAAATGGCCGAAACATTATGTGATGTTATCGATACAAATGTATATGTATTAAGCCGGCGGGGAAAGGTGCTTGGTTATGCAATCCGCCAACAAATTGAAAATGACAGAATGAAAAAAATGCTTGAGGATCGCCAATTTCCCGAAGATTACACGAAAAATCTGTTTAACATTACAGAAACTTCATCAAACCTTGATGTAAACAGCCCATACACGGCATTTCCTGAAGAAAGCAAAGATTTATTTGCGACGGGTTTAACAACGATTGTTCCGATCAATGGTGGTGGTGAGCGCTTGGGCACACTGATCTTGGCCAGATTGGATCAGGAGTTCGACAACGATGATCTGATTTTAGCAGAATACGGCGCGACAGTTGTAGGAATGGAAATCCTTCGTGAAAAAGCCGAGGAAATTGAAGAAGAGGCCCGCAGCAAAGCCGTTGTTCAAATGGCCATCAGTTCATTGTCTTACAGTGAATTAGAGGCGATTGAACATATTTTTGAGGAACTCAATGGTACGGAAGGATTGCTTGTCGCATCCAAAATTGCCGACCGTGTTGGTATTACCCGGTCTGTCATTGTCAACGCATTGAGAAAGCTGGAAAGCGCGGGAGTAATCGAATCCCGCTCGCTTGGAATGAAAGGAACATACATTAAAGTATTGAACTCAAAATTCCTCGTAGAATTGGACAAATTAAAATCAAACTAATATCAGCGCCGGGATTTTCCCGGCGTTTTTTATGTTAGTATGATATGGAAGCGACATGTATATGAAATGCCCAGATTCGCTAAAACAGCACGTTGAAGTATACAAGTGATGCACGGGGCCAACGCCGGATGGGCAAGCCGCTGAACTGGATGTCCTAGTGTATGAAAAGCGACACAGACGTGTCAGCAGCTGAATTGGACATTTCCGTTCCAGTGCAGGCGAAGCGGGCGCTGACTTCGTCCCATATCACAGTACGAAGGAAAAGCGCTTTGTTTCGACCTCGATAAGATGGGTGCGTGTTTTAAAAAAGTGATTCGATCATAGTCTAGATTGGTTTAATGATATGATCTCCATATTCCCATAATGGCTTGGATCGATCATAAGAAGATATTGCATATGTTCTATTATTTGACCAACCCGTCATGATATCCTAAAAACATGAAAGAATGTCGCATGGTCTGCCACATGGTGGTGCGTGAAGCGAAAGGGATCTTGCTGTTATAATGGAGGAAACGGGATATGCTGCCGAGTCGGTTATCATTGCAGTTTTTTGCATGAATGCTGTTCCATAAAGAAGTCTGAAGAAATTTCGCAAGAGGAATATATCATAAAAGTCGAACGGATGGATTTGGAAGATGCTCACCGTAATATCCAGAAAGAATAACATCGTGACGCTGAGATAAAAACATAAGTGTCACTCTACAGTTAGTACCATCCATTCACATTGTAAGAGCATGTTTTGAAAAAGATGTATCTAAACATGCTCTTTCTCTTTGCTTATATCAAGGTCAAAGGGTTATTTTACAGCTCCCCAACAAGATAAAAAAAGACCTTGTTGTCATAAAAACAGGAAAGTTGTCGAATCTTGCTGAGTGCCAGCAAGGTTTTCAGCCGCAGAGCAAATGGTATTTCACCCTAAGAAAAAAACTTGAAAAAACGGAAGGGAAAAAACATGGAAATGAATGAACGCTAGTACTGGCTCTAACATATAAAAAGTCCTAGTACCACCGACGTCGCAGAAGAAGCGGATTAGATGTAAAAAATGCCATAAAAAGGAAAAATGCAGCATTTTGAAGGTCTGAAAGTGTTCGGGCGACAGGTGCTAAAGGCAAGCATAGGCTGTTGGTCATAAGTCAAAATACTGGTATGACTAAAAAGGTCGACTTTTTGAAATTTGACCTGTATTTCTCGATAACATATGGATTTCTTACTCTTTTTCATAAAAAAATGAAAATCATATCAATTGTTTTCACTTTACGTTTTGATGTAATTTTTAATACATTTTTGCAATAAAATGTCACAAAACAATCTCATTTTCATAGAACTAAAGTACCATTTTTCACCTTTTTACCCCTTAAACCCGCAAAAAAGTATCGACATCTATAGACGTAATATGACATTCAGATTACAATAGTAGTAAGTTTAGGAGAAACATGAAAAAAATGGATGGTGTTTTGTATGACATTATTCTCTGGAATCTTCCCGACCCTAGAGGCTTCACTGAAGTATTCCACTATTAAGCATGAGGTGTCATCCCAGAATATTGCAAACGCGGATACACCGAACTACAAGGGGAAACGAGTAAGTTTTAAAAAGGCATTGGATAACTCTGTTGCAAACATGAAAAGTCATAGGACAGATCCACGACATTTTACATTGAAGTCTGATTTGCACCCGACCACCGGCATTGATAATGTACGTGTCCAATATCGCCATGATGGAAATAGCGTGGACATAGATAAAGAAATGTCGGATCTTGCGGCAAACCAAATTTACTTTAATGCAATATCAGACAGATTGAATGGAAAATTCAATTCACTAAAAAATGTTATAAAAGGAGGTAGATAAAATGTTTCATTCGTTAAATATTTCCTCCTCGGCTCTCACTGCCCAACGTCTAAGGATGGACACAATCTCGTCGAATATGGCGAATGTAGATACGACACGCGGCAGAATGGTAGATGGCCAATGGCAGCCTTACAGGCGCAAGATGGTAGTGATGCAGCCGCAGGACACATCCTTTTCATCCATTTTCAACAAAGCTGTCAGTTCAAAAAGTAATGAAAAAATGCACAATGGCGTAAAGGTGTCACGTATCATTGAAGATCAAACGCCCTACCGTGCAGTATTTGATCCGGTTCACCCGGATGCAGACGAAGATGGGTATGTGTACTATCCAAATGTTGACCCCCTGAAAGAAATGGTGGACCTGGTCGGTACCACCCGATCCTATGAAGCAAATGTAACTGTTCTCAATGCGACAAAAGGAATGTTAATGAAAGCTCTAGAAATTGGAAAATAGAGGAGAATGACACTGAATGGAAGTACAGCTACTAAATTCACAATTAGTAAACTCGAACCCTGGCAATCAAACAAGCAAAGCAATGCAGGGGGCCGGTCAGGAAAACGGATTTGGCACTTATTTGAAAAAAGCTTTAAATGAGGTAAATAATCTTCAGCTAGAATCTGATGTGGCGACAAAAAAGTTGGCTGCGGGAGAAAAGATAGAATTGCATGAAGTAATGATCGCATCACAAAAAGCATCCGTTTCCATGCAAGCGGCATTGGAAATCAGAAACAAAGCAGTAGAAGCATATCAAGAAATCATGAGGATGCAAGTGTAATATTTAAGGGGATATTCGATGAGGGAGAAACTGGAAAAGCAACTACAATACATAAAAAACTTTTGGGTGGAGCGATCTAAGAAGCAAAAAATACTGTTTATCTCATTGCTCGTTATTGGCCTGTTATTGGTTGTGGGCTTAACTTACATATTCAATCGGCCGTCAATGGTTCCCTTGTATACAAACTTAAAGGCCGCCGAAACCGGCTCAATCAAGGAAAACCTGGATTCCAAAGGAATTAAGTCGGAAATCACAGACGATGGAACAACGATAAAGGTGCCAGAGGGACAGGCTGAGTCATTAATGGTTGAGTTAGCAGCGGAAGGAATTCCGAAGTCGGGTAATATCGATTATTCTTTCTTTAGCGACAATGCAAGTTTTGGGATGACAGACAATGAATTTAATGTCATTAAATTGGATGCAATGCAAAATGAGCTGTCGGAAATGATAGCTAGCGTCGAGGGTGTTGATGAAGCAAAAGTGATGATCAACATACCTGAGAAAAGCGTTTTCGTAAAAGAAGGAGATGAAAAAGCAACTGCTTCCATTGTCCTTCAAACTCAACCCGGTCACGAATTTACTGAAAAGCAAATACGGTCTTTATATCATCTTGTATCAAAAAGCGTGCCCAATCTTCCAACTGAGAATATTGTGATAAGAAACCAATATTTGGAGTATTACGACTTGGAAGAAAGCGGCCTTGCTGATAACAGATTAGATCAGCAAATGAAAATCAAGGATAAAATTGAAAAGAATATTCAAAGACAAGTTCAACAAATGCTTGGCACGTTAACGGGATTTGACAAAGTGGTCACTCTTGTTACAGCCGATATTGACTTTTCCCAAGAAAACAGGGAGGAGAACTTGGTTACACCTGTAGACGAAGAAAATATGCGCGGAATTGCCATTAGCGCCCAAAGAATAAATGAAGCTTATACAGGAGAAGAGGGTGTTCCTGGCGGAGTGCCTCAAGCAAGTGATCCAGCAGACGCCGGCGCCAATCAATACGTTGAAGGTGCTGGAAATAACGGGGAATATGAGAAGTCCGAAGAGACTATTAATTATGAAGTAAACAAAGTCCGCAAGGAAATCGTCGAAAGTCCTTATAAAATACGGGATTTGGGGATACAAGTGATGGTCGAGCCGCCAGACCCGGAAGATGAAAACTCTTTTCCGGAAGAGCGAGTCGATGATATTCGTGATATCCTCTCTACTGTTGTCAGGACTTCAATTGACAAAGATCCGGATGTGGAAGTAACGGATGAAGAGATTGAAAACAAGGTTGTCGTATCTGTGCAGCCGTTTAATGGAAAAACAGCCATGGATGAGGAAGCCAAAGGAAGCCTACTGCCTTGGTGGGCATATATCATATTTGGACTACTTGTGGCCATCATAGCAACTTTGATATTTTTATGGATTCGATCTTCTAAATCAAGGGAAGAAGCCGAAGAAGTGGAAGTTGTGGAACAACCGGAAGACACTAACGCAGACACGGATATGAAAGCCGAACTGGAACCATTTGAACACCGTAAACAGCTGGAAGTATTTGCGCAAGAAAAGCCCGAACAATTTGCGGAGCTGCTTCGCACGTGGCTGGCTGACGATGAGGAGGCATGACGCATATGAGAAAAGATCAAGAACTAACAGCCAGGCAAAAAGCTGCCGTGCTTCTTATTTCATTGGGTCCTGAAAGTGCCTCTAAAGTATATAAGCATTTGTCAGAAGAAGAAATTGAAGCATTAACGATGGAGATTACTGGGGTTAGAAATGTTAACTCGGAACAAATTGACGAGGTTATTCAAGAATTTCACGAAATTGCAATCGACCAGAAGTACATATCTCAAGGCGGCGTTGACTATGCAAAAGCAGTGCTCGAAAAAGCGCTCGGCGAAGAAGAAGCCAGCCAAATCATCAATCGATTGCAATCCACCATGCAAGTTAGGCCTTTTGATTTTGCAAGAAAGGCCGATCCAAGCCAAATTTTAAACTTTATACAAAATGAGCATCCGCAAACCATTGCTTTGGTATTGTCCTATCTGGATCCGGAGAAAGCAGGTCAAATTCTTTCGGAATTGCCCAATGATACGCAGGCTGATATCGCCAGAAGGATCGCGGTAATGGATAGAACATCTCCGGATGTCATTAAGGAAGTTGAGTCGATACTCGAAAGAAAGCTTTCTGCCACTGTAACCAACGATTATTCACAAAGCGGGGGAATTAATACTGTGGTGGAGGTCCTTCAAGGTGTTGGGCGTGCAGCCGAGAAAACCATTCTTGATGCGCTTGGCGTTCAAGATCCCAAATTGGCGGAAGAAATTAAAAAGCGGATGTTTGTGTTTGAAGATATCGTCACACTCGATGACCGCTCTATTCAGAGAGTCATAAGAGAGTGTGAAAATGAAGATCTGATGTTGGCGCTTAAGGTGGCAAGCGATGAAGTCAAAGAAATGGTCTACAAGAACATGTCATCACGGATGGCTATGACGCTTCAAGAAGAGATGGAGCTCATGGGACCAGTCAGATTAAGTGATGTTGAAGAAGCGCAATCAACGATTGTTTCGATTATTCGCCGTTTGGAAGAAACCGGAGAAATCGTACTGGCGCGAGGAGGAGGAGACGATATACTTGTCTAAGCTCATCAAACTGAATTCCGAACACCTTACGTCTGCCACAATAAAGCCAAAAATTATAGAAAAAGTACAACCTTATGAAGAGGACACCGAAAATAAAACGATAGAATTTATTATTGAAGCAGAACATAAAGCAAAAAAGATTTTAGCTGATGCTAACAATGCTGCCGACAAATTAAAAATGGACATTGAAGAAGAACGCCAATCATGGGATGCCGAAAAAAAGAGATTGCAAGAGGAAGCATGGAATGAAGCTTATCAAAAAGGATTGGAAGCCGGGAGAGAAGCAGGTAAAAAAGAATACAAGCAATTGATTATGCAAGCCCAGGGCGTCATTGAACATGCAAAAAACGAATGCCGTGCATACATCGAAGAGGCCGAGTATACCATACTTGAACTCGCTATCGAGAGTGCGCAAGCCATTTTGCAATCCGAAGTTTCGAATCATCCGGAACAATATATTGGTATCGTGAAAAACGTATTAAAAGAGTTGAGAAACGAACCGGAAATCTCTTTATATGTCCATCCTTGCCAATATCCTTTCATGATGGAAGCGTCTAAAGAGCTTGCCGCCGCAAGTTCCACTGATGTCAAAATGTTTATATACCCATCTGAAGAAATGGACGAACATGGCTGCATTATAGAATCGGAAAATATCAGAATAGAAGCAGGTATCGACAGCCAACTGTCAGAGTTAAAAGAAAAGCTAACGGAAATACTTTCCGCTGATGAAAAAAAATGAAGGCGAAAGACTTAATTCCGCATATCCGTAATATCAATACGTTTAAGCGATATGGAAAAGTGACGAAAGTTGTCGGGTTAATGATCGAATCACATGGGCCAGAAAGTTCAATTGGCGACGTATGTCTTATTCACGTTTCCGGTAGAACAGGCAAGATTCGTACTGTGATGGCAGAAGTAGTTGGTTTTCAAGGGAGAAAATTAATTCTCATGCCGTATTCCAATTTAATGGAAGTAGCACCGGGCAGTCTTGTTGAATCAACCAACAAGCCTCTTAAGATACATGTGGGGAATGAATTGATTGGAAAAGTTGTCGATCCCTTGGGGGTTCCGATGGATGGATCATTGGTTCCCCAAGGCATGCCTTCGGTACCGATAGAAAGAAATCCGCCCCCGCCATTAACAAGGCCATCCATATCCAGCAAATTGGAAGTTGGTATTAGAGTGATTGACAGTTTGCTTACTGTGGGTCATGGACAGCGTCTCGGCATATTTGCGGGAAGCGGCGTTGGGAAGAGTACGCTTCTTGGCATGATTGCCAGAAATATTCATGCAGATGTAAATGTCATTGCCTTAATTGGTGAACGGGGAAGAGAAGTAAAAGAATTCATTGAACGTGATTTAGGTCCTGAGGGATTGAAGAAATCAATTATCGTTGCCGCAACTTCCGACCAACCTGCCTTAATGAGAATTAGAGGCGCTTTTACCGCAACGGCCATTGCTGAATATTTTCGGGATAAGGGTTGCAATGTAACGTTATTAATGGATTCGGTAACGAGAGTGGCAATGAGCCAAAGAGAAATTGGCTTGGCTGTTGGCGAACCTCCAACAACAAAAGGCTACACACCTTCTGTTTTTGCGTTACTTCCCAGGCTTATGGAGCGGACAGGGACAAGCGAAAAGGGGTCCATTACTGCCTTTTATACAGTTCTTGTCGATGGAGACGATTTGAATGAACCGGTTGCTGATACAGTAAGAGGTATATTGGATGGGCATGTTGTGTTAGACAGGGCAATGGCCCAAAAAGGCCATTATCCAGCGATCAATGTATTGAATAGTATCAGCCGGCTAATGAATCACCTGGTTACACCGGAACACAAAAAAGCTGCAGAAAAAATTCGCAATGTATTAGGTACTTATATGAATAATGAAGACTTAATCAATATAGGCGCCTATAAAAAAGGAAGCTCTGCAGAAATTGATGAAGCCATACAATATTATCCCGCTATTATGAAGTTTTTGCAGCAGGAAACAAATGAACGGATATCCAGTGAAGAATGTATCAGGTCATTGATTCATTTAGTAGAAACAGGTGAGTTTAAATGAAGTTTGAATATCGATTTCAAAACTTATTAGAGATAAAAGAAAGAGAAAAAGATGAAGCATATGTGTCGTATCAAAATGCAGTTCATCAATTTGAAAAAGCGGCCACCACATTGTATGAGTTTCTAAGGAAAAAAGAGAACCTTGAACAAGTCCAGTCAAACGAACTACAAAAAGGGTTTACAGTAAACGGTATTAGGCAGTATCAACAATTTTTGCAAAGTATGACTGAGACGATTGATCATTGGCAATTGGAAGTCATTCAAGCGAGGGAACAGATGCAATCTCTGAAAGATGAACTTCTGGAAAGGGATATTGAATGTAAGAAATATGAGCGTTTAAAAGAAAAAAACGAAGAGTCTTTCTTACAATTCATTCAGCGTCATGAAAACACTCAAATGGATGAATTGGCAGCTATTCAATATAGTCATCGAAAGGGAAATTAGGTGGTGAAGTGGATAAATCCTTGAAAGATATGGAACAAAACGAGAAAAAGGGAGTATTTAAGAAGTTTATATTATGGGTGGCGGTTCCGCTTTTAGTCATATTGCTCCTCATTCTTGTCATTGCATCCATTGCTGGTATAAACGTCTTTGAAAAGGCGAAAAAATCAATGAGCAAAGTACCGATTCTTTCGGCTTTTACAGATAGCAGCACTTTGAGCATTGAAGAGTATCAAAAAAGAATTGTGGATCTGGAAGGAGAAATACAAGACAAAAACACTCAACTTGAACGCCTTCAAAAAAAATTGGAAGAAAAAGAAGCGGAAGCGGACAAGTTGCTTTTGGAACAGGAAAGATTGGAGAGTTCCATTGAAGAAGATGCAGAAGGGAATCCAGAAAACAATCAGGAAGCCAAGCCTGACATAAAAGAGATAAAAGCGGTCTATGAAACGATGGCGCCCAAAAAAGCTGCACTGATTATCCTGGAAATGAAAGAAGAGGAATCATTAAACATACTTTCTAATTTATCGACCGAATCATTGGCGAGGATATTGGAGAAAATGCCTCCGGATAGAGCGGCTGCTTTCTCCCAGAAATTATCAACGGAGGCCAATGAAAGGAGGTGAGTGCAGTGCGGCTGCAGCTGTTAGAAATGATGCCCAATAAAGTAACGTCCGAAACGGGCCAGGCAAATGTGGATCAAGGCACTTTATTTCATCAGGTGCTTGGAGGACTGATAAAAAATTTGAATGGTGATGACCCGTCTTTGCTTTCTGAAGAAGGTGATTCACAGTCGCAAAAATTAACGCAGGATGTTCAAAACTTTGCTTCTTTGCTTTCTGAGGAAGATGGTTCGGTACTCCAAAAGTTGATCAAGGACATTCAGCATTTGGTTCCCTTGCTTTCGAAAGAAATAGAGCAGGAGCTGGAACATATAGACCCGCAATTATTGGAAAATATGAAACAAGTTCTTTTGGAACTGGAGAACACAGAAGTCACGAATCCGCTTGATTTATTAAAGAAACTGGAGGAGTTCATTTCCCTTGTTGCTGAATCGCCGGTTGAGCATGAGCACAACACTATTCAACAACTGCATCAGTTGGGAGAAAAGTTGACATCAATCTTGGGAACCCCAGAAGCTCAGAAATACTTGCGCTTTGACGAATTTAAAACGCGACCTGCTCCAGAGCGGTCTGAAATTGTTTCAGAGCTGACTAAGACTGTTCCGGAGCCGACTAAGACTGTTCCAGAGCGGCCTGAATCTCTCAGGGCTGTTCAACCGGAAAACGAATGGCCGAAAGTAGCGGACTCAACTGAGAAACATAAAGAGTCTCCTATTGTACAATTGGCGAAGTCAAGATCGTTGCAACCAGTGAACAATCAAGTGAGCAGGGAGCAACAATTGAACTTGGGGCTTATATTCGGACGCCAAGCTTATCAGGAACACGCAGCACCAAGAATTTCGATTGACCGCGACAGTCCTTTCAATATGGGTTTGACAGAAGCTCATACAAAGCAATACTTGTCCCGCTTACTTGATGACGGTGTTCAAGAACCAGAGGGGAGAGCACTTGTAAGGAAATTAGTTTCCGTTTTACGGAACGCTCATTTTTCCAATATTCATCAAACAAAACAATTGACGATTCGCCTTTATCCAGAACATCTGGGGATGCTGAGAGTCGAGTTATTCCAAAAAGAAGGGGAAATGGTTGCCCGTATTATCGCATCTACGCAAATGGCCAAAAAACTGCTTGATTCGAATTTACAGCAACTGAAGCATGGCTTGGTAAACCACAACATTCAAATTGAAAAAGTGGATGTAACACATCAGCCAAACATCGAAAAGCACCCGTACTTTGACGGCAAGCAAGGGCAAAAGGAGCAGCAAGAAGAACAACACAGCGAACAAACACAGAAAGAAAAGAAGGAAAAGAATGAACAACATTTTTCCATTGTACTAAATGATGCCATATTTGAGACGGAAGTGTAGGTGAAATTGTGACAAACGCGATCAACAACGACTATTCTGTACCGGAAAATCCATTTCAAAAGAAAAGTGAGGGTCAAAACACTTTAGGGCAGGATGCGTTTTTAAAGATTTTACTAACACAGTTACAAAATCAAGACCCTCTGAATCCGATGGAAGATAAAGATTTTATTGCGCAAATGGCCACTTTCTCGTCATTAGAGCAGTTGACAAATATTAATAAGACCTTGGAAATGTGGCAAGATGGTTTTTCACAGTCCTCTTTGCTTTCTTTTACCGAGTTTGTCGGGAAAGAAGTGACTTGGCATAGGGTTGATGGTCAAGATAGTGAGACGGGAGAGCCGATCATTACTGAAGGCAAGGGAGTTGTAGCATCTGTCCAGTTTCTTGGAGATACGGTACGGATCATTCTTGAAGACGGTACAGAACTGACACCGGCGAACATCTCTGAATTAATGCCTGCTCCGGCTGGAAATCCATTGCTTGAGGCGAGCCATCTCATCGGAAAAACAGTGTCATGGATGGACGATGAACAAAATGAACAATCCGGAACTGTACAATCCGTATCCGTTAAAAACGGTGTACTTTCGCTTCTGCTTGAAGATCAGACTGTCGTTGATTTCAATCAGATTACGAAAATTTTGTAAAAAGGATAAAAGATCCATGAACAATCATTTTATTCATCCCTACAGCGGAAAAGTGAATGTAATCCGCCAGCCGGCAAACGAAGCGAAACATGCAACCGTGCAAAATAAACATTCATTTGCGCAACAGCTAAACGAAACGATTCAACAATCGAACAAGCTGACATTAAGCAAACATGCCAGGTTGAGGATGGAGCAAAGGAATATCCATATAAGTCCCAACAAGTGGGGCCAAATAGAAGAAAAAATACATAAGGCACAGGCAAAAGGCGTAAATGAACCGCTTGTGCTGCTGAAAGAGGCGGCCCTTCTGATCAGTACGAAGAATCATACCGTTATAACATTGTTGGACCGAAAAGAAGCGGCGAGCCATATTTTCACAAATATTGATGGAACCATTATTATGGAATAGACATTTTGCAAACGGCTGGACCTGAATAGGGAGCCGTAACCGCGGAATGACTGAAGCGGTTGATTAAAGGAGGAAAAAAATATGCTGCGATCAATGTATGCAGGAATAAGTGGAATGAAAAACTTTCAAACTAAGCTGGATGTAATAGGAAACAACATCGCGAATGTCAACACACACGGATTTAAAAAAGGGCGTATCACCTTTCAGGACATGGTAAGCCAGACGATCTCCGGTGCCAGCGGCGGGGGGAATAATCGTGGAGGAGTCAATCCTAAACAAGTGGGGCTGGGCTCGCAGATTTCCGCGATTGAAACGATCGATACGCAAGGAAGCCCGCAAATGACTGATAGAATGCTAGATGTCGCCATTCAAGGAGACGGCTATTTGATTGCCCAGGTCGGAAATGACATTAAATACACACGGGTTGGAAATCTTGGTTTTGATCAATCCGGCACCCTTGTTACATCTACTGGTGCCCTAGTATTGCAAAGTAATGGGGATCCGATTGTCATTAATGATATTAATCAAGTTTCAAACATAAGCATCGCAGATGATGGAACAGTCTCATTTATGCGTAATGGAACACCTGGTACTGCCGGGGTGATCGGAGTAGCCAGGTTCCCTAATAATGGTGGGCTGGAAAAATCAGGGGAAAGCTTTTACATTCCGACTGAAGCGTCCGGGCCTCCCGCGCATGGGCAGCCTCTGGAAAACGGGGCAGGGAAGCTTTTAAGCGGAAGGTTGGAAATGTCAAACGTTGATCTTTCAGAAGAATTCACAGAAATGATCATTGCACAACGCGGCTTCCAGTCCAATTCAAGAATCATTACCACATCCGATGAGATACTTCAGGAACTTGTCAACTTAAAACGTTAACTAAAAGGAGGGGACAGGACCGGTCACACTCCGGTCCTGGATGATTATTGATTCAGGTGACGAAATTAAACGGAAAGTCTTTTTATTTGAATGCATTGTACATAGAAAAAATTGAAACTTTTCCTGATACGACCATTACTTTGACGAATGGGCATAAGTATGTTGTTTCGGAATCTGAAATTTTGGTCAGGGAAAGAATGCTTGATTTTTATCAATCAATTCAACTTTTTGGCCAGAAACAGGGGGGCCATGCTGATGGGTAAACGAATTATCAATATTTTGCTTATTATATTTATCGTTGTGCTTCTTGGCGGAACAGCTTATTTGTTGATAAATGACAACAGTGGAAAATCGAAAGATAAAGAGCCTTCCATTGACGAAGTGTTAGAAGCATCAGTTCATGTAAATGACATTACGACGAACTTGCAGGATGGCCGCTATATTAAGCTGTCTTTGACAGTGGAAACGGACGGGGAAGAAGCGAAACAAGAGCTTGAAAAGCGTGATTTTCAAATTCGGAGTATCATTCTGTCTGAACTTGCAGACATGAAGTCGGGAGATTTAGAGGGAAAAGAAGGGAAAAGGAAGTTAGAAGAAATGATGGAAGTCAAAATAGGCGAACTGTTACAAAATGGTGAAATAAAAAAAGTATATATCACCTCCTATATTGTTTCATGAATAAATATTCAAATTGTATCATTGGAGGTGGCTATCATGTCTGATGAGATATTATCTCAAAGTGAAATTGACGATTTATTATCGGGGCTTTCAGAGGGAGACATCACTCTTGAAGAAGAAGTACTTAATGAGCAAGAAAAAGATGTGCAAGTTTATGATTTTAAAAGGGCTTTACGCTTTTCCAAGGATCAAATCAGAAGCTTAACGAGGATTTATGACAATTTTTCCAGGTTATTGACAACTCTTTATTCTGCTCATTTACGAACATATACCAATTTTTCAGTCGCGTCGGCTGATCAAATACCATATGACGAGTACATACGTTCCATTCCAAGTATGACATTTTTAAATGTCTTGGAAATACCGCCGCTTAAAGGCAGAATGATCATGGAAGTCCATCCCAATATTGCTTATGCGATGGTTGATCGCATTTTGGGCGGTAAGGGTTCTGGTTTGAACAAGATCAATCATTTAACAGATATAGAGATGAAGCTGTTGGAAAAGCTATTTCGGCGGACGCTGGAACCATTGCAAGAGGCGTGGACGGGCATTACGCATATTGATCCGATTTTAACCGAAATTGAAGTGAATCCACAATTTTTACAAATGGTTTCCCCAAATGAAACGGTTGTTGTCATTACAATGCAGGCAACGGTTGGAGAAACGAGCGGAATGATTAATATATGTATTCCCCACGTTGTACTGGAGCCCATCATTCCGAAGCTTTCGGCACAATATTGGATGGAATCGGGCGCCAAAGAAAGAAAGCCTGAAACCATTTTGGCTCTGGACAAAAATATAAGAGGTACAGAGATGGAAATAACAGCCGACTTGGGCTCGGCGGATCTGACTGTAAAAGATTTTCTGTCGCTTAATGAGGGGGATGTTTTTCAACTCAATACAAGTATAGATGACCCCCTAACTGTCAAAATTGCCGGCATCCCGAAATACCTGGGTCAACCGGGCAGGAGACATAATTATCTTGCTGTACAAATTCTATCGATGATAAACGAGGGAGATGAAGACAATGAATAATGAGAAGCTCTCTCCGGAAGAGATTGAAATGCTGCTTTCTACAGGATTCATTGAAAAAGAGAATGAAAACAACAATGAAATAGATGATTTGAATGAAATGGAACGTGACGCATTAGGCGAGGTAGGCAACATCTCTGTCGGCAGGGCAGCAACCACTCTTTCTACACTGCTAAATCAAAAAGTAGAAATCACAACGCCGACTGTTTCTATGTTAGACAGGGATATCTCGGATGAGCCTTTGGATTCGGGTGTGGCTGTCCGTGTTACCTATACTTCCGGCTTTTCAGGGGTAAATGTATTAATTCTAAAAAAAAGCGATGTGGCTGCCATTGCCGATATGATGTTGGGCGGGGATGGAACGTCGCCTGCAGAAGAAATGGATGAGATCCATTTAAGCGCTGTTCAGGAAGCGATGAATCAGATGATTGGTTCAGCAGCATCATCGATGTCCACATTTTTTAGTAAAAGGGTGGATATTTCTCCTCCCACTATTCATTGGCCTGAAGACTCCTTTGTTGAAGTATTGGAAGAGTTGTCAAACCAAAGCAAGTTTGCCCGCGTTTCTTTCCAGTTAAAAGTCGGTGATATTATTGATTCCACATTAACACAGCTCATACCGATCGACTTTGCAAAGGATTTGGTGAAAGAACTTATGTTAAAGCTTGAAAAAGGAGGAGATGAGCAGTCCAAGATGGAAAAAGCAGGAGAGAAACCTGTTAAAGAACAGCGTGAGACGACTTCCCCTCAAATGACAGATAAAGAGGCATCGCGTCCCAGGAAGGAAAATACAAGGACAGCGACTCAACAAATGGCTGCCGAAAACACTCCGCCCAATGTTCATAAAGCCGACTTTTCCGATTTTAATGAAGAGAGTGTTGATAGTTTTGAAGCCAACAACCTTGATGTTTTACTGGATATACCTTTGCAAGTGACTGTTGAGCTCGGACGAACTAGCCGTTCGGTTAAGGAAATACTTGAATTTGGCGCAGGATCCATTATAGAACTTGATAAATTGGCTGGGGAACCAGTAGATATCTTAATCAACAACCGTCACATAGCAAAAGGGGAAGTGGTTGTGATTGATGAAAACTTTGGTGTAAGAGTCACTAATATTTTGAACAAGCGGAATCGCCTCGAACGTTTGAGATAGAATGGAGGCAAAGCCATATATTTTCATAGAGTTGGGAAATCGAACAATGATAAACAAAAGTAAAGTTTTATGGTGCGTGATCATTTTTTTCACCCTGATCAACCCGCCAGTTGCCCAGGCAAGCAAAACGGGTTATTCCGTCGGCGAATGCATGGAAAACCCTGAGAAATGCAAAGAAAATAAAGAAGAAACGGAACAAGGGGATGTTGCGCCCAAAAAAAATCAGTCAGTTTCAATCGGTGTGATGGATGTCTTAAAAATGCTATTTGCCTTGATTTTTGTCATCGCCCTTTTATATTTCTTGTTAAAGTTTATCAATAAACGGACCCAATCATATCAACAAACAAGCCTGATCCAAAATCTTGGCGGGACGGCATTGGGCGGCAACCGCTCGCTCCAAATGGTAAGGGTCGGCAAGCGCCTTTTTGTTTTGGGTGTTGGTGAAGATATTCGCTTGATTAAAGAAGTATCAGACGAAAAAGAAATTCAGGAATATCTTCACCAGTATAACGAGCAGTTGGAAAAGAGTTTTCAGCCAACAAAGCTGACAAAATGGGTTAACAATGTAAAAAAGGCTGTCAAGCATGGAAGCGGAATGGACAACAAACATAAAAAAGATTTTCACCAGCAGCTGATGGATGAAATGGATGGCATCAAAAAAGAAAGATTACAGGCGCTTGATCGTTTGCGGAAGGAGAGTGAGACACATGAGTGAAATCACGGAGTTTTTTAACAGTTCACCAGAATCGGTGTCCACTTCCGTTAAATTGTTTCTCCTGTTAACCGTGTTGTCGATCACTCCAGGCATTTTAATGGTCATGACATCATTTACGCGTATTGTGATCGTTCTTTCATTTGTGAGAACGTCCCTAGCAACTCCACAAATGCCTCCTAACCAGGTCATCGTGGGCTTATCGCTGTTTTTAACATTTTTCATTATGGCACCCACATTCAACGAGGTAAATAATGAAGCGCTGACCCCTTTGTTTCAGGATGAAATTACTTTGGAAGAAGCGTACACAAAGGCTGCGGTGCCTTTTAAAGAATTTATGAGCAAGCATACAAGACAAAAAGATTTGGAACTCTTTCTAACGTATACAGAATCTGAACCGCCCGAGTCGATTCAGGATATTCCATTGCAGGCACTTGTGCCGGCCTTTGCGCTCAGTGAAATGAAGACCGCGTTTCAAATTGGCTTTATGATCTTTATCCCCTTCTTGGTCATTGACATGGTTGTGGCCAGTGTTTTGATGTCTATGGGGATGATGATGCTTCCGCCGATGATGATTTCTCTCCCGTTTAAAATTTTGCTCTTTGTGCTCGTTGACGGGTGGTACTTGGTGATCAAATCATTGCTTGAAAGTTTTACGTAACAAGTTTTAACCCGCTGCCCCATATTACGGGTCTCACCGTCACTAATTGAAGTTTCACTTTATCCGGCTTTGACTGGCAGGAAGCCCCCTGCTTTCAGAAAATCACATGAGCGTGATCTGTATAGGGAGCAACTGCCGGTAATCGCCCGATGGCTTTGGATGGCCAGGATAAGAAGAAACTTTGACAGTGATACATCGCATGTTTTCAAGGCGGGCAAAAAGGCGTTGCAACGTACAAGCGAAGCGAAAAGACAAGGAAAGTTTCGATCGTACCGTCATCATCTGTAGAAAAAGCGCAAGCTTTTTCGAGGAAGTCTCTGCATGACATGGGCTTATGAATAGGACGCTTTCGGCTTTTGCCTTTGTTCTGCCTTTTATTAGCGGGAACGCCACATCGTGCGGCAACGTCTGCATGAACCACACCATGTGGTCCTATTTCACTTTATACATTCAAAGAAGGTGATCATATGAGCGCCGAATCGGTTATTTCGTTAGCGGGAAAGGGAGTTTATACGATTTTAATTATCGCCGGCCCTCTTCTGTTACTTGCATTAATCATTGGCCTGGCCGTCAGTATTTTTCAGGCAACGACACAAATACAGGAACAAACCCTCGCGTTCATTCCCAAAATTATTGCAGTCCTGTTGGGAATTGTATTTTTCGGGCCCTGGATGTTAAGTCGGATGTTATCCTACACTTCGGATATTTTCCAAAACTTAACCCAGTTTGTAGGTTGATGGAATGGAAGAGTTTATTACACGATTTTCAGTCTTTTTGCTTGTATTTGTCAGGGTGTCTGCCTTTTTCGTCACGATGCCGCTATTTTCATACCGGACACTGCCTTCCTTATTTCGTATCGGCCTTGCTTTTTTTGTATCGGTTTTGATGTATGCATCGGTATACCAGGGAACGATTGATATTAATGCGGCTTATTTTCTGTTGATGTTAAAAGAGGCGGCTGTAGGACTTTTTATCGGGTTTATCGCCTATATGGTTTTGACTTCCATTCAAGTTGCCGGAAATTTTATCGACTTTCAGATGGGGTTTGCCATCGCTAATATCATTGACCCGCAAACAGGCGTTCAATCTCCCTTAATTGGCCAGTATTTGTATATTTTTTCTCTTTTATTGCTCTTGGCCGTGGACGGACACCATATGCTGCTAAACGGGATTTTTTACAGTTATCAGTTTATTCCGCTCGATCAGGCCAGCTTTGGATTTGCCAATGCCAATCTGGCGGAGTATATCGCAAAATCTTTTTCGATGCTGTTTCTAATTGCTTTTCAAATCTCAGTGCCTGTTGTTGCCGTGCTTTTTCTGGTAGATGTGGCACTCGGGATAGTGGCCAGGACGGTACCGCAAATGAACGTGTTTGTCGTTGGTTTTCCAATCAAAATTGCTGTCAGTTTTATTGTCCTGTTTATTGTGATGGGTGTCATATTTGGTGTCATTCAACAGTTATTTGAAACGATGGGACAAGTGATGAGAGATGTGATGGAAATGCTGGGGAGTCAATCATGAAACAGTTTCAGTTGGATCTACAATTTTTTGCGGGGGAGAAAACAGAGAAAGCAACACCGAAGAAAAGGCAAGATTCGAGAAAAAAAGGACAGGCGGCAAAAAGCCAAGATGTCAATACAGCGATTGGATTGCTTGCTGTCTTCATCTTTTTACTGTTTTTTTCCTCGAAGCTGGGCCAAACAGTTTTTCATATTTTTCGGGAAACATTTACGGAATATATGCTTCTTGATTTGACGCCTGGGAATTTGCGGCTCATTTCCATTGAAGTATTAAACGGAATGGCTATTCTCTTGGGCCCCATCATGCTATTGGGATTGCTGGCAGGAGTGGGGGCGAACTTGCTGCAAATCGGGTTTATGGCAACAACCGAGCCGCTCAAACCAAAGTTTGAAAAAATTGATCCGATCAAAGGGATGAAGAGGATATTCTCTGTCAGGGCAATTGTTGAATTGTTAAAGTCGATTTTGAAAATCGGGTTTGTCGGCTTCGTGGCTTTCTTTGTATTGTGGCAAAGAATTGACGAAGTGCTCGTGCTGTCCCATAAAGCCGCCCCCGCAGCTTTAAAAACAATCGCAAGCTTGACCTTGCAAATGGGAATCAGCGCCTCCATCGCCTTATTGCTGTTATCCCTATTGGACTATTTATATCAACGGTATGATTTTGAAAAAAACATCCGGATGTCCAAGCAGGATGTAAAGGACGAATTTAAAAATACAGAAGGCGATCCGCTGGTAAAATCAAAAATTAAGCAGAGGCAAAGAGAGATGGCCATGGCTCGCATGATGCAGGAAGTTCCCAATGCGGATGTTGTCATTACTAACCCCACACACTATGCCATTGCCCTTAAATATGACGAAGATGAATCCGACGCTCCGTTTGTGGTAGCAAAAGGACTCGATTTCATGGCGGAAAGAATAAAAAAAATTGCCAAGGAACATGATGTTGTGCTTGTTGAAAATCGTCCATTGGCACAGGCATTATACAAACAAACCGACATCGGGGACAAAATACCCGAAGACTTTTTTAAGGCGGTTGCTGAAATATTAGCTTATGTGTATCGAATCAAACATAAGATTTGATTTGGGCTTTAGGGAGAGAACGTATGATGAAAGTAAAAGATATTACTATTTTATTAGGCGTTATATTAATCATCGCCATGTTGGTCATTCCGTTTCCGCCATGGCTGTTAAGCTTTCTCATCATCGCGAACATTTCTCTCGCACTGTTGGTTGTACTTACTTCCATGAACATGCATGAGCCGCTGCAGTTTTCAATTTTTCCATCTTTATTATTGCTGCTCACTTTGTTCAGGCTGGGACTAAACGTTTCGACGACGAGATCTATTCTTTCCGTTGGAGATGCCGGAAATGTCGTAGAAACCTTCGGGACATTCGTAGTTGGCGGTAATGTCCTTGTTGGACTGGTTGTTTTTTTTATACTGGTCATTATTCAATTTGTCGTCATTACAAAAGGAGCCGAACGGGTATCGGAAGTAGCCGCGAGGTTTACCCTCGATGCGATGCCGGGCAAACAGATGAGCATCGATGCTGATTTAAATGCCGGCATTATTTCAGAGCACGAGGCGAAAGTGCGAAGAGAAAAAGTGGCCCGCGAATCCGATTTTTACGGAGCGATGGATGGGGCCAGCAAATTTGTAAAAGGTGATGCCATTGCCGGTATTATTATTGTACTGATCAATCTATTATTTGGAATTTTGATTGGAATGCTGCAACATGGCCTGCCGATCGGGGAAGCCGCTTTGAAATACTCCATGCTTACGGTAGGAGATGGGATTGTCAGCCAAATCCCTGCGCTCCTGATTTCAACGGCAACCGGTATTGTTGTGACAAGGGCCGCATCAGACGGGAACCTTAGTTCTGATATCGTCGGACAACTGCTCAGTTACCCAAAGTTGCTGTACATCGCGTCTGGCACCATTTTTCTGCTTGGTCTTGCAACACCCATACATAATATGCTAACGGTCCCGATTGCAGGCTTACTTGGAGCAGGGGGGTTCTTCCTTTCCCGGATACCCGACAAAGAAAGTGCTGCAATAGCACAAGCTCCTGAGGAACTGGAAGCGGAAGAAATGAAAAAGCCGGAAAATATACTTGGGTTATTGCATGTGGACCCGATTGAGTTTGAATTTGGGTATGGGCTCATTCCGCTTGCCGATGTGAAGCAGGGAGGAGATTTGCTGGACAGAATTGTCATGATTAGGAGGCAATTGGCATTAGAACTGGGAATTGTGATTCCTGTTGTACGGATACGTGACAATATCCAGTTGGAACCTAATGCCTACCAAATTAAAATTAAGGGTCACCCTGTTGCTTCCGGTAATTTGTTATTGGATCATTACTTGGCAATGAGTCCGGGAGGCGAGGACGAGATTGAGGGAATTGATACGATTGAACCGTCCTTTGGTCTTCCCGCAAAATGGATTACAGAAGAAGTAAAAGAACAGGCCGAGATTGCCGGTTATACCGTTGTCGATCCTGCTTCTGTCGTAGCGACTCATTTAACGGAAGTGCTTAGGGCGAATGCTCATGAGCTGCTCGGCAGACAGGAAACGAAAGAATTGATAGATCACTTAAAGGAAACACACCCGATTCTTGTTGAAGAAGTAACACCTAATCCGCTCACGATTGGAGAAGTTCAAAAAGTCCTTGCCAAATTGTTAAAAGAGCAAGTATCGGTCAGAAACTTGGTTGTTATATTTGAAACACTTGCTGATTATGCAAAGACGACCATTGATACCGATCTGCTAACGGAATATGTTCGCCAGGCGCTGGCACGGCAAATAACAAAACAGTATGTAGGAGATGAGCCAGTCTTAAAAGTCCTGACAGTCTCAGGAAAAGTGGAAAAAATGATTGCTGACAGCATACAGCAAACGGAGAATGGCAATTACTTGGCCATCGAGCCAAATGACTCGAAAAAAATATTGGAATCTATTGCGGCACAACTCGAACAATTGTCGAAGGTGCAACAAATACCCATTTTACTCTGTTCTCCTGCTGTCAGAATGTATGTCCGGCAATTGACCGAGAGATATTTCCCACAAGTGCCAGTTCTATCCTATAATGAGTTGGAAGCGGATATTGAAGTACAGAGCATCGGGATGGTGAATGTCTGATGAAGGTTGAAAAAATCGTGGCGGCTTCGATGCCGGAGGCTATTAACAGGGTAAAAAAACAGCTCGGCGAGGATGCTGTCATATTAAGCTCAAAAGTGTTATGGACGAAGGGCGTTATGGGACTTTTCAAGAAAAAGCAATTTGAAGTGATTGCCGCTCTTGATCACGTAGAGGAAACAAAGCCAGTTCAACCGGCAGTTTATGCCCAAATGCTCCAACCAGCGCAAAATGATGCTGTTTTAAAAGAACTGGAAACGTTGAAAAAAATTGTGAAAAAAAGAAGTTATGTCCCTGATCCCAAACTCGAAATGTATCCGTCCGCGATTCAAAAAAGTTTGTTAAGATGCATGAATCAAGAGCTGGATAAGAATTTTGTCCTGGCGATTGGGGACCAGTTATTGGACATATGGAGGAAAGCAGAAAAAGAACCCGATGAAATGGAGATGTCGCTGGCGGCTAAATCCATTCTTTGCGGCGAATTAAAGAAATTGGGCTTTTCTGGCGCGACTTTCGAAAAAAAATTTATTGCGCTTGTCGGGCCTACGGGTGTGGGAAAAACAACGACCTTGGCCAAGCTGGCAGCCTGCGCCATGCTCGAACAGAAAAAGAAGATCGCCTTTATGACGATGGATACATACCGCATTGCCGCGATCGAACAATTAAAAACATACGCTAAGCTGCTTGATGTCCCGGTGGAAGTCGTATATGACGCGAATGATTTTAAAGAAGCCGCAAACAAACTTGCTTCCTTTGACCATGTATTTATTGACACAGCGGGACGGAATTATCGTGATGGCAAATTCGTCACCGATTTAAACTGTATACTTTCACTGGTAAGTGATTTGGATGTTTATCTCATATTAACTGCCTCCATGAAAGAAAGGGATGTTGAATCCATCATGAAGCATTTTCAGCATCTCAGTGCTCAAAAATTTATTTTTACAAAAGTGGATGAAACGGATGTTTACGGTCCCATGGTTAACATGATGCTTCAGTATGGCTTGGCGGCCGACTATATCACAGACGGGCAAGAAGTACCCGATGACCTTGTCCTTGCTGCACCGGAGTTGTTTGGCAACTATATCTTTGGAGAGCAAAGCAGATGAAGGATCAAGCAGAAGGCCTGCGTTTAAAATTGAAGAACATAACAAAGAAACAGGCGAGGACTTTAGCCGTGGTCAGTGGGAAAGGCGGAGTGGGCAAATCCAATATTTCAAGTAATTTAGCTGTCATCCTTGCCAAAAGAGGATATAAAGTGCTTGTTTTTGATCTCGATATCGGCATGGGGAATGTCAATTTACTGTTGGGTGGCTCAGCGGACAAGACAATGGGTGATTTTATCCTAAAAGGTGAACCGTTAGCCCAAATTGTGCAGAAAGGGCCTTTGGGCGTCTCGTATATTGCAGGCGGAAACGGGCTATATGGCGCGGTTGAACTGGATAACAATACGGTCAAGTCGCTTCTTGCAGGTTTACAAATGTTTCAGGAAACATACGATTATATTATTTTTGATATGGCGGCAGGAGCCGGCCAAGCATTGCTCCATATCCTGCTGGCAGCCGATGATTTAATCGTTGTGACAACCCCGGAACCTACTGCGGTCATGGATGCTTACTCAATCATGAAACTGGCCTATCTGCAGAATGAAAATACCCGGTTTCTCGTAGTGTGCAACCGGACTGATCATGAACGACAGGGACGGGAAACATTCTTTCGTCTACAGCAAGCCATGCGCAAGTTTCTTCAAAAGGAAATCGAATTGTTGGGGATATTACCGGAAGACAAACTTGTACGAGAAGCCGTCTTGAATTACACCCCTGTTTATTGTGTGTATCCCCGTTCTTCCGTATCTATTATATTGGAACATGCCGTTGACCAATTGACGGGAAGAAACGGCAGGTCTGGTGGTGAAACAAAGAACGATTCATTTATGGCAAGATTGCGCAAGCTGTTTCACGGCAAATAAACAAGGGGCTACTTTCTCAAACGTTTCCCCCGTTTCCATTTCGAAAAGGAGGAGATATATATGTCACTTTCCCCACCTCTTGAAGAACGGAGGCATTGGGATCTCTGGAAAAAAACAAGGGATGAACAATCCGGCAACCATTTGGTTAAAAAATATATGCCTCTCGTTTCATACCATGTCCAGCGGATTTCCGTCAATTTGCCTAAAAATGTAAGTCGGGAAGAGTTACGGAGCCTTGGGCTCATTGGTCTTTTGGACGCATTTGAAAAATTTGACCATTCCCGGGATCTAAAGTTTGAAACGTATGCATCGTTTCGGATAAGAGGCGCGATTTTGGACGGCCTTCGGAAGGAAGATTGGCTTCCGAGAAACACCCGCGACAAAGCAAAAGAAATCGAATCTGTGCAGCAAAAGCTAGAACAGCAATATATGCGGCGTGTAACCGTAGAAGAGATTGCGCAAGAGCTCGGCCTTGATGAAACAGATGTAACGAAAACATTAAATGAATATTATTTTTCACAAATTATTTCAGTGGATGATTTTTTAACTGGAGACGAAGATCAAGAACATCACGGCTATATCATAAAAGATGAACAAACCCCCGGACCTGAGGAACAGCTTGTCCATCATGAATGGCTGGAAGAAATGGCTGGGGCAATCGCCCATCTGACGGAAAATGAACAACTCGTTTTAAGCCTGTTTTATAAAGAGGAGCTAACATTGACAGAGATCGGCCAAGTCCTAGACTTGTCGACCTCAAGAATTTCCCAAATTCATTCTAAAGCGTTATTTAAGTTAAGAAACCAGCTCATGCAATTAAGATAGCGAGGGATCATCTTGACAGCCGTAATGATACTTATTTTATTTTTAATAAACGCTCTTTTGATTTTTGCCATTATCCTCCTGTTTATGCGGCAAAATCGGCTATTGGAGGTTGAAAAAAAGCAGCGGGAAATGCTATCTGAAGCGGAAGAGCTGGTAAGCGGCCTGCTTGCGGAGATGAGGGAAGAAAACGACCGGTTTTTACAGCAACTCGCGCATGCTAGAAAGATGGATGAAAAACCGGGGCAGAACACCTCATATAACGATAAAGCGGACAAACCTGAAGACGTCATTGGAGGCGGGCTATCCGAAGAAGCGATAGACAGTACTGAGGAAACAATAGACATCACTGAAGAAACGTTAGACAGGGTTGAAGAAACGGAAAATGCTCAAGAGGAACAATCCCTCCGAAACCAAGTGGAAGCAATGGCGGCCCAGGGGATGACAATGACAGAGATCGCAAAAGCTCTTGGGAAGGGGAAAACCGAAATTGAACTTGCCATGAAATTTTACCAGCAGGCTTAAAACATTACTTGATTACGATTTTTGATTGTGCTATATTATTTGGTGGTATTAAAACACACGTTTCATAATTTTGTGACAGGGTGCTGTTTGGCATTATTGCAAAAAACAGCCTGCACAAAAAATGATTGAAACGGAGGAAAAAAACCAAGGAGGAAACATTTTATGTCTATCATTTCTATGAAGCAATTGCTTGAAGCTGGTGTACATTTTGGACACCAAACCCGCCGTTGGAATCCTAAAATGAAGAAATACATTTTTACGGAAAGAAACGGTATTTATATCATCGACTTGCAAAAAACTGTGAAAAAGGTCGAGGAAGCTTACAAATTTATGAGAGAGCTTGCCGAAAACGACGGGAAAGTTCTATTCGTCGGAACGAAGAAGCAAGCCCAGGAATCTGTTAAAGATGAAGCGGAGAGAGCTGGACACTTTTATGTCAACCACCGCTGGCTCGGCGGAACTTTAACGAATTTTGAAACAATCCAAAAAAGAATCGAGCGCTTAAAAGCGATTGAAAAAATGGAAGAAGACGGAACATTTGACGTTCTACCGAAAAAAGAAGTTGTCATGCTGAATAGGGAACGTGACCGTCTCGTCAAGTTTTTAGGCGGAATCAAAGACATGAAGACTCTTCCTGACGCAATGTTTATCATTGATCCGAGAAAAGAGCGCATTGCAGTGGCTGAAGCCCGGAAGTTAAATATTCCGATTGTGGGTATTGTTGATACGAACTGCGATCCGGATGAAATTGATTATGTGATTCCGGCAAACGACGACGCAATCCGCGCGGTTAAGTTGTTGACAGCTACAATGGCCGATGCCTTGTTGGAAGCTAAATACAGCGAAGAAGAGCAGGAAGAAGAAGAAGCGTCTGAAACTGCCAATGCATAACAGTTAATGCAGTGAAAAGGTGATAAGAGTGGATACGCTTGTCACCTTTTTTTAAAACAACTTGGTTCGTATCTCATTCAAGGAGGAAAAATAATGGCAATTACTGCACAAATGGTAAAAGAACTGCGTGCCAAAACAGGTGCGGGCATGCTAGACTGCAAAAAAGCACTAACAGAAACAAATGGAAACATGGAAGAAGCAATTGACTTTCTCAGAAAGAAAGGCATGGCTTCGGCAGCAAAAAAAGCTGATCGGATTGCAGCCGAAGGAACAGCTTATATCCTCAGTGAGGGCAATGAAGCTGTCATCTTAGAAGTGAACGCCGAAACAGATTTTGTTGCAAAAAACGAAAACTTCCAAGAGCTTGTAAAAGAATTGGCCCAGCATTTACTTGCCAACAAACCTTCATCATTGGAAGAAGCACTTGAGCAAAAAATGAGCGGCGGCGAAACTGTCACTGAATATATTAACTCAGCCATTGCGAAAATCGGTGAAAAAATCACGCTTCGCCGCTTTGAAGTAAAAACAAAAACGGATAATGGCGTATTTGGTGAGTATTTGCATATGGGCGGACGCATTGGTGTTTTGACTGTTCTTGAAGGAACGACAGACGCCGATGTTGCCAAGGATGTTGCGATGCATGTCGCCGCAATCAAGCCTAAATACATTTCTCGCGATCAAGTGCCTGCGGAGGAAACAGAACGCGAACGCCAAGTGTTGACAGAGCAAGCCTTAAATGAAGGCAAACCGGAAAAAATTGTTGAAAAAATGGTGGAAGGCCGACTCGGCAAATTTTTCGAAGAAATTTGTCTGCTTGACCAATCCTTTGTAAAAAACCCTGATGAAAAAGTTGGTAAATTTGTCAGCTCAAACGGAGCGAAAGTTGTGGATTTTGTTCGTTATGAGGTCGGCGAAGGGTTGGAGAAACGCCAAGAAAACTTTGCTGAAGAAGTAATGAATCAAGCGAAGAAATAAATCATCCAGCTTTAAAGGGAACACTTTGTGTTCCCTCTTTTACAAACTGAAAATGGAATACATAATTGATTTGGAGGTTCAGATGAGCATCCCGAAATATAACCGAGTTGTACTGAAATTGAGTGGAGAGGCGTTGGCGGGTAAAGAAGGCTTTGGCATTAATCCGGCCATCATCAAATCCATTGCGGAGCAAATAAAAGAAGTGGCGGAGCTTAATGTTGAAATTGCCGTAGTTGTTGGCGGAGGAAATATTTGGAGAGGGAAAGTCGGAAGCGAAATGGGAATGGACCGGGCTACAGCAGACTATATGGGTATGCTCGCAACAGTCATGAACTCGCTTGCTCTTCAAGACAGCCTCGAACAATTGGGAATTGAAACGCGGGTTCAAACGTCGATAGACATGATTCAAGTAGCTGAACCTTACATCAGGCGCCGAGCCATTCGCCACCTCGAGAAAAAACGCGTTGTCATTTTTGCCGCTGGTACGGGAAATCCTTATTTTTCAACGGACACCACTGCCGCTTTAAGGGCTGCCGAAATTGAAGCGGACGTCATTTTAATGGCGAAAAACAATGTTGACGGAGTGTATAATGCCGATCCGAAGCTTGATAAAGATGCTGTCAAATATGAGCAGCTTTCATATCTTGACGTTTTAAAAGAAGGATTGGCCGTCATGGATTCAACCGCTTCATCACTTTGCATGGACAATGATATTCCGCTGATCGTCTTTTCTTTTACGGAAAAAGGAAATATTAAGCGCGCTGTGTTAGGTAAACAAATCGGAACGATAGTAAGGGGGAAGGAATAATGCCTAATCAAGTAATCTCGAATGTCAAAGAGAAAATGAAAAAAGCCATTCAAGTCTACACCCGGGAATTGGCCAGCATTCGTGCCGGACGAGCAAGCGCGGCACTTTTGGACAAAATTTCAGTTGATTACTATGGTGTCCCAACACCGATCAATCAATTAGCGACAGTCTCCGTTCCAGAAGCACGGCTTCTCGTTATTCAACCTTACGATAAAGCGGTTTTGGGCGATATGGAAAAAGCCATTTTAAAATCTGACCTTGGCCTTACACCGGCAAATGATGGTTCTCTTTTAAGAATCTCGATTCCACAGCTGACGGAAGAACGTCGCAAAGAGCTTGTGAAACAAGTAAAAAGAGAAGCGGAAGATGCCAAAGTCGTCATCCGGAATATTCGCAGGGATGGGAACGACGAATTAAAAAAGCTTGAGAAAAACGGAGACATATCTGAAGATGACTTGCGCTCATATGGAGAAGATATCCAAAAGCTTACAGATGAACACATCAAGAAAATTGACCAGATAACGAAGGAAAAAGAGCAGGAAGTTTTAGAAGTTTAGGCAAATATAATTGATATGATCCCCTCCTATCGGAGGGTTTTTTTATGGGATGATCAAGTTTCCCTCTATTGACGTTAACGTCTCTTTTTCGTATTTTATTCTTTCTCTTGAAATTGTAATAATAAATCAGGCGGGAATCATATCGCTTATTCCTTCCAATATGCTAAAATATGTTTGATGCTAGATGCCAGCACTTCTGACGGAGGACTAATTATGTTTAATAAAATGAAGTTATGGAAAACTTCAAAAGATAAAGAAATTAGTGAAGACCGAGTAGGCCAAATAATGAACCAGCCGATACCGCAACATATCGCGATTATTATGGATGGGAATGGCCGGTGGGCGAAGAAGAGGGCACTTCCGAGAATTGCAGGCCATCACGAAGGAATGAAGACGGTCAGAAAAATAACGAAAGCAGCCAACCGCCTTGGGGTGAAAATATTAACATTATATGCTTTTTCAACAGAAAATTGGAAAAGGCCCAAATCGGAAGTGGACTATTTAATGAAGCTTCCGGAAGAGTTTCTCGGAAACTTTTTACCGGAGCTTGTTGAAGAAAATGTGAAAGTATGTACAATGGGCGACACAACCCGTCTACCGGAGACTACACGAAAAGCTGTCAACCATGCGATCAACAAAACGAAACATAATAATGGACTTATTTTAAACTTTGCATTGAACTATGGGAGCCGTGCAGAAATCATTGATGCAATCAAGCAACTTTCCGCCGATGTCAAGGATGGCCGGCTGAATGAAAATGATATTGATGATGAATGCTTTTCCAATTATTTGATGACAAAAAGTTTGCGTGATCCCGATTTATTGATTAGAACAAGTGGGGAGCTGAGGTTGAGCAACTTTATGCTCTGGCAGCTTGCCTATACAGAATTATTCTTTATTGATGTATTATGGCCCGATTTTTCAGAAAAACATTTAATGGATGCGATCGAATCTTTTCAGCGCCGCTCTAGACGGTTCGGCGGATTAATCAGCGAGGAGTTTCAGTAATGAAAGAAAGAATTATATCAGCAGTTGTTGCCATGGGAATTTTTTTGCCGCTTGTATGGATAGGCGGACTACCTTTCGTCATTTTGACATATATGATGGCGACTATAGGACTTTTTGAATTGTTACGAATGAAAAAGCAGCCGGTAATGTCCGGACAAAGCTTGCTATCTTTTGTCATGCTTTGGGTCATATTGCTGCCGAACGAATATTTTCAGTTGCTTTTCGCGGGGGCAATGACAAAAATGGAAATTGTATATTTGGCCGTATTGCTCATTTTGTCATATACGGTCGTTTCAAAAAACCGCTTTACCTTTGACAATGCCGGTTTTTCCATCTTGTCGGCACTATATGTCGGTGTCGGGTTCTATTTTTTGATAGCGACTCGTGAAGCGGGGCTTATATATCTTTTTTATGTCCTTTTCGTCATATGGGGAACGGATTCCGGAGCTTACTTTATTGGCAAGTCACTCGGAAAAAGAAAGCTGTGGCCGGTGATCAGTCCCAATAAAACGATCGGCGGGTCCATCGGGGGCATAGTCGTTGCAATTGTCGTTGCCCTGTTGTTTTCTGTCTTTGCGGACATGGGCATTCCTACCTTAAAATTGTTGTTTGTAACGGTCTTATTGTCCATGTTTGGGCAAATGGGGGATTTGGTCCAATCAGCGTTCAAACGCCATTATGGGGTAAAAGATGCCGGCAAGCTTATTCCGGGCCACGGGGGCATTTTGGACAGGTGTGACAGCTGGCTTTTCGTTTTGCCGCTCATACACATTTTGCAAATCATATAAGCGTAGAATTAGTTTAGGAGTGAAATGATGAAGTATGTTAGTTTGCTGGGCGCAACCGGATCGATAGGGACGCAAGCACTGCAAGTCATAAAAGAACATCCGGACCAATTTCGGCTCTGCGCGATTTCGGCTGGAAGAAACATTGACCTAGTCCGAAAAATCATTTCAGATTTTCAACCAAATCTCGTAGCAGTGCTTGAAAAGGAAGACTGTGAACGATTAAAAGCCGAATTCCCGTCCGGGATCAAATTTACTTACGGCAAGCATGGTTTAATCGAGGCCGCGGTACACGACCAGGCCGATATTGTATTAAACGCCGTTATGGGAAGCGTCGGCCTTGTTCCGACAATGCACGCGATTGAAGCTAAAAAAACGATTGGGCTGGCCAATAAGGAAACACTTGTAACGGCGGGTCATATTGTTATGGGTGCAGCTAAAAAGTTCGGAGTGGATATTCTTCCGGTTGACAGCGAACATTCTGCTATTTTTCAGTGCTTGCAGGGAGAAAGCCGGGAAAATGTTTCTAAATTGATCATCACGGCGTCCGGAGGAAGCTTTCGGGATTTGAGCAGAGAAGAGCTGAAGCATGTTACACGACAACAAGCATTGAAGCACCCAAACTGGTCAATGGGTTCCAAAATTACGATTGACTCTGCTACAATGATGAACAAAGGGCTGGAAGTGATCGAAGCACATTGGCTGTTCCATATTCCCTATGAAAACATTGAGGTTCTTCTTCACCGGGAAAGCATCATCCATTCACTAGTGGAATATAAGGATCGCAGCGTCATCGCCCAACTAGGTACTCCGGATATGCGTATTCCGATTCAATATGCACTTACTTATCCGGACAGAATGAAGCTTGTTACGAAAGGACTCGGCCTCGCGGAGATAGGCATCCTTCATTTTGAAAAAATGGACATGGATCGCTATCGTTGCCTAAAGCTTGCTTATGATGCGGGAATGAGAGGGGGAACGATGCCCACAGTGTTAAATGCGGCGAATGAAGTAGCTGTCGAAGCATTTTTGAAAGAACAAATTTCCTTTTTAAATATTGAAGAGTTGATTGAAAAAGCGTTGGAAAGGCATAATGTTATTGATCAGCCGGATTTGGCGGCTATAGAGGAAGTTGACCGTGAGACAAGGAAGCACGTTTATACACTCCTGTAAAAGGTGGTTATTTTTTTGAATACAGTCATTGCGTTTATTATTATTTTTGGGGCGCTTGTGTTTTTCCATGAACTTGGACATTTTATTTTTGCCAAACGCGCTGGAATCCTTGTCAGGGATTTTTCCATCGGATTTGGACCGAAAGTGTTTTCTCACACAAAAAATGAGACGAACTATACGATTCGGCTTTTGCCGCTCGGCGGATTTGTCCGGATGGCGGGAGACGACCCCGAAATGGTTGAAATTAAACCGGGTCATCGGCTCGCGCTCGTATTGAACGACGATAATCTCGTTGAAAAAATTGTTTTACAGGGGAAAGACCGGTTTCCAAACGCCAGGATTATCGAAGTGGAAATGGCTGATTTGGAACACGATCTGATCATTAAAGGATATGAAGACGAAGAAGATGAGACATTGAAAACATTTCATCTTTCTCGCACCGCAGTCATTGTGGAAGAACAAGCGGAAACACTTATCGCGCCTTGGGACCGGCAATTTGCTTCCAAAAAGCTCGGGGCCAGAGCAATGACGATTTTTGCGGGTCCGATGATGAACTTTTTACTGGCAATTGTGATCTTTACATTGCTCGGTTTTATCCAAGGGGTTCAAGTCAATGAGCCGTTCATCGGTGAACTTCTTCCTGAAGGGTCTGCCCATAAAGCGGGGCTGCAGGAGGGTGATGTTGTCCTGAGCATTGATGGAGCGGAAATTTCGGATTTTGATGACATCACTGAAATTGTACGAAGCCATCCTGAAGAAGAGCTCATTTTTACGGTGGAACGAAATGAAGAAACACTGGACGTTCCGGTGACACCAAAACGGGAAATCATCGAGGATAAGGAAATTGGCTTAATCGGGGTACAAGCACCGGTCGACAAGTCGTTCCTGCGGCTGGCGACATTCGGGTTTGTAGAAACGTACAATTGGACAGTCAAAATTATCGAGTTGCTGGGAACACTTGTTACGGGTCAATTCTCCATTGATATGCTGGCTGGTCCGGTAGGGATTTATAAAACGACAGAGACAGCTGCCCAGGCAGGAATATTGATATTAATGAAATGGGCTGCGTTGTTGAGCATTAACCTCGGCATCATGAACTTGCTGCCGATACCGGCGCTTGATGGAGGCCGCCTCTTGTTCTTCGGCGTTGAGGCGTTGCGGGGTAAACCGATTGACCGGCAAAAAGAAGGAATGGTGCATTTTATCGGCTTTGCGCTCTTGATGGTTTTGATGATTGTAGTCACCTGGAATGATATACAGCGCTTTTTTATTATTAAATAACTATAAGTAGAGGTGCAATTGATGAAACAAAGCATGACTTTCATCCCCACTCTAAGGGCAGTTCCGTCTGATGCAGAAATAAAAAGCCATCAGCTGCTTTTAAGAGCAGGGTTTATTAAGCAAATTGCCAGCGGCATTTATTCCTATTTGCCATTGGCAAAAAGAGCGCTCGATAACATCGAAAATATCGTTAGGGAAGAAATGGAAAAGGCAGGAGCTGCAGAACTGCTTCTGCCGGCTCTCCAGCCTGCTGAACTATGGCAGGAATCCGGGCGCTGGCATACATATGGCGATGAGTTAATGCGCCTTCATGACCGCCACGACAGACATTTTGCTTTAGGTCCCACTCATGAAGAAGTCATTACGAGTATCGTAAAGGATGCAGTCCAATCCTATAAGCGTCTGCCATTAACCTTATTTCAAATTCAAACGAAATACAGGGATGAAAAGCGCCCCCGTTTCGGGTTGCTTCGCGGGCGTGAATTTATTATGAAAGATGCTTATTCCTTCCATACTTCACACGAAAGTTTGGATGAAGTTTATCAGAAAATGCATGTGGCGTATACGAATATATTTAAAAGGTGCGGCCTGAACTTTAGATCCGTATTGGCGGATTCTGGAGCCATTGGCGGTAAAGACACACAGGAGTTCATGGTGTTGTCGGAGATTGGCGAAGATACCATTGCCTATTCCGATCAGTCCGATTATGCCGCCAACATTGAAATGGCAGACGTCTGTCAAGTTTATGAAAAGCCGGATGTTGCGGAAAAAGAGTTGAAAAAAATAAAAACCCCAGGTCAAAAAACGATCGTGGATGTTTCAGAGTTTCTAAGTGTAAAGCCTTCAGAAGTTATTAAATCCCTTGTAATGCTTGCAGATGAAGAGCCCGTCATGGTACTCGTGCGAGGTGATCACGAAGTAAACGATATTAAAGTGAAAAATGCTTTGAACGCCAAAATGGTAGAATTTGCGGAGGAAGAAAAAACGAAAGAGCTATTGAAATGTTCCTTCGGATCGATAGGGCCGATCCAGATACCATCCGAAATGAAGATCATAGCCGACCATGCGGTCGGGGCAATGGTCAATGCGGTCTGCGGCGCCAACGAAGATGAGCATCATTATATCAATGTTGTACCAGGGCGTGATTTTGCTGTTGACGAATATGCCGATCTCCGGTTTATCCAGGAAGGCGACCCTTCCCCTGATGGAAAAGGAACAATTCGATTCGCGCGTGGTATTGAAGTAGGGCATATTTTTAAATTGGGAACAAAGTACAGTGAAGCGATGTCCGCCGGATTCCTTGATGAAAACGGAAAACCCCATCCTTATATCATGGGCTGTTACGGAATCGGTGTATCAAGAACCCTTACCGCAGTAGCGGAACAGTTCAATGATGAGCGAGGGTTGATCTGGCCTGTGAATATTGCGCCATACGATGTTCATCTTATTCCGATCAATATGAAAGATTCGGAACAAGCGAGCTGTGCCGAACAATTATACGATGAATTACAGGCTGAATATGATGTGCTGTTTGATGACCGCAACGAACGCGCAGGCGTCAAATTTAACGACTCGGATTTAATCGGTCTTCCTGTTCGCGTGACTGTCGGAAAGAGAGCTTCCGAAGGAATCGTGGAAGTGAAAGTCCGGAAGACCGGTGAAATGTTGGAAGTACATCGGGGGGATCTTTCGGCAACATTGCAAAATATTTTTAAAGCATTATCGGTATAACGGTTCTTTCAGGTGACTCCTTTACCCGCATGTAAAAGCCGGCAAGGCTTCCGTCTATATGTGGAGAAGGGTGTCAGATCATTGTCTATTTCCGATAGACAGAACCTGAAAGACTTCGACATCTATCATGCATCAAGGGTATCGGTCACAAATGCTTTGCGACGTACAGGATGTACTAGTGCAATTTGGTGACATCGTTGCCTGAGCTTGCCAACAGGACGCTATAGAACTGGGCTTTTGTATTATTTCTTATCAGCGGGGGAAGAAAGCCCTCGCTGATTGAAGTTTCATATGATCTTTTTATTGATTGGACGATTAATAGATGGGAGAGGATAAACGATGCAAAAGACGCAAAATCCCGTCGAACAAAAGAAACGTTTCCATCTGCTGCTGCAACAGATCGGCTTAACAGATGACCCGTACATAGAGCACTTGCGGTCTGGACAAATTGAAAAGCTTGTTGTGGATCGCATCAATCAGAAATGGCATTTTTATTTTATTTTTGAGCGGATTTTGCCTTTCCAAATATATGAACATTTCACCAGGAGACTTGAACAGTCGTTTCAACACATTGCCCGGGTTCAATTCTCGTTGTCGATATCGCAAACAACGATCACTGATCAGCTTGTGGCAGATTACTGGCAGGGCTGCTTGAAAGAAATAGAAGGAATGTCTCCTATGCTGCTCAGTCTTTTACATCATCAAACACCCAAAGTCGATGGAAATAAAATCATCGTTCAAGTCCGCAACGATATGGAGGCCAGGACGCTTCAAGAGAAATATGGAAAAATCATCACCGAAGTGTATCAATACTTTGGCTTTCCTTCACTCCTATTTTCAGCGGAAGTCCGCTCTGAAAGTGAATCGAGTGAAGAATATGCAAAATTTGTTGAAGCGAAACGGAAAGAGGATGAAGAGCGGGCAAGACAAGCTGTTTTAGAAATGCAAAAGCTTGAGCAGGAAAGGCGGACAAACGAAGGTGAGGCGCCTTCCGGACCGTTAATGCTTGGGTATGCCATTAAAAATGGTGAAGAGATGAAAAGACTCGAGGAAATAGTGGACGAAGAGCGCAGGGTCACGGTAGAAGGGTATGTTTTTCAGGCAGAGACAAGGGAACTGCGAAGCGGAAGAACTTTACTGACGTTTAAAATGACGGATTATACCGATTCCATCTCCGTAAAAATGTTCTCAAAAGATAATGAGGATGCTTCCATCATGGCCAGTTTAAAAAAAGGCATGTGGGTGAAGGTTCGAGGAAGTGTCCAAACGGACACATTTGCCCGCGAACTGGTCATTATGGCGCAAGACATTAATGAAGTAAAGCCGAAAATACGTGAGGATAAAGCAGCCGGTGATAAGCGGGTTGAACTCCACATGCATACACCCATGAGCCAAATGGATGCTGTTACCTCAGTGGGGGATCTTATTGCCCAGGCGAAAAAGTGGGGACATCCGGCGGTGGCAATTACCGACCATGCCGTCGTTCAATCATTTCCCGAAGCGTTTGGGGCGGGCGGAAAACATGATATGAAGATCATCTATGGGCTGGAAGCCAATTTGGTAAACGACGGGGTGCCAATCGCCTATAATAGCGCCAACAGGCTGCTGGAAGAAGATACGTTTATCGTTTTTGACGTGGAAACAACCGGTCTATCGGCGATATATGACAAAATCATTGAACTGGCGGCAGTCAAAATTCATCAGGGGGAAGTGATTGACAAGTTTGAGAGATTTGCCAATCCCCACCATCCATTGTCCGCAACAACGATTGAATTGACAGGCATTACAGACGATATGGTAGAAAACGCCCCCGAAATCGAGGAAGTGCTGGAAGAATTTAAGAATTGGACAGGGGACGGCATTCTTGTAGCCCACAACGCCTCTTTTGATATCGGCTTTTTAAATAGCGGATATCAAAGGATTGGATTTGATAAAGTCGCAAATCCGGTCATTGACACGCTTGAGCTTGCAAGATTCCTATATCCCGAATTTAAAAACCATCGGTTAAACACGCTGGCAAAAAGGTTTGATATAGAGCTTGTGCAACACCACCGGGCCATTTATGATGCCGAAACAACTGGTAATATCTTTTTGAAAATGCTGGGCGATGCCAAGAAAAAGGGCATCCTTTATCATGATCAGCTCAATGACAATATGGGCAAAGGTGACGCTTATAAACAGGCGCGTCCATACCATTGCACTTTGCTTGCCCAAAATGAAGCGGGTCTGAAAAACTTATATAAACTCGTATCTTATTCGCATCTGCACTATTTTTATAGAGTACCGCGCATCCCGCGTTCTTTGCTGGAGAAACACCGAGAAGGGATTTTGATTGGCTCCGGGTGTGACAAAGGTGAAGTGTTTGAAGCGATGATGCAAAAAGGACGGGCTGAGGCCGAACAGGCGGCCGCCTTTTACGACTACTTGGAAATACATCCCAAGCCTGTATATGCCCCGCTAATTGAGATGGAGCTTGTCAGGAATGAAAAAGACTTGGAAGACATTATCCGAAACATCGTCATGATGGGAGAAACTTTAAACATGCCCGTCGTTGCAACAGGAAATGTCCATTATTTAAATAAAGAAGATAAAATATACCGGGAGATTCTCATAAACTCCCAAGGCGGGGCAAATCCGCTAAACAGGCATAAGCTTCCCGATGTTCATTTCCGGACAACAGACGAAATGCTGTCCGAGTTTTCTTTCCTTGGTGATGAAAAAGCTTATGAGGTGGTTGTCACAAACTCCAATCTCATTAATGACAAGATCGATAAAATAAAACCGATTAAAGATGACTTGTACACACCGAAAATTGAAGGAGCCGAAGATGAAATCAGGCAAATGAGCTACGGCATGGCCAAATCCATTTATGGAGACCCGCTTCCCGAGATTGTGGAAGCCAGGCTCGAAAAAGAACTAAAAAGCATCATTGGCCATGGTTTTGCAGTTATTTACTTAATTTCTCATAAGCTTGTAAAAAAATCGCTTGAAGACGGATATCTTGTCGGTTCACGGGGCTCTGTCGGCTCTTCCTTCGTGGCCACCATGACGGAAATTACGGAAGTAAACCCCCTTCCCCCGCATTATGTCTGCCCCAATTGCAAGCATGCCGAGTTTTTTGATGACGGTTCGGTCGGGTCCGGATTTGACTTGCCCGACAAAGACTGTGTGAAGTGTGGGACAACATATAAAAAAGACGGACATGATATTCCGTTTGAAACGTTTTTGGGCTTCAAGGGAGATAAAGTGCCAGATATTGATTTGAACTTTTCAGGGGACTATCAGCCGAAAGCCCACCATTACACGAAGGTTTTGTTTGGGGAAGACTACGTATATCGTGCTGGCACGATCGGAACAGTAGCAGAGAAAACCGCTTACGGGTATGTCAAAGCTTATGAGCAAGACCATAATCTTATGTTGAGAAATGCGGAAGTGGAAAGGCTCGTCCAAGGGTGTACAGGCGTAAAAAGAACAACCGGCCAGCACCCCGGAGGGATTATTGTTGTGCCGGACAATATGGAAATTTTCGATTTCTCACCGATTCAATATCCGGCTGACGCGGTTGGGTCTGATTGGAGAACGACGCATTATGATTTCCACTCCATCGACAGCAACTTACTCAAACTGGACATTCTTGGCCACGATGATCCGACCGTTATCCGGATGCTTCAGGAATTAAGCGGAATTGATCCAAAAACGATTCCGATCGATGACCCGGAAGTGATGAAAATATTCAGTGGTACCGAATCTCTCGGCGTAACAGAGGAACAGATTATGTGTAAAACAGGAACGCTTGGAATTCCCGAATTTGGGACAAGATTTGTCAGGCAAATGCTTGAAGATACAAAGCCGACAACGTTTTCCGAGCTCGTTCAAATATCCGGCCTTTCACATGGTACAGATGTATGGCTTGGCAATGCACAAGAGCTGATTCGTTCAGGAACTTGTACGCTGTCGGAAGTGATTGGCTGCCGGGACGATATCATGGTATACCTCATTTATCAAGGTTTGGAACCGTCTCTTGCTTTTAAAATTATGGAGTTTGTACGAAAAGGAAAAGGTCTTACTCCAGAATGGGAAGAAGAGATGAGAAAAAATAATGTGCCGGAATGGTATATTGATTCATGTAAAAAAATAAAATACATGTTTCCCAAGGCGCATGCCACGGCATATGTTTTGATGGCTGTCAGGATTGCCTATTTTAAAGTGCACCATCCGCTCCTTTACTATGCCGCCTACTTTACGGTGCGGGCAGAAGATTTTGATTTGGAAGTAATGGTCAGGGGTTCTCAGGCGATTCGCTCCAAAATCGAAGAAATCAATGCCAAAGGCCTGGATGCGACGGCCAAAGAGAAAAGTCTTCTTACCGTTTTGGAAATTGCGTTGGAAATGTGCGAACGCAAATTTAAGTTCAAGCGCGTAGATTTGTACAAATCGAGCGCCACCGAGTTTATCATAGACGGAGATTCTCTTATCCCGCCTTTTAACTCTATTCCGGGGCTGGGTACGAACGCGGCGTTGAATATTGTAAAAGCCAGAGAAGACGGAGAATTTCTTTCCAAAGAGGACTTGCAAATCCGTGGAAAAGTATCCAAAACAATTATGGAGTATTTGGACAACCATGGCTGTTTGGAATCACTTCCCGAACAGAATCAATTATCCCTTTTCTAGAAGAAAAGTAGGAACCGCTTTTCTTTGCATACTTGGCGGTAGTTTGCCTTGTTTGCAATTGAAAATCGGTTATGGTATATTTTTATTGGAAATACTATGAATACTCTCGTTGCAAAAGAGTGGGCGCCCCCCACTCTTTCGTATTGTTACGGAAAACTTTGATATACATGGATACCTGAACATAGGAGGTTTGTATGAGTAAAGTAACAGACACAGTAGAGAATCTTGCGGCTCCTATTTTGGACGAAATGAAACTTGAACTGGTCGATATTGAATATGTAAAAGAAGGAAAAAACTGGTTTCTCCGCCTCTTCATTGACAAACCGGATGGTGTTGATATTGAAGAGTGTGGCATAGTCAGTGAGCGTCTTGGCGAGAAGCTTGATGAAGTAGACCCGATTCCCCATAATTACTTTCTGGAAGTCTCCTCGCCCGGAGCGGAGCGTCCTTTAAAGAAAGAAGCCGACTTTGCCAATGCGGTTGGAAAGCAAGTTCATGTTAAAACATATGAACCGATCGATGGGGAAAAAGTGTTTGAGGGACGGTTAACGGAGTTTAACGGAGAAAACCTGCTAGTTGAAGTGAAAATAAAAACCCGGACAAAGACGTTTGAAATTCCAATCAATAAAGTGGCAAAAGCCCGCTTGGCAGTCGTCTTTTAACAGGTAAAGCGAAGAATAATAAAGGGGAGGACATGGTCATGAGCTCAGAATTAATGGATGCTCTAGTCATATTGGAAAAGGAAAAGGGAATTTCCCGGGATGTCTTGATCGAGGCGATCGAAGCCGCTTTAGTATCTGCGTACAAAAGGAACTTTAACCAAGCACAAAACGTTCGTGTAGACATGAACTTGGAAACAGGAACGATGAGGGTTTTTGCCAGAAAAGAGGTAGTGGATGAAGTTTTTGATTCCAGGCTTGAAATTTCATTGGAAGAAGCCCATACCATTAACCCGGTCTATGACACAGGGGATATTGTAGAACTCGAAGTGACCCCGAAGGAGTTTGGCAGAATTGCGGCACAAACAGCAAAACAAGTCGTCACCCAACGGGTAAGAGAAGCAGAAAGAGGGATCATCTATTCCGAGTTTGTGGACCGGGAAGATGACATTATGACCGGAATCGTGCAAAGGCAGGACCCGCGTTTTATATATGTCAGTCTTGGGAAAATTGAAGCATTGCTTCCGCAAAGCGAGCAAATGCCCAACGAAACATACAAACCGCATGACCGAATTAAAGTGTACATTACGAAAGTCGAAAAAACGACGAAAGGTCCGCAAATATTTGTATCAAGGACACATCCGGGATTGTTAAAGCGATTATTTGAAATCGAAGTCCCTGAAATATATGATGGAACCGTTGAAATTAAATCGGTTGCGAGAGAAGCGGGCGACCGCTCCAAAATTTCTGTAGCGACAGACCAAGAAGATGTCGATCCGGTTGGTTCATGTGTCGGACCGAAAGGTTCAAGAGTTCAGGCAATCGTGGACGAATTAAAGGGTGAAAAAATAGATATTGTTGAATGGTCACAAGATCCGGTTGTCTTCGTCGCCAATGCTTTAAGTCCATCCAAAGTTCTCGATGTAATCGTGAATGAGGAAGAAAAAGCCACGACAGTTGTCGTTCCGGATTATCAACTATCGCTGGCTATCGGCAAGAGAGGGCAAAACGCGCGACTCGCAGCAAAATTGACCGGTTGGAAAATCGATATTAAAAGTGAGACAGATGCAAGAGAAGCTGGCATTTATCCAAGGGATCTGGAGGAAGAAGAGTCAGACGAATCATTCGATTTTATAAACGAAGAAATCGAATAGAGGTGAAGCAAGATGGTAAAAAAGAGAAAGATACCACTCCGCAAATGTGTAGCAACGGGAGAGATGAAGCCAAAGAAAGAAATGATTCGGATTGTCCGTTCCAAAGAAGGTGAGATATCTGTTGATGTAACGGGGAAAAAGTCCGGGAGAGGGGCTTACCTGTCAAAAGACAGGGAAGTCATCATGAATGCACGAAGAAAAAATATTCTGGCGAATCATTTACAGGCAGATGTCACAGACGATGTATACGAAGAACTTCTTTCTCTTGTTGAAGAGGAAAACAAGTGAAACAAGCTAAAGGGATGTCGTTACTTGGTCTGGCACATCGGGCCAGGAAAGTTGTTTCAGGGGAAGAACTGGTAGTCAAGGAAATCCAGAGTGGACGTGCCAAACTGGTCATTTTGGCGAAAGACGCCTCCCATAATACGGCAAAGAAAATCAAGGATAAATGCCAATATTACCATGTGCCTTTACGGCATGTAGACACTAGAAAAACACTCGGCCATGCCATTGGCAAGGATGCGAGGGTTGTGGCAGCGATATTGGAAGCGGGTTTTGCTGAAAAAATTGCTGCTTTGCTTTATGAATAAACGGGGGTGAACATATGAGTAAAATGCGTGTATATGAATATGCAAAAAAACAAGGTATTACCAGCAAGGATGTTATTGATAAGCTGAAAGGCATGAATATAGAAGTAGCCAACCATATGTCAACAATTGAGGGAGAAACGGTTACGAAGCTTGACGCCATTTTTAAAAAGAAAGAATCCCGGCCGCAAGATGCGAAACGGAAAGAAAAACCAAATCATGGGCGGCAGAGAAGTACGGAGAACATAAAGACGCAAGGAAAAGATAACCGCAAAAGCGGAGCAACCGGCCAGCAGGGGAGACAGAAAAATTACAAACCCCAGCAGCAGGGACAAAATGCTCAAGGAAGCCAGCAAAATGCCCAAGGAAGCCAGCAAAATGCCAAGAACGGACGGAATCATAAACCGAACAATCAAAAGAGCGAAAGCGGGCAAAGACAGCGCGGAAAAAGCCAATTCAAAGGCGGAAACAAAGGACCGAATCGCAACAGGAAGCAAAATCAACAACGCCAGCGCCAAAAGCAACACCAACATCAGCCTGCTCCGCCGAAACAAAAAGAACTTCCGGAAAAAATCACTTTTACGGAATCTCTCTCAGTGGCTGAACTTGCTAAAAAGCTTCATAGAGAACCGTCCGAGATTATCAAAAAGCTCTTTATGCTCGGTGTGATCGCAACGATTAATCAGGAGCTTGACAAAGATGCGATCGAATTAGTTTGCGCCGAATATGGTGTGGAAGTAGAAGAAGAGATTCAAATTGATAAAACGGACCTTGAAGTGTATTTTACCGAAGATCAAGAAAAAGAAATGGTGGAAAGACCAGCAGTCGTTACCATTATGGGACACGTTGACCATGGAAAAACGACGTTGCTTGATTCTTTACGGAATACTAAGGTGACTGCCGGAGAAGCTGGCGGCATTACCCAGCATATCGGTGCCTACCAAATTGATTCAAACGGCAAAAAAATCACATTTTTAGATACGCCGGGACATGCCGCGTTTACAACAATGCGTGCAAGAGGAGCGAAAGTAACCGACATTACCATTTTGGTCGTTGCCGCAGATGACGGTGTCATGCCGCAAACTGTTGAAGCGATTAATCACGCGAAAGCGGCAGAAGTTCCCATTATTGTAGCCGTCAATAAAATTGATAAACCAACCGCCAATCCGGATCGTGTGATGCAGGAATTGACTGAACATGGGCTTGTTCCGGAAGATTGGGGCGGAGATACCATTTTTGTTCCCATTTCTGCTTTAAAAGGAGAAGGAATCGATTCGTTACTTGAGATGGTTCTCCTTGTGAGCGAAGTAGAAGAATTAAAAGCAAACCCAGCAAGGCTTGCCCTTGGCACCGTGATCGAAGCCCAGCTTGATAAAGGACGCGGCCCGGTTGCCACACTACTCGTTCAAAATGGTACATTAAAAGTGGGAGACCCAATCGTTGCCGGTAATACGCATGGACGTGTACGGGCCATGGTGAATGATATGGGGCGAAGAGTAAAAAAAGCTGGACCTTCTACCCCTGTTGAAATTACCGGATTGAATGATGTACCGCAAGCAGGTGATCGGTTTGTCGTGTTCGAGGATGAAAAAACAGCCCGCCAAGTCGGGGAGGCTCGTTCTCAACAGGCATTGCAAGCATTAAGAAATGAAAGATCCCGTGTAAGCCTTGATACGCTGTTTGAGCACATGAAGCAAGGAGAAATGAAAGACCTCCATGTCATCATCAAGGCCGACGTACAAGGCTCTGCTGAAGCATTGGCGGCTTCTTTACAGAAAATCGAAGTGGATGGCGTCAATATCAAAATCATTCATTCCGGTGTCGGGGCCATCAATGAATCTGACATTACCTTGGCCGCGGCTTCCAATGCCATCGTCATTGGCTTTAATGTCCGTCCGGATGTCAATGCTAAGCGGGCGGCTGAATCCGAGAATGTGGACATACGTCTGCACCGGATTATCTACAAGGCTATTGAAGAAATTGAAGCAGCCATGAAAGGGATGCTTGATCCTGAATATGAGGAAAAAGTAATTGGCCAGGCGGAAGTAAGACAAACATTCAAAGTTTCCAAAATCGGTACAATTGCTGGTTCCTACGTAACAGATGGAAAAATCACCCGCGACAGCGGAGTCCGCCTGATTCGTGATGGCATTGTTATTTTTGAAGGCGAAATTGACGATTTAAAACGTTTTAAAGACAACGTTAAAGAAGTCGCCCAAGGATACGAGTGCGGGATTACGATTAAAAACTTCAATGACGTAAAAGAAGGAGATGTCATCGAGGCTTTCCTAATGGAAGAAGTTGAACGTGCTTGATCGGCTTTGCATTGATAGAATTTCGTATATACAATACCCATTCGCTCAAGGATAAACGATCAATCGTCAAGCGTATACTGACAAGGGCCAAACAAAAGTTTAATATTTCGATTGCCGAGGTGAAGCATCAGGACTTATGGCAGCGTACTGAAATTGCGATTGCCGCTGTTGCTTCCACCAGGAAAAGGGCTGAACATGAATTGGAACATGCCATTGAATTCCTCGACTCTTTTCCAGAGTGGGAGAGAATCGGAACTACGTATGAATGGCTGTAATGTGAGGTGTCGAAAATGAGTCTGCGAGCCCATCGTGTGGCAGAACAAATGAAAAAAGAACTGGGAGAAATTATTTCTCGCAAGATTAAAGATCCGCGGGTAGGGTTTGTAACAGTCACCGATGTACAGGTGACCGGTGATCTTCAGCAAGCAAAAGTGTTTATATCCGTCCTTGGAAACGAGGAGGAAAAGGAGAACACTTTAAAGGGATTGGCAAAAGCCACTGGTTTTATCAGATCCGAAATCGGGCAAAGAATACGGCTCCGTAAAACCCCGGAAATAAGCTTTGAATTTGATGAATCCATTCAATATGGAGATAAAATTGAAAAGCTGTTGAAAGAATTGAATGGAGAATAGGATAGACGCCCGGTCTATCCTTTTTTCCTCGTTAGGAAAGATAACAGAGACATGATAAAAGCAGCCAGACAATCATCTGCGTCTTCAGGCTTGGTGCTAAACGATGTGTTCTTCATCAGATCAAAAAAGTGGAATTGAAAGGAAAGAAATGATATGCCCGCTCCAATTCTCGCCGGACAGGACGTCTTAGTGCATGGGAAGTAATAGGCCAAAAGAAGTCTCCGGCAGCGATATCATCGTACGAAGAGCGACTGCTGCTTTTGCAAGGCTTGAGCGAGTCGCTGGACAGGGCGTCCAAGTGCATGGCGAAGTGACACGGATGCGCCGCTTTGAGCCAGCAGCCGGCCAAGGATGGCAATATCCGCTTTGTCCACAAGGCGGTTGGATGTATAAGCTCGGCATAAGGCCATAAGGATGGCAATATCCGCTTTTGCCCTAGATCACAAGTGTATCGTGTCTTAGTTTGGCAAGGAGCTTGCTATTCTAAAGAGATTTCTTTCATAAAAGGATCAGCTTGTCGATCGGGCCCGTGCGCCTACTTGGCGTTTCGGGGCTGGTTATTCATATTGAGAGCAGGAAGGTGCGGGCGTCATTCATAAGCGAGGAGGTTAAGTGCGGTTGGAAGGGATTTTACCAATCTGGAAGCCCAAAGGGATGACATCCCATGATTGTGTTTACAAAGTTCGAAAAAGGCTCGGGATCAAAAAAGTTGGCCATACCGGCACTCTCGACCCGGATGTTACGGGGGTTTTACCCATTTGTCTTGGCAGGGCGACGAAAATTGCCGAATATATAACGAATGCAGGAAAAGAGTATGAAGGCGAAGTGACACTTGGAACCTCTACAACAACAGAGGACTCATCCGGTGATATTGTCGAAAAGAGATTGGTACAAGAGATTTTTCCCCTGGAGAGAATCGAAGAAGTCCTGCAGTCGTTCAAAGGAGAATTAAAGCAGATTCCTCCGATGTATTCAGCTGTAAAAGTAAAAGGGAAGCGTTTATATGAATATGCCCGTGCAGGCATCACTGTTGAGCGGCCGGAAAGAACTGTTTATATCTATCATATCCAATTATTGGAAAACGCTGTTGAGCTGCAAGACGGCTTGCTGTCTTTTCGTTTCTCTGTTCAATGCAGCAAGGGAACCTACATCCGAACACTTGCCGTTATGATTGGGGAGAAGCTTGGCTATCCAGCACATATGTCGGACCTCGTCAGAACAGCATCCGCTTCGTTTCGGGAAGATGACTGTGTGACGTTTGAAGAGCTTGAAAAACTGGTCCAAGCAGGGAAGGCGGCGGAAGCGATTTTTCCGCTGGAAAAAGGGATTTCTCATTTGCCGCATCTTGCAATTAGTGATAAATTAGCGATAAAAGTACGAAATGGTGCGGTTCTGCCTGAACCGGAGCATTGGCCAGGCGACGAAACTGTTTTGGCGCATAAATCTAAAGCAATCGCCATCTATAAAAATCATCCCGAAAAACCCGGACAAATTAAACCAGTCAAAGTTCTAGAAACAAATGAAATTAGGTGAACATAGAGTGAAAGTGTTAATGGTCCAGCATCCTCATACCTTTCAGCAGCACGATTTCCCGCCGCTTGTCATGGCTCTTGGATTTTTTGACGGAGTTCATCTTGGCCATAGGAAAGTCATCGAAACGGCTAAAGCCGCGGCAGTGAATAGCGGCTGGAAAAGTGCTGTTATGACGTTTGATCCCCACCCGTCGGTTGTCCTTTCGCAGGAAAATCGTCCGGTGGAATATATCACACCTTTAAAAGAAAAAGCTGACTTGATATCCAAGCTGGGAATAGACTATTTGTTTATCGTCCGATTCACGTCCTCTTTCGCTAATCTTGACCCGGCGCAATTTGTACAGCAGTATGTAATCGATTTGAATGTTCGGCATGTCGTTGCCGGGTTTGATTTTACATATGGCAAATACGGAAAGGGCACGATGGATACGCTTCCGCACCATGGGATGGGGATATTGCAAGTAACGACTGTAACCAAAATGGAAGAAGGCAATGAAAAAATAAGCTCCACCGCCATTCGAGAAAAGCTTCGGGAAGGGGACACCGAATCAGTTATAACGTTTCTGGGGCGCTATTATGAAACGAAAGGCACTGTCATCCACGGAGAGAAACGCGGTAGACAGCTCAGCTTTCCAACGGCAAATATCCAATTAAATGAGGATTATATTATCCCCAAACCCGGCGTTTACGCAGTGCGGCTCTTCGTTAATGGGCGTTGGGAAAAAGGTGTGTGTAATATTGGTTATAAACCGACTTTTCATGATCCGGGTCAATCCCATTTATCTATTGAGGTACATCTTCTCCATTTCAAGCGTTCAATCTATGGCGAGGAAGTCACAATCGAGTGGCGGCACAGAATAAGGGATGAAAAAAAGTTTCATAGTTTAGAGGATTTGAAAGCTCAAATTGCATATGACATTGTAAGAGCATCCGACTTTTTGCAAGCTTGACCTATTTTTAAACTTGATTTTTCCAAAAGAAAGATGTATCCTAAAACAGTATCTTAGAACCGTTGCTTGGCAATGCGACTCACCGACGCTTGCTCGGTAACAGGGGATGAAAAACAGGAGGTGAAGGCAGTTGTCCATTTCTCAAGAACGAAAAAATGATATTATCAGCCAATATCGAATTCATGAAACAGATACCGGTTCTCCGGAAGTACAAATTGCGGTTTTGACCGAAGAGATCAATAATTTGAACCAACATCTTCGAACCCACAAAAAAGATCATCATTCAAGACGGGGATTAATGAAAATGGTTGGACGGCGCCGGAATTTATTGACATACCTGCGCAACAAAGATGTGCAGCGTTATCGTGAATTAATCGACAGACTTGGCCTGCGTCGATAAAATCGTGGGGAGTCAGCTTAAAAAAGCGGGATCATCTCCCGCTTTTTTGTTAGGATAAAAAAGAGAAGATGACAAATCCTGAACCCAGCAAATGACAAATGTGCCGTGAGAAAATATACAAAACTCCGGCATATATAGACTGAACATTGGACATGGATATGACAGGGATCATATTCTTGTCGAATGTTCAGTTACATGCGGGCAGGTGCGTTCATCTATCCTCTTTAATAAAATTTATTCGTATATGAAAGAGAGGCGTTACTCACTATGAGCCATGAAAAGAAAGTTTTTGCCATAGAATGGGCCGGTCGGAAACTGACCGTTGAAGTCGGCCAATTGGCCAAACAAGCAAACGGTGCTGTTTTTGTCCGATATGGGGACACGGCAGTTTTAAGCACCGCTACAGCTTCAAAAGAAGCAAAATCAGTTGACTTTTTTCCTTTGACAGTCAATTATGAAGAACGTTTATATGCTGTTGGAAAAATCCCGGGAGGATTCATTAAAAGAGAAGGACGCCCGAGTGAAAAAGCGATTTTGGCGAGCCGCTTGATCGATCGGCCAATCAGGCCGCTTTTTCCGGACGGCTTCCGGAATGAAGTCCAAGTCGTCAGTATTGTCATGAGTGTCGACCAAAACTGCTCATCCGAAATGGCGGCCATGTTTGGATCATCCCTGGCGCTTTCCATATCTGATATTCCGTTTGAAGGACCAATTGCGGGAGTCGTTGTCGGAAGAGTGGATGGCCATTTTGTCATTAATCCGACAGTGGAACAAATGGAGAAAAGTGATATTGACCTGACTGTTGCCGGAACGAAAGATGCCATTAATATGGTGGAAGCCGGTGCGGATGAGGTTCCTGAAGAAACGATGCTGGAAGCGATCATGTTTGGGCATGAAGAAATTAAACGCTTAATTGCTTTTCAGGAGGAAATTGTTCAACAAGTTGGTAAAGAAAAAAGGGAAGTTGAACTTTTTGAAGTTGATCAGGAATTAGATACAGAAGTTCGTTCCATGTGCGAGCAATCGTTGGTTGCGGCGATACAGGTTGAAGAAAAACACGCCCGCGAAGAAGCCATTCAATCCGTAAAGGACGAGGTGATTGCTGACTTTACCGGACGGGAAACGACCGATGAAGATACGTTAAAGCAAGTAAGCTATATTTTGGACCATCTCGTAAAAGAAGAAGTACGCCGCTTGATTACAGTTGAAAAAGTTCGTCCCGACGGAAGAAAACCGGATGAAATCAGGCCGCTTCAATCTGAGGTTCGCCTGTTGGCAAGAACCCACGGTTCTGGTCTGTTTACAAGAGGTCAAACACAGGCCCTAAGCATATGTACCCTTGGAGCGCTGGGGGATGTCCAAATATTGGATGGACTAGGAATCGAAGAATCGAAGCGATTTATGCATCACTACAATTTCCCTCACTTCAGTGTCGGTGAAACTGGACCCATTCGCGGTCCCGGCAGAAGGGAAATTGGCCACGGGGCACTCGGCGAACGTGCTTTAGAACCAATCATACCAAATGAGGTTGAATTTCCTTATACGATACGTCTTGTGTCGGAAGTATTGGAATCCAACGGATCTACCTCGCAAGCAAGTATTTGCGCGAGCACGCTTGCGATGATGGATGCAGGTGTTCCCATCAAGGCGCCTGTTGCCGGTATTGCCATGGGACTTGTGAAATCCGGAGATCATTACACAATCCTTACCGACATTCAAGGAATGGAAGATCACCTGGGTGATATGGACTTTAAAGTGGCTGGAACGAAAAACGGTATAACGGCGTTGCAGATGGATATTAAAATAGAAGGGCTCTCCAAGGAAATTCTTGAAGAAGCCTTGCTACAGGCGAAAGAAGGGCGCATGGTCATTCTTAAATCGATGATGGCAGCGATCTCCGAGCCGCGCAAAGAATTATCGCCATATGCGCCGAAAATCGTCACACTTCATATTAATCCAGATAAAATCCGGGATGTAATTGGACCAAGCGGAAAACAAATTAACAAAATCATCGAGGAAACCGGAGTTAAAATTGATATAGAGCAAGACGGAACCGTGTTTATTGCATCAGCTGACGATACAATGAACCAGAAAGCGAAAAAGATTATCGAAGATCTCGTTCGCGAAGTATCCGTGGGGCAAGTGTATTTAGGAAAAGTAAAGCGGATCGAAAAATTTGGCGCGTTTCTCGAATTGTTCCCAGGAAAAGATGGACTTGTCCATATTTCCCAATTGGCAGAAGAAAGAGTGAACAAAGTCGAGGATGTTGTATCGCTCGGTGACGAACTGCTTGTAAAAGTGATTGAAATCGATCAGCAAGGCCGCGTTAACTTGTCACGCAAAGCCATTTTAAAAGAGCAAAAAGAAAAGCAGTCAAAAGAATAACGTGTTACATGCCAGGTACTGTGCCTGGCTTTTTACATATTGCTACAATTGGTCTACCTTGTCTTCCTCCTTCATAAAGTAATGTTGAAGGAGGCCAAATGTCGAGATGAATACAAAAAACTTGCTTGGTTTCGGACTAGTTGCTATTCTAGCAATATTGACCGTGTCTAATCCTTTTACGAGCACCTATGTACATCAGTTAAAAAATGAAGCGGTTCAAACATCATCCAGCGAAAATAAGCTGTTAAAATCAATTGAAGCTGCCGCAAAAAAATATGACATACCGCCGCAAGATGCGCAAATCGACAGAGTATGGAAGGCGATGCCGGGGTATAACGGAATACAAGTTGATATTGAAGCGTCCTATAAAAAGATGAAAGGGCGTTCTTTCGATGAGCGCAAACTTGTATTTAAACAAATTCCGCCCAAAGTACACTTGGACGACTTGCCCCCTGCGCCAATTTACCGGGGACATCCCGACAAACCAATGGTCGCACTTTTAATTAATGTAGCTTGGGGAAATGAATATTTACCGTCTATTCTGCAAACATTGAAGAAACACAATGTACAAGGAACATTCTTTTTAGAAGGGCGTTGGGTAAAAGAAAATCCGGATTTGGCGAAAATGATTGCTGCCGGAGGCCATGAAATTGGCAACCACTCCTACAGCCATCCTAAAATGGAGTCGCTTGGAACTGCCCAAGCGCGAGAAGAAATTGTAAAGGCCAATGAAGTGATTGAAGCCACGACAGGAAAAAAGCCTGTCTGGTTCGGCCCGCCTAGCGGGGGATTTCGGGAAGAGACAATTGAAATCGCCCACGACCTGAACATGAAAACCGTACTTTGGACGGTGGATACCATTGATTGGCAGAAGCCGTCGCCAGGTACAATTTTGAAGCGTGTCATGTCGAGGGTCCATCCTGGTGCGATGATCCTCATGCACCCGACCGATCCAACCGCTCAAGCTCTGGAACAGTTAATCATTCAAATAAAAAGCAAACATTTAAGGATCGGTACAGTAAGTAAATTAATGGATGAAGAATATATAATCAAAATACAAACTGCTCAATAGATTTTTGCACCACGAACAGGAGGAAGCATAGTGATAAAGAAATATACATGCCAAAACGGAGTAAGGGTCGTACTAGAAAAAATGTCCACTGTTCGCTCTGTAGCTATCGGTATTTGGGTGGGAATCGGCTCCCGTGATGAACTGACAGAGAATAACGGAATTTCCCATTTCTTGGAACATATGTTTTTCAAAGGGACAACTACCCGAAACGCAAAAGAATTGGCTGAAGCATTTGATTCCATCGGTGGCCATGTAAATGCCTTTACTTCAAAAGAATATACTTGCTATTACGCCAAGGTGCTGGACAACCACGCAAAATTTGCTTTGGAAACATTGGCGGACATGTTTTTCAATTCAACCTTTGCAGAAGATGAACTCAATAAAGAGAAAAACGTCGTCCGGGAAGAAATTAAAATGTATGAAGATACACCTGACGATATCGTTCATGACTTATTAAGCAAAGCGGCATATGATACACATCCGCTTGGTTTTCCCATATTGGGAACAGAACAATCGCTCTCTACTTTTACAAGTGATTTGCTCAATGCTTACGTTGAAGACAAATATATTCCCGAAAATATCGTCATATCTGTTGCGGGAAATATTGACGAGCAGTTTATTTATGAGATTGAGCGCTTATTTGGAAACTTCGAAAGAAAGGGGAGGCCATCCCCCGAAACGAAGCCTGTTTTTCAAACGAACAGAGCGGTCAGACAAAAAGAAACGGAGCAGGCCCATCTGTGTGTCGGATTTGAAGGTTTACCCATCGGACATCCAGATATATACAAGTTGATCGTCATGAACAATATTTTCGGAGGAAGCATGTCTTCTCGGCTGTTCCAAGAAGTGCGGGAGGAAAAAGGACTGGCCTATTCGGTATTTTCTTACCATTCTTCATTTAAGGACAGCGGACTGGTGACTATCTATGGTGGGACAGGATCAAATCAGGCGGATGAGTTGTTTGAAACGATTCGAAAAACACTCAGTGTCTTAAAATCAGCAGGAGTAACCGATAAAGAACTGACCAACAGTAAAGAACAACTAAAAGGGAATTTAATGCTGGGATTGGAAAGCACGAACAGCAGAATGAGCCGAAATGGCAAAAATGAATTATTGTTGAGAAAGCACCGTACACTAGATGAAATTATTGTTGAAATTGATAAAGTAACAGTAGGCTGTGTAAACGAAATGGCTGAAAAGATATTTTCAGATGAATACACCTTGGCATTGATCAGTCCCAAAAAACAGCTGACACTTGCAGCTAACTGAGACTAGGACATAAAAATACGAAATAGCAAAAACCGGACAATTCATTTATAATTGTTCGGTTTATTTTTGTAAAAAAATCCCTATCATCGCTACGTCAACATATTTTGCTTTCCGCAGGTCTCTTCAGCTTCCTCGTAAAAGCAAAGCTCGCTTTCCTGCGAGATCTTCAGCTCGAGCTATTCCCGCAGGAGTCTACATATGTTGACTACGCTAAAAGGTACACTGGGACAATTTATCCGGCATGTAAGGTGCCCATATACACCTCTTCAAAATCTTGAGTGAATACAAAAGGCCTAAGTGGGAGAAAACGGCACCTAAATGCCCGATTGGTTCAACTAACATTCAGTAGGAGCCCTACTGAATGAAGTTTGTGCGTTTTTTCATCAAACTGATTTAGTTGTATCCCAGCTTTTTCCATTTTTCGTTCTTTCAATGTGAAATTCACTAAGGTGCTTTTGTCATTCTAAATCAGTTGAACGGGCTATATATTGTATTAAAGAAAGAGCAATATGGAGGTGGGAAGGTGCGGTTAAGCGAACTGGGTGGAAAAGAAATTGTGGACTTTAAAAAAGCGGAACGATTAGGGATACTGGGCCAGGCTGATCTGGAAATCAACAGCGGCACCGGTGAAATAAACAGTTTAATCATTCCAACGGGAAAATGGATGAGAAAATCTGGGGGCGAAATCAGAGTTCCTTGGAGGAATATTCGAACAATTGGGTCAGATATGATTATTTTAGAAGTCCCGGAATCGTAAAGCAGATGTCAAAATGCCGGATCTCTTTCTTATCGGAAAGAGGTTACCGGCATTCTTTCATTTTAAAGAAGCAGTGTACAAATTGATATAAACGTCCATAGAATGCCAGGCACTCATCCCCTGGTTAAACATACAATATGGAAGCGGAGGGATTTACCATGGATAGAGAAGATGATGGAAACTTAATGTTGACTGATATGCAAATTGTCATCATAGGGGGAGATGCGAGGCAACTGGAAATTATCAAAAAGCTTACCGAACTGGACGCCAAAGTGTATCTGGTAGGATTTGAACATTTGGATCAGCCTTTTACCGGCGCAGTAAAAGAGAAGCTTCATGACATTCATTTTGCGGAAATGGACGCCATCGTATTGCCCGTCCCGGGAACAAACCCGGAGGGGGAGATCGAAACGATCTTTTCAAACGAAAAAGTTGTCCTCACTGAGCAAGTTTTACGCCATACTCCTTCCCACTGTACCGTTTATTCAGGAATCAGCAATCGTTATTTAAACAAGATTACAAAAAATGCCGACAGAAGACTGGTCAATTTATTTGAACGAGATGATGTGGCCATATATAACTCGATTCCTACCGTGGAAGGAACGATTTTGATGGCGATACAAAACACCGAGATTACCATCCATGGCTCTTCGGTTGCGGTATTGGGGCTGGGAAGGGTCGGGATGAGTGTTGCCAGAGCTTTTTCTTTACTCGGAGCAAAGGTCAAGGTAGGATCCAGGAAAACAGCCGATCTTGCAAGGGCGACAGAAATGGGGCTTGATTCATTTCATTTAAGTCAATTAAGAAATGAAGTGAATGATATTGATATTTGTATCAATACAATCCCCCATCTTGTCATCAATGCCGCTGTGATTGCGCAAATGCCTTCACATACGCTTATTATTGATTTGGCTTCAAAGCCTGGAGGGACAGACTTTAGGTATGCGGAAAAACGGGGAATTAAAGCGTTACTCGCTCCTAGTCTTCCTGGAATTGTTGCGCCAAAAACGGCCGGCAATATTTTGGCAAATGTTCTATCAAAATTGCTTGCGGATGATTTACAAGAACGAAAGGGGACGTAACCATGAGTTTGAAGGGAAAACGCATTGGTTTTGGATTGACCGGATCTCATTGCACGTATGATGCCGTATTGCCGCAAATTGAAAAGCTCGTTCAATTGGGGGCGGAAGTTATTCCGGTTGTAACATACACGGTTAAAAACACCGATACGAAATTTGGGGAAGGCGAAGACTGGGTCGCCAAAATTGAAAGTCTGGCGGGCCGAAAGATAATCGGCTCTATCGTAGAGGCGGAACCGCTGGGACCCCAAACGCCTCTTGATTGTATGGTTATTGCTCCAATGACTGGGAATTCAATGAGCAAATTCGCCAATGCTTTAACCGATTCCCCCGTCCTCATGGCCGCGAAAGCTACACTGCGAAACCGGAGACCCGTTGTATTGGGAATTTCAACCAATGATGCTTTAGGGTTAAATGGCGTCAACTTAATGAGGTTGATGGCCGCCAAACATATATATTTTATTCCGTATGGGCAAGATAATCCGGAAAAAAAGCCGACATCCATGGTGGCACGCATGGATATGCTCCCTGAAACGGTTGAAGCAGCCATTGAAGGCTATCAAATCCAGCCGGTCATTATAGAGCGATTTCGGGATGGCGATTAAATGTAAAGGGAAAAGGAGAAATCGCCAACTCTCTTTTCCCTGCTCGTTCTTGCCCTGTTGCAACTTTTCCACAAAACAGTATTAAAAGCTTTTAAAAATGTGGTAGAATGATTATTATTGAATAAATCCTGTAATACCTAGTTTTTAAGAAAAGTTGTCGGGATTGGGAGGAGAGTTTTATATGTCAAATTCTACAGGCTATCATGTTGCTGTTATGGGAGCGACAGGTGCGGTTGGCCAGCAAATTATTCAAACACTTGAAAAGAGGAACTTTCCTATTCGTAAATTAACATTGCTTTCGTCAGCACGTTCTGCAGGCAAGCAAGTTTCATTTAACGGAGAAACAATCACTGTGGCAGAAGCGGTTCCTGAATCATTTGAAGGGGTAGACATAGCTTTGTTTAGCGCAGGTGGCAGCGTTTCACAAAAGTTCGCAAAAGAAGCCGTTAAACGAGGAGCAATCGTGATCGATAATACAAGTGCATTCCGTATGGATCCGGAGGTGCCGCTCGTTGTTCCCGAAGTAAACGCAGAAGCATTGAAAAACCACCGGGGAATTATCGCAAACCCAAATTGTTCCACTATTCAAATGGTTGTTGCCCTTGAGCCGATCAGAAAAGCCTTCGGCTTAAATAAAGTGGTTGTCTCCACTTATCAGGCGGTATCCGGGGCAGGAGCAGCCGCGATCGAAGAGTTGAATGATCAATCGAAAGCGATTCTGGATGAAGAACATTACGAGCCGCAAATCTTACCGGTTGGCGGCGATAAAAAACATTATCAAATCGCTTTTAACGCGATTCCGCAAATTGACAAATTCACAGACAACGGCTATACGTTTGAAGAAATGAAAATGATCAATGAGACGAAAAAAATTATGGGCATGCCTGATTTGAAAGTAGCGGCTACATGTGTCCGTCTTCCTGTTGAAACTGGCCATTCCGAGTCGGTTTATATTGAAATTGGACAAAATGACGTAACAGTTGAAAATATGAAGGAAGTCCTGAATGGTGCACCCGGTGTAACATTGCAGGATGAACCGAAAGAACAACTATACCCAATGCCGGCAATGGCCGCGGGCAAAGAAGATGTCTTTGTTGGGAGAATCCGTCAAGATTTGGATGAAAAAAATGGGTTCCATATGTGGATCGTTTCTGATAATCTACTTAAAGGAGCTGCACTAAACACGGTTCAGATCGCAGAAAGCCTGGTTAAATTGGGTTTAGTCAACGCTCCACAGCATAGTTCGTAATCGGGGTGTTATCATGAAAGTAATTGTTCAAAAATTTGGCGGCACATCTGTCAAAAACAGCGAAACACGTGAACATGCAAAAAATCACATTATAAATGCGATTCATAACGGGTATAAAGTAGTCGTTGTTGTATCCGCAATGGGTCGTAAGGGAGACCCATATGCGACGGATACATTGCTTGGCCTGATTGGCGGTAATCAAACAACGCTGTCAAACAGAGAGCAAGATATGCTTTTGGCATGTGGAGAAACGATTTCCAGTGTCGTTTTTACACATGCTTTGAAGCAAAAAGGTATTCAAGCTTCCGCTTTTTCCGGAGCGCAGGCGGGATTTGTGACAAACCGCGACTATACAAACGCAAAAATATTAAAAATGAAGTGCGAGCGCCTGATCGAAGCATTAAAGACCAATGATGTGGTCGTCGTTGCCGGCTTCCAGGGCGCGGCTGAAAACGGAGATATCACCACGATTGGCCGCGGAGGGAGCGACACATCTGCAGCAGCTCTTGGGGCGGCGCTTAATGCCGAATACATTGATATCTTTACAGATGTAGAGGGAATGATGACGGCGGATCCGCGGATTGTCAAAAAAGCCCGTCCGCTTACAGTGGTTACTTACAACGAAGTATGCAACATGGCTTATCAAGGGGCGAAAGTCATTCACCCCCGGGCTGTTGAAATTGCCATGCAGGCTAAAATACCTTTGCGAATCCGTTCGACTTATTCGGAGTCCCCAGGCACACTTGTTACAACGTTAGACCGGAAAAACAACATGCCTGATGTCCGCGAACAGCTCGTAACAGGTATTGCCCATGTGGAAAATGTTTCCCAGATTAAAGTAACGGCCAAAGAGGGGCAATATTATTTTCAATCCGAAGTATTTAAAGCAATGGCCAATAAACATATCAGTGTTGATTTTATTAATATTTCACCGAACGATGTTGTCTACACCGTACCGGAAAATACGATTGACCGTGCCGTTGAGGTCTTGAAACAACATGGATACGAACCTGAAGTTGAACGTCATTGTGCCAAAGTTTCTGTTGTAGGAGCGGGAATCACCGGTGTTCCGGGAGTTACGGCAAAAATTGTTACTGCGCTGGCTGAAAAGGAAATCCGTATTCTGCAAACTGCAGACAGCCATACGACAATTTGGGTCCTTGTCGAAGGAAAAGATTTAGCGGATGCCGTGAATGCTTTACATGATGTGTTTGAATTGCAAAAAGAAAAAATAGAATATGTGTAAGGTTGAGGTGTAAATACAATGGCTCAATTTGGCAGAGTTTCAACGGCGATGGTAACACCATTCGATAACAAAGGCAATATAGATTTCAAAAAAACAATGAAACTTGTCAACCATCTGATCAACAACGGGACCGATTCTTTGGTTGTATCAGGAACAACAGGGGAATCCCCCACACTGACAACGGAAGAAAAACTCGCCCTTTTTGACCATACTGTCCGTGCGGCCGATGGCCGTATACCTGTCATTGCGGGTACGGGCGGTAATAATACGTATCAGTCAATTGAACTAACGAAGCGTGCAGAACAATTAGGCGTAGATGCAATTATGCTGGTAGCCCCTTATTATAATAAACCGAACCAAACTGGATTATATCAGCATTTTGCCTCAATTGCCGAGGCTACTTCTCTGCCTGTCATGCTATATAATATTCCGGGCAGATCAGCTGTCAATATCCATCCAGAAACAATCATTGAGTTGTCGAAGATAGACAACATTGTGGCTGTGAAAGAAGCAAGCGGAGATTTGGATGCGATGGCAAAAATAATTGCCGAAACAGATGACAACTTCGTATTGTATAGTGGGGACGACGCCTTTACGCTGCCTGTATTATCCATTGGCGGTGCTGGAGTCGTATCGGTGGCAAGCCATATCATTGGGAATGAATTACAAGAAATGGTACGCTATTTTTTAAATGGAGACCATGCAAATGCCGCACTTCTTCATCAGCGATTACTACCACTAATGCGGGGCCTGTTCCATGCTCCCAGTCCAACACCGGTTAAGACTGCTTTACAGTTAACCGGATTTGATGTGGGGTCTGTCCGTCTTCCGTTGGTTCCTCTAACGGAGGATGAAAGGTTGAATTTGCAGGCACTGTTGAAAACTGTAAAAGTAACCAATTGTTAAGCTGGGGCATAAGCAAATACGAAATAGCAAAAACCGAACAATTCATTTATAATTGTTCGGTTTATTTGTGTTAAAAAAATTCCTATCATCGCTACGTCAACATATTTCGCTTTCCGCAGGTCTCTTCAGCTTCCTCGGAAAGCAAAGATCGCTTTCCTGTGGATCTTCAGCTCGAGCTATTCCTCTACATATTTTGACTACGCAAAAAGCTTGCGTATGATACACTGGGACAATTGATCCCGCATGTAAGGTGCCGTAAGACTCCCACTTCAAAATCTTGCGTGAATACAAAAGGTCCAAGTGGGAGAAACGGCACCTACATGCCCGATTGGTTCAACTAACAATCAGTAGGAGATGGAAGAAAACGCCTACTGAATGAAGTTTCACTGTATTGTTCGTTTTTCTCAGCTGATTTTGTTGTGTCCCAGCCTCATTTTCACTTATGGTCATTATCCGTATCCGGTTTTGGGAGAGGGGGCCCTTGGCCAAGCTCGTCATTTTCGGTGATGTCTGCTGCAGGCATGATGATGCTGATTGTAGTTCCTTTGTTTAGTTCACTGTCAATTTTGATTGTTCCGCCATGATTTTTAATGATGCGATTACAAATCATCAATCCAAGGCCCGTTCCTTTTTCCTTTGTACTGTAAAAAGGTTCTCCCAGATTGGGGATTCTTTCCTTCGGAATGCCTACTCCTGTATCTTGCACCCTCGTTAATATTTTGCGGTAACTTAAATTTTGCGCCGTAATATAAATTTTTCCTCCAGCCTTTGGCATCGCCTCTATCGCGTTTTTAATAATATTAATATATACTTGTTTCAGTTTATTCGGTTCACCCTTTATCCACGGATTTGAAAGTTCAAAATTCGGTATGATTTCCACATTATGCAAAATGGCTTCCGATTTAAACAAGTCGATGGTACTGGAAAGTAGTTGGCTAATATCAAGGTTTTCCAAGCGGGAGGGCTGCGGTTTGGCCAATATGAGCAAATCGCTCACAATATCTTCAATTCTTTCCAGTTCATCCAAAACCACATTCAGGTAATCATTATCCTCTTCCTGGCTTAATAACTGTGTAAATCCTTTAATGACGGTAAGTGGATTTCTAATTTCATGAGCTATTCCGGCCGCAAGCTGGCCGACAACCGATAACTTTTCAGTCCGGTGCATCAATTCTTCGGCCTTTTTTTGTTCCGTCATATCGCGTATTAAAATTTGATATGTACTACGTTCCTTATATTTTGTAGGGATCAATTTCACTTGGACATGCTTTAGTTGTTCATCGTGGCGGGATATTTTCATCTCAAACGTCTCGTTCAAACCCGTTTTAAGCAATTGTTTTTGAAAAATAGCATGTGACTCCATAGGGAGAAAGTCGAAAACGGATTTTCCGATCAGCTCTTCTTTTCCGGTTACGCCAAACAATTTTTTCCCCGCTTCATTAATATAAATAAAATGTCCGCGTTTCGTAATAATGCCGACCGTATCTTGAAAATTTTCCACGAGAAGGCGATAAATTTCTTTATTCTCCTCCAATTGTTCCTTAGTGGCAATTTGAAATGTGACATCCCTTGAAATACAAGAGATTTGCTTTGGTTTTTCACCATCAAGAAAGGGAATGATCGCCGTTTCCAGCCATATATAATCCCCTTCCTTCTTGCGAAAACGATAATATATTTTTTGGTGTATATTGCTTGAAAAGGAGTCTTCAACTTGATGTTTATCCGCAGGGTGTATGAGTTCGAAAAGAGGAGTATTAAACAATTCGTCCTGTTCGTACCCAAGCAAAGAAACGGAAGTTGGTGATACGTATGTAAAAGAGCCGTCCAAAGCATGGCGGGAAAAAAGGATGTCCGAAAATTGGATAAAAGAACGGTACATTTCCAGTTCGTGAAAAAGAGAGTCCTTATACATATTGCTGCCCCTTTAATATTTTTCATAGGTTGGTTAATTGGATTGTATCATAGACAGCTCATATTTGCTTGTTGGACGGCGCTGGCAACATGTAGCTATTTTTTTTGGGTGACAGTTGGGTTGAAGATGGAAATAACAATCAAGTATAATAAAACATAACTGATTTCATTTGATCGGGAATAAAACACCATGGGAGGAAAAATATTTTGACTAAAATAAAAAACGAAAGTATTAAAATTGTCCCGCTTGGGGGGGTGGGCGAGATTGGGAAAAATATGTATGTCGTTGAGGTGGATGAGGAGATCTTCGTGATCGATGCCGGCCTCAAGTTTCCAGAAAACGAAATGCTTGGCATTGATATCGTCATTCCAGATACGACATGGCTTGAAGAACAAAGGGAACGGATCAAAGGAATATTTTTAACGCACGGCCATGAAGACGCCATCGGGGCGCTTCCCTACGTACTGCAAAAAATAAATGCCCCTGTATATGGAACGAAATTAACGATTGCCCTTGCAAAGGAAAAACTGAAGGAAAATAGCGTCAAACCAGTCCGTTTCCAGACGATCAAGTCCGGTTCCAGGCTGAAATTTGACCGGGCAGTAGTTACGTTTTTCCATACTACACACAGCATTCCGGATTCTGTAGGCATTTGTATTCAAACATCGGAAGGAAAAATTGTCCATACGGGCGACTTTAAATTCGACCAGGCAGCTACCGGGTTGTACAGGGCGGAAATCGGAAAAATGGCCAGTATTGGCGAGTCCGGGGTATTGTGTCTTTTATCAGACAGCACGGAAGCGGAACACCCAGGTTATACTACGTCAGAGGCAGTGACGGAAAGGGAACTGTCCTCCATTTTTCATTCGGCAACAGGAAGAATTATTGTGGCTTGTTTCGCGTCGAATTTTATCCGAATCCAGCAAGCGCTTGATGCCGCTTTTGAAAATGGACGGAAAGTGGCTATTGTAGGAAAGAGCATTGAACGCAGCTTTGAAATAGCGCTCAAATTAAACTATTTATCTCTTGCCGGTACCGATTTAATTATTCCAATCACCGATATTGGCAAATATGATGACAGTGAAATTGTCATTATATCCACTGGAACAATGGGCGAGCCGCTGGAAGCACTACAAAAAATGGCAAGACAAAACCATAGACAGGTAAATATTAAAAAAGGTGATACGGTATTGATTACAGCAACTCCATCGGTTGGGTTGGAAACATTTATGTTCAAGACGATCGACCTTCTGTACCGGGCGGGCGCGGTTGTCAATACACCATACCGTAAAATACACGTATCGGGCCACGGCAGCCAGGAAGATTTAAAATTGATGCTTAACTTAATGAAGCCCAAATTTTTTATTCCGATCCAAGGAGAATACCGCATGCTGTTTTCTCACGCGAAACTGGCGGAAGAAACAGGGCTGGCCAGAGACCACATATTTATACCGGCAAACGGGGAAGTCATTGAATACAAAGACGGAAGAATGAGGCAAGGCGGCAGAGTTCCTGCCGGGAATGTGTTAATTGACGGCATAGGAGTAGGTGATGTTGGAAACATCGTACTTCGCGACCGGAAATTACTATCCCAGGACGGCATTTTTACGGTTGTTGTCACATTGGACAAGAAGCATAAACGCATCGCGTCAGGACCGGAAATTATATCACGCGGGTTTGTTTATGTCAGAGAATCGGAAAAATTAATCGAAGAATCCACAAAAATCGTACGAAAAATCGTGGAACAAGCGGTAGCGGAAGGTTCTTTTGATTGGGCGGGAATCAAGCAAGATATCCGGGACAAACTCAATCAATATTTATTTGATCGCACAAAAAGAAGGCCGATGATTTTGCCGATCATCATGGAAATATAAATCAGTTGCGATAAAAGCGTTCAAGAATTTGTTTTTCTTGAACGCTTTATCTTTGAATGGAAAAGTGGAAACAGGCAAATAATAACGTGGAATTCTTTACCTCAGGAGGACTCCATGAATAATGACAATCATCCAGAATATCGTTTTGAAACACCAAATGAAACGCCGAATGAAACACCTGAAAACAAGCCTTCCGGCATCATAGAGAAAATACAACAGCTAGGGCAAACGAATGTTCCGCAAATGCCGCAGGATACGAACATACATTGCTTGACGATCATCGGCCAAATTGAGGGGCATATGCAACTGCCTCCTCAAAATAAAACAACAAAATATGAACATATTATCCCGCAATTGGCGGCGATTGAACAAAACCCCAATATTAAAGGACTACTCGTCGTATTAAATACCGTTGGCGGTGATGTGGAAGCGGGCTTGGCCATATCGGAAATGTTGTCTACCTTGACGAAGCCATCTGTTTCGATTGTCCTAGGAGGAGGCCACTCCATTGGCGTGCCCATAGCCGTTTCCTGCTCTTATTCCTTTATCGCAGAGACTGCCACAATGACCATCCACCCCATCAGGTTGACCGGGCTTGTCATCGGTGTTCCCCAATCCTTTGAGTACATGGATAAAATGCAAGAGCGGGTTGTAAAATTTGTCACTAGCCATTCCAATATTTCCGAGGAAAAATTTAAAGACCTCATGTTTGCGAAAGGAAATTTAACGAGAGATATTGGAACCAATATTATCGGAAAAGAAGCTGTGAAATATGGGTTAATAGATGAAGTGGGCGGCATAGGAAAGGCGATGAAAAAGTTGAATGAACTCATTGAACTAAATGATCCCGGCAAAAATGAAGAAGAAGGAGGCATCATCCAATGATCATCCATTCAATCGTTCCGCATGAACTCATTTTCCCTGCCCATGATGAAGATTTCTCGAACCAAAGACAGTGTCAGTGGAACGGCATCCCGCTCATCGTGCAGCCGGAAGGGGAGCAATGTAAAGTGGTTCGGGTCATGAGCAGTAACTTGGAAGACTTTTTGCGTCCGGAAATACAGCCCGGTTCTTACTTAACGATCAACGAAACAAAGCTGTTATAGGCTTTGACCGCTGTTCCCGCTTTCATGTATCATTACTTCAGCCAGCCAAATCTATGATATAATGGAAAGAAAATGCAGCCCCGGTTTTCAGGCTGCTTTCTCTTTACCCCGCATGTAAGGTGCCGTAAGACTCCCACTTCAAATCTTGAGTGAATACAAAAGGTCCAAGTGTGAGAAAACGGCACCTAAATGCCCGATTGGTTCAACTAACATTTCTTGGGAAAGGCATACCAAG
>NZ_JAFBFH010000026.1 GCF_016909185.1 Siminovitchia thermophila | reverse complement strand
GCTCCAGTAAGTCCGATAGGTCCTGTTGGCCCCGTCGGTCCCGTTGCTCCAGTAAGTCCGATAGGTCCTGTTGGCCCCGTCGGTCCCGTTGCTCCAGTAAGTCCCGTAGGTCCTGTCGGCCCCGTCGGTCCCGTTGCTCCAGTAAGTCCCGTAGGTCCTGTCGGCCCCGTCGGTCCCGTTGCTCCGGTAAGTCCCGTAGGTCCTATCGGCCCCGTCGGTCCCGTTGCTCCAGTAAGTCCTGTTGGTCCTGTCGGCCCCGTTGGTCCCGTTGCTCCGGTAAGTCCCGTAGGTCCTGTCGGCCCCGTCGGTCCCGTCGGCCCCGTTGGTCCCGTCGGTCCTGTCGGCCCCGTCGGTCCGTCTGGCCAAGGTGGTACAGGTGGACATTTTATGACGTTTATAACTTTGCAGTTTTTGTGATGATGACAGTTACAGTCATCTTTTCTCGGAGAATGACAATACCTTTTACTATGCTGATATTCTTCCGTTTTGTAGCTTTTGTGATGACTCCAACAATAATCGCAGGTACAGTCAACTCTATAATTTCTCGGAGAATGACAATATCTTTTACATTTATTGCAACACTCTCCTGTTTTGCAACTTTTACGAAAATGACAGCAATAAACACAGTTACAGTCATTTCTATAATCTCTCGAAGATCGACAATATCTTTTACGCATATTGCTATTTCCTCCCTTCTTAATGTATTGAAAAAATCAATTTCCGTATAATGGTCTTACCCAAATAAAAAAAATGTGCTAAACACTAATTTATTAGTAGACTATTACAATGGATGTAAATGAACCTTCTAAACTCTTGGCTATTTTGGGATTTGAAAATAGATGAATAGAGATTAAATAGCGGATAAAAGACTTCATTCTCTTTTTATGTCATAATTAAAGTAAGCTTGGCTGGCGCAGAGCCTCTGGCAAGACGATTTGCCTAATGTCACTCAAATTTGAACATGAGCTTCAATGCTTTATATCACTTCCGAGCCAGATACGTTCCCGGGCGTGTAAAGCCAAATCCACAGAGAATGGGGTAAGATATAAAATGAGAAAAAATCACTTATTAGTGATTGATGGGATGGCGCTTCTTTTTAGGGCCTTTTACGCCACTTCCATCAGAAAGCATTTTATGTTTAATAGCAAAGGCGTTCCAACTAATGCAGTTCAGGGATATTTGAGACATATCCTGTCGGCTGTGGAAGCGGCCTCTCCTTCCCATATTACCGTCTGTTGGGATATGGGAAGCAAAACGTATCGAAATGACATTTTTCCAGATTATAAGTCAAACAGGGAAGCGCCTCCTCTTGAATTAATTCCGCAATTTGATTTTGCAAAGGAAGCGACTCATGCGTTTGCCATTCCGAATATTGGTGTGAGCGGCTATGAGGCGGATGATTGTATCGGGACGATTTGCTCCAAAAACCGGCACAATGCCAAAATGACGGTATTAACGGGAGATCGCGACCTATTACAAGTAATTGATGAAAGTGTAGACGTGTGGCTTTTGCAAAAGGGGATCGGCAACTATGCCAAATACACAAAAGAAACATTCCAAGAGATGTATCAGCTTGATCCCCATCAGCTCATAGATGTAAAAGCTTTGATGGGTGATGCAAGCGACGGATATCCGGGGGTAAAAGGGATCGGTGAAAAAACAGCACTAACGTTAATCCGGCGTTTCGGCAGTATAGAAACACTTCTTGAAAACCTCGCCGATGTAACACCTTCACAGCGTGCCAAGATCGAAACTCATTTGGAATTGCTGCATATATCCCGGGAGCTTGCTGCCATTAACTGCAGCACCCCTTTCCAATTTGACTTCGAGAAAACTTATTGGAATGACATCCCGCGATCTGCCTTCGACTATGTGGATGAGCACGAATTAAATGTGGTTCAAAGGCAGCTGCAAATTTTGAAAAAAGACTTCGATCATCCATTTACAGACCGGGAATTGACAAAGTCAAATTAGTTTAAGCGGATCGCTTTTTTAGCAAGTTCGTCCGCTTTTTTATTTTCTTTTGAAGGTACCCATTTAATGAAGAAAAGGTTGAATTGCTCTGTCAACCTTAGTGCTTGATCAAGCAGATGAGTGTATTTTTTATTTTTGACAAATTGTTTTTCAATGGCGTCAACAACGAGAGTGGAATCAGACCGGACCGAAATGATGGCATCTTCTTCTCCCGAACATAATTCCAACGCTTTTATGAGAGCGAGGAATTCAGCTTCATGATTGCTGGCAATCCCAAGTGGGAGGGCATATTGTTTCACTTTCCCATCATTGTTGATAAAAATGCCTGCTCCGCTTGGGCCAGGATCTCCGGCACTGGCCCCATCTATGTAAATTTCAATCATTTGTCCATCTCCTGATCCGTTATTTTTTCTTCTACTGAAAATAACATATAATACAAATGATTATATCTAAATAAGCGCATGGAGCCAACAAGCAGATGTCCCGCTTTAACTGGCAGTAAGCCCTTCGTTTCAAGTGTTTAAAGGAAAAAACTGGAATGGAAAATAAAGGGATATCAAACTGCCAGTAAAAGCCCGATTGGTTGGGGGCGATAGGACAAGGAAAGCTTTGACAGCACTGTCAGCGCATGAGGAAAAAGCGTAATTTTTTTCGAGGATGGATGAGTGCGAGGGAGCGACAAGAGGGTCATTACCTGGGTTTTGCCAATAGGATGCTTTCTATCTTAGCCTTTGTTCCGCTTCTATCAGCGGAGTAAAAGGATTTCACTGTATAGGTGGTGGGTCAAATGAATATTAAGTTGACTTTTGAATACGAAACTCCCAATAAAGATAAAGTGCAATTCGAAACAAATTGGCTTGATGATCAAATCTTGGAATATATCTTGAACGATTTTTCCAAAATAAATCGCATAAAAGCAATAACGATATTAGATGATATGGGAATGGAATGGAGCCTGAAGGAATTCAGGAAATTAAAGCAAAAAGTGGAGGCTGAAGCAAGAAACCCCACTATTTATTTCGATGGAGGTTATCATAAAGAGAGCGGCGAAACAGGCATTGGTATTGTCATCTATTACGAAATCGGCGCTGATCAATTTCACATGCGTTATAATGATAAAATAGATGGTATTGCTTCAAGTAACGAAGCGGAATACGTGGCGCTGTTCAACGCCGTCAACATGTTGGAACAATTGGACATTCGCCATACCCCTTGCACAATCAAGGGGGACGGACAAGGGGTTTTAAAGCAGCTCGCCGGTGAATGGCCCTGTTATGAACAGGAATTATGCCGCTGGCTGGATAAAATCGAAATGACATTAAATAAACTTCATATCAAACCCACAATAGAAGTAATCTCAAGGGCTCAAAACAAGGAAGCGGATAAGTTGGCGCGCCAAGCACTTGAAAATAAATTTATCCATAGTCATACTAAGTTAGAGTAAGCTTTGGATGCTGGGAGATGTTTTCCATGAATCGTACGCATGTGATAAAAGAAATCGATGAAATCCTACAGCAATATTGCAATGATTGCTTTTTAAAAAAGCATTTCAGAAAAGCATACAGTAAGACATATGCCCATCAATTTTGCATCAACCAATGTACAGTTGGAAGCAGCTTGCGGGAAAAGGGCAAGGAATTGGTAAACACGGAGGAGGCTGGGCTGGATCCATGATCGTGGGGCGGCCTATCATCTTTTATCAAAAAACTCCGCTTAACACTTCCGTATTTAAATCTTGTAAAAAACTCCTCTTCTTGTTTTTAAAAAATCATATAAAGTTCGTTATGGCGGCTTCATTTTTTTCGGTTTGCAAGACTAATGCCATTGATCAATACAATAGAAAAAGGAAAAAGCTATTTGCTGCTATCGCAAGAATGCCTGCACTAGGATTAGGGGCGTCCCCATATATACAAAAAGAATGGAATCCAAAGGGGTACTTGTCCAAAAGTTAGCCTTTTATCTTTCAACCATTTTTAGAAAAACGTGCAAAATGATGTAAAATCAAACTCGGCAACAATCACTATATAATATTGACAGCATGAATACCCCACTCTGGTATCCTTGCACACCATCAGAACAAAAATTTTTTATAAAATAAACCATTTTAAACATTCCCCAAAGCCTCTAATGAAGCCACACTCGACTTCAAATCAGCTTCCAAGCTCTCTGGCGTTTTTCCGCTGATCAGCAATCACTACTAAGTCTTCCTAAAAGCTTCCATTGACTTTCTATCACGTTCTAAAACCCCTAACATCAATGTTTTTTAAGTAAGAAAAGCTCCGTGGCCAATTCCAAGAAGGCAAATGGTATAGTCGTCATCAAGCCAGCAGTTACCCTTTTAAACGCTTATTACACATTGAGTTATTTTCCATTTTATTAAGTGGAAAATTGTACGACTTCAGCAAGTGTCTGCTATTGGAAACAATGATCATTCCCGATCAGGAGATACCTTTTCCTTACTAGAACAAAAAAAGGCTGACGCAATAGTCAGCCTTGTGCATTTTATATTGTGGTTACTTTGTTAACGTTAGCAGCCTGAGGTCCACGGTTTCCTTCAACGATTTCAAAAGAGACTTCTTGGCCTTCTTCCAATGTTTTAAAGCCTTCGCCTTGAATGGCAGTGAAATGTACGAATACATCGTCTCCGCCTTCAACTTCGATAAAACCGTAGCCTTTTTCGTTGTTAAACCATTTTACTTTTCCGTTTTGCATGCACTTAATCCTCCTAAAATCTTACGGCACCGCTATGTGCCATGAAAAAATATTATCATAAAACAAAACAACTGAAAACTCTGTCCATTTCACTTATTTTGCTAAATGATACATCAACTATACACTAGACGTTCCCTCGAGTCAAGAAATCATCAGAAAGTTGTGATCACTTTTTAGAAAATTAGAATAAAGTAAAGGGTTTTCATTCCCCTTTACTTGTGAAAAACCGCTGTATATAGTAAACTTTTAGGTGCTTATAAAAGGTATTTGGAGGGATTATCATGCCGACTCCTAGCATGGAGGATTATATAGAACAAATTTATTTATTAATCGATAACAAAGGATATGCACGAGTTTCCGATATTGCAGAAGCTCTGGAAGTCCATCCCTCCTCAGTTACAAAAATGGTTCAAAAACTCGATCGGGAAAGCTACATTGTTTATGAAAGGTACCGGGGGCTAATTCTGACGTCCAAAGGAAAGAAGATTGGAAAACGCCTTGTTGAGCGTCATGATCTATTGGAAAAATTTTTACAAACGATCGGAGTCAAACAGGAGAACATTTATGACGATGTAGAAGGAATCGAACATCATCTGAGTTGGGATTCCATTGACCGAATTGGTGATCTTGTCCAATATTTCGAAGAAAACCCGGAAAGAGTAGCAGATTTGAAGTTGATTCATGATAGGACTGAGGAAGAAGAAGCAAAAAAATAACGCCCTATAACCGCGGCAGGTTGGGATGAGACCATTTTTCGTGGGAAGAAGCCGCCAAAACTTCGCGGGATGTTCGGGTTGCATCATGGCATGAGCCGAATGTGGGAAAATGGGAGCATGATTCCATTTTTTCAAAAGCATATCCCAAAGGGCTACATAGGGATTTGGGCTGCGGCGATGGATACGGCTCATCTCTTAAAGCAGAAAGGTTTTACAGTGACAGGATTCGACTTGTCAGGAAATGATCGCACTTGCCAAAAAGAACGAAAGGCCTGGCCTTTTGTTCTTGGCGGGAAATTTTGAATAACCCTCTTTTTCGCGAAAAGGAGCTTGACGCGTCTATTCAAGCGAATGAATCGCCGCATTACAAAACATTCGGAAAATCATAAAACCCGGCGGCTATGCTGTTTTGGCATCTTAGGCCCTACAGCAATGCCCCGAAAGTACAGCTATCCACGACTTTTAGGGAGAAAAATCATTTGCAACGAGAATTTGCAAAGCTTGCCGCTGATCATGGATGGATAAAAGTCGCGGGAAAAAGACGTGTATAAAAGGGGCGTGCAAGAGCACCTCCTAAGCGGTCTTTCCAACGACTTAAAGCAAGCTTTGTCATTTATAGATCTTTTCAATTTAAAAATAACAAAAAAATAGATGGGGGACAACGATGGCAGAAAACCGTTATTCCATCAGCGAATTTATTAGGGAAACACAACAAGAAGACAAAGGCGAAGGCTTATTTGAGTTGGAGACGCCCCGTTTGTTAGAGGTGAATTTGGACGGACAGGTTTGGGCAAAAGCGGGAGCAATGGTCTCATACCGAGGAAATATAAAATTTGAACGGGAAGGGATATTGGAACACGGAATCGGAAGATTATTTAAAAAGGCATTCACCGGGGAAGGAACCCCACTTATGAAGGCAAATGGAAATGGCAAGCTGTACCTGGCTGATGCGGGGAAGAAAATCTCCATCCTGAATCTGAAAAATGAATCCCTATTTGTAAACGGAAACAACTTGCTTGCTTTTGAACCTGCCCTTTCATGGGATATTAAGCTGATGCGGAAGATTGCCGGAATGATGGCCGGCGGCTTGTTCAATATTAAAATAACAGGAACCGGCATGACTGCCATTACCACACATTATGAACCGTTAACTTTAGCTATTGCACAGGGTAACCCCGTATACACCGACCCTCACGCAACTGTGGCCTGGTCAGGGAACTTGTCTCCCGAATTCGTAACGGACGTTCAGTTAAAAACCTTCTTTGGCAGAGGAAGCGGCGAGTCGATTCAAATGAAATTTGAAGGTGACGGTTTTGTGGTGGTTCAGCCTTATGAAGAGACCTATTTTGGACAGTCAAGCGAGTAAAGAAATCATATGATCTTACATAATAAAAATAAGTTAAAAACAGGGAGGTTACATTTATATATGGATGAGAAAAAACCGTTAAGCGACATTGAAATAGCCCAAAGTTCGAAATTGGATCCCATCCTCGAAATTGCCGAAAAAGTCAGCCTTACTGAGGACGATATGGAGTTATACGGGAAATTTAAAGCGAAAATTTCTTATGAAAAGATGAGGGAGCTGGAACAACAAAAAAACGGAAAGGTTATTTTGGTCACTTCAATCAATCCGACCCCCGCCGGTGAAGGCAAGTCTACTGTAACAGTTGGTTTGGGTGATGCTTTGTCAAGACTGGGAAAAAAAACAATGATTGCGTTAAGAGAACCTTCCCTTGGTCCTACGATGGGCATCAAAGGCGGTGCAACCGGGGGCGGGTATGCACAGGTACTGCCGATGGAGGATATCAACCTGCATTTTACCGGTGACCTGCACGCTATCACCACTGCCAATAATGCACTGGCTGCGCTGTTAGATAACCATATGCACCAAGGGAATGAGTTGCGGATTGACCAGAGGAGAATCGTTTGGAAGAGAGCTGTCGATTTAAATGACCGGGCTTTGAGGGAAGTGGTCGTTGGATTGGGCGGTCCGGGTCAAGGAATCCCTCGTGAAGATGGTTTTGACATTACTGTCGCTTCGGAGATTATGGCGGTTTTATGCCTAGCGACGGACTTGGATGATTTGAAGCGCAGGTTGTCTAGCATGGTCATTGCATATGACTTTGACCGCAAACCTGTGACCGTAAGAGATCTTGGAGGTGAAGGGGCGCTTGCGCTCTTACTGAAAGATGCCTTAAAACCAAATCTGGTTCAAACGATTGAACATACACCGGCCATTATTCATGGTGGTCCGTTCGCCAATATCGCACACGGGTGCAACAGCGTAATGGCGACAAAAACTGCGGCAAAACTTGCCGACTTTGTGGTAACGGAAGCAGGCTTCGGCGCTGATCTTGGAGCGGAGAAATTTCTTCACATCAAATCAAGAAGTGCAGGTGTTGAACCCTCGGCAGTGGTTATCGTTGCGACGATCCGCGCATTAAAGATGCATGGCGGCGTTCCAAAGGACGAGTTAAAGCATGAAAACATTACGGGTCTTAAAAAAGGACTGGAGAACTTGAAAAAACATACAGAAACCATCTCCGAATTCGGCTTGCCTTTTGTCGTTGCCATCAACCGGTTTGCCGCTGACTCCGAATCCGAAATTCAAGTTTTGCAAGAATGGTGTGCAAGCAACTCCATTCCCGTTTCCTTAACAGAGGTTTGGGCGAAAGGCGGATCTGGCGGCATCGATCTGGCGGAGAAAGTATTACATGAAATGGAAACAAATGAGCGGAAGTTTCAATATTTGTATGACATGACTGCTCCGCTGGACGAAAAAATCAGAACAATAGTCCAAAAAGTTTATGGCGGAAAAGATGTGGAATTCTCCGTTAAGGCCCTTAAACAGCTAGAGGAATTTGCGGAAAATGGATGGGGCGATTTGCCTGTCTGCATGGCGAAAACTCAATATTCACTATCCGATGACCCTGCCAAACTGGGCAGGCCTACTGACTTTACAATTCATGTAAGAGAACTGAAGCCGAAGATTGGTGCGGGATTTATTGTGGCTTTGACTGGGGAAATGATGACAATGCCCGGCCTTCCAAAAAAACCGGCTGCGTATCAAATGAATGTCGATGAACAAGGAAGAGCTCTCGGGTTGTTTTAAAAATCAATTGGGCACGTACCGCATCGCTGGTCGTGCCCAATTTTATCCAACGTTAATTGCAGTAAAACCCTTGGTCTAAAAAAGGGTTGTCCTGGAACAACTGCCACCTAAACGCCCGATCGGATCAACTAACAATCAGCGGGAAAAAAGTCCCCGTCTCTTGAAAATTTTGTCTGATCCCCGTTAACTGGCGGCAAGACTCTCGCTCTGACAAGGATTGGCTGGAGGGAACTTCCAGTAACCGCCCGATTGACGGGGTAACAAGGAGAAGAAGCATTTGGAAGCAGCACAGCGCATGTTTTTATAGGTATTTATAGAATAAGCGAAACGAAAGGGAGTAGCTGCCTGAGCTTGCCAACAGGATATGCGAGCTTAGGCTTTATTTGCTTCTAATTAGCGGTTACAAAAACCTCTCCTGCTTACAGTTTCGCCTTATATAGGAGAATGGACTGGTTATTTATGAAAGTTTTTTCGGCAAAAAGAATTTCTAAAACTTATGGAGAAAAAGATGTATTTGTAGACCTTGACTTTCATATTCAAGAAAAAGACAAGATCGGTATCGTAGGGGTAAATGGTACGGGAAAATCAAGCCTTCTTAGAGTAATCGCAGGGGTGGAAGAACCTGATACAGGTTCTTTCGCATCTCCGAAAGATTATACGGTCGGTTATTTGGCCCAAGTCCCGGAGCTGGATGATCATTTAACTGTCCTGGAAATTGTGTTTCAGGGGAAATCCAGCCTTATGGAGCTTGTCAAGGAATATGAAGAAGTACTTGCCAAATTGGACAAAAACCCGAAAAACGAACTATATCAGCAACAATTATTTGACTTACAACGGAAAATGGATGCCGAAAACGCATGGGACGCGGTGACGAATGCGGAAACGATTTTATCGAAACTGGGCTTTGCCAACGTCAATGAAAAAGCAGCCTATTTATCGGGAGGTCAAAGGAAACGTGCGGCACTGGCTCAAGTTCTTGTAGACACGCCGGACTTGCTGTTGCTGGACGAACCCACAAACCATCTGGACTATGGAAGCATTCAGTGGCTGGAAGAATATTTGCGAAAATACGATAAGGCATTTGTTGTCGTGTCTCATGACCGTTATTTTTTAGATAGGGTTACAAACCGGATGGCCGAACTTCATGATGGAAACATATATTTTTATGATGGAAATTATCAGTCATATATTGAGGCAAAAGCCCTCCGGGAAGAAGAAGAAATGTTGGCGGAAAAAAAGCGCCGAAATATGTATCGCAGAGAATTGGAATGGATTAAACGCGGGGCGAAAGCGAGATCGACCAAACAAAAAGCAAGAATTCAACGGTTTGAACAGTTGGAAGCGAAGTTGGGGGGATTTTCAACGGGAGAAAATCCTGATATCACGATCGGCAGTTCCCGGCTTGGAAAAAAAGTATTTGAATTCATGAATGCTTCTAAGTCTTTTGATCATAAAACAATTATGTCCGAGTTCAACTGGATCGTAAAACCAGGGGACCGCATCGGCATTGTCGGCGAGAACGGAAGCGGAAAATCCACATTTCTGAATATACTAGCCGGCGAGACAGTTCTTGACACGGGAACGCTTGATATCGGTCCAACCGTCAAAACAGCTTATTACAGGCAAACGAACGAGGACATGAACGGCGACCAAAGAATGATTGCTTATATACAAGAGCTCGGGAATGAGATTGAAACATCTTCGGGAGATGTTCTTTCAGCGGCACAAATGCTCGAACGGTTTCTTTTTCCGAAGCACACACACGGTACACTGATCAGGAAGCTGTCCGGTGGAGAAAAGCGCCGCTTATACTTATTGAGACTGCTTATGTCTAAGCCGAACGTTTTACTGCTTGATGAACCTACAAATGATCTCGATACTGAAACATTGACTGTGTTGGAAGACTTTATAGAAGAATTTCGAGGTGTAGTGATTTCTGTTTCACACGACCGATATTTTCTGGACAAAACAGCTAAGGAACTGCTTGTTTTTCATGGGAACGGCCGTATTGACCATTACTACGGCAGTTTTACCGACTATATTGAAGAGAAAAAAGAACAACTAGCGGAAGTTCCAGTTGACCGCAAAGTGGAAAGCAAAAAAGAAGCTACTTTACTTGCATCAAAGAAGAAAATGACTTATAAAGAGAAAAAAGAATGGGAAACCATTGAAAAAGACATTGAACAAGTAGAAGAAAAACTGGAAGTACTGCAACAGGAGCTAAACGACACTGGCAGCGATTTTGAACGGGCCCAGGAAATCATGGAAAAGATTCAGAATGAAAGTGCCAATCTGGAACATTTGATTGAAAGGTGGACATATTTGTCTGAACTGGACAATGAAAGCTTTTAATGAAATGATGAAAGGGGATTGCCGTGAGAATTAAAACGATTGAACCGACACCAAGCCCGAATACAATGAAAGTGATTTTAGATGAGGAATTGGCAGCGGGGGTAAGCAATAATTATAAGAAAGAACATGTCGACCAAGCCCCGCCCTATATTCAATCCATTTTGCAAATAGATGGCGTAAAAGGCGTATACCATGTTGCAGATTTTTTAGCTGTTGAAAGGCATGGAAAGTATTCATGGGAAGAGATACTGCCGAAAGTCCGCGAAATTTTCGGAGAAGAAGACAATGGCATGGAAACAGAACAGGGAAAAGTGGATGAGCACTTTGGAGAAGTCGATGTAAAGGTGCAGCTATTTAAAAACATTCCGATCCAGGTTAAATTGACGACTGGGACAGAGGAAAAGCGATTTGGGTTGCCTGACAGATTTATAAAGGCCATGGAGGCTGCCCAGCTTGAGGGAGAGAACTATGTTCTTTTGCGAAAATGGAAAGATATGGGCGTACGTTATGGAGAACTTGATGAAATCGGTATGCAAGTAGTGGAAGAGTTAGGTGCAGCCTATCCTGAAGATCGGCTTAAGCAACTTGTCGACAGAGCCTTGAAAAATGAAGTGGACAGTCCCTCACAGACAAAAAAATATTTGAAATTGACAGAAGAGATGCTTGACAACCCTGATTGGCGGAAAAGGTATCAGCTGTTGGAGCAAATGGAAAACCCGACGCTTGAGGATCTCCCCGTTTTGGAAAAAGCTCTTCATGATGAAAAATCATCTATCCGCAGGCTCGCGGTCGTTTATCTTGGCATGATCGAAGACCGAAAGGTATTGCCCTTGTTGTATAAGGGTTTAAAAGATCAGACGGTTACCGTACGCAGGACAGCTGGGGACTGCCTGTCTGATCTTGGTTTTCCCGAAGCCATGGAAGAAATGAGCAAGGCATTGGAAGACAAAAGTAAAATTGTCCGCTGGCGCGCCGCCATGTTTTTATATGAAGTGGGAGATGAACGTGTCCTCCCGGCATTAAAAGCGGCAGAGAACGATCCGGAATTTGAAGTCAGACTGCAAATCAAAATGGCGATCGAGCGGATCGAAGGCGGCGAGGAAGCAAAAGGTTCTGTATGGAAACAAATGACTGAAGCCAGAAAGCAAAAAAATTGAATAAATAACAGGAACGGAGGTATTCCGATGTCGATGGCATATGAGGAATATATGAGGCAAGTTGTAAAACCGATGAGGGAAGAGCTTGTTCACGCTCAATTCAAAGAACTCCTTACCCCCGAGGATGTGGAAAACTTTATGAACGAGGTCACAGGCACGACATTTGTCGTTGTCAATTCCGTATGTGGATGTGCGGCGGGGCTAGCCAGGCCGGCGGCCATTCAGGCTGTTCAGGCAAGTGAAAAGAAGCCGGACAATTTGGTGACCGTTTTTGCCGGCCAGGAAAGGGAAGCGACAGCCAAAATGCGTGAATATTTTACGGGCTATGAGCCGTCATCTCCTTCAATGGCCCTTTTACAAGGAAAGGAAATCGTCTTTTTTATACCACGTGAGCAAATTGAAGACAATGAAATGGAACAGATTGTACAAGAATTAACATCCGCATTTGAAAAATATTGTTCTTAAAAAAAAACAGGGTTTTGGGCAGAAATTGCCCAAAACCCTAATCTGCAATGGCTAAATAAACGAAGAAGCCGATCATTACAAAACAGCCTATATAGATAAGTGCAGTCACTTCTACTCCTCCTTTAGTCAAAGCAATAATCATATTATACCTTATCATAAAATTTTTTCCATTTTTATTTCAATTGTTTGAGGATCCATATCCTTGTTTGAACATTGTCTTCACCCTCATCGCACAGGTTTGAAATGATCTTATTTAGCCCTATGATATGGTATAATAAGATACGTTTTTCACTGTTTATATGGAGAAGTGGAGGCGAGCCGATGCTTTCTTTCAATCTACCTCTTTATATTTCCAGGCAGAGGAGCTTTGTGTGGGGGGAAGGGAGCGAAGTTTGCTAGACGCTCGGTGCTGAAGCTAGACAACGATAAATGATTCAGCAGCACTTTCCATGAGTCCGTGGATGAAATAGGGAACTTCGATTCTGGGACTTTTAGTTAAAAAAATAGAAATGTCAATGTGCATAAAATATAGGGCTTAGACTTTGGTGCGGACCCCAAGCGAACATAAAATCTCTAGGGGACCCGCACCAAAAAAGCCAGTATAATGCGGAAATATATGGTAAAATTGAAGAGAACGCAGGCGAACTACCCCAACAAACAGGCTATTTTGCTAGATTTAGAGGTCAATTTTCCATTTATTAGGGGATTTTCGCTGTCGCACTCTATATGAGTGCGTGAATTGAAAAATTTGTGGACTCCTCCGTTTTCGTGATATAATATGTCGCACTCTGCTGGATAGAAGTCTCTATATCTGCCAGTTTACTTCGTCCGAATATTACATATAAAAGTGATTTTTTCTTGCCTTTGGATAAAGGCTAAGATGGAAAGCGTCCTGCCTCTGTTGGTAAGCCTAGGCCAGTCAGGCACTCGAAGTTTATCTTTTTTTCTTGAGGTGCAATGCTGCCGGACTTCCTTACTCTATCGCTTTGTTTGCGAAGGTATACCTTGCGGCAGCATCTTTGTGACCGTCATCTTTGAAACAGTGCTGTCGCTTATTCCTTGCCCTATCGGCCTAAGCCAATCGGGCTTTTTACAGGTAGTTACACGCTGAGGCAAGCCCTTCTAAAGCGGTTGTCCTCCTTTTGAGTTAATGAGGAATAAAAGTAGTGAGAGTGGGGAAAAGTCCGCTCCCATCATGTATGAATCATTTTAGCGGAAGGGATGTATTTTTATGGAACAATATTTGAAGTTGTGTAAAGAGGTCCTTGAAAAAGGGGTACATAAAAATGATCGGACCGGTACAGGAACCATTAGCCTATTTGGTTATCAAATGAGGTTTGATTTGCAGAAGGGCTTTCCGTTGTTAACGACCAAAAAGCTTCATACGAAGTCCATTATTCACGAGCTGCTTTGGTTTTTGGCCGGCGATACAAACATTGCTTATTTGCAAGAGCACGGGGTTCGAATTTGGAACGAATGGGCCGACGAAGAGGGAAACTTGGGTCCTGTATACGGAAAACAGTGGCGTTCCTGGGAAACGGCAGACGGCCGAACGATTGACCAAATCAAGGATGTGCTCCACCAAATTAAAAAAAATCCGGATTCCAGGCGCCTCATTGTCAACGCGTGGAATGTTGGCGATATTGATAAGATGGCGCTTCCCCCATGCCATTGCTTATTCCAGTTTAATGTAAGCAACGGAAAATTGTCCTGTCAGCTCTATCAGCGTTCGGCGGATATTTTTCTCGGTGTCCCGTTTAATATTGCTTCCTATGCATTGTTAACGTTGATGATGGCTCAAGTCTGTGACCTGGAACCCGGTGAATTTGTGCATACATTTGGTGATGCCCATATTTATCAGAACCATATTGAACAGGTAAAGCTTCAGATGTCACGTGATCCCCGGCCATTGCCTACAATGAAAATCAATCCAGATGTAAAAGATTTGTTCTCTTTCACATTTGAAGATTTTCAATTGGAAGGATATGACCCGCATCCTCATATAAAAGGGGTGGTAAGTGTATGATCTCTTTTCTATGGGCGGAAGACGAAAATGGATTAATAGGAAAAAACAATGAACTGCCATGGCGTTTGCCGGCGGATTTAAAGTATTTTAAAGAAACAACGATGGGGCATCCGATCGTGATGGGGAGAAAGACGTTTGAATCGATTGGAAAACCCCTTCCCGGAAGAAAAAGCATTATTTTAACGCGGGACAAGACATTTCAAGCGGAAGATTGTCTTGTTTTTCACTCAAAGGACGAGTTGCTTGAGTGGATTGAACAATATGATTCTGAAGTCTTTATTACAGGTGGATCAGAAATATTTCGCCTTTTTTTAGATGAAGTTGACCGTTTATATGTAACAAAAATCCATTGTCAATTTGAAGGGGATACGTACTTTCCAGATGTCAACTGGGACGAATGGCGCCTCGTTTCGACAAAACCAGGGCCAAAAAACGAGAAAAATCCCTATGATTATGAATTTCTCATATATGAACGAAGCTAATATAGGGCTGTCTAAAAAGTCCCCTTAGAGTAAATGCACAAAAATAAAAAACCCAAGAATGTTGATTTTACGGCAATCTTGGGTTTGCTTTTTTTAATTTTAAGCTGAAATATTACTTTTCGGACAGTTTCATCTCCAATTAGAAAATACTGTCAGATTATTATGTCATAGGGATAGACCACAAATTCTCATTTTACAAATGTTTCCAATCATCAGCAGCCGTACACGAAGAGTAGAGCGGATTTTCATATTATGCCGAATAGGAGGCGATCATATAATTGATCGTCTTTTTTTCACGTTGGAAAAAACGGCGACGTATGTATGATCTTTGTCATAAGTTTCAAGAATTACTTTTCCATCATAAAATGAGTGTCAGAGCTTTGTTGTGGTGGTTGAAAAGCTGACTCCTCACTGCTTATCAACGGTTAGCTTCATAACGGCAAGATGTTTTTGTCAAGCTTTTCATCGCATTCAGCATATCATGTTATAATAAGAACACCAAAAAAAGAGAGTGAATCTTAAGATGAAAAAACACGTTCTTTTCATTTTGTCGCTAGTTTTGATCGTAGCTGGTTGTTCAGCCCCATATAAGGAATTCAGTGAAAAGGAAATTCGGATGGAGGCGAAGGGAGCTCCGCCTGAAGACTTTATCCCGAAAAATATAAAAGTGGTTTCCATTGGTGACTCTTTAACCCAAGGTGTGGGCTCCGGAGAGAATGTGAATGGATATATTCATTTTTTAAAGAAGGATATTGAACAATTAAAAGGAATTAAACATGCTGAATTTCAAAACTTCGGGGTAAAAGGAAACAGAACGGATCAATTGTTAAAGCGGCTGAAAAATCCAGCGATCAAATACAACATCCAAGAAGCTGAAGCGGTGATTATTACAATTGGCGGCAATGACATTATGCAAGTGATAAAAGACAATTTATTGGGACTCAAGGTCGATACATTTTCATTGGCAGAAACCGGATATCGCAACAGACTGCAGGAAATTTTAATGACCGTAAGGGAATATAACAGTACGGCAGCCATTATTCTTGTTGGAATCTATAACCCGTTTATAAAATGGTTTTCGGATATGAAAGAAATGGATATGGTTGTGAAAAATTGGAATAATGTGAGTGCTGAAACGGTTGCCAATTATGATAACGCCTTGTTTGTCCCAGTAGACGATATATTTAAAAACAATGAAGAAAGCCTTCTATATACAGACTATTTTCATCCCAACAGCCGCGGATATAAAAAAATAGCCAAACGGATTTTTGAATATATGGAGAGAGAAGACTATATTTATCAGTAACGGGGGAGTGAAGCATGGGAAAGAAGAAAAATGTATGGAAATATGCTTTTACTGGATTAATTATATGTAATCTTCTTGTTACAGGCATTCTGTTATGGTTTTTTTTCTCAGGGTCAGACCAGCAAAAAATTCCCCGTAATACTGAGGTAAATGAAAAAACCCATTCCGAATTTATCATATCGGTCCAAAAGGAAGATTTAAACAAACTCATCAACCACTATATTGAAAAAGAAGGCTTAAATGGTCCTATACATTACGGTGTATATTTAACCGATGAGGTCGAACTGTACGGGGAGGTATCGGTCTTTTCCCAAACGCTGCAGCTACAAATGACTTTTGAACCGATAGCGCTGGAGAATGGAGATCTTATATTGAAACAGAAAAATCTATCCCTTGGCGATGTCAAGCTACCCGTTTCATACATATTAAAGTTTATCAGGGATGCTTACAAACTGCCTGAATGGGTGATCATACTTCCGAACGATAAACAAGTGTATGTGGCCTTGCACCGTATGAGGCTTAATAATGACATCCAGGTTCGTGTTCAAGAATTTAATTTGAAAGAAGACCGTATTTCATTAAGAATGCTTGTCCCTTCCGAGTAATAGCCAGTACAATATGGAAAAGGAGGAGTTGCGACATGAAAGTAACATACGAGACAGCAACATTTGCCGGTGGATGTTTCTGGTGTATGGTGAAACCATTTGATGAACTGCCTGGTATCATAAAAGTTGTTTCTGGATATACCGGAGGCACGAAGGAAAATCCGACATATGAAGAAGTATGCTATGGACAAACTGGCCATGTTGAGGCTGTACAAATCACATTTGATTCAGAGAAAATGACGTATAAACAGCTCCTTGATATTTACTGGATGCAAATTGACCCAACAGATGCCGGAGGGCAGTTTTACGATCGGGGGGAATCGTACAAACCAGTGATTTTTTACCACAATAAAGAACAGCGGGAAGTGGCGGAAGCTTCCAAACGGGAATTGAACGAAAGCGGGAAATTTTCAAAGCCCATTGCTGTTGCTATTGAACCCGCGGGTCCATTTTATTCGGCGGAAGAATATCACCAAGACTTTTATAAGAAAAATCCGGAGCGGTACAATGCCTATCAGCACGGTTCAGGTCGGGCCGATTTTATCCTAAAACATTGGGGTGAACGTATTGAAAAAAGATGATTTTCAAAAAAGATTAACGCCTTTACAATTTGAAGTAACGCAAAATAATGGAACGGAACCGCCGTTTCAAAATGAATATTGGGATCATGAAGAAGAAGGAATATATGTAGACATCATTTCGGGGAAACCTTTATTCAGTTCGCATGATAAATATGATGCGGGCTGCGGTTGGCCCAGTTTTACAAAACCGATTGAGGAAAGTGAAATCGTCGAGAAGGAAGATGTAAGCTACGGAATGGTGAGGACGGAAGTACGAAGTAAAACGGCGGACTCCCATTTGGGCCATGTATTTCCCGACGGTCCCGGGCCGGCAGGACTGCGCTATTGCATTAATTCTGCGGCCTTGCGTTTTATACCAAAAGACAAGCTGGAAGAAGAAGGATACGGCGAATATGTAAAGTTGTTTCGATAACTTGAATCATTTTTTTAAATAAATTAGGCAATTGCACATGCGGCCCATTAGACATATACATAGTATATGAACGAAACAACCAATTACTGGGGAGTGAAAATCATGTACTATGGCGGTTGTTACGATTATTGTTATCCGGCATATGGATATGGATATGGCGTTGGAGGATTTGGCGGCGGTTTTGCGCTGATTGTTGTGTTGTTTATTTTACTTGTCATTATTGGAGCATGCTGGTGCTTTTAATGAAAACGACGAGCCCCCGAATAGGGGGTTTATTTCGTGAAAGGATAAGGAAGAACACTGCCAACACATCTGCGTTGTGCCGATTTAAGAAGGTTCATTCGCCACTCGCTAGACGGCCGTTCGGTTGAGTTTTGACGGTGGCCAAGCTTCTTATTCTTTAAATCTGGCGGTCCGAAAACAAAAGTTTTTACTTGTCGCGTTCAATTCGCTATATTATCTGTATACACGACATGCTGGAGAAGGTGCAACCAATGCGGAAATCATTTTTTCACTTTTTGATGAAATATCGGGAAGATAAAACGACGGACGAAATCAGCCGTTTTGCCAATGCGGCCTATCATGATCATAGTTTTCCAAAGCATTCAGAGGATTACGATGAAATCAGCACTTATTTGGAATTAAACGGAAATTATTTGCCAACGATGGTCCTGTTTGACCAGGCTTGGGAGTTATATTTGGAATCAGAGAATCAATCTGGACATAAGCAAATATGACAAAAAGGGGCGAGTTGTATGCATGAAATGGATGTTTTTGTTGATACGGACGAAATAGCTGAATTTTTTTATCAGGAGCTGTTAAGACGGGGCTTCGTTCCCAGAGAAGAAGATATCGCTGAAATAGCAGATATCACTTTTGAATATTTGCTCGCAAAACATATGATTGATGAAGATGTGGATACATAACATCCATTGTTCGCTGATAGAAAAAATGGGGCTGGGCCACAACAAAATCAGCTGATGAAAAAACGAACAATAAAGTGAAACTTCATTAAGTAGGGCTTCTACTGAATGTTAGTTGAACCAATCGGGCATTTAGGTGCCGTTTTCTCCCACTTAGACTTTTTGTATTCACTCATGTTACGGCACCTTACATGCCGGATAAATTGTCCCAGTGTATAATACGCAAGCCTTAAGCGTAGTCAAAATAAGTAGACTCCTGCGGGAATAGCTCGAGCTGAAGATCCCGCAGGAAAGCGAAATATTTTGACGTAGCGATGATAGGGATTTTTTTAACATAAATAAACTGAACAATTATAAATGAATTGTTCGGTTTTTGCTATTTCGTATTTGCTTATGTCCCAGCCTAATTTTTACCCACGCAATGTAAAACGAGAATGGTAAGTGGGAAATTAACTGCCCAGCCAAAACCCGATGTTCAAGCCAGCAGGATAAGAATAATCTTCCATAGAAACCATGTTAAGGATACCAGCCATAAAGGTGGCCGGTAAGGGTGCTACGAAGCGATAGGACAAGAAAGCTTCCATTTCATGAAGAAAAGCATTTGAGGGCGCTGCAGCCTGGGTTTACCTTAGAAATTTACGATCGCTTCTAGGGTAAGGCTCGCCGACTAAGAGCGTGTAATTGCCTGCATGGCCTACATAAGTGAGCGGATTGGAATTCAAATTAGAAAAGTGAGGTACAAAGTTGAGGGGAGTCGCACTCTATATGAGTGCGTGGATTGAAATAAACAATCTGCTATTTCTTTTTTTAAAACCCCTCAAGTTGCACTCTACATGAGTGCGTGGATTGAAATCTTTAAAGCAAATGCTTCTACTGTCGCACTGTTGAAATTTCACTTTATACAGTTATAAACGGGCATGATCCCATTTGGCCATTTTTTGGTTTCTTTCTTTGTAAAATGCGCTTAAATATTGTTGTTCAAATGCTTTTGCTGCTGTTAAGAGTTGTTTTTCCCTGAAATGGCGGCCAATCAACTGTATGCCGATCGGGAGCTTCTCCTTGCTCAGTCCGGCTGGAATCGATAAAGCGGGGTGGCCCGTGACATTAAAATAAGATGTAAATCGGATCATGCAATTAAAAAGCGGCTCAATGTCTCCTTGGATGTTAACCATCTCTTTTCCAATTTCTATGGGCAAGACAGGCAAGGTAGGGGTAACGATCAGATCCACTTCCGTAAAAACATTGTTAAGAGCACTGGCTATTTCTTCTTTTCGTTTCAGTGCGGATATATATTCGAGTGCAGTGATGTTTTTTGCCGCTTCCATTACGAGCCGCACATCGTCACCGTATTTGTCCAAATGCTCTTTTGCCCGTTCTTTATGGACATGTCCCGCTTCCGCCGTGGCAATCGTAAATGCCAAGTCCTCCATTTCCCCAGTGTGAGGAACTTCTACATCTACCAATATTGCCCCGATTGCTTCCAGTTTTTTCAAAACATCTTTATAACATTGTAAAATCTCTGTTTCCATTCGTTCATTAAAGACATGCAACGGTACACCTATCTTAAGTCCGCGGATATTCACCTCATGCTCATTAAATGAATAATGATCCCCCGTTAAAGCTTCGAGGACAATAGATACATCCTCAACTGTCCGGGCAATGGGACCGGAGTGATCCAAATTCCAGGATATTAAAGAGACCCCGGAATGATCTATTAATTGATAGGTTGGTTTTAGGCCGACGAGGCCGCAGCATGAAGCAGGTATCCGGACCGATCCTCCCGTATCTGTCCCGATGGAGATCATACTGGAATCCAGCGCTACCGAAACAGCCGATCCGCCGCTGGAACCGCCGGAAATAAGCTTTGGATTCCACGGATTTCTGGACGGACCGTAAAAAGGGTTGTGATTTGTAATCCCGAATGCGAATTCATGCATATTTGTCTTGCCGATCATCACTGCGCCTTCCTGTCTTAATACTTTCACTGTCTTGGCATCTTGCTCCGGTATAAATTCCCGGTCAATTTGAGAACCGCTGGTGGCAGGGAATCCTTTTACAAAAATATTGTCCTTGTAAGAAACCGGAATCCCCTCCAATTTCCCAGCTTCCCCGCATGTCCATCGCTCCTCGGCAATATGGGCCTGATGGAGCGCCCTTTCTTCCGTAATCGTTATAAAAGCGTTCATTTCTTCCGTTGCTTTTGCTTTTTCGATATACGATTTGGTGATTTCAACCGGAGAAAACTTCTTTTTTCGATAACCATCCAGCAACTCTTGAATAGTAAACATTCTGTACACCTCCTCCAAAAATTGAAAACATCAACCTAACTATATCACATCCATTTTTAAAAAATTTAAAATTGAAAAAACGAATTGATTTAATATAACGAAAAAGTTATAATTCGTTTAAAATATGATATAAAAGGAGCCAGGATACATGATTAAAAAATATAGTGTTACCGATTTACAAAAGGTAGTAACAGAACGTCTAACTCCGCCTCCTTGTGATCAAACAATGCAAATCACGATCCATAGTGCCGAGAACGGAATTGCACGCGGAATATGGCAGGTTGATCGTAAATACATAAATGGACTGGGTGTCGCCATGGGCGGCTTTTTATCCTCGGCCGCAGATATTATGATGGCCTATGCCATATCTTCCTTATTAACAGAAAAAGAGGGTTTTGCATCAATCGACCTTGATACCACTTTCCATCGCCCAGTGTTGGAGGGAGAGGTGGAAATTATTGCCGAAGTGGAGAGGCTCGGGCGCTCCGTTGCATATGTGACAGCCGAATTGAGGCAAAATGGAAAAAAAGCCGCCTCATGTGTTTCATCGCAGTTAATCAATCGTGCTGAATCAGATAGGGGAGGGGCGAATACATGAGAAGATAGACGGCGATCAAGTTTATGACATCTTCTATCAAGAAATCTACGATACGTTAAAAGAGGAACCTTATGCAAATCATCTCGAAATAAAGTTGCAAAAGGAACAGCTTTAGCTACTTTGGATGTTCAAGAACACATGCTAAATACACATGGGACGGTACACGAGGCGGTTATGTTCGCCATCGCTGATTATGTGTCCGCCGCTGCAAGCAATTCATATGGGAAAACATCTGTGACAATGAATTTTATGGCAGCTGCCATAAAGGGGGAGCTGTTACAAGCGGAGGCTCGGGAAGAAAAGCGGACCCATAAGCTTGCTTGGTATAGAATTCACGTAAAAAGCGACGATCATGTCGTTGCTGTGATGGATACGACCACGACCGTTTATCGGAAAAATGATTGTTTTGTCCCGATCGATGAACTGGAAAAGGGAGCCCAGCCCTTAAGAAATGAGTCTGGCTCTTTTTTTCCTCTCCAATAAGCATCTCTTACACATGTACATTCCCCCCTGTCACGCACCATTTATTTGGCTATTTCGAAAAATATAAACATACACCTTCCAATGGCTGGCTAACAAGAGCCAACAGGTAAAATGTTTAACCGTGCCTGTTTTGTCACCCCCGTCTTGCGACCCTATTACAAAACTAAAACGATGACCTTCATATTCAGAGCAGATACCATCATCCATTTTTAATGTAAACAAAATCATTAAAATATTTGTTCACATCTATATAAAAGTGAAATATTCGCTTTCCGAAATACATAAAAAGTGATGAAGTAAAAAAACACTCAATTTTCCGAAAAGATAGTTGACTTTTATGATTATTGATATTACATTAAAACATAACCAATAAGATAAACGTCACATTTTATTTGTTATAGAAAATTCACTATGCAATGTAAATGGAGGGAAAGGGAATGTACAATCCTGAAATGGAAACGCTGTCAAATGAACAAGTGAAAGTACTACAGCTTGGACGTCTCCAGAATACCATTGACAAAGTTTACAGCAATGTGGCATTTTACAAACATCAATTTGATGAGCAGAATATAAAGCCTGAACAGATACAATCACTGGAAGATGTCGCATTGCTTCCTTTTACGACAAAGAAAGATTTGCGGGATCAATATCCATTTGGATTGTTTGCAGAACCCATCGATCATATTGTCCGTCTCCATGCTTCCTCCGGAACGAGCGGAAAGCCGACAGTAGTGGCGTATACAAAAAATGATATAGCCGTTTGGTCGGAACTGATTGCGAGGGCCATTGTGGCCGCCGGAGGCAGAAAAGGGGATGTCTTTCAAAATGCATACGGTTATGGCTTGTTTACGGGCGGTTTAGGGTTGCATTTTGGAGGAGAGGAGCTTGGCTGTGCAGTCGTTCCCATTTCAGGAGGAAATACAGAAAGACAAATTTTAGCTATCCGGGATTTTAAGCCAAGAGGGATTGCCTGTACTCCTTCTTACGGACTGAATATTGCCGAAACTATGAAGGAAATGGGTCTTCATCCAAGTGACAATACACTTGAATATGGGATTTTTGGAGCTGAACCGTGGTCGGAAGAGATGAGGACAGAATTGGAAGAGATGCTCGGTATTAAAGCTGTCGATATATACGGATTGAGCGAAATTATGGGGCCGGGTGTATCCATAGAGTGCCGCGAGGCGCAGGATGGGCTCCATATTGCAGACGATCATTTTCTCGTTGAAGTGATTGATCCGGATACATTGCTGCCTGTAGATGAAGGGCAAGAAGGAGAGCTTGTCTTTACAACATTGACGAAGGAAGCCTTTCCTGTTATTCGCTATCGGACCGGCGATATTGCTTCCATTACCAGGGAAAAGTGCCAATGCGGCAGAACGACAACAAGAATGTCTCGAGTTAAAGGGCGTACAGATGATATGATCATCATCCGCGGCGTCAATGTATTTCCTTCCGAAATCGAACGCGTTCTTCTGCAAATAAAGGGATTGGCGCCACACTATCAAATTCATCTCGTGAAAAATGGCGCACTCGACGGAGCTCAGCTTCATGTTGAAGTAAATGAAGAGTTTTATACAGCAGCAGGCAATGATTTACAATGTGAAAAAATTCATTTGCTTGAACAAAGAATCAAGCATGAATTAAAATCAGCCTGCCTTGTTACGATTCAAACGGTCGTGAATAAACCAAAAAGTTTGCCGCGATCCCAAGGGAAAGCAGTCAGAATTATCGATCATAGAAAGAGCAGTCCCATCATGCTTACTTAAAGGAAAGGAGTGTCGAAAACAGAATGAGCGGTCAAAAGGTGTTTGATATTACAATTATCGGTGGAGGCCCTGCCGGTATGTTTGTCTCTTTTTATGCAGGGCTCCGGAATATGTCCGTTAAAATCATTGAAAGTCTGCCACAGCTTGGCGGCCAGCTGTCTGCTTTATATCCGGAAAAATATATTTATGATGTAGCAGGCTTTCCCAAAATCAAAGGACAGGAGCTTGTTGACAGACTCACTGCCCAAATGCAAATGTTTCCCCACGAAGTCTGTTTAGGCCAATCGGTCCAGACGTTGGAAAAGTTGGGAGACGGCACATTCCTTCTTCAGACAGACAAGGAAACACATTATACGAAAACAGTCGTCATTACCGCCGGCAACGGGGCTTTTCAGCCAAGAAAACTTCCAATTGACAAGGCAATAAAATATGAGGGAAGCAACTTGTATTATTTTGTAGACAATATGAGCCGGTTTGCTGGTAAGAGGGTCATCGTGTTCGGCGGAGGCGATTCTGCGGTTGATTGGTCGTTAATGCTTGAGCCGATTGCGAAAGAAGTAACTATTGTTCACCGAAGAGATCGCTTTAGAGCACATGAACACAGTGTATCACAGCTGTTTGAATCATCCGTCCATGTAATGACTCCATACGTGCCGACTGATTTAGCGGGAAAAGAACAGATTGAGCACGTCATTTTAAGACATGTAGCATCAGGGGAAGAACGGACCGTTGATGTCGATGCAGTGCTTGTTAATTATGGCTTTGTAGCTTCCCTTGGCCCCATTAAAGACTGGGGGATTGAAATTCATAAAAATTCGATCGTGGTCAATTCCAAAATGGAAACAAATATAAAAGGGGTCTATGCCGTTGGCGACATCAACACATATGAAGGGAAGGTAAAATTAATTGCTACAGGATTTGGGGAAGCCCCTATTGCTGTCAGCAATGCCAAAGTATATATTGACCCTTCATCCAAAATTCAACCTATCCATAGTACCACAGTCATGGAGAAATCGAAGAAGAAAGAAACAGTGTAAACCGGAGGTGAAAAGCATGAAAACATACACGAAGGTGGATCAGGACACATGCATAGCTTGCGGCTCGTGCGGAGCATGCGCACCCGACATATTTGATTATGACGATGAGGGATTTGCCTATGTTACCCTGGATCATAATACGGGTACCGCTGCGGTGCCGGAAGAATTGCAGGATGACCTGGAGGACGCTTTGGACGGCTGTCCGACTGACTCCATTAAAGTGGCGGATGCGCCATTTAATGAAGAAGAAGAGAAGGCAGGCTAATAAATAAATAGGAACAACGGAATTTTTTGTTGCTTTCAATATAACGTTATAATAAAATAACGTTAAATATACGTTATATAATGGAGGGTTACGAAGATGTCCAGCCTAACATATATTGATCAAGAATCGGAATCTTATAAATTGGCAAAGTTTATGGAGCGGATTGAAGCAGGGGAGAAAATTGAAGCGGACGATTGGATGCCGGAAGAATACCGGATTGCGTTGATTAAGCTCATCTCCATGCATGGCATCAGCGAAATTATGGGAGCGCTTCCCGAAAAGGAATGGGTGCCAAAAGCCCCCACATTAAGAAGGAAACTTGGCATCATGGCGAAAGTGCAGGATGAAATGGGGCACGGACAGTTGCTTTTACGAGTAGCTGAAGATCTTTTAAAACCGTATGGAAAAAATAGGGATGACTTAATGAAAGATTTATTTTCCGGAAAATTGAAGTTTCATAATGTGTTTCATATGAAAACATATACGTGGGCTGACGCCGGCCTGATTGCCTGGCTTGTGGATGGTGCGGCGATCATTACACAAACAAATATGTTGAATGCCTCGTACGGTCCATATGCCCGGGCTCTACAACGCATTTGTGCGGAGGAAGTATTCCACGCGCAACACGGAGAGGCGATCATTTTGGCTTTGGCAGAAGGAACAGACGAACAGCGGGAAATGATACAAGACGCGCTCAATCGCTGGTGGGACGCTTTATTAATGTTTTTCGGTCCTGCGTCAAAGGAAACGACCGGCTCTTCCAAGCAGGATGTAACAATTCAATATAAGATCCGGACAAAGACGAACGAACAATTAAGGCAAGATTTTTTGAGCAAATATATTCCGAGAATTTTGTCACTCGGACTGACAATCCCTGACCCGAACCTTCATTATGATGAGCAAAATGAAAAGTGGAATTATACGCAGCCTGATTGGAACGAATTCAAGAAAATTATTAAGAACGAAGGCCCAAGATCCAAGGCAAGGCTTAACTTGCGAAAAATATCCTATGAGAATAATGCTTGGGTGCGTGAAGCACTAAGCAATGCATAAGGAGAATAGCCATGAGAAATGAAAAAAAGAAAAGCTTTTATCAGGAATTCGAAGTATTCAGCAAGCGAACGGCGACATCGCCGTTCCAACACCAATTTTGCCTGCTGGCCCCAAACGAAGAAGTAGCCATGGTTATGGCCCAGGAAAACTTTATGAGACGGGAACCGGTGGCAGATATTTGGGTTGTTAACAGAAAGCATATCCGCACACTTCATCCTGAAGAAAAGAGAATGCTGGCCCGCATTGATAATAAAGATTACCGAACAACAAAAGGATACGGCTATTTACGGAAAAAATGGCGTCAATATGAGCAAAAAATGCTTGATGAAAAGGAAATTCTTTCTTGGGGAGGAGACAAAAAGTGACAGGGGCACAAATGAAAGATATGAAAAAAGAGGTGATAGGCGACCTGCTTTTTCAACTGGCCGATGATGACTTTTTAATTGCTTTTCGAGGATCCGAATGGCTGGGACTGGCGCCCCATATTGAGGCGGATGTTGCCTTTTCCTCCATCAGCCAGGATTGCATGGGCCACGCCTCTATGTATTATAGATTGCTAGAAGACCTTGGTTTCGGCAAAGCGGACGACCAGGCCCATTTACGCCCTGCAGAAGAACGCCGGAACAGCATTGTAACAGAGAGAACGAATGGCGAAGGCGATTATATAGAAACACCGAAATATGATTGGGCCTATGCAGTTGTCCGAAACTTCTTTTATACAGCAGCCAAAAAAATCAAGATAGATTCTTTGAGGAAAAGCTCCTATAAACCTTTGGCGGATGCCGCCACTAAAATAAACATGGAGCTATATTATCATCTGCTTCATTGGAAAACATGGTTTGTCCAGCTCATCGACTCTACAGACGATGCCAGAAACAGAATGGAAAATGCGGTGAAATTGGTAGAAAAAGATTTTGGCGACATGTTTCGTTTCGGGACATATGCGAAAGAGATACACAAGCAAAAGCTGATCGAGGAAGGTTCCTTATTGCAGGAAAAATGGCAGGGTGAAATGGTAAAAGTATATACATCTATTGGAATGGACCCTCCCAAAATTTCTCTTAAAGTCGAACGGGACGGCCGGTTGGGAGAACATACGAAAGATTTGGAAACAGCTTTGGAGACGCTTTCGGCAGTTTATCGGATGGACACTGCAGCCTCATGGTAAAACAATAAGGAGGGATGTGAAATGGAGGCGGTGCAGCCGATTTCCAAACAACAAGTCGTGGATATATTGGATCGTGTGAAAGATCCGGAAATTGACACTGTCAGTGTCATTGATTTAGGGATGGTCGAGCATGTGCACATTCAAGGATCGGAAGTGTCTATCCAAATGCTTCCCACTTTTTTGGGATGTCCGGCTTTGGAAATCATCGAAAAAAATATGATCGAAGAAGTTTCCAAGCTGCCCCAAGTGACAAATGTACACGTCGAGTTTATATTTGACCCTCCCTGGACTTCGGACCGCATTACCCAAAAAGGGCAGGAAGGTTTGAAAAAATTCGGCATTGCTCCTCCGCCAAGGAGGCTTGAAGAAGACGGTTCATGGCATGTGGATTGCCCATATTGCGGTTCTACGTACGTTACCCTTGAAAATATTTTTGGTCCTACAGCCTGCAGAAGTATTTTATACTGCAAGAGTTGCAAAAATCCATTTGAAGCGATGAAACCGGTTTCTAATATATGAATGGAAATATAGATCGTACTTTTATGCCGGGAGGTATTGCTGTTGATTGAAAAAATGGTAGTTGTCGGTTCTGGTGTCATGGGCAGAGGGATTGCCTATGTTGCTGCTTTATCCGGTTTTTCCGTTACACTCGTTGATGTAAAAGAAAAAGTGTTAGAATCGGCAAACAAAGAAATTCAGGCCATTCTGGAAAAAGGCATTTCAATGGGAAAAGTGACGCGGGAACAAGCAGCAGATTTTAAAAAGCATCTCTCCTATGGCCTTGATTTGGCCGAAGCGGCGCGAGATGCTGATTTGATTATCGAAGCTGTCCCGGAAAAAGCGGAGTTGAAAAGACAAGTGTTTGAAATGATGGAAATGGCCTCTCCATCCCATTGTCTGTTTGCAACGAACACCTCGACAATGAGCCCGACAGAAATTGCTTCATTTGCCAGAAGACCTGAACAAACGATTGCCATGCATTTTTTTAATCCGGTGCATAAAATGCCGTTGATAGAAATAATCCGAGGATTGGAAACGAGCGACGAAACCGTAGCTTCAATTAAACATGTTGCCGAAAAAATGGGAAAAGAAACAGTCATTATAAATGAATTTCCCGGCTTTGTCACAAGCCGAATCAGCACACTCATTGGCAATGAAGCTTTTTATATGCTGCAGGAAGGATTGGGCAGCCCGGATGATATTGATAAAGCGATCAAGTTAGGGCTTGGATTCCCGATGGGCCCTTTTGAATTGGTTGATCTAGTGGGGCTTGATACACGACTGAACAACTTGAAATATCTGCATGAAAAGTTGGGAGAGAAGTACCGTCCGGCCCCGCTTTTGGAACAATACGTAAAAGCGGGCAGACTGGGCAGAAAAACTGGTAAGGGCGTATATGACTACACAAATCAAAAAGAAGAGTTGGTTAAAAAATGAAAGAAGCAGTCATTGTTGATGCTGTAAGAACACCATTTGGACGCTATAAAGGCGCTTTAAAAAATATTCGACCCGATGACTTGGGGGCCATCATCATCGAAGCACTGTTAAAGAGAAATCCTCCCTTGGATGAAAACGATATAGAAGAGGTTATCTTTGGGAATGCGAACCAGGCAGGAGAAGACAATCGAAATGTCGCCAGAATGTCCGCACTGCTTGCCGGGCTTCCCGTCTCTGTCGGAGGTGTGACTGTCAATCGACTGTGCGGTTCGGGACTTGATGCGGTCATGTATGCCGCCCGGGCCATCTCTGCAGGGGAGGGAGACGTATATATTGCCGGAGGTACCGAAAGCATGACCCGGGCCCCCTATGTAATGGCCAAGCCTGATAAAGATTTCCCACGCGGTTCTATGGAGTTGTACGATACAACGATCGGCTGGCGATTTACAAATGAAAGATTAAGAGAAATGTATGGAACGGACTCCATGCCAGAAACGGCGGAAAATGTGGCGAAGCGCTTTGGAATTACGAGGGAGGAACAAGATGAATTTGCCTTGGAAAGCCAAAGGCGGGCAAAAAAGGCGATCGAACAGAATGTGTTAAAAGATGAAATCATACCAGTTATTTACCATGATAAAAAAGGCAACAAAATCGTCATTCAACAGGATGAACATCCACGCCCGGATACGACACTTGAAAAGCTGGCAAGTCTGCGTCCCCTGTTTCCAGGCGGTACTGTTACGGCAGGAAATGCGTCGGGTGTAAATGATGGGGCGTCGGCGCTGTTGATCATGAGCAGAGAAAAAGCCGAACAACTGGGGGTAACGCCTCTTGTTACATATAAAACAGGGGCAACAGCAGGTCTGGAACCGGCAGTCATGGGGTTGGGCCCAATCTACTCCACTAGAAAAGCACTGCAACGCGCGGGCTTAACTATCGAACATATTGACCTTGTGGAATTAAACGAAGCGTTTGCATCCCAATCCATTCAATGTATTAAAGAACTAGAATTAAGCATGGATAAAGTGAATGTGAATGGCGGTGCCATTGCCTACGGCCATCCGCTTGGTGCAAGCGGGGCAAGAATTTTAACGACACTAATCTATGAAATGAAAAGAAGAAAAGCCGTATACGGGCTGGCCACAATGTGCATCGGAGTCGGCCAAGGCATTTCTGTCATAGTTGAAAATATAGATTAACCAATCAATGCCCTTGCTTTTAATGAAGTGAGGGTTATTTTGTCCAACTTGGTAAAGAATTGTAAAATGAATCAAGGCCCGCACCGTGATATAATGACCTGTAATAATGACATTTGCTGATGAAATGAGTGACAAAATCATGAGTTTTAATACACAATCAATGATTTTTACGATATATGGCGATTACATTCGTCATTATGGCAATAAAATCTGGATTGGAAGCCTGATTCGGTTGTTAAAAGAGTTTGGACATAATGAGCAAGCGGTAAGAGTCGCCGTATCAAGAATGGTCAAACAAGGATGGCTTCAATCAGAGAAGAAAGGCAATAAAAGCTACTATTTTTTGACGCCGCGGGGCGTTAATCGGATGGATGAAGCGGGCCGAAGGATTTTTAAGCTGGACCCCCATGAATGGGACGGGAAATGGCGTATGCTTATGTATTCGATTCCGGAAGAAAAGCGGCAAATCAGGGATGATTTGCGAAAGGAACTGCTTTGGAGCGGATTTGGCAGCTTTACGCACAGTTGTTGGATCTCGCCGAATAACCTTGAAAAAGAAGTAAAACTATTAATTGAAAAGTATGAGATCGAAGAATTTGTAGATTTTTTCATTGCCGATTACTTAGGGCCGAAGGATAATATCCAACTTGTCAGACGTAGTTGGCCACTGGAAGAGATCGAAGAAAAATATGAGTCGTTCATCACGGCATATGGAAAACAGTTTATCGTCCACCAAAGCCTTATACATGAAGGGCACATGTCCAATGCCGATTGCTTTGTGGAACGGACTAAGCTTGTACATGAATATAGAAAATTTCTATTCATAGATCCCGGTTTGCCGAAGGAACTGCTGCCGTCCATGTGGAACGGCAACCATGCCGCATTGCTTTTCAGGCAATACTACCAGTTGTTGGCAGAACCCGCGAGCGAATTTTTTGAGAGTGTTTTTGAAAAAGGGAATGATTTGCGAAAGAAAGACAAATCATATGACGCCAATGATCATCCGTATATCGTCAACTGAAAACAGAGTCACCGCCGGTTTGGCTTTGGCGGTGACAACAGCGGGTTATTTGGCCAGCGCTTGATATTCCTTTCCTTTTTGAACGTACGTATCGATCGATAACTGGATCAGCTCCAAGTCCTTATCGTTCAAGCTCCGTGTCACCTTGCCGGGTGATCCGACAACAAGTGATCTGGGGGGGATTTTTTTGCCTGAAGGAATTAAGGTGTTGGCGCCAATGATGCACTCTTCGCCGATTTCTACATTATCCAAAATGGTGGAGCCCATTCCTATAATAGAGCGTTTTCCAATTTTACACCCATGTAGAATAACGTTGTGCCCGACCGTTACTTCATCGTCAATGATGGTTGGAAAACCCTCATACATATGAATGGTGGAATTATCTTGTATGCTGCATCTTTCTCCTATATGTATCGGGCCCTCATCTCCGCGCAAGACGGCATTAAACCAGATGGTCGACTCTTTTCCAACCGTCACATCACCGATGAGATACGCTCCCGGCGCGATAAAGACGGACGGATCTACCTTGGGACGATGGTGATGGTAATTGATTTTCATTTTTCTCCCTCCACAACATGAAATCGTTCTCTTTCTATTATAACGTTATTTGAAAGAAGGTACAGAAAATTGAAACAAGCATGTGATACTTTGTCTATTCAATATCCAATTATTCAAGGCGGCATGGGTAATATCAGCAATGCCATTTTGACTTCCGCCGTCTCCAACGCGGGCGGGCTGGGAACAATCGGCTGCGGTACGATGAGCCCTGATGAAATTGAGCAAATCATCTCGGAAACGAAGAGAAGGACTGAACAGCCGTTTGCGTTAAATATCGCACTTACCGTCTCTGACTATGTCGATGAAATCATTCAGTTGGCGATCAAACATAACGTTTCCGCTATTTCTTTGTCCGCTGGGAATCCAGCGCCCTATATCCCGAAACTAAAACAAAACGGTATTCGGACCATTGTCCTTGTCGCTTCGGTGCGTCATGCGCAGAAAGCGGAAAAGGCAGGCGCAGACATACTCGTTGCAGAAGGATATGAAGCGGCAGGAATCAATTCTTCGTTAGAATTAACAACTTTTACCCTTGTGCCCCAAATTGTGAAAAAAGTGGCCATTCCCGTCTTTGCAGCCGGCGGAATTGGAGATGGAAAAGGATTGGCCGCGGCATTGATGCTCGGGGCAAGCGGCGTTCAGATTGGAACGAGATTTATAGCAACCGCGGAAGCGCCATTTCACCCACTTTATAAAGAAAAATTATTAAAAGCGAATGGAGAAGATACACAAATCTTAGGCCGTTCTTACGGCAGGGCCAGAAGGGTGTTAAAAGGAGCGTATGTCGAGCAACTGGCCAAGCTTGAGAAAGAAGGAATGACATTTACAGAATTCCAACAGAAAACTTCTGAAGAATATCACATTAAAGGGGCAATGGATGGCGATTTCGACAATGGGTACGTCAACAGCGGCCAAGTTGCCGGATTAATTGATCATGTTCCGAGCGTACGGGAATTATTGGAAACCATAATAAGTGATGCAAGTTCGCAAATGAAAAAGATTGCAACAGATTTCAGGTTTGATTAAGATTTGCATGTAAAAATTGAAACCTTTAAAATAGGGGTAATTGTTCCATTAAGGGGGTAGGGAATTTAAGATGAGTATACATATTGCCGCTCAGCCGAATGAAATAGCTGAAACGATTCTATTGCCGGGTGATCCGCTTCGGGCCAAGTATATAGCTGAAACATTCCTGGAAAATGTTCAATGTTATAATGAAGTCCGTAATATGCTAGGTTTTACCGGTGAGTATAAAGGAAAGCGAATATCGGTTCAAGGAACCGGGATGGGCGTCCCATCCATTTCAATTTATATTCATGAGTTGATGGAAAGCTACGGTGTACAAAACTTAATCAGAGTTGGAACATGTGGCGCCATCCAAAAAGATGTGAAGGTGCGGGACGTCATTTTGGCCATGTCCGCCTCAACAGATTCACAAATGAACAAGCTTACCTTCGGAGGTATTGATTATGCTCCAACGGCATCGTTCGACTTATTGAAAAAAGCGTACGATGCGGGGGTAGAAAAAGGCTTGAATCTCAAAGCGGGCAACATTTTTACGGCCGACATGTTTTATAACGATAACGCCGATCACGAAAAATGGGCGCGTTATGGCATACTGGCGATTGAGATGGAAACAGCGGCGCTGTACACACTTGCTGCGAAATTCGGAAGAAATGCTTTAGCGATTCTGACAGTCAGCGATCATATCTTAACAGGAGAAATGACTACATCGGAAGAGAGGCAAATGACATTTAACGACATGATCGAAGTGGCATTGGATGCTTCCTTGCGTTAAGCATGGATTAAAATCAGTATAGACATCATAGGCGAGAGGGCCTCTAGTACGCCACTCGCCTACACTTATTTTTCTTAGTCAAATGTCAACATGTTTTATATCGTTAACCTTTGAATTCTTATTTTCTTTATTTGAACGTTTTTTCCTTAACTGCAAAATTTCTTGGATTAAAAGCGCTGGCATCATCTGCATCAGTTCAAACCCCTTTTTTACCAAACATGTATTTCATATTCTCCTTATTTCCTTTCAATCTACATTTTGATATAGTTGCTAAACAGGTTTTCTATGAAAAACCAAGATCAAAATGCTCCAAAGCCATTAGTATCGTTTTTTTCCATCAACATAAGCCTCCCCAATTCTTCATAACTCGATTTCATTCGCCCTTACATTAACATCTAACACCTGCCACGCTCAGATTAGATTAACGGCTAAAATTTTGTTCAAAAGAGAGCTAGCTGCGCGGTAAATATATCTAGACAACTCATGATCGCTTATTCTCTTAAAGAAATCACATCACGATGAAAGGCCAATGAAGCAGCTTCTTTGACAGATTAGATGTTAAAGGGGATATATCTTCAAATGCGTATGATTCCTTATCCGTCTTAACAATCCTGATGGGCGCTCTGTCTTAATGCTTTACTTTTTAGTAGTCAAGCAACGCTAAAACAAATTTCTATGAATAGACCTCTGAGTCCACAAATCAGTGCCTCAGGAGTTGGACGCTTTAATACTTGGCGCGTCCTTTATTTTCTTTTAAACCTTGGTTTGCTTTTTTTCACTTCTTTTACTTTGCCCGCAATGGAGCGTAATAATAAAAGGGCATTATTCATATATAAAAAACAACGAGTTGTTTACACATGTCCGTTGCAAAATAAACCCTTTATGATGTAGACTAGTTTAAGTGACTCATAAGCAACGAGCAAAATATTGCTGACAGAGAGCGACGCTGTCAAAGGGAAGAACTTGTTAAATTACGACTATTAGTCCCATACTGGGAATGACATGATCGAAGTTGCATTGGGCGCGGCTGATAACAGCGACTGTTAAAATGCAATTACAAATAGAAGTGAGGCTTTTTATGAAAAAACATGTGAGCATTCTGGCTATGACCGTTTTACTTGGTGGATGTGCTTTGGCGGATGATTTGGCAGAAAACAAGGACAAGACAACAACGCAAACCGAACCGCCTAAGGACCAAAAGCCTGGGAGCGAACCTGTTGACGCTCAAAAAGAACAACCCGCCAATCAAGCTGATCAAAACCGTGAGGAGAAGCCTGAAAAGGACCCGGTTGACCCGGACTTAACATTGGAAGCAGCCTATTTCAACGAAATTGTAGAAGCCAATGGCAAAAAAGAAATTGCCAATCCCGATAATATACTCGTACTCGTCAATAAGGAATTCAGTTTGCCGGCAGGGTATGCACCGGGCGATTTAGTTCGGCCCAAAGTGGCTTTTTCATTCGGGGAGCAAGATATCGAAAAAAGCTATTTGCGAAAAGAAGCTGCGGAAGCATTAGAACAAATGTTTCAGGCTGCAGCTAAGGAGGGCATTCAATTATATGCCTCTTCCGGATATCGCTCATATGGACGCCAACAAGCCATTTTTCAAAATGAGATCGAGCAAGTGGGAGAAGAAAAGGCCGCCCAGGTTGTGGCTATTCCAGGTAGCAGTGAACATCAGACAGGACTTACCATGGACATCACGAGTGAATCAGCCCAATTTGCCCTGTCGGAGAAATTTGGCGAAATGAAAGAAGGAGAATGGCTTAGAAACAAGGCCCATTTATATGGTTTCATCCTGCGTTATCCGAAAGGAAAAGAAAATATAACCGGATACAGCTACGAACCGTGGCACTTCAGATATGTAGGCAAAAAAGCAGCCAAGGTGATTTTTGAACGCAATTGGACATTGGAAGAGTATTTTGAGAATGTCGCGAAGATATAACGTCTTTTTCTGTTTGCCTTTTTCAAAGGCGTTTTTTTAGTTTGAAAACAGCCGGCAGTCGCGTCTATGTCTTTACGGCGCCGGATGAAAATTGATAAAATAAAGAGACATATATGTAAATGGCTTTTTAATAAGCCCAGGATAGAAAGTGGTGAGATCATTGGAAGAAGACCAAAACCAGGTGAACAAAAGCCCGCAAAACAGCAGCTTTATCCAAATAAAAAAATTCAGATTCATCATATTGATTTTCCTGACCGTGTTGGCAACGGCCGGCATTACCATTCTGGCCCTCTCTTTTGCTAATAACAAAGCAGCAAGTGTGGTCATGCAGGAACGGAAAGAGTTCCATAAATTATATGAAGCCTATGACGTCATGAAAAAGCAATACTTTGCAGACGTAGACGAAGAAGCATTGGTTGATGGGGCGATTGATGGAATGGTGAAGTCACTGGATGATCCTTATTCTGATTATATGACCAAGGAAGAAAGCGAGAAATTCGAGGAAAGCATTACATCATCTTTTGAAGGCATCGGGGCGGAAATTCAAGAAATAGACGGGGACATTGTCATCGTTTCTCCCGTTAAAGGGTCTCCCGCTGAAAAAGCCGGCCTAAAACCAAACGATAAAATCGTTGAAGTCGATGGCAAAAGCGTACAAGGCATAAGCGCCAATGAAGCTGTTCTTTTAATTCGCGGAAAAAAAGGGACGAAAGTAACCTTATCCATCATTCGGCAAGCAAGCGAGGATCCGATCAAAATAACGATTACTCGCGATGAAATTCCGATGAATACGGTTTACCCGGAAATGTTGGAAGGCGGGATTGCCAAAATTCAAATTACAAGCTTTTCCACCCATACGGATAAGGATTTAGAAACAGCGTTAAAAGAGATGGAAGAAAAAGGGATGAAACGTTTAATTCTTGATTTAAGAAAAAATCCAGGCGGACTGCTTGAACAAGCCATCGATATTTCGAACATGTTTGTGCCTGAAGGCAAAACGCTGTTCCAAGTGGCATACAAAAACGGGCAGGTTGAAAAATACGTCGCGGAAGATGGCAAAAAGATTACCGTTCCAACCGTCATATTAATTGATGAAGGTAGTGCCAGCGCCGCTGAAATATTGGCTGCAGCCGCCAGCGAATCTGCCAATATCACGCTGGTTGGAAAAACATCCTTTGGAAAAGGGACAGTACAACAGGCGGAAGAATTTAAGGATGGATCCAATCTCAAATATACGATGGCAAAATGGCTGACACCGAAAGGAAATTGGATTAATGAAAAAGGGATTGAGCCCGACTATCCCGTCTCACTGCCGGAATATGCAGACCTTCCTTATATTAATCCTGAAAAGGAATTAAAAGAGGATACGGCCGCATCTGATGTAAACACTGCTGAACAAATCTTGAAAGAATTAGGATACAATCCCGGCAAGGTTGATTCATATTTTGATCCAGATACAAAAAGGGCTGTAATGGAATTTCAAAAAGCAAATAACATAGAAGTAACAGGTGTATTAAGCGGAGAAACAACCGTTACTCTAATGACGAAAATCCAGGAACATCTTCAGAAAAACGATCCCCAGTTGAAAAAAGCTGTGGATATATTGCAAACAAAATAACAGGGGGCTTTCTAAAAAGTCCAATTTAGAGCTAATGCACTAAAATGTAAAACCCAAGAATGTTGATTTTACGGCAATCTTGGGTTTGTTTTTTAGTTTTCAAGCTGCGATGTTATTTTTTGGACGGCCCCGTTCAAAAAGTCACCTAAAGTGAGTTACCACTCAAATAGACACTTTGTTGTTAAAACTTATTCATACATGCCAGTCACTGCAACCTTATGAGACTTTCTCTAAGGTTGCGTTTTTATTTTCCATTTGGCGTAATCTTTGATCATATTGTCGCGAAACAGTTTTCAGGTTCGCTACCAACAAAAAAGTTCATTGTGTAATGTAAAATAAAAATACAGTGCTTTGCAATGAAGTTAACGAAAGTTGCAAGAAAAAAATACATAGTCGTTTAGTTTAAACCAAGATTTGATATGGAGTAGAGTGTATAGTATCCTCCCAGTCGGCAGAACCAGTTGTTGAAAATGCTGGCTTTTTGACTCTAGTGCTATACGCGCAAGTAGTTCCATGTCAAATCTATGTATAAACCATTGCAACACTCTGTACTAAACATTAATAGGTTTAATGCTCATCAAGTACCTGAAAAGAGAAAGCGGCATGCTTACATTTATAACTTTTTACTCTTCTTAGTCAATCATGGATACCCTCACGAGGACCCGGCGTCTACATTGATAGATATTCGCCGGTTTTTTACGGATTATAGGTTGAGATTTTCCATCGCTATAGACATACTACCAGTTCACACTAGTGGTTAAGCATCCAAAATCTATTAATTAGTGATAGATGTTAAAGCAATGATTTTTTAAAAACATATAAAGATAATGAAGCTTGTAAATAAATAATAGGAGGAAGTAAAGATGAGTTATAATGAAAAATGTTGGAATTTTCAAGATGCTTTTTGGTATTTAGGCCAAGTGTTTACAGATTTCTGTCATTCGTTATTAAAATGTAATTCCCACTTAACATCAGGACCACTTAACAGTAATATAAATACAAAAAGTATGATTGCCAGGGTGAATAATTTAAACGATTTGGATGTTTTTGTACATTTGAAAGTGACCATTAATGATGACGTAGATGAAACATTCCAACCTTATTATTGTCAAACAATAAGGGTCCCCGCATGTTCACACGCTTTATTTAATGTGATCGATGCCACAGATTTTAATACATCGCGCGGTTATACAGTATGGTTTGAAATATATTTCGCACATCCAGGTCCACATATTGACCCTGCTTGCGACAATGTTCACGTCTACTTTGCAGAACGTTCTGACCTACCAGATGTCACAGTTGCAAACAGTCACATTCTTACAGAAATCCTCCATAAACAATTTATTCCTCATGATGCAGCATGTACTATTCCTTGTCCGGAACAGGTTAAAAAAAAGATTGGGTTGACGACGCATGATGATCATGTATTACCAGAGCGTTCATTAGATGATGTCAGTTGTAAAAAAACATCGGAAAAAGGAAACATGTAAATAAAAAGTTAATTCGGTTAATAAAACTGTAGAGATTCTAAACTAAAGCTGCGTGAGTGAGAGATTGCTCGTCTTGCTTCGCAGTTTCATGTTTATTGGTAGAATATCCTCCATATAAAATGCTGTATGCCGAAACAAGTTTAAATGGGAGATTTATAAAAATGGGATAACCAAATGCTCCTGCTATAAGTAGTTATCCTTACAAATTCTTTTCATTTTATTAAAAACGTTGTGCCATGTTTCTACGTTCTTATGGAAGTGCCTGTTTTAATCTGCGGATACCTTCTTCAATTTCCATGTTAGAATTTCATAACTTAATATGATTTTATTGATATATTGTTGTTTAATTGTATGAAGTTAAACAGGATAAATCTTCCTATATCATATCGTTTACCATATGTTCTGAGAACTTATTTTAATGCATATCTTTTTGAATCGCCAATTTTAGCACCAAACTCATTTGCTAAACATTTTCTCACATAATTCCGCCGTATCTTATCTATTTTCTTCCGCCTGATGATAAACCTTTCGTTTATCAACAGATTATTTTGGTGCGTGAAAAGTTAATTTATCCGATCATTCTGATAATTGTTTGGCTTTTCTTAAAATGTGAGGACTTTTAACCAGAAAAGTGGTTGATAATGAATAATGACCCGCTATAACGAAACGGGTCATTGTTCGCCATATTTTGCAAATGTTCTTTCCTCTTCGATTAATCCGCAAGTCCCACATTGGACTCTTCTTTCAGGACCATTGTAAATAGTATGCAGTGGGCCTGCGTCAGCCTCATGATCATATTTTTCGATGATATCTCCGGTTTGCGGATCGAGCTTTACCGCATGGACAACTTGTTCAATAATGTTGAACCTGGAACGATTCGTTTTGCAACTTGGACAGCGATATTTTGTACTCATAGGAACCTCCTTTACTTATAGAATAACCGAAGAAAGGAAGTTTTATACTATGAATGGCGTTGACGCAAACGCCAGGATCAATAAAACAGCGGTCACATTTGACATAAATTTGTAACAAACGTAACACAATGCGCTCTTTTCTGAGTTTGTCAACCGTCATATTTTAGTAGTTTTTGGTTATAGTATACGGCAAATGGAAAACTTCATTTAAAATAAGAAATAGAAAAAAGTTGTCTGATTGCATGTTGGGGAATTTCTGCCGAAAGCAGACAATGCCCATGGCAATTCCTCCCTGAAATATTACAAAAATCGCATGTTACTATAATAGCGGAAAAAGAAAACAGGGAGGAAAACAGAAATGAAAAAGCTTGTCGTATCAGCTGCAGCAGCAGTTGCGTTGATGGCATCCCCTCTAGCAGGAGGAACAGCAGATGCCGCACAACCTAATTCAGGACAACAAAATGGAAAGGTGTATTATTTCTACCAAACTGGTGATTTTTCAAAAATGAATGATTGGTGCAAGCAGCCTTATCATAAATTCACACCAAAGAAAAAAACTTGGAAACAAGCTCCAAAACAAAAACAACCAGCCAAAAAGGAGCAAGCACAAACACCTGCGCCTGCACCGGCTAAACCAGCACCAGCACCTGCACCAGAAAAACAACCTGGTAAACAAGAGGAGCAACAACCAACAGAGCAAAATGGTTCTCAATTGAGCGCCTTTGAACAAAAAGTGGTAGACTTAACGAATGCAGAAAGATCAAAAAATGGTTTGGCCCCGCTAAAAGTTGATTTGGAGCTCAGCAAAGTGGCTCGTGAAAAATCAAAAGACATGGCAGCCAACAACTATTTTGACCATAACAGCCCAACACATGGTTCACCATTTGACATGATGAAAAAATTCGGAATCAGCTACCGTTCAGCAGGTGAAAACATCGCCATGGGACAGCGTACACCAGAGGAAGTAGTACAAGCCTGGATGAAGAGCCAAGGTCACCGTGAAAACATCTTAAGCAGCAGCTATACACATATCGGTGTCGGCTACGTTGAAAATGGAAATTACTGGACACAACAGTTTATCGGAAAATAAGCAAATAAAAATGAAACACAAAGAACGAACCGCTAGGAAGAAGCAGGTTCGTTCTTTTTTTGAATATGCCGCAGACGAAACGATAAAGTGAATGCGCCGACTGCCAGCCCGGAAATCAGGCCAAACCAAAAGCCAAACGGCCCCAGTGCGGTATAATTGGCCAGTACATAGCCGAGAGGAAGTCCGATGACCCAAAAGAAATCAGCGCCATGATAAAAGTGGCAAAGTAGCCTGAATGGAATGAGCAGTCTTACGCCAATCAATCATATTTTCAATGTCAATCCGCCGTTAGAATCCGATCTCTTGAAATTTGAAAAGTACTTTTGCGATTGAGCAGGTTTACGTACTTTTTATAGCGGAGCAAATATAAAACAGAGCGGCTTCAGTCCTCTTGAATAGAGAGCCGAAGCCGGGTATATTTTGATAATTTAACAGTCTTTTTAAGCTTCCATCTGCTGCGATTCTTCCTCTTTCAATGATTGCCTCATTAACGCCATCGTATATAAATCTTTTGGAACCGCGTAAAGATCATAGATATATCCAGTGGCGTTCAGCTTTTGAAATACGTCTTGCTTCGTTTCATTGGCCTGCAAGACGTAAGAAAGCTTTTCGGCAGCCTTTTTCGAACGGATGTTTTCCTTGCGAATTCTCATATAGACCGTTTCAATATTCCGGTCGAAAAATAATTCTTTGAAAAAGGCGTCTTTTGCCAGACTGTTATAGCCTTTGCCATGAAATGGCTTGCCAATCCAAGTGCCCAAAAAACCAGTATTGCCTTCAATGTCATACAAATTAATCGTTCCAATCGGATTTTCCCATTCATCCAGAATCGTTCTGGAGATTAACTCTCCGCGTTCTTCCGCTTCGATTGTCTGCTTTGTCAAAAAGACGTATTCATCATAGGAAAAAGCTTTTTGACGCACGTAAGGGAAGACATCGGGATGCGTCATCAAATCAAATAGAATCCGGCATTCATGCCCGTTTACTTCACGTTTCTTGAGCATTTTGAACCCCTCCTGCCCAGGGCAGGTGTGGTGTACGATCCTGCCCTCGAAATTTTTTAAAAGATGCATAAAAAATTTCGGGGTGGGAATCGAACCCACTAAGACCAGCCAAGAAACAGGGCTGGTGGCGCACCATTTGCCTTCCCTCAATTATGAGCTGTATGTTCTTGTGAATTGAAATTCTACAAATATCATACAAAAAAAAGTTCTATTTGGATATACCAAGTTTGTAAGTTTTTCGTAAATTATTTTCTCTTTATCGACACATATTTTGCAATGAGATATTTTAATAAGAAGTATCCTAGTAAAACATATAAAGCGATCGCGATAATGGGTTTCAAGTAAGCCCCGGCAATTGCTCCTATTTGTTCCCAATGGGCGCCAAGTTCCATGCCAATGAATAGAAATAAAATAGTCCAAGGGATCATTGCGGCCATCGTATAGATCGTGAATTGATAAAATGGCATTTTCGCGATACCTGCAGGTATGGAGATCGCATGCCTGATGACCGGGATGAAACGGGCAGTGAAAATGACGATCGTTCCATGGCGGTCAAACCACTTTTCCGCCGCATCCAAGTGTTTAGGTTGGATCAATAAATATTTCCCATAACGGTCAAAAAAAGGTCGGCCCCCGTATATCCCAAGCCAATATAAAAAAAGTTGCGCCATCGTTCCCCCAATGATTCCGGCAATAAAAGCCATTAAAAATGATATTTTTCCAGCCGATATCAAATAACCGCCATACCCCAGAACAATTTCACTTGGAATCACCTCAATCATAAGCCCGATGGCGATACCCGCAAACCCGTACTGTCCCAAAAATTCCAAAAGTTCGACAACCCACCCGCTTGACATCCGCTTTCATCACCCCGCCCTATGAATCGCTAATCTATTCTATGCTCGTCCAAAAAAAATTATCATAAAGCTGAAACTTTTAAACGAGATATTCGTAAAAATAATACATGCATAAAAAAACAGGAGGTATCATCATGGATACAGCTTCAAGCAACGAAAGAACCTTGGCAACAGCCATATATGTTACTAGTTTTTTCTCCGCGCTGATTGGACCGCTTATTATTTGGCTCATTAAGAAAGAGGATTCCGCTTTTATCGATTTTCACGGTAAGGAATATTTAAACTTTTTTATTTCCTATACCGTCTATTCAATCGTGGCATCCTTAATGATGTTCATTTTAATTGGATTTATTCTAGTGCCTATTATCGCCATTCTTTATATTGTATTTACGATTATCGCGGCAGTAAAAGCATACAATGGAGAAATTTATCGCATACCGCTTGTGTTCAGGATTTTAAAATAACGGTACGAGGGAAGCCTTCGACTCCAAGCAGGAGTTGGGAGGCTTCTTATTTTTTGTGAAGGGTCCTTTGAGTGTTTTTTTATACAGTAATGGGAGGGGAGGGATGCAAGTTGAATGCAGTCGGTCATTTTTTACAGGAAATGAGCATGCTTTTTCTAATGGCGTCGACAGGGTATGTTTGCAGAAAAAGAAACATCCTTGGCAAGCATACAACCGAGGTTTGCACACAACTTCTTTTGTATATAACATTGCCCGCATTGATCATATATTCCTTGAATATTTCATTCCATATGGATTTACTGACGGAATTTTCACGGCTTATATCCATGTCTGCTTATATTCCATTTATCAGCTCCTTGCTAGCTGCCTGGTTGAGAAAACGTTCCGGTCTGCCAGACACTAGAAAAGCCCTTATGAAGGCTTGAATATTTTCGGGAACCAGGATTTATTGGCGCTACGCCACTTGCTTCATCATATTTGGAGAAATAGGAGTTACATATGCAATGATTATTAACATTTGTTATTTCATTTCATATGGACATATGGGATCTATATCTTTTCTCGGGGAGATGCTTACATCGGAGAAATATTGTGTTCAATTCGGGAATTATTGCGACAATCACGGGTCTTGCTTTGATGTTTTCTCCTTCCAGCATGCCTGGCATTTTGGAAAGAAAATAACAATCCCACTGTCGATGATCATGATTGGCAGTTCCCTTGCGGAAATCAAAAAAGATGAATATGTAAGCTTATTCACAACTACTACATTATGGATATCAGCCGGCGCCAAACTACTTGTCATTCCCTTCCTGCTATTCCCGTTTATGTTTTTGAATGTTCCTTCTTCATTGCTTGTTCTCGCCGCCTTAATATCCGGCATGCCGTCCGCTCCCACGACATCCCTTTTCTCCTACAAATACGGCGCCAACGCAAACTATGCCTCGCTGGGCGTCTTTTTATCAACACTCTGATCAATGATGACCGTCCCCGCACTATAATTGGGCATTCACTTTCTTGACCCCGCAATAACTAGCAGTAAACCTCATTTCAAGCTCAGGGGAAAGCGAAGCGAGAGAGTACTGCCCGTAAAAGTCCGATTGGTTCAGCTAGCAATCAGTAGGGGGAGTGAATCCCTACTGATTGAGTTTCACTTTATATTAGTCATGGAATAGGTGGCTGTCACGTATACTTTATTGAAGCTTCTGGTACAGGGGGGAAGCGATGAACATTAAGGACCATTATTCATTTATGTCGAAGCTTTATTTGCAGCAAACCGTCTTATTTGCCGTTGTCTTTATTGTAGTCATATTACCTAATATGAAAAGAACGGATTTTTTGCTCACGAATATGGCAGGGGTGGCTGTTTTTCTTTTCGCGGTCTACTATTTTTTTCGCTGTGTTTATTTTACCTTTAAAAAGAATGCTGTTTCATTTGCACTGGTTCACAGCGCAACATCGTTACATGGAAACACGTATTTGTTATTCCCTTCTCATAATTCCCAAACGGTACTTGAGGCATATTCTTCCGACGGCATACGGAGGTGGTCGATTCTTTCCCTCAAGGGAAGGGAAAGACGTGAGCGTTTGCGTTATTTTTCCTTGGGTGAGAAAGGACGTATTTTTAAAGTGCATGAACACGGAAACGGTCATACCGGTTATATGTATATCAATCTGAATGATGTTATATTTTTGGGGGCGGATAAACCCTTAAAAGTAACATTGAAGCGAGAAAAAGGAAAACAAATGAGTTTTATAATAGAATCCGACTGCTATCAATTAAAAAAGCCGTACTCGGATCGGCTTCTTTATAAAAATGGACAAGCGGTCATGACCGTAAAAAAAGGATTGATGCCTGTTACCTGGCAGCAGTTTTTCCATCCGAATACTCCACAGCTAAAATTCGCAGAACAATTGACTGTAGAGGAAAGAGGACTGTGCCTTTGCCTGATCACCCTTTTTTGAGCCGTTGAAGAGCTTGTTTAAAAGGCTGGTTTTCTTTGCAGGTAAAAAAATGGGCAAACGGGTCTTCGATTTGCTTGATTCTTTCCAGAACCGTTTGTATGGTGAAATGATCGGGGACAAGCTTGTCGGTCAACTCCTTCCATTGAAGCGGCGCGGCTACAAGCCCTGATTCATTTTTACGCATAGAGTAGGGGGCAATGATGGTTTTGCCCTCCGCATGCTGGATAAAATCAATATAAAGCCGTTCACCACGGTTTTTCTTTAATCTTTCAATTGTAAAAGAATCTGGATCGTATTGAACGAGAAATTCCGCAATGAATGATGTAAAAGTCCTTGTATCCTCCCATGTAAATTGATCTTCCGGCAAAGGGATATATACTTGCAGGCCTTTATTTCCCGACATTTTGACGAAAGAATGCAGGTTGAACTCATCCAATATTTTTTTTAACAAGGTTGCCGCGCGCACAGCCAAAGGGAATTTCGAACGGTCAGGCGGATCAAGATCAAAGACAATTTCGCTTACAAAGTTGGTTGTGATCGTTTGAAATGGAATATGAAACTCAATGGCCAACTGGTTTCCAAGCCATATGAGCGTTTTTAAATCATAACAAACTATATAATCAATATCATCAATCATGCAGGATTCAACAAAGCCGGGCGCTGAATCAGGCTTATGTTTTTGGTAAAAAAAATCGCCAAATATGCCATGTGGTGCCCGGATGACTGTTAAAGCCCGTTTTTCCAAAAACGGGAGCATTAGGTGGGACACTTTTCGCAAATAGCGAATGTAGTCCAGTTTCGTGATCTCGTTATTTTTCCACAACAACTTATCGGGATGGGTGATGGCCACTTCACTTGGAAATGATGCTTCATGAAGCAGAAATTGCTCGTACGTACAATCATCCGGATGCAAGTCAAAACGCAAGTCTTTAAAATGGGGTTCACGCAAGCCGTCGGCCCACTCCAAATAATATAGATCAAGACAAATCCCGGGTTTTACAACTAGTTTCGTTCCCTCCCGTTGCACATAATTTTGCCGGATCGTCGTGATGAGGGCGGTTTTTGTATGGGCATCCAAATTAAAAAGAAATTGGCCAAGTGGAAATATGGCCTCACCTTTCCATACCCCGACAAAAAAGTAATTATTTTGTTCATCCATTGCGGTGATAAAACACGAAACCGTTTTCCAATTTTTTATTTTTAGCCAACTGCTCGTTCTTCTGCCGGCTTCCCAAGAACTTTGCGGCTCCTTTGCCACGATGCCTTCACCGTCATAGTCCTTCGCTATTTGTATGGCATCTTTGAGTGAGTGGAAAGCTGGAACATATTGACATAGCTTTTTATCGCCGGGGTTTGGAGACATAGGAAATGCTGCGGTTTTAAAAAGCTTTTGCAGCGTTGATTTTCTTTCCATATATGGGTGGTCTGTCATGCTTTTTCCATTCAAAACGAGAAGATCAAACACAAGGTAGCGGCAGGGCCAGGCGGTTGCTTCATGCATGATTCTTTCTTTTGAACCCATTCTGCCCCTCTGTTGCAACTTTTGAAAATTTGCTTTGTACTGATTTTCCAAAATAACCAATTCACCATCGAGCATAAGGGGAAAGGAGCTTGCGAATAAATCTGTTTGTGATTGGAGAAAACGGCTGATCTCTGGAAACTGGGGCAGCAAATCTTTTCCGTTTCTGCTCCAAAGATGAATAGCATCTTCATTCCACTCCAAAATGGCTCGGTAGCCGTCGTATTTTATTTCATATCGCCATTTGCCATATCCGGGAGGATCGAATGACAAAGAAGGGAGCATAGGCTTCATCTTAAACACCACACCTTTCCATTCCTAATTTGCCCAACTGCACTGCATTTACCAAAAGTTTTTGTGTATGTAACGATCTTTTGATCAAAAACTAGTGTCAATAGACAATGGATGGAAGGTGAGCTTATGCATACCATGTGGAAAGGCAGCATCAGCTTTGGGCTTGTTAATATTCCGGTCAAGCTGCATGCGGCCACTGAGGATAAAGATGTTAAATTTCGCTCTCTTCATGAAAAATGCCATACTCCGATAAAATATGAAAAGATTTGTCCATCGTGTGAGCAGGAGGTTGAAGCGAAAGAAATTGTAAAGGGCTATGAAGTGGCCAAAGGCAAGTTTGTCGTGATAGAAGAGAGTGAACTGAAGGAATTGAAGGGAGGGGGGGAAGAAAAAGCGGTAGAAATCATTGATTTTATCAAGCTCCAAGAAATCGATCCCATTTATTTTAACAAAAGCTATTATATGTCTCCCGATGGCGGCGGAAAAGCGTACAGCCTCCTCAGAAAAGCTTTAACGACCTCGGAAAAAGTGGGAATCGCCAAAATCATGATCCGTTCAAAAGAACAATTAGCGGTTATTCGCGTTTTCGCTAATACTTTATTAATGGAGACGATCCACTTTCCGGATGAGGTAAGAAAAGCATCAGAGGTGCCGAACATTCCGAGTGCTGACAATGTCTCTAAAAAAGAAATTGACACTGCCATATTGCTGATTGACCAATTAACAACAACCTTTCAACCGGAAGCATATCAGGACGATTTCCGCTTGCGGGTATTGGAGCTTGTCGAAGCGAAAAGGACCGGAAAAGAACTGGTAACGGTGAAAGAAAAAGCCCCTGTTACTGAAATGAATGATTTAATGGCAGCATTACAGGCTTCGATCGACAGGACCAAGCCACAGGCGGATAAAAAACCGGCCACTAAAAAAAAGAAAACGACCAAGGCGACGAAAGCGAAATGATCCGCATCAACAACATGTCGAAAAAGCAAGGAAATGGGCGGATTATATTTGATCATATCGACCAAAAATCTTTCCCCATTTCTTGCTTTTTCATATTTATTCCTGTATGATAAGAGGGAACAAAACGATCAAAGCTTTTTTAAGAACCAATATTGGAGTTCCATTCACATGTTATAATGAATATCTACTCCAAAAAGTGGGTATTGATTATAATATGTGAAATTTTTATTTACAGGGTAAATATTAGTAACATATTAAAAAATTTTTGGAGGTTTTATCTACATGGCAACAGGTACAGTAAAATGGTTTAACAGCGAAAAAGGCTTCGGCTTTATTGAAGTGGAAGGCGGAAGCGACGTATTCGTACATTTCAGTGCGATCCAAGAAGATGGATTCAAAACACTTGAGGAAGGCCAGCACGTTGAATTTGAAATCGTTGAAGGCCAACGCGGACCACAAGCCGAAAACGTTGTAAAAATATAACCAAAAAAATGAATGGGGCCCATGACGCCCCATTTTCAAATACGCAAAGAGACGTTTGTTTCTTTGCGTGTTTTTTTGATTTACGCATTCAATACTCCGCTCGCCAAACAAGCTTTAATCAACTCTTTTTTATCTTCTTCATCAAATATTCTCGCCAGTCGTTCCGGCGCTGTTAAATACACGACGCCATTCCCTTCAATCTTTGCTGAAAATCCCAATGGAACTGTCCGTTTGACTAATTGGGCATATAATTCACTTTCTGACAGCGGCCTTGCAAAATGTTTGTTGGCTGCAACTTTAATCAGGGCCAATGCACCGGACACATGTGGGGCTGCCATAGACGTGCCGCTTAAGACTGCATATCTTCCGTTAAGATGGGTAGATAAGATTTCCACTCCAGGAGCAACCAAGTCAATTTCATCATGGGAATTTGTAAAATCGGGATAGCGGCGGTCATAGTTAATCGCACCAACGCAAATGACTTCATTATAACGCCCTGGATAGGCATATTCATCTGATGATTCTTCGCCATCCCCTTCGTTGCCGGCCGCGCACACAACAAGGACATTTTTGTTGACGGCATCCCTGACAGCCTCATGTAATTCCGGGTGGTCAACAGGCCCTCCCAAAGACATTGAAATGATGTCCACTTTTTGTTCAACCGCATAATTGATCCCTTTGATAATCCAGTCATATTGGCCTGCGCCGTTTTTGTTGAGCACTTTGACAATGAGTAAGTTGCATCCAGGCGCCACTCCAACAATTCCTTTATTGTTCTCACTTGCGGCAATTGTTCCGGATACATGAGTACCATGGCCATTATAATCTTGTAAGATTTCAGGACGGCCGTCATCATCATCTGTAAAATTTCGTCCCCCAATTACTCTGTCTTTTAAGTCGGGATGATTGACATCACATCCGGTATCCAAAACAGCCACAGTGATGCCTTCTCCTTTTGTTTCCTTCCACAATTCCGGAGCCTGGATTAATTCGACGCCTTTCGGGACTACATTAACGATTTTTTTCTGCTCTAACATATGAATGGGGATGACATGTGCAAAATGACTCATCATTTTTTCCTCCTTTTAATGTAAGATTATTAAAGAAATTCAGAAAATAGAACGCCCGTTCCAATAATGAAGGGAAATATTAGCTAATTTTATCTGCTGAATGATTATTCTGTACATTTTTTTTAAGTTTCCGTATCTCGAGGTGGATGAATATTCCCCATCCAATCAACATCATTTCCAGCCAATGTTGTTTGATGAGTTGAAGGATGATGACGAACAGTTTACCCTTTAATACGGAATCCGGGATCAGCAACCCCAATATGGTTGCAGAAACACCGAGCCAAGGCAGCCACCAGTCATTTTTAAGTGCCCACGATTTAAATTTTTTCACAGTTATCCCTCCCTTCAAGAGGAATCACCCATGGTTTTCAGCGGCAATCATCATCATAAAATCTATACCATTAATTGTTGTTTTGTTTTCTGTCCAAGAAAATGAAGGGAATGGGACACGTTTTTGCAAATCTTAAGATGGGGAAAAAACCAAAACGGAAGCAATGACTCAACAGTTTTTTAAATTGGTTCCCAAACAACCAGGCTATTGACAGCGACCTCAACCTACAGGATTCTGCCCATTTGCCAAAAAACCAATTTACTATACGGCCATAACAGTGGAGGTGACTACGGGGTATTTGTATATGGATGGAAAAATGACTACAAAGACGTTTTTATCTACTATAAGCGCATGACGAATCCTCCTTTCATAACCATTTTAAATCATTTACCCAGTTGGCAAGCTTGGAAAACGGATATGAATGAAAATGAGTCTTTTGGCATGTTTATACTTTTGCTTCCCTTTATCAGTATTTTAAAATAATGTATTCCTTCTCGCGATACATAAAATGAAGGGACTGGAGAAAATTATAGAGCAAGGAGGGACCAGAATTGAAAGAAAAAGATAGGAAAAATGAACCAACCATCGCTCCTGGAATAGATGATCAGGAAAAGATGATTCAAAAGGCAACAACAAAAGAAGTACGTAAGGGAGAATATACACGTGTCACCCGTTTATCGTATGATGAAGTCGACCCGAGCTGAAATAAAAGGCCATACCAATTGACGCTGGTATGGCCATGTTTCTTAGAGCTCATCAAATCCGTTTAAATCACTTGTTTTCGTATATTGACGAGACTTTTGCTCAAAAAAGTCTGTTTTCGTTCCATCAAAGTTATCTACATACGCCCGAATCCATTTCATCGGATTTTCCGTATAATCAGGGTATATTTCGCTTAAGCCCAATAATTTCAACATCTTATTGGCTCGATATTGAATATATCCTTCCATCTCAAGAAGATCGATGCCGTCAATCTCGCCAAGTACGTACCTGCTCCATGCGGTTTCTTGTTCAACAGCGTGAACAAATTGATCATATACCCAGTTGCAAAATTCAGCTGTATTATATTCCGGATTTTCTGCAAGAACAGCCCGGAACAAGTCGCCCATAAAGCGGCCGTGCTGAAGTTCATCCCGATTGATGTAAGAAATCATCGTTGATGTTCCCACCATTTTTTGGTGTCTCGCAAGGTTGTAAAAAAATGCGAACCCGGAATAGAAAAACAAACCTTCGAGTAATGATGAATAAACGATCGCTTTTAATACGGTCTGAATGGAAGGATCATGGGCAAATTCATTATAAACGTCCATAATCCGTTCGTTTCTTTTTAGCAATACTTCATCTTTTCTGCCAGTTTCAAATGATTCATTTTGCTTATCAAGTGTTGTAACAGAAGAAAGGACATACGCATAGCTGTGATTGTGTTCACTTTCCTGGTCCGCAATAGTAGCCATAATGGATTTGACGGATGGATCAGTGGAAAAATGGGAAATTCTCGCCGCCAAGTCCGTTTGTGGGCCGTCCAATGTTGCGAGCAGGCCGATAATTTTTAAAAACGCCTCCTGTTCAGGCTTTGAAAGAGCGGGAAACTGTTTGGCATCTTGCGTCATGTCCACCTCGCTGGCCCGCCAAAACAATGAGCGGATTTGCTCGCGGTAATCGTAAAAATAAGGATAAGCAAGATCATTCCAATTTAATATTCCGCTCGCTTTCCCGCCAAAAAGGGCAGTAGATTTATTGGGGTTGACAGGATTTAATATGGCTGCTTTTTGTAAAAGTTCAGGCAATGTTTGATAACTCCTTCCGTCCAGTTGTTGACATGTTTTTCCTGGGAGCCTCTTGGGCTTTGTTCTATTTTCAAGGGGGCGATCGGCGAACAGTAAAACTTCGCCAGTTTGTCTGCTGCTTTGCAAAATAAATCATCGCCCCCAAACTGGGTGTCTCCTGTTCCAAATACGTATACGTTCGGCGGTTTCCACCCCAGTTCATATACAAAATCTTTTACAATACCGGGGGTGGCGCCCTTTCCCCAAGTAAAAGATCCAAGAACCACGGCATGAAACCCGGAGGGGTCCGGGATTGGACCTTTTCCAATCCGGTACATCGTTGTTTCCATCCCCTCACTATTCAATCTTGTTTGGATCAATTTTGCGGTTTCTTCCGTATTTCCGCTGTAGGTGGCGTAACAAATCAAGACTCGCACCATACACATTCCTCAATATCAGATGCCGTTGAACGGACATAATAAGTCGTTTTCAGCCCCGAATCCCAAGCTTGCAAATGCAGGTCTAGCATGATTTGCGCCTTGATATTGTTCGGAACATACAAATTAAATGAAATCGACTGGTCGATATGCCGCTGCCGTGCGGCATTTTGCTGAATGGACCACCGCTGGTCTACGATGTAAGCGGACTTTCGGTAGATGTTGTACGTATGATGGGTTAAATCTGGTGCCACAACAGGCAATTTGTAATCCTTTTTTTCTTCAAAGTAAAAAGGCTTGAAAATGGGATCGATGCTGGCTGTTGAGCCTGCAATAACGGATGTGCTGGAGTTGGGTGCAACTGCCATTAAATACCCGTTTCTTATTCCGACGGTTTGAACTGCTTCCATGACCTCTTTCCACTCGTCTGATCTGTCACCGGCCAGATAGCCCCGTTTCTGAAAATAAGTTCCTGTTTCCCAATCACTGCCTTGGAACAGAGGGTAGGACCCTTTTTCTTTTGCCAGCTCGACACTCGCGCGAATGGCCAGCAAGGCAATTTTTTCATATAATTGGTCTGCAAGCTCCACGGCCGTTTTTGATTCCCACTCAATGCCGTTTAAGGCCAACAAATGATGCCAGCCAAATGTTCCCAATCCGATAGCCCGATATTTTTGATTGGTGATGACAGCCTGTTTAACGTCAATGGTGTTTAAATCAATGACATTATCCAACATTCGGATTTGGATGGGGATCAATCGTTCCAGTACATCGTGCGGGCCATCTATTTTTTGAACCGCTTTGGCCAAATTAATGGATGAAAGATTGCAGACGACAAAATCACCAGGTTTTTTATAAGTAATGATCGTGTCTCCATCTATTGTTTCATCAAATTGCACAGTGGGGGACATGTTTTGCATAATTTCGGTACATAAATTACTTGAATAAATCATTCCCGCATGCTTGTTCGGATTCATGCGATTCACTTCATCCCTGTAAAACATGAATGGTGTTCCTGTTTCCAACTGGGACTTCATAATTCTAATCATGATTTGAATTGCCGGAACCCGCGTTTTAGTCAAAGTCTCGTTTTGAATACATGCTTCATATTTTTCTCTGAAAGTGCCCGCGCCTTTTTCTTCGTCATAAAAGTCTTCCAGCGAAAAGCCCATGACTTGTCTCACTTCATGCGGGTCAAACAAATACCAGTCACCGCGTCGTTCCACTTGCTCCATAAAGAGATCGGGAATACATACACCCGTAAAAATATCATGCGCCCGCTGGCGGTCGTCGCCATTGTTCAGTTTTAAATCGAGAAAAGAAAGAATATCCGCATGCCACACATCAAGATAAACAGCAACAGCGCCTTTTCTTCTTCCGAGCTGATCAACACTAACTGCTGTATTATTCAACTGCTTAATCCAGGGAAGAACCCCGGATGACGCGCGTTTGAAGCCTTTTATGGAGCTTCCGCGGCTTCTTACTTTCCCCATATAGACCCCGATGCCTCCGCCGTCTTTGGAAAGCCTGGCAACATCTGTGTTGCTGTTGTAAATGCCGATCAGCGAATCTTCCACCGTGTCGATGAAGCAGCTCGAAAGTTGTCCATGCGCAAGTCCGGCATTGGCAAGGGTAGGAGTAGCGACTGTCATGTACAAGTTCGACAACGCCCAATAACTTTCCTGAATCCACTCTTTTCTTTTTTCCTTTGCCTCGTCCTGCATTAAATGCATGGCGATGATCATCCAACGTTCTTGCGGCAATTCATAGACATTTTTTTCATGATCCGTTGCCAGGTAACGCGTGGCCAATGTATGGAGTCCTATGTAATCAAATAACAAGTCACGCTCTGGATCAATGATTTGTTCCAGCTCCCGAATCTCTTTTTCACTGTATTTTTCAAGTAAACGAGTCGAGTAAATTCCCAAATCAGTTAATTGCTTGATTAATTGATAGAAATCCCCGTATTTTTGTTTTTTGTCGTAGGAACGGTTGATACTGGCCTGTTTGTACAAGTTTTCGAGGTGGATTTTTGCGGCAGTGTATGTCCAATCCGGGTTGGCTTCATCCGTATTTTCCAAAGCGGCTTGAATGAGAAGGCCCGTTATATGATCTTTATGATATTCATTTTTAGATTCTATCACCCGGACAACCTTATCGATGTATGCGGGACAGTTTAAGTCCGCGACCCTTTCTATAAAACGCGATAATCTCTTTCGATCAAATGGTTGCTTTTGAGATTCTTTTTCAGCAATGATGGTTGTCATTTTCTCACCTTTTCTTCATTTTTTAAAAATAGAAAAACCCGCTCCGGGAAGAGAGCGGATCAAACGATAGGAGAAAAAAGCGCACGAAAAATGACGGTTTCCACTATCGTTTCATCTTCTCAATCCCCGAAGAATTGAAACTGTGACAAAAAAGGCAGGTCTCCTGACTTATGCATCGTCCTACTTGGTCACCTTCCCGTTTAAAAAACAGTGGTATTGCCGTTCGTACGCATTTACAGTTGCGGGGACAGTTCCGGCTTTTCACCGGATTCCCTTTTAAGCCCTTTTGGGCGCCTTCTTTGTTGTGTCACTATATATTGTGTTTTATTTGATTGTTACACCTAAATATTGTATCTACTAAAATATAACATGGCCAAAACCAATTGACAAGCAAAATATCGTTTTCCGGTTGAATAAACGAAATGCAACATTCAAACATGAAAAACGGAGACAAACTGTATGTGATAAAGTCGGCGAGAACACAAACAATCGTACCACAAACAAACACGCCTTTAAACATCTGGCCGCTTTTGGGAAATATCTGCCCTTCAGAACGGAGGAAAACCACAAGACGCGTTTCTACCTTGAGCGCGGCGTTGTTAAGGCTATTTTCCCAAGACAGCCATTGAAATATGAAGAAAAACCGAAGCATATGCCCCAAGCTTAAACATGGTAAAGTGATCGAATTCATCAAGCTTACCGAGAGAAAGAGCCTGTAAGTCAATGGTAACCTGATGCTATTTGTTATAGCGTTTTTTTATGTATACAACAATGCTCTAAAACGATATTGACCCATGAATGGGTCGGCCGCAAAAACATTTGGATCACACTCCGACTTATTCCGATACGGTGGTGAAAAAATGAATTTCTTTTACCAATATTTTTAGTTTATTAAGATTGATGGGGAAAACCAGCGGTTGCCGAAAAGACAGGGTTCGCTCGTGATCATTATAGTAACAACAATCATAGCCGGGAACAGGAACGACATTCCTCTAACGAATTTGAGAATCTGACACGCCACACGCATGTGACATGTTTGTCACATGCTTTTATCATTTGTTCGTCGAATCGAAGGAAAAAGATATCCAATCCTTTTATGATCAATATATCAAGTAAAGGATTGAACATAATTGAGTATTCTTGAAGCGCAAAAAATTTATAAAAGTTACGGAAATAAATTTAACAGGCAGGAAGTTTTAAAAGGAATAGATATTCAAGTGGAAAAAGGAGATTTTGTCAGTATCTTGGGCGCGTAAGGCTCGGGAAAAACGACATTGCTTAACGCCCTTTCTTCCATTGACAAAGTGAGTGAGGGGACGATCAAAATTGATGGAAAAGACATCGTCGGCATGAAGGAAAAGCAACTTGCCGAATTCCGCAAGCATCACCTCGGCTTCATTTACCAGGAATATAATTTGCTGGATACGTTAACTGTCAAAGAAAATATCTTGCTGCCTTTGTCCATCAGTAGGGCTCCTACTGAATGTTAGTTGAACCAATCGGGCATTTAGGTGCCGTTTTCTCCCGCTTAGACCTTTTGTATCAACTCAGGTCTTGAAGTGGTGTATACGGCACCTTACATGCGGGATAAAGTTGCTTTGGAAGTAATCCCGCGTTTGGATTGCTCTCCTTAAACAGAGGCTTATGGTTTTGAGTAAAATGGCAATTTAACAACATTACCGTTTTTTATTTTATTTGCCAATATAATTGAAAAGCAAACGTGAAAAAGGTATTCTAGTAAACTGGGGATGGTGAGATGTGATGGAAATAAATATAATGGAAACTATTAAATATATCGTGCTGGGGTTGATTCAGGGAATTACCGAGCCAATCCCGATTTCATCCAGCGGGCATTTGGTGCTTGCCCAACACTTTTTAGGAATCTCCACAAAAAAGTTGACATTTGAATTACTTGTAAATGCGGGATCTTTGATTGCCGTTTTAATCATATATCGTAATGATATTATTCGTCTTGCGACGAACGGTTTTTCTTACTTATTACATCGAAACGAAGAGGCGAAGGATGATTTTCGCTTCATTGTCTATTTAATGATCGCCACAATTCCGGCCGGAGTCATCGGTGTTCTGTTCAATGACATAATTTCGGAAACGTTAAAAGGAGTACAAATTACAGCCATTACCTTGCTTATAACGGGTGTAGCGTTGTTTTTAATCCGAAATTTAAAAGGAAGAAAACAGGATGGAGATCTGACACTCAAGGACGCTATTGTGGTCGGCTTTGCACAAGTGGTAGCTTTAATACCGGGAATCAGCCGCTCAGGAGCGACGATTGTCGGTGCGATGGGCATGGGCATGAGACCTGAGACAGCACTGCGCTTTTCCTTTTTACTATACATTCCGGTCAGTGTGGGCGGAACGATCCTAAGCATTTCCGACATGGTGAACGACCCTGACTTAACAACATTGTTTATCCCGTATGTAAGTGCTTTTGTTGTTTCCATCGTGGCTTCCTATTTTTCTTTAAAATGGTTTATGAACATTATGGAAAAGGGAAATTTAATTTATTTTAGTATTTATTGTTTCGTCGTTGGGACACTTGTTCTCATTTTTGCTTGAACTTGCCGGCTTGCGGGGCTACTCGCAAGCCGTTTTTTCATACAGCTATCTTGTCACAATGATAATGGTCTGGTCATTAATCTCATGAACTGCGGAATCAAGTATTTTCCCCAAGCTGCTGCTTATCTTCTGCAGTTCTTCCTTGTCATGAACAAGGAAGACAGGAGCACCACCACCAAGGATCACGTTTTGATTTTGAGTAACGATGGCGGCAATCTTTGCTTTGTTTTCTTCTGTATCCACGTCAAACCACCCCAGTTTATCTGTTTTTTCTTTTGTCCCCTTCATTTGGCAGCCTAATCGCACTATCCAACACTGGAACATGTTCCAGCACCTTTTTAACTTGTTCAAAATCTGTTTCTAGCGGCATGATGAATAAGGCGACTCTTCCATCATTCATATCTCGTTTGGAGAGAGGGACGATATCGGGTTCTCCTGTATCCAGGTAGACGCCGAGTATGTTGGCGACATGGTGAAGCATCGCCTGTCTTTGTCCAAGATGTGAAATGGTGACGACACTGTTTTCATTTTTCGGCGTAATAATCGCCCCGACCCCTCTTTTGAGGATGAGCTGCCGGCTGGCTTCAAGGCCTACATTTTTTATATGTATATCCTTGACAAAAAGCTGGGGCCCTTCAAAGCGGATCTCCCCTTGAGAAACTGTTGCGATGGCTGTCAGCATTTTCCCGGACATATTTTTTTTGACGACAATCAGCATGGCCAACCCGCTCAAAAGTCCGGCCCAAATGGAGAAAACAGCAAATAGTGTTGTCACGAGGCTTGTAAACATGACGAGATAATTTCGGCTTTCAAAAGCTTGTGCCATTCCCTCGATAAAAGGCGCCCCGCGTTTGACCAATTCACTTGAATCAACATTGGAAAGTGTTTCCCTTTCCATTTTGCGGACTTCGCGAAACTGAGTTGCAGCCAACCCCAAAAAAGTAACCGCGGTCCAATTGGATTCTAAAACGGAAGGAACGGCAACCGCCCCTATAAAAGAAGCAATAAAACCCATTGACAAATGAATGATCCGGCCTTGCGGATAAGTTGGATATTGCCTAAAGTCTGTCCGCAGCAAAACAATGCGGGCAATGCATCCAAAAAGGATGCCGATTAGAACAATCAACAAATATCGGTCCATTCCCATGCTCCTTTTCAGGAAAAAAACTTCCATTATATGATGCCGCCAGGAACAAAAAATATGAGCATAGCGTTTTATTTTTTCATTTTTTGGGTATTATCAAACATTCAAATTTGGATGGGGGAGGGAAATGAAGGATTAGGCATCATACGGGACCGTTCAACGTATTTCGAGCAGTTTTTCATGTTTTAGCCAAAATATCGCTTAAATATGAAGGATAGGCTTGTTTGAAATATGGACAGTTGTTCGGTAAGCTAAATAATGATAGACGAACTGCTGTTCAACTTTCATTCGTAATTGTAACAGCATCAGCATCAGATGCTTGGAAAACGGTGAGTGAAGTCTGGAAAGCCAGAGACGCATGTTTCTCCGTGTTGTCCGTTTTTAAGTTGAAACATGTGAAAAGTTAAACATACCCCACTACTTCCCAAAATGTACAACTTAGAAAGGGCATCGTCCACAGCTCATTTACTTCGATCAAATCGGTTGCGCAAATAGCCTCTACCAAAAATAGACTTTCATTCAAGCAATTCATTCAGAATTTGTGCTGGAAATACAATCTGCGGAAAGCCGAAATAAAGGATGAACGGACGGGAGAAAACGATTCATTCCATCAATGAATCAGCACTTAATTAAACACATAATTCGAAACAAAAATATTGTTTAAAAAAGGGGAATATTCAAATGAAAAAACTGGGAATGATGTTAGCCGCAGCCAGCCTTATACTACTGTCTGCATGCGGCGGAAGTGGTGAAAATTCAGAAAGAAAAGGGAATAAAGATTCCGGCACAATCGTCTTTGCTGATGCCGGCTGGGATAGCATCCGTATCCACAACGGGATTGCGCAAACAATCATCGAGGAAGGCCTGGGCCATAAAACAAAAGTGACAGCGGGCTCCACTTCCGCCACCATTCAAGGACTTCGCCGCGGGGATATTGATGTTTACATGGAAGTGTGGACCGACAATATTAAAGACGTGTATGAAGATGCTGTCGAGTCGGGAGACGTTGAACAAGTTTCAACCAACTTTAACGATAATGACCAAGGTTTATACGTGCCATCATATGTGATTCATGGCGATAAAGAACGCGGTATTGAGCCTTTGGCGCCAGACTTGAAAACCGTGGAAGATTTAAAGAAATATCCGGAAGTATTTGGGGATCCCGAAGATCCCGGCAGAGGCCGTATTATTAATGCGCCAAGCGGTTGGGTTGTAGCTGAACATATTGATGCCAAATTTGAAGCGTACGGCTTGGATGAAACAATGAACAATTTTATGCCGGGATCGGACTCGGCGATTATTGCCTCGCTCGTTGATGCGTATAAGGCCGGAGAAGGCTGGGTCGGATATTACTGGTCACCTACGGCCATAACAGCGAAATACGATCTTGTCCTGTTGGAAGAGCCAGAATATGATGAAGAAACTTGGGAAAAAACAAAAGCTACGAAATTTCCTCCCAATGATGTTGTCGTGGCCGTTCATAAAGATATGCCTGAACAAGCACCTGAAGTAGTGGATTTCTTGAAAAATTACGAGACAAGCAGCAAGCTAACAGAAGCGGCTTTGAAATATATGGAAGATGAAGATGCATCAGCGGAAGAGGCAGCAGTATGGTGGTTGAAAGAACATGAAGATGTATGGACAAAGTGGGTTTCAGATGATGTTGCCCAAAAGGTGAAGGACGCACTTTAATCCCCATTACTGGAAGTTAGACGCCCAAGAATCGAAGTAAAACGATGGGGTGGGGGAACAATTGCCAGTAAAAGCCCCATTCGTTCGGTTTGACAGACTGGAAAGATTCGATAACTTGTTTTTGTCGACTCACAAGAAGTAAAAACGCAAACGTTTTCGAGAACGTTGTTGTCTGTGCTTGTTGCAGGATCGGATCTTAGTCTTTGTTCTTGTTCTGCAAATGATCAATGGGGGAGTTTCGGCAGACTCGGAACGCCGCGTCTGCGTGATTCGTCACAACGTCTATTGTTCTGAGCTTCACGTTAGTGTTCACATGGAGCAGCTTGGCCGCGTTTGGCCGGCTGCTCATTTCAAATCTTAATAGGTGAGGTAGGTATTATGGAAGGATTTCCGGATATACAAACGAATCTGGGAAAGTATGCCGACCAATTGGTTACTTTTCTCGATGTTTCTCTTGAAGGATTTTTTGATTTTATTTTCTTTCTGGCTTCAAGGACGATTAATGGAATCCAGGATTTTCTCATTTGGATCCCCTGGTGGTTGTTTATCGTGGCCATTTTCTTACTGGGATGGTATTTTAAGTCGGTTTTTTCAGGAATATTGTACGGCGTCTTTATTTTTCTCATCGGAACATTCGGGTTGTGGGAAGATATGATGACGACGATCGCCATCATTGTGACAGCGGTCCTTATTTGTTTGGTTCTTGGTATTCCATTTGGCATATTGATGTCATACAGCACCGGCTTTTCAGCCGTTGCGCGGCCCATTTTGGATGCGATGCAAACTATGCCCAGCTTCGTTTATTTAATTCCCGCGATCTTTTTCTTTGGATTGGGGAACGTATCGGCTATATTTGCCACTTTAATTTACGCTCTTCCGCCGGTGATCCGATTAACTGAACTTGCGATTCGCGGCGTTGACAAAGAAGTGATCGAATCAGCCCAGTCCTTTGGATCGTCTCCTTGGCAAATGTTACGGAAAGTACAGTTGCCGCAGGCTTTGCCAACCATTATGGCAGGAGTCAACCAAACGACGATGATGGCTTTGGCGATGGTTGTTATTGCTTCAATGGTTGGAGCGCAAGGTCTTGGTGAACAGGTGCTTATCGCGATCAACAGGATAGACATCGCTTTAGGGTTTGAAGCGGGAATCAGCATCGTATTTTTGGCCATTATTATTGACAGAATCACTAATGGAGCGGCCGACAAGTTTCAGAAGCACAGGAGGTTGGCTCGATGACAACACAAATAAAACTGGAACATGTTTCAAAAATTTTTGGCCCCAAACCCAAATCGGTTATCCCCATGATTAAACAAGGAATGTCGAAAGAAGAGATTTTGGAAAAAACGGGCCATACAGTCGGAGTATATGATGCATCTCTGGAGATCGAAAAAGGCGAAATATTCGTCATTATGGGCTTGTCCGGAAGCGGAAAATCAACGCTTATCCGCTGCTTCAACTTATTAAACAAACCGACTGACGGCGCTATTTATATTGATGGTGTCAATATTGTCAATGGCAGCAAGTCCGAGTTGAAAAAAGTAAGGCAGGAAAAAATCGCCATGGTATTTCAGCATTTCGGTCTATTCAGCCACCGAACGGTTTTGGGCAACGTGGAGTATGGATTGGAAGTCCGAAACATGCCTAAAAAGGAACGGCGTGAAATTGCCTTAAAAAACATTGAAATAGTAGGCTTGAAAGGATATGAAGATCAATACCCGGATGAATTGTCGGGGGGAATGCGCCAAAGGGTGGGGCTGGCCAGAGCATTGGCCAATGACCCGGACATTCTCTTGATGGATGAACCGTTCAGTGCGCTTGATCCGCTGATCCGCAGGGAAATGCAGTTGGAGCTTTTGGATATCCAAAATCGCCTACAAAAAACAATCGTTTTTATTACACATGACGTGAACGAGGCTTTTAAGCTGGGGGATCGGGTTGCTGTCATGAAGGATGGCCGTGTTGTACAAGTCGGTACACCTGAAGAAATTATTGAACGGCCGGCGAACGATTATATATCCGAGTTCATAAAGGACATTGACCGTTCGAAAATCCTCCAAGCGGAGCATGTCATGATCAAGCCGAATGCGCTCGTTTCATTGAAGGACGGTTTACATGTCGCAGTAAAGGAAATGAAGGAGAACGGCATATCTAGCGTTTTCGTTGTGGACCGCCAAAGGCATATAAAAGGCATTGTAACGATAGATGACGCGGTAAAGGGAATAAAGCAAAAAAAAGCGTTGCCTGAAGTGATGCGGGATGACATTTCCATTGTCCAAAAAGATGAATATGTCAGTGATTTAATACCAAAAGTATTGGAGTCGAAATTTCCGCTTGCCGTCGTAGATGATAACGACAAACTGTCCGGATTCATTCTTCGTGTCCATGTTTTATCGGGCCTGGCTTCCGCAAACGGGAACGGGAATGGTACAGACGACTCGTAAAAAAAAGAACGGGGAAACAGCAACATGTTCGTTTTCCGTACCAAAGCCCTTGGAAACTCTTAACGGAGCTCCCAAGGGCTTAATAGACTAATAATGTAAATATCTTGATGGAACCGCAGTTTTCCGAACGGTCGGGGCTGTCCGAAAAGTAATATTGCCGCTTGAAAACAAAAAAACCGAACCCAAGATTGCTGTAAAATCAACATCTTGGGTTTTACATTTTCATGCATTTACTCTGAATTGGATTTTTTAGACAGCCCCTCCTGCTCGATTCTAATTAGCTTTATATAACAGCGCATGAAGTGCCCGAAAAATAATAACGCCAGCAAATAATACAATAACAATGACAGCGATAATTTGAATCACAGTGATCAAAGGAACTACAATAGTCAGGTTGGGAACCAAAAGTGTGATGCCCAATAAGGCATACCCAGCAAGGATGGCAAGCAAAGAAGTTGGCCAATTCATTCTAAGTATACACCTCCTTGGTAACAATGTATGAACACCAATTTCCGTTGGTGCGATTTTAAATATAAATAAGGAAACAATCTAGCCGCGATTGCAATCATATATTAAATGATATATGATAATGTTGGTATCGAGGTTAAAAGAGATGCAAGGGGGAGGCCTGTATTGAAAACAATTTTCATAGAAGGGGCATTTATTGGAAATAGAGAGGAACATGAACCTTGTGTAATGGTGCTTGGCTTTTTTGATGGCGTCCATTTAGGGCACCGTTCATTGATTGACACGGCCAAAGACATCGCAGAGAAAAAGGGCATAGAATTGGCTGTTATGACATTTTTTCCACATCCAAGCAATATTTTACGGGTTCAAAACAAAATAACGAGTTATTTGACGCCTCTGCCTGACAAACAGAGATTATTGAAAAATATGGGTGTTGAAAAATTATATATTGTAACATTTACCGAGCAGTTTGCCGAACTTTCACCGGGAGATTTTATTAAAAAATATGTGGCTGGATTACATAGCAAGCATGTCGTTGCCGGTTTTGATTTTACCTATGGTTACCGCGGGAAAGGAAACATGGAACGAATGAAATTAGATGGAAAAGGCTTATTTGATGTAACAACAGTTCCCAAAAAAGCTTTTAATGGTGAAAAGATTAGTTCGAGTAAAATCAGGAAGCTCTTGGATGAGGGGAAAGTGGAGGATGTTCATCATTTTTTGGGGAACCATTACAGTGCGCATGGAATGTTGGAACGCCAATCATTCGATCAGAACAGCGGAAAAACAGTCGCCCATATTGTATTCCAACATTATTATTTGCCGCAAAAAGGGTTGTATATCGTTGAAGTGACGGCTCAAGAACGAATATATCAATCAATAAGTCTGCTTCATGTTCATCATTCATGTGTGTTAGTGTTGGAAGGAAATATACATATTCCTGCACCCGTAACGATTAAATGGCTGGCAAAAGTGAAAGCGCTCTCTCCGTTGCAGTATAAGTCCATTGATCAAATAACAAAAAATCCATACTATCCGCTAAAAGCTTAACTGTTGTTTTAACCGTTTTCTTATGTATAATGTACGAGTGAAGAAGTGGTAAAAGGAAGTATCCTGAAGTCCATTTCTTCGCTTTTTCTTTGCCATTATCAGTTTTTATACAGAAAGTAGGATACGTATGGAATTTACAGTTGTTTTTCAGTCAATCATCATTATTACTTTGATGATCATGATTGGCGCGTTGCTCGGTAAAACAACTCCATTAAATGATGATACTCGCAGAGCATTTATTCAAGTGATCGTAAATATTGCGATGCCCTGCATTATTTTATCGAGTATTTTTCACGTTGAAATGGATGACCAGATGTTTAAAATGATTGCCATCGTTTTTGGGCTTTCCATCATTATTAATCTTATTGGAATCGGGACCGGATTTTTATTTGCTTGGTTATTTCATAGGGATTCCAATAAGATAAGGGAAATTGCCATCCTTTCAGGTTTGGGAAACACCGGATTTATCGGCATTCCGCTTTGTGCGGCACTTTTGGGCCCAGAGGGGGCTTTGTTTGCGGCCATTTTTGATGCTGGAGTCGATGTGACCATTTGGACAGTCGGAGTCATTTTACTTCAGAAAAATAGAAAGTTTGCTTGGCAAACATTAAAGTCCATGGTGAATATTCCGACAGCAGCCATTTTCGTTGGTCTTATTACCGCATATTTTCAATTAAAGCCGCCCGGTCTTTTGATTGACTTGACGGACAGATTGGCCGCATTGGCGGCACCGCTCGCCATGTTCTATATCGGAATGATGATTATGACCCTGAAACGCGGACAAGTACGCCGTTCGGTAAACCATATTTGGGTGCCCATTTCCGTAAAATTGATTATTTTGCCGATCGCTTCCATTTTCATGATACACTTTTTCAGTTTAAACACGGTACTCGTTCAAACGGTCTTGATTCAATCCATGATGCCGACGATTACCCTGGCATCCATTCTCTTTGCCAAATACTCTGCAGATGAACAAATGGGGGCCTTAACGACTATTTTTTCCACGCTGCTTGCACTTGTGACCATCCCTTTAATGGTGTATGTAATGAGCCTATTTATCCATTAAACTTGCTTTTTGTCCATATCATGATATGATGGCAGTACATGCACCTAATAATTGAATAACTTCTTTGAAACAATGAATTTTGTCTGCTAGGGGAGCTGTAAAGCTGAGAGAAATCGATGATTGAAACCCTTTGAACCTGATCTGGTTTATGCCAGCGTAGGGAAGCAGGCTGCGTCATTATGATGTGCTTTATGATGATGAGCCGCTTCCTTTTCGGGAGCGGTTTTTTCATTTTTTCAAAGTGGGGAATCATGAGGTACAAACTTTTTTAAAGGAGTGGAACCAATGAAAGTTGAAAAAATGTTGTTTACGGACAGGCTTTATGAGAGCGCGAAGGAAATATGGGAAAAAAGCTATAACCACCCATTCGTCCAAGGGGTAGGAAAAGGAACACTCGATCAAGAAATTTTTGAATATTATATGAAACAAGACTATGTCTATTTAATTGATTATGTGAAGCTGTTTGCTATTGGAGCGCAAAAAGCTCCCACTCTCGAAATTATGACAAAGTTCTCACATTTGCTTCATGAACACCTCCATTTTGAAATGGAGCTGCATCGCCAATTCGCCGCAGAGTTTGGCATTTCGAATGAAGAGCTTGAAAACACCGAACCCGCACCAGTCAATTTGGCATATACCCGCTACATGCTGCATGTGGCTCATAACGGAACATTGGCGGAACTTGTGGCAAGCCTGCTTCCGTGTGCCTGGCATTACGCCGAAACGGGAGAAAGATTAAAAGAACAATATGGGGCTACTTTGGAATCCAACCCGTACCGCAAATGGGTTGAAACCTATTCATCAGAAGAATTTACTTCTCTTGGAAAATGGCTGATTGATCTCATGAATCAGTTAGCAGATGGGAAACCGGAAAGAGAATTGGCGGAATTGGAAAAGCACTTCCTTATCACCTCCAAATATGAATATTTATTCTGGGATATGAACTATCATCAACAGAACTGGACGCTCTAAATCCTAATAGCCGGAGGTTGCTCCATGCGAGTTAAAAAACTGACCATTACAGCCATGATCATTGCATTTACAACAATCACGAGCCATGTTATCTTTATCCCGGCCGGATTTGCCAAAATTTTTCCAATCCAGCATTTTGCCAATATGGTAACGGCCGTTTTATTTGGGCCAGGCTATGCATTAGCCCAAGCATTTATCGTTTCGACAATCCGGAATATTTCAGGAACAGGCTCGTTGTTTGCTTATCCGGGAAGCATGATCGGAGCCCTCCTGGCTGGCTGGTTGTATGCCAAAACGAAAAGAATAGGGTTTGCGTTTATAGGTGAAGTCGTTGGAACCGGGATCATCGGTGCTGTTGCCGCCTATCCGATTGCGGCATTGCTGTTAGGCCGGGAGGCGGCCTTATTTGGATTGGTCCCGGCCTTTGCTGCCAGTTCCATTGCCGGCGCTGCCCTGGGATTTGTTTTATTAAAAGTATTCATGAAACATTCAGCGATCGGAGGTTTGCTGTATGAAAACAGCTCTTACAATCGCCGGATCTGATTCCGGTGGAGGAGCGGGGATTCAAGCGGATATAAAAACTTTTTCCGCTCTAGGGGTGTTCGGCATGTCTGCGATTACGGCGATTACGTCCCAAAATACTGTTGAAGTAAGATCTGTACAACTCATTGATGTAAACATCATCAACGACCAAGTCGCAGCCGTGTTGGAAGATATTGGGGCTGACGCGGTGAAAATCGGTATGCTGGCAACGCCGGACATTATACAAACAGTCGCGCAATGTTTAAAAAAATATAAACCAAAACACATTGTTCTTGATCCTGTTATGATTTCCAAGGGGGGACACCGGCTGCTTGAAGAAGATACAATGCAAGAGCTGAAATCAACCCTTATCCCGCTGGCTTCGCTCGTTACACCTAATATCCCGGAAGCGGAGGTTTTGGCCAATATGCCGATACATAATGAGCCTGACATGTATGAAGCATGCCGGGTGATCAAAAAGCTGGGAGCGCAGGCTGTCCTGATTAAAGGCGGGCACTTGCAGGGAAACCCCAATGACTTATATTACGAAGGGCAAACGTTTCAACTATTTCGCGGGGAAAGAATTGAAACGAAAAATGTCCATGGGACAGGTTGCACACTGTCCGCAGCAATTGCCGCCCTCTTGGCGAAAGGAAAGGAAATGCCGACAGCGATTGATGAGGCCAAAGATTATATTACAAATGCGATCGCCAACAGCCTTAACATTGGACAAGGATACGGACCGACCCATCACTTCTATCATCTATACGAGTGTGTAACGTGATGGGAACGGATGGGCAGATGATGTTGACGAAAGTCGGACAGCTTTTTGAGCAAGTCAGACATAAACAGCCGCTTATTCACCATCTAACAAATCAGGTAACGATAAACGATTGCGCAAACGTAACCCTAGCCATTGGCGCTGCACCCGTCATGGCGTCCAGCCCTTTGGAAGCGGCTGACATGGCCAAAATGGCGAATACCCTCATAATAAACATCGGAACATTGAACTCGGATGCTTTTAAAGCGATGAAGCTGGCTGGAAAAGCCGCCAACGAAACAGGAATTCCTGTTATACTTGATCCTGTCGGAGTGGGGTCAACGGACTTTCGAACCCAATCTGCTTTTGAAATACTGGAACAAGTAAAGGTTTCTGTCATTCGAGGAAATGTAAGTGAAATGAATTGTTTAGCCGGAGGCATCGGGGCGACAAAAGGGGTTGATGCGGGCAAAGTCGATCAAACACCTGAAAAAATTGCCGTCAAGGTTGCCCGTCAATATCGGTGTATAGCTGCTGTCACCGGCAAAGAAGATGTGATCAGTGATGGGAAGAGCGTTTTTATGATTCAAAACGGCCATATGTGTTTATCCAGAGTGTCGGGGACAGGCTGTATGACGACTTCCTTAATCGGGTGCTTTGCCGGTATAACGAATCACATGCTACATGCGGCTGTAGCAGGAGTATCCGTTATGGGGTTAGCTGGGGAAGAGGCTGCTTCCTTATTAGGTGAGCGCATTGGTTTGGGAACATATAAAATAAAATTAATCGATTCCATTTCATTCATGAACAGCAATCACTGGCAAAAAGGAGTCAAAGTCATTGAAAAAGAATCATATTGATTATCGCCTTTACTTGGTTACGGAAGAAGATCTTCCGATAAGCAAGCTTTTGCATTTAATTGAAGAGTCAGTAGCCGGAGGCGTAACTCTCGTTCAATTGCGTGAAAAAAAGAGCGGAGGAAGAGATTTTTATGAAAAAGCAATCCAAATAAAAAAACTCCTTGATTCACTATCAGTCCCCTTGATCATTAATGATCGAGTGGATGTAGCTCTGGCAGTCGGCGCTGACGGCGTGCATGTGGGGCAAGAAGATTTGCCTCTTGCCGCAGTAAAAAGTATCATTCCGGATTCCATGCTTGTCGGGGTTTCAGCCCGTACTTTAGAACATGCCATTGCGGCAGAAAAGGGTGGCGCAGACTATATTGGGGTTGGTTCTGTTTTTCCCACCTCAACAAAAAGCGATGCCAAACTTCTTCCAAACGGCATGCTGGACAAAATTGTTTCCTCCGTGTCTATTCCTGTTGTGGCGATAGGCGGCATCAATGAAAAAAACAGCGGTTGTCTGAAAAACAGCGGAGTAGCCGGTATTGTCGTCGTCTCCGCATTAACACGGGCAAAAAATCCGAAAGTTACCGCCGAAAACTTATTAAAAGGCCTAAAAGGCTTCGATACGCACTAAACCTGGATTCAACAGATTCCAGGTTTCTTTTTTTGTCCGGCTTTAACTGGCAGTAAGTCCCCGATTCAACGCATCGAGATAAAACGAGAGCAGTGCGGGGGCAACTGCCAGTAAAAGCCCGATTGGATCAACTAACAATCAGCGGACAACAGCTGATTGAAGTTTCACTGTATCCCGCTTTAACTGGCAGTAAGTCCCCGATTCAACGCATCGAGATAAAACGAGAGCAGTGCGGGGGCAACTGCCAGTAAAAGCCCGATTGGATCAACTA
>NZ_JAFBFH010000025.1 GCF_016909185.1 Siminovitchia thermophila | reverse complement strand
AATCCGGTGTGGTGGTTGGCTCGATAAGCTTGATATATGATGCTTCATCCTCGAAAAGAGACCGTAGAACCGATCATCAACATTTGGAATACGATCGTGAACATGGGGAGAATCCGGTGTGGTGGTTGGCTCGATAAGCTTGATATATGATGCTTCATCCTCGAAAAGAGACCGTAGAACCGATCATCAACATTTGGAATACGATGGTGAACATGGAGAGAATCCGGTGTGGTGGTTGGCTCGATAAGCTTGATATATGATGCTTCATCCTCGAAAAGAGACCGTAGAACCGATCATCAATATTTGGAATACGATCGTGAACATGGGGAGAGAAGCCTTTAAATGCTGCAATCTCGAATGGCCCCATAGAAAGCCACCAAAGGGAGTTCATGATGCCTCAGAACCAGTTTAGCTTGCCAAATATCCCCAAAGGGTTGACGATTGCCCATCCCTTCAAATCGTATTGTAATGAGTCAAATTTTTTGCATCTAATGTTGTAAATGGATTGAATCTTGCCTTCAATCCTATTTTGCAAAGACAAGCAAGTGTCCCCATTTTTACACATATACTTCATGTAAGGCTTAAAAAATGGGGGTGAGGAATTGTCGGGAATCTTGACGGCAATCGGTCTGTTATGGAAAGAACTTATCTTTTTAGTGTCGTACGTAAAAAATAATGCATTTCCTCAGCCGCTTTCTCCTGAAGAAGAAAAAAAATATTTAAAAAAAATGGCAGAAGGAGATGAAGAAGCGCGAAACATACTAATAGAGCATAATCTGCGGCTTGTCGCCCATATCGTCAAAAAATTTGAAAATACAGGGGAAGACTCTGAGGACTTGATCTCAATCGGTACAATCGGCTTAATCAAGGCAATTGAAAGCTATTCCACCGGTAAAGGAACAAAATTGGCAACCTATGCAGCGCGCTGTATTGAGAATGAGATTCTAATGCATCTACGGGCGTTGAAAAAAACAAGAAAAGATGTATCGCTCCATGACCCCATTGGCCAAGACAAAGAGGGAAATGAAATTTCCTTAATGGATGTGTTAAAGTCTGACGCTGAAGACATTTTTGAAACGATACAGTTAAATATGGAGCTTGAAAAGGTAAAAGCATATATCGATGTTTTGGATGACAGGGAGAGAGAAGTTATTATTGGGCGCTTTGGTTTAAATCTGGAGAAGGAGCGGACGCAAAGGGAGATAGCAAAAGAACTGGGGATATCCAGGAGTTATGTATCTCGGATAGAAAAAAGAGCATTGATGAAAATGTTTCACGAATTTTACCGGGCAGAAAAAGATAAAATGAATCGGAGTAAAAAGAAAGATGATTCATAAGTAATGACGAGAGAAAGGGTGATGATGATTACAAATCATCCCAATAACGATCATTGCAGCGAATATCAGTTGGAAGTGGAACGGATGATTTATGAAGGGGGAGGCGTATTTGAGGATTTGCATATAAGGACAGCTCCCTCGTCTAAAGGCGGGAAGCCGCCGGAGCAAAAAAACGGATAACGCATGCTAAAAAGCCAGTTGCGCCTTATTATGCGCAGCTGGCTTTTTAGATTTTTTTCCAAGTAAATGTACTGACCATAAGCAGAGATAGTAAAAGAGTGATAAACAAGAATGCCGAAGGCGGCAAGTAGGGAGCGGCTAAAAAGCTTAATGTCAACAGGCAGCCCGCAGCAGTAATGGGCAACCCCGTAAAGTAGCCGTTGTTCTCGGTTAAGTTAAATCTTGCAAGGCGGAATGCGCCGCATCCAATGTAAAGTACCGTAAAAAATACACCCGGAAAACCAAACAAATGTAAAATTCCTTGGTATAATAACAAGGCGGGAGCAACACCAAACGAAATAATATCACTCATTGAATCGAGTTGTTTTCCCAGCTCCGATTCAATTTGCAGCTTTCTGGCAGCCATTCCATCAAAACGGTCGGCTAAAGCGGCGATAAAGATGAATACAAGGCTTAAGTGGAGTTGGCCGTTTATGCCGGCGATAATGGCAAATCCCCCAAGTCCTAAGTTAACCAGGGAAAGTAAGTTGGCCGTTTGGGATTTTAACTTCTTTATGGTATGATCGAGGACTTCAAATAAAAACAAGTTGATTCCTCCTTTTTTCATAAGCCTTTTTATTATATCATTATATGATTTCTAGAACGGAAAGTTAAGGAGAATTTTTTTGTCTGGAGGTATTTTTGTTGCGTGCGCGACTTTATCGGTTTTTTATTGAGTTGTCAAACGGGCCGTTGACTTCTAATGCACTTAAAAAGTTTTCATGTTCCCGGTTAAGCCGGCCATTCATAAAATCATATGCGAGAGTTTACCGGATTAATCATGAAGAAATAGCAGGAGATATTGGCCAATACCCGAATTTGCATGCTTTTTTCACAAGGAAGCTTAAAGAGACTGTACGTCCAATTGACGAGAGGCGTGACATCGTAACAAGTCCCGTTGATGGTGTGTTGGAGGAAGTCGGACTTATTCATCCAACGAAGGAGATGGTGGTAAAGGATAAAACATATTCCGTTGCCGAAATACTTGGGAGCCAAGAGAAAGCAGAAAAGTTTACTGGCGGCACTTTCATGATCATTTACTTGAGTCCTTCCCACTATCACCGCATACACAGTCCGGTGAATGGCAAAGTGGAGTCCGTTTATTCGAGAGGAAGCAAATCTTATCCGGTAAACCGGCTTGGGTTAAAATACGGCAAGTCGGCATTATCGAAAAATTATCGGGTCATTACAGAAATGACGACGGAAGGTGGGACGGTCGCCATAATAAAAGTAGGCGCCATGTTCATCAATTCAGTGGTGGTTACAAATAACAACAAAATTTGGCAAAAGGGGGAGGAAGTAGCTTATTTTTCGTTTGGATCGACGGTTATCTTGCTGTTTGAAAAAAACCGCTTTACATTGAGTGATGACATCAAACCGGCATCCGAGCTGAAAATGGGGGCTCCGATTGGACAAATTTATTCGGCTCATAATAATTAAGCACCTGAAAACAGGTGCTTAAACCTTTGAAGGGTTTCAACATGATATTTTTATTTGCGAAGCCAAGGAGCGCCGCTTGATTTCTGTTTCCATCAGCGTAATAAAATCACGATTTAAGTTTAACTTTTTTGCTTTAAAATACGTTTCGATCAATAGTTCATCTGACAACTTTTTCACCACTCCACCTCCCAGAGGAATTCAAGTTCTAAAGTTGTTATTTATGGAATACGCTGGTAAATTGTATGTTATATTCACTTTAACAAATAAAAGACGCTGGAACAAGCGTTCCTTTATCCACAATCAGTGGTGGATAAGTTGTTGTTAATTTGTTTATAAAAGATCGTAACCTTGTCAAAGATGCTTTCATTCTGTTTATAAAGTTACCCACAGTTTGAAGGTTGTATCTATTTGTCGAAAAGTTTCATTACTATTTTTCCGTTTGTTAAATTTTGAAAGATACACAAAGATTATATATGATGAACATATGAAAAGATGTAACGAGGTGCACGGATTTGTTAAAACTATTTTTACCAAACGAATATTTAAAAAGTATATTTCATTTACAGCCAGAAAAGCTGAAAGAGCAAGGTATAAAAGGAATTATTACGGATCTTGATAATACGCTTGTTGAATGGGACCGCCCAAACGCAACAGCGAGGCTTGTGGACTGGCTGGAAGAGATGAAAAGGCATAACATGAAAATAACAATTGTCTCGAATAATAATCAGGATCGTGTGAGGGCTTTTTCGGAGCCGCTCGATATACCGTTTATACATAGAGCAAGAAAGCCATTGGGCTCGGGCTTTAGAAAGGCTGCAAGAGAAATGGGGTTATCCAAAGAAGAAACAGTCATCGTGGGAGACCAGCTATTGACGGATGTATTCGGAGGAAACCGCGCGGGTTTTTATACGATTTTGGTCGTTCCGGTAGCCCAGTCTGATGGATTTTTTACCCGCTTCAACAGAATGATTGAAAGAAAAATCATGGCGAATCTTAAGCGAAAAGGGCTGATTCAATGGGAGGAAGAAATGTGAATCATAGCAGTGAATTACATTGCATAGGCTGCGGAGCAGCCATCCAGACGGCGGAACCCGGAAAATTGGGCTATACGCCCCGTTCCGCATTGGAAAAGGAAGAAATCATCTGTCAAAGATGTTTCAGGTTAAGACATTATAACGAGGTCCAAGATGTTTCACTAAATGATGATGATTTTCTGCAAATATTGCACGAACTAGGCAGAACGGACAGTTTAATTGTAAACATTATAGACATTTTTGATGTAAATGGCAGCTGGCTGCCGGGGCTGCAGAGATTTGTCGGAAATAACCCGGTCATCCTTATCGGAAACAAAGTTGATTTGCTGCCGAAATCAACAAATAAAGGGAAGCTGGCATCATGGTTGAAAAAAGAGGCGAAGGAAATGGGGCTGAATCCGATTGATGTTCTGCTTGTCAGTTCGGAAAAAGGATTTCAAGTCAGGGAAGCAATAGAACGAATAGAGCAATTGCGGAATGGGAAAGACGTATACGTTGTCGGATGTACCAATGTAGGAAAATCGACTTTTATTAACCGCATTATTCAAGAAACGGCGGGACAAGAAAACGTGATTACTACCTCGCCAATTCCTGGTACTACCTTGGACATGATCAAGATTCCACTGGACGACGGCAAGCATCTCGTCGATACACCGGGTATCATAAATGACCATCAAATGGCCCACTTTATCAGTAAAGAAGATTTAAAGACCATTACGCCCAAAAAAGAAATTAAGGCGCGTGTTTATCAATTAAATGAACAACAGACCCTTTTCTTTGGGGGACTTGCCCGCCTTGATTATTTGAAGGGCGGACGACGGCCAATTGTCTGTTATTTGGCGAACAGTATAGACATTCACCGCACAAAACTTGAACAAGCGGATCATTTGCATAAGGTTCATGCTGGGGGAATGTTGCAGCCGCCGGGAAAGGAAACATTAGATAACTTTCCTGAGCTTATTCGTCATGAATATAAAATCAAAGAAGAAAAAATGGATATCGTGTTTTCGGGCCTTGGCTGGGTCACTGTCAACGAAGGAGCGTTTGTCGCCGCATACGCTCCAAAAGGCGTTGGCGTCATGCTTCGAAAAGCGCTCATTTAAGTCGGGAGAGGAAGGAATGGATGTTGAAGAAATTATATGGGATTATCGGAGATCCGGTTCATCAATCATTATCGCCGCAAATGCATAATCAGGAATTTGAGAAATTGCGGATCCATGCTTATTATCATCCTTTTCGGATTGCCAAAGAAGATTTGGCGGTGGCCATCAAGGGAATGAAAGTAATGGGTGTTCAAGGATTCAATGTAACAGTTCCCCATAAGTTGGCGGTCATGCCGTTGCTTGATGAAATAGACCCGCTCGCGCAAAAAATCGGGGCTGTTAATACGGTTGTGCGAAAAGGCGAGAAATTTGTCGGGTATAACACGGACGGCATGGGCTTTGTCAGAGCGCTGCAAATGGATTGGAAAGAAGATTTGGCTGGAGAATCGGCACTTGTGATCGGGGCCGGGGGAGCGGCACAGGCTATTTACTTTTCGCTGCTTTCGGTCGGTGTCAAGCATATTGATATATGCAACAGGACGGTTGAAAAAGCGGAAGCAATGATTGATTCGAGCTCAAGTGATACAAGCTCCCGCGCGCTGACCTTGGCAGAAGCGGAAGAGGAAATGGGGAACTACTCTTTCGTTATTCAGACGACCTCGATCGGGATGGCTTCAACCGAAGGTAAAAGCCCTGTTTCGCTTGACAGGTTAAATGCGGGTGCATTTGTTTCCGACATTATTTATAACCCGGGCCAAACGGAATTTTTAAAACAGGCAGCCCTAAAAGGGGCAAAGACGCAAAATGGGGTTGGGATGCTCGTCCATCAAGGAGTGCTCGCTTTTGAAAAATGGACAGGCATCACACCGGATGTCCAGCGGATGACCGAAGTTGTAACGGCACATATAGGAGGTTAATATGTTAACAGGAAAACAAAAGAGGTTTTTACGATCTAAGGCACACCACCTTCAGCCTATTTTCCAGGTTGGAAAAGGTGGCGTCAATGAGAACATGGTCAAACAAATAAGTGAAGCATTGGAAGCCCGCGAATTGCTTAAAGTCAGCGTTTTGCAAAATTGTGAAGAAAACAAAGAAACGGTGGCGGCAGCTATTGTCAAGGGAACCGATGCCACGCTTGTTCAAGTGATTGGAAATGTCATCATTTTATATAAAGAATCGAAAGAACATAAAACGATAGAACTACCGGTTTAATTGGCAAAGGTGGACAGTATGAGCAGAAAAGTAGGGATCTTGGGAGGAACATTTGATCCGCCGCATTTAGGGCATTTAATTATCGCCAATGAAGCGCTTGATCAACTCGGGCTCGATGAAATAAAATTTATGCCAAATCAAGAACCTCCCCACAAAAAAAGAAATACGGGAACGAGTGCGACGGATCGCCTGAAGATGGTGGAACTTGCTATTGCGGATCACCAAAAGTTTTCATTGGAAAAGATCGAATTGGAACGCCGCGGGCGTTCATATACGTACGATACGATTAAAGAATTAAAGGAAAGAACTCCTGACGCTGACTTTTATTTTATTATCGGTGCCGACATGGTGGAGTATTTGCCAAACTGGTATAAAATTGATGAACTCGTCAAACTTGTTCGATTCGTCGGTACGAACCGCCCGCGTTTTCAGTTAGAAACACCCTACCCCATTCAAATTGTTGAAGTACCCAAAGTGGATATATCGTCCACTCTTATTCGCAATCGTGTAAAGGCGGGGAAATCTGTAAAATATTTATTGCCAGACAGTGTAATCCGATATATAGAGGAGAATCGGTTGTATGGATCGTGAAGAAGCATTACAAATCGTGAAGCAAAGAATATCAGGGCCGAGATTTGATCACACGGTACGGGTTCTGAAAACCGCATTGGACTTGGCGGTACAATACGGAGCGGATGAGAAAAAGACGGAAATTGCCGCTATTTTTCATGACTATGCGAAGCTCCAACCGATCAGTGAGTTAAAAAAAGTTATTCTGGAAAAAAAGCTTGATTCCCGATTGTTGGATTACCATTCGGAGTTGTGGCATGGTCCGGTGGCTGCATCCATCGTTCAAGAAGAGATGGGGGTCCATGATAAAGATGTGATCAACGCCATCCGCTATCATACAACTGGACGAGCCGGCATGTCACTATTGGAAAAAATCATCTATTTGGCAGATTATATTGAGCCTGGACGCCAGTTTCCCGGATTGGATGAAGTCAGGGCCCTTGCTAAAACGGATTTGGATTTGGCATTAACAAAAGCAATTGGAAACACAATGAAATTTTTGATCGACCAATCGGCTCAAATCTTTCCTGATACATTAGAGGCATATAATGACATGGTAAAATAAAGTGAAACTTCATTCAGTAGGCGTTTTCTTCCAACTCCTGCTGGATGTTAGTTGAACCAATCGGGCATTTAGGTGCCGTTTTCTCCCATTTAGACCTTTTGTATCAACTTAGGTCTTGAAGTAGGAGTATTACGGCACCTTACATGCGGGATAAAAGGAGGAATTCCCATTTTGAATGCAAAATCAATATTGAAAGCAACATTTAGAGCGGCGGAGAACAAGAAAGCGGAAGATATTGTTGTTTTGAATATGCAAGGTGTTTCGTTGATTGCCGATTATTTTCTTATTTGTCATGGCAGCTCGGAAAAACAGGTTCAAGCCATCGCCAAGGAAGTAGTCCACTCTGTCGAAGAATTGGGGTTGGACGTCAAAAAAGTAGAGGGTTTGGATGAAGCCCGCTGGGTCCTTATTGATATGGGGGATGTGGTAGCCCACATTTTCCATAGAGAGGAAAGAAGTTATTATAACTTGGAGCGCCTTTGGGGTGATGCGCCAATGGAAAACCTTCAAAGGGAAATCGCCCCGTGAGTTATGAACAATTCTCTTATATTTATGACCGCTTAATGACTGATGCTCCATATGACAAATGGGTTGAATATGTCCTCGACGAAAAAAGCCGGTTTCATGTTTCGGGAAACCGGCTGCTCGATGTGGCCTGCGGTACAGGGGAGTTATCCATCAGGCTGGTTAGGGAAGGATTTCAAGTAACGGGCGTTGATCTGTCCGACAGCATGTTGGTTGTGACTGCCTCCAAGGTAGCTGATAAAGGGATTCACTTGCCGTTGTTTCAGCAGGATATGAGCCAGTTGGAAGGATTGCCCACTTATGATTTCATCACGATTTTTTGTGATTCTTTAAACTACTTGGCTTCCGAAGATCAAGTGAAAGAGACGTTCAGGCGCATGTATAGTCATTTGGAGGATGGCGGGCTTTTGCTGTTCGATGTCCACTCTCCCTTCCAAATGCTTCACGGGTTTGCAAACAGGACATTTACATTAAATGAGGAGGATATTGCCTATATATGGCAATCTTATCCCGGAACGGCCCGCTATTCTGTTGAACATGAGCTTACTTTTTTTGTTTTGGATGATATGACAGGGCAATTCAACCGGATCGATGAATGGCATTATCAGCGGACATATCCAGTGAAACAGTACACTACATGGCTAAAAGAGGCCGGTTTTGATGTTCTTCGGGTAACAGCCGACTTTTCCGAGGACCCCCCGATAAAAACGTCTAAGCGGATCTTTTTTACATGCAGAAAAAAATAAGCATTGCCGATTGTTAAGCGGTCGGCATGCTTATCATGCGCTAAGGTCATTGGCAACAAGTGAATCGTTGACAAGAAAGGATTGCAAGAATCTTAAAAAGAATGTAACATATGCTTTAAGAGTAAAACGCTTTCTCGATGGAATCCGCTTCATCCGCGAATTTTTTATGGGTTGCCTGAAACAACTTTTCGAACATATCCCCTGTTTCCCGCTTTAATACATCGATTCCTTCCCCGGTAATTCCGCCTTTTACACACACTTTTTCTTGCAGGGCCGGTAAAGAATAATATCCTTTTTTCAACAATTCGCCAAAGCCAATCAGCATACTTTCAGAAAGGATGGTCGCTGTTTTTTCATCAATACTTGTTTCTTTGACGGCTGCGTCAATCAGTCTTCTTGTTAAATAACAATAAAAAGCGGGCCCGCAGCTGACAATATCGGAAGCAACCCGAACAATACTTTCGTGGATTTCCACCGGAACAGACACCTTCGAAAACATTTCTTTCAAAAAGGATTTCCACCGATCTTCACAACTCTCTCCAAAAGTGACAAGCGAAACACCTGATAATGCCCGGTTTGTAATGCTTGGTATAATTCTGGCACAGGAGGATGCAACGCAGTTTTCCAGCCACTTCACCTCAATGGGGCTCGTGATCGAGACGAGACATTTTTCCTTGGTAAACAGCGCTTGCTGCTCTTTGACCATTTTGACGATATCAAATGGTTTTACACAAATAAAGATTAATTCTGATTCGTTTATGACATCATCAGGCTTTTGGGCCACGGTAATTTCTTCATAACGCTTTTGCAGGTCGTAAGCTTTTCCTAAAGTCCTATTTGTTACAGTTAATTCAGAAGGGGAAACCGCTCCGCCATTGATTAGAGCTTCTGTGAGAATGGTTCCCATATTGCCGGTTCCTATCATTCCAACCTTCATGCTGTTCCCTCCTTCACATTTACTATTCCTGACAATATATGCCCATACATAAAAAAATATACTGGAAAGAAAGGCGGTAGATAAGATGGTTTTTTTTGAAAAATATAAATTCATTTTCATGGCAGCGGCGGCGATAGTCATCGGATTGTTTTTGTTTTTCAGCAAGCCTTGGGAGGAGCCGGTGGTGCAAAATGATATATCTTTTTCTGCAGAAGCTGAACCTCCAGTTCAAGATGCTGCCCCTTCCGTTTCCGAGGAGCGAAAGGAGCCGATGTATGTAGATGTGAAAGGAGCCGTAAAAACGCCTGGATTGTATCGGGTGAAAGAAGGCGACCGTATTTTAGATGTCATCAGTCTGGCTGGAGGCTTAGCTGAAAAAGCGGATGAAAAACAACTCAATTTGGCACAAAAAGTACATGACGAAATGGTTCTTTATGTTCCAGAAATGGGAGAAGAGACTGAGGTTCATATGGTCAACTCCGATCAGCAGGGTGGCGGAAGCCAGGGAATTAGCGGACAAGAGGGGGATAAAATCAATATCAATAAAGCCGATGCCTCTCAGTTGGAAACATTGCCGGGTATAGGCCCTGCCAAGGCAAAAGCCATCATTGATTATCGGGAACAACAGGGCGGTTTTAAACAAGAGGAAGATTTAAAAAATGTTTCGGGGATCGGGGGAAAAACGTATGAAAAACTACAAGATTCCATCACGGTTCGTTGACTTGTCCAGTGGTGTGCAGATAAACTTAAGTAAAACATTGAATGAAAGATATGTGGGGAAAGGGAGAAAAAGATGGAAAGAATTTCTTGGAAACAATACTTTATGGCCCAAAGCCATTTGCTGTCTTATCGGAGCACTTGTACCAGGCTTACTGTAGGGGCCACGATAGTTCGTGATAATCGTATCATTGCCGGTGGTTACAATGGTTCAATTGCCGGTGGTGTCCACTGTATAGATGAGGGTTGTTACGTAATCGATGGGCATTGTGTACGGACAATTCATGCAGAAATGAATGCTATTATTCAATGTGCCAAGTTTGGGGTTGCTACTACAGATGCCGAAATATATGTGACACATTTTCCGTGTCTTCAGTGTACAAAAGCCATTATCCAGGCAGGCATCAAGTCAGTCTATTACGCTGAAAATTATCGGAACCACCCTTACGCGGTGGAACTTTTGGAGCATGCCGGCGTCCATGTTGAGCACGTACCCCTTGATAAAAAGATTTTTTTGGCATTTGCCAATGATGAAAGGGAGAGCTGAATAGCTTCTCCCCAATATATATAAGGAATGGGGAATATATGGCAGGTCAATGGATATTTCTCGCACTGTCAGCGCTGGCTGGCATCTTACATTCTTTGGAAAACCATTTTCTTGTTTGGTTATTTAGCATATTGCTCTTCGCCCGAGTTGTTTATACTCGAAAGCAGCGGATTCTGATTTCGGCCGCTGGATGCTTTCTCGCATTTTTTCTCGTAACTGAAAAAGCAAAACTTCTTCGCGTGACACATTTTCCTTCTCCGGGTTCTGCCCGCCTTTCTGTTACCTTCAAAGAAACTCCGCAAATAGATGGTGATCGGCTGAAGGCCATCGTGACAACATCCGAACAGGAAAAACTCATGCTTGTCTACCGAATGAAAAGCAAACAGGAGAAACAACAAATACAGCATCATTTACAAGCCGGCAACATTTGTCACTTAGAAGGCATTCTTAGTCGCCCTCAATCAAAACGAAACATGCACGCTTTTCATTATGAACAATATTTAAAGAGGAAACAGATTTATTGGCTGTTCGAGCCGGATCACTTTTCACCGGCAGTCTGTCAAAAGTCTTCTTTTTCGGCATTACATTTCCTGAAAAATGCGAGAAGTGACACAATCAAGAGAATGAACGGCATGTTCCCGGAACGGGTGGCTGCTTACGGAGAAGCCCTTATATTTGGAGACAGGGACTCCATTTCGGAAGAGGCCAATGAGGGATACCGAAGGCTAGGGGTCGTTCATTTGCTTGCCATCTCAGGCCTCCATGTGGGTTTGATTGTTGGGGCTTCCATTTTTGTGCTTCTTCGTGCCGGCTGTACATGGGAAACAGTATATTGTGTAATGCTCGTTTGGCTTCCACTATATGGCTTTGTAAGTGGGGGAAATCCGCCGGTTGTGAGAGCGGTGCTTATGGCGTTATTGATTTTTTCTGCCAAAAGGTGGCGGCTGCCGTTGTCAACACTTGATGCTCTTTCCATCAGCTTTTTACTTTTTTTATTCGTTGACCCTTATGTGGTTTACCATATCGGGTTTCAACTCTCGTACGCCGTCAGCTTCGGAATTATTTTATCGGTTCCTCTTTTTCGGCATCTTCATTCTTTTTGGCAAATGATCCACATTTCAATGGTTTCGCTTCTCAGTTCACTTCCAATTCTTTCTTTCCATTTTCATGAATTTTCTATCATCAGTTTGTTTGCCAATCTTCTGTTTATCCCTTTTTATACGCTTTTTCTTCTTCCCGTCATTTTTGTATTGTTTTGTCTCAGTTTTGTTCTTCCGCCTTTCTCCGGGTATCTTGCCATTTTTTTGGACAAGGTATTGGCGGCATCAGAAAATGTTGCTATTTGGACAGGTTCTTTTCCGTTTGCGACTGTTGTGACAGGGAAGCCTTCTTTGGTCAGTATTATTTTCATGACTGTCGGTGTTTTCATCTACTTCCTGCTGACCGAAAGAAAATACCACCCTGTTTTGTCTGTTTTTCCTCTTGTGTTAGTTCTTGTTATCCATTGTTTTGCCATCCGTTTTTCTCCATATGGCAAGGTTGTTTTTATTGATGTGGGTCAAGGGGATAGTGTTTTGATTAAGCTGCCGTACAATCGGGGTACATACTTGATTGATACTGGCGGTCAGCTCTTTTTTCCAAAGGAAGAATGGCAGGAAAGGAACAGGACATTTCAGGTAGGAACTGATATTTTGCTTCCGGTGTTAAGAAGTCATGGGATTAAACGAATCGATAAGCTGATTTTAACCCATAGCGATGTCGATCATATCGGTGCTACAAGGGAATTAATGGAGAAAATCTCAATTGGGAAAGTGTACATTACGCCAAATTCGTGGGAAAAACCGCTCATGTTGGAGACAGTTCGGCTGGCAAAGGAGAAAAAAATTACCGTAAGGGAAGTGAAGGCAGGATATGGCTGGAAAAATAAGTCAGGCACCTTTCAAATGATTTATCCGTTTGATGATCAATACGAAGGGAATAATGATTCACTCGTTTTATATGGAAAATTTGGCGGGATGACATGGTTGTTTATGGGGGACGTAGAAAAAGAAGGAGAGGAGGAATTGATAGCCGTTTATTCTAGGCTCCGAGCTGATGTCATTAAAGTCAGTCATCATGGAAGCAAAACATCGACCATTCCGTCTTTTGTGGAACAAATTAAACCGAAATACGCAGTTATTTCCGCCGGCCAAAACAATCGGTATGGCCATCCACATCCGGAAGTGTTGGAAACTCTTGAGAACAATGGCGTCCGGATATTTCGTACAGACCTTCAAGGTGCCGTCCATTTTACGTTTGGGCGCTCCAAAAAGGGAACCTTTCAGACCATTTTACAATATGATATTTCAGATGATGTCCGTCATAATTAGCAGCCTGCAAAAGGGAAAACTTTAAGCAGGCCGCTGATTGCTAGTTGACATAATCGTTGTGTCCTTCATTACTACACTTCATCTCGATTCTTAAAGCAGAGACCTACTGTCAGTTAAAGCGCGATAATGAAAGCAAAACTTCAAGCGCTTCAAGCAACGTTGTGTTACTTGGGCCGCTAAAGTGGAACAAAAGCTAATATCGCAAGGATCTTGTTGGCGAGATCAGGCAGTGAAGTCCGTAAAGCTCGCGCTTTTTAAGGTGTGTGTCATGTTTATGCATAGCTCGCGCTTTTTCGGCGTGTCATGTTTGATGCATGCTGTTCGATCTTTCCTGGTCCTGTCGCTTCGCTTGTCCTTGTACACCCTGTATGTCGCGGCGTTTTTGTGAACTTTGACTGAAATTTTGCGCCGAACTGAACAAGACCTCATCGAATAACATTGATGCAGAGCATATTTTGTTGTTATCGCAGGAAATTTGCCAGTCGTTGGAGGCTTTGTTGGACAAAGCAGTTTGCTTCGAGAGAATATTTATATCATTTTCACCTTGTAAAAATAAAGAAGAAGCTTGCATGCGCAAACTTCTTCTTTATTCTCGCTATTTTCCGAGCACTTCAATAACTGTTCCAATCACAAAAATCGCTGTAAAGAATACAAATGACACTATAAAGCCAACTCCGGAATCTACGGCATCATTTCTTTTTGATTGAACATTTTGTTCAAATTCAAATTCTTTCACAACTACCCCTCCTGTTTCCACTTTAGTATAGTTGAATGCGCAAAAAAAATCCACTGTTCCATTACCACTCTTGACAAGACTTGACACATATACTTTGTTCACTTGCGGTCACACTATGTAATGAAGCGTTTTTCCGCTTATGAATACGTGTCCTAGGTCGTATTCATAAGCGTTCATATAGATTGGGGGACACTTGGCCTGCGGGCAAAGGAGTCCCCATTGCACTTGTCAAAATCCTCCTCTTTCCTTACGATGTAATTAAAAGATCAGGTAGAGAGAAGGATTGTCTATGGCTTTTTTGAAAAGCATCGAGGAAAAGAAATTTTCACCGCTTTACTTATTATATGGAACTGAACCGTTTTTAATCAATGAGGCGAGAGAGAAATTATTGGCGAATGTGTTAACGAAAGAGGAAGCGGAGTTTAATTTTTCAAGTTACGATCTGGAAGAAACTAGTGTCGATCTAGCGATTGATGATGCCGAAACTTTGCCTTTTATGGGTGAAAAAAAGTTGATCATTTTACATAATCCTGTTTTTTTAACGTCTTTAAAAACAAAAGAGAAAGTAACCCATGACTTAAAAAGATTGGAAGCATATGTGGAAAACCCCGCCCCTTTTACTGTGCTAGTCTTCACAGGCGAGTATGAAAAGCTGGATGAACGAAAAAAACTGGTTAAGCTGTTGAAAAAAAACGCGGACGTCTTGGATGCGAAACCCCTTAATGAAAACAGCTTGAGAAAATGGGTGGAAAATAGAGCGACTTCCCTTCAAATGTCCATGGAAGATCAGGCAATCGACATGTTGCTTCAGTTGGCAGGCAATGATTTAATGATTTTGAACGAAGAAATTGTGAAGCTGGCGCTTTATGCCGCGGACTCCAAACACATTACCGTGGAAGCGGTAGAGAAGCTGATTTCTCGGTCATTGGAGCAAAATATTTTTACGCTTGTTGATAAGGTTGTGAAACGGCATATTGGAGAAGCTTTACAAATATTTTATGATTTGGTTAAACAAAATGAAGAGCCGATTAAAATACTTGCCGTACTTTCAGGACAGTTTCGACTCATTTACCAAGTAAAAGAATTAACGGCAAGAGGTTATGGTCAAAAGCAAATTGCCGGAATGTTGAAGGTGCATCCTTATCGGGTCAAATTGGCGGCAGGACAGGCTCAATCTTTTTCTTCCGAGGAACTAATCCGAATTATGGAAATGCTCGCAGAGAGTGATTTGAAAATGAAATCAACAGGAATGGATAAAAAAGTCATCATTGAACTATTCCTGATGAAGCTCGTTCAGCCTAGTTCATGAAACAACATCAAAAAAACGACCGTTTCGGGTCGTTTTTTATGTTGGTTACGCACCAAGATTGTTTAATTTTTTGGCTAAGCGTGCTTTTTGGCGGTTGGCCGCATTTCTATGGATAAGTCCTTTTGTTACAGCTTTATCCAATTGCTTGATAGCATTTTTAAAGAGATCTTGTGCATTTTCCTCATTTTGCTCAGCAGCCACTTCAAACTTTTTCACAGCTGTGCGCATAGCTGATTTGAAAGCTGAATTTTGGGCATATTTATTTTCATTAATTTTCACGCGTTTAATGGCGGATTTAATGTTTGGCATTCTATTCACCTCCTGACACCATTGGCTACTCGATATACCTGTTCGTTATCTTATAGAACAAGAGTATTTTATCAAAGAGACTTTTATATTGCAATACAAATTGTCATCCCATCGTACCATGAATGAATTTCCGCCGGAAAGGAGAAAATGTGTTAGTAAGACATGGCATAAGGAGGCACAACAAAATTGAAAGATGAACAGTTGGATTTAAGCGCTTATTCAGTCAGGACGGACTTGGCAAAAGAGGCGTATGAAATGGCGATCGACCTCCATGCAAGAAAGAAAAAAGCCGACAGTGGCAAACAGGAGCTCGAGGGTGTCATTACTGAAGAAAGGGAGATTGATGAGGTCCACATTTCCCAAGTGACGATTACAGAGGAAGCCCAGGAGAAAATCGGGAAAAAAGCCGGGCATTATTTGACGATTGAGGTTCAAGGAATCCGCAGTCAGGATGCTACGCTTCAGCAAAAAGTGCAGAAGATTTTCGCCGCAGAGTTTAGCCGCTTTTTAAGGAATTTACATATTCCCAAAACGGCAAGCTGTTTAGTTGTCGGCCTCGGAAATTGGAATGTGACGCCTGACGCACTCGGTCCTATCGTTTGTGAGCGTCTAATTGTAACAAGACATTTATTTGAATTACAGCCTGAACATGTTGATGAAGGGTACCGGCCTGTCAGTGCGCTTGCTCCCGGGGTGATGGGGCTTACCGGCATTGAAACGAGTGATATTATTTCCGGCGTTGCTGAACAATCTAAGCCGGATTTTATTATCGCGATTGATTCTCTTGCTTCCCGGTCAATTGAAAGAGTCAATAGTACGATTCAAATTTCGGACACGGGTATACACCCCGGCTCCGGGATCGGCAATAAGCGGAAAGAATTGAGCAAAGAAACCCTCGGAGTCCCCGTGATTTCCATTGGAGTGCCCACTGTAGTCGATGCGGTAACGATTACGAGTGATACGATTGATTTTATTCTCAAACATTTCGGAAGGGAGATGGATGAATCGGGAAGACCTTCTCGTTCATTGTCCCCTGCGGGCCTATCATTTGGCGAAAAAAGAAAGCTGACGAATGAAGATTTGCCTGAAGAAGCGGGGCGAAAAACGTTTCTGGGGATTGTTGGCATGCTCGATGAAAATGAAAAGAGACGACTCATTCATGAGGTATTGGCTCCGCTCGGACATAATTTAATGGTGACGCCAAAAGAAGTGGATGTATTTATTGAAGATATGGGAAACTTGATCGCTTCTGGTTTAAATGCAGCCCTTCATACGAATGTTGACCAAGAGGATGTCGGTTTTAAAACTAGATAAAAGATAAAAGCAAGCTGTTTGTGTTTGTTCTAGCAACTCTATTGATACATATATATGAATAGAGAAGTGTCATGAAAGAGGTAATGATATGGGCAAGTTTTTCCTGAAGTGCGTTATTTCAGTGTTTCTGTTATTCATCGGTGTCTTGATCGGCATGGAAAAAGCAAATGAAGGAATGCGCTCGATGAAAGGATATGAAGACACCTCGCTTCCGTCGCCCGTTCACTTGAAAAAAGGAGATGACGGGAATATGGAAGCCGCTTTGCTTGGCAATGAGGTTCATTCTATGGAAACATTGGAAGACAAAAAGAAGAAGCTGGAGGAAATGGAATCCTTCAATTTTTTTTCTTCCTTGGGGAGAGCACTTGGCAACACTGTGACCAATGTGACCCAAAAATTGGTTGATCTGTTTGTCAGTTGAACGTATATCCATCTTCCATTTGGCGGATTGCCGGATAAAGCGCATATGCGCTTTTTTTGTTTATTGAATAATGGACTGATATAATTTATTCTAGTTTACATGCGCCGATTAACAGGAGTGAAGAACATAATGAATCAAAAAGAGAGAATAAAGAGACGGGAAAGGATACGAAATTTCTCGATTATTGCCCATATTGACCATGGAAAGTCTACTTTGGCAGACCGCATATTGGAGAAAACAGAAGCCCTTTCGTCGCGTGAGATGAAAAACCAGCTTCTTGATTCTATGGATTTAGAGCGTGAGCGGGGTATTACGATAAAGCTAAATGCTGTTCAATTGACTTACAAAGCGAAAGATGGAGAAGAGTATATTTTTCATCTAATCGACACGCCCGGACACGTCGATTTTACGTATGAAGTATCACGGAGTCTCGCGGCATGCGAAGGAGCCCTGCTTGTTGTGGATGCTGCACAGGGGATTGAAGCGCAAACATTGGCAAACGTCTATCTGGCGCTTGACAATGACCTGGAAATTCTTCCGGTTATTAATAAAATTGATTTGCCAGCAGCAGACCCGGAGAGAGTTAGACAGGAAATAGAAGATGTGATCGGTTTGGACGCATCCGAGGCTGTTCTTGCTTCGGCAAAAGCAGGAATCGGTATTGATGAAATTTTGGAACAAGTTGTTGAAAAGGTCCCGGCGCCAACAGGTGACCCGGAGGCCCCATTAAAAGCACTGATTTTTGACTCGCTTTATGATGCATACCGGGGTGTCATTGCCTATATCAGAATTGTGGAAGGTACGGTTAAAGCCGGTGACCGCATTAAGATGATGGCGAACGGGAAAGAGTTTGAAGTAGTTGAAGTAGGTGTTCATGCACCGAAACCAATGGCGGTAGACGAATTGACGGTAGGGGATGTGGGGTTTATTACGGCCTCTATTAAAAATGTCGGAGATACAAGAGTAGGGGACACGATTACAAGCGCCGCCAACCCCGCTCCGGAGCCTCTCCCCGGCTATCGGAAAATGAACCCGATGGTTTTTTGCGGTCTGTATCCGATTGATTCAGCGAAGTTCAATGATTTGAGAGAAGCTTTGGAGAAGCTCGAATTAAATGACTCATCATTGGGATATGAGGCAGAAACTTCGCAGGCGCTTGGCTTTGGATTTCGCTGTGGATTTCTGGGGCTTTTACACATGGAAATCATCCAGGAACGGATCGAAAGGGAATTTAAAATTGATTTGATTACGACCGCACCAAGTGTCGTTTATAAGGTGTATTTAAATGACGGCACCGAAATAAATGTTGATAACCCTGCCAATATGCCCGACGCTCAACAAATTGAGCGGGTGGAAGAGCCATATGTGAGGGCGTCTATGATGGTGCCGAACGATTATGTTGGGGCAGTCATGGAACTTTCGCAGGAAAAGCGCGGCAATTTCATTGACATGCAATACTTGGATGATATCCGGGTTAACGTCGTTTATGAAATTCCTCTTGCGGAGATTGTCTATGATTTCTTTGATATATTAAAATCCAGTACGAAAGGTTACGCGTCTTTTGATTATGAGCCTGTAGGCTATAAAGAATCCAAACTTGTCAAAATGGATATATTATTAAACAGTGAAAAAGTGGATGCGTTAAGCTTTATTGTACACAGGGATTTTGCATATGACCGTGGCAAATCGATCGTAGAAAAGCTGAAAGATATTATTCCCCGCCAGCAATTCGAAGTGCCGGTCCAGGCGGCCATTGGCAACAAAATCATTGCCAGATCAACAATCAAGGCGATACGCAAGAATGTTTTGGCCAAATGTTACGGAGGCGACATATCCCGTAAACGTAAATTGTTGGAGAAGCAAAAAGAAGGAAAAAAGCGGATGAAACAAGTGGGGTCCGTAGAGGTGCCTCAAGAAGCATTTATGGCTGTATTAAAAATGGATGATCCGGGAAAATAGAGCCAATTGTTTCCCGAGGCAGCTTTCCAGCCAAGCGGATTTGTCTTTGAAAATCATGTAACATTTTTGAAAAAGCTGCATCTTGCTTGGCGACGATGCAAATGCGACTGCCCCGGTTTAATACTTTCACAGGCTTGCGACCTTCAGATGCTAGGCGCAGCATTTTGGCAAAACAGCGATATAAGCTGAAGAGTGAGTGAATGAGAGCATCCGGGAAATCAAATGCTGTATTTTTGAAGGAGGCGGAACTGGTTCCGTCTCTTTCCCTTTCCACTTCGGAGGAACTATTTAAAAAACAAGGTTGTGACCAAATTGAAGGCCGCTTATATCCATATACCATTTTGTGAGCATATTTGCCATTATTGTGATTTCAATAAATTTTATCTTCATACCCAGCCTGTAGATGAGTATTTGGACATGCTTGAAAAAGAGTTCTCAATCTATAGCGAACTGTATCCGTATGCCAGCTTGGAAACCGTATTTGTTGGCGGCGGAACCCCGACATCATTGAATGAACGGCAACTCGAGACACTTTGCAAAGCTATCAAGAGACATCTTCCATATAAAGAAGGAGAATTTACGTTTGAAGCAAATCCGGGGGATTTGTCTGAAGAGAAACTGAAAATCCTGAAAAGTTATGGGGTAAACCGATTAAGCATCGGTGTCCAATCTTTTAATGACGAGCTTTTAGAAAAGATCGGCCGCTCTCATCGTGCAGCAGATGTATACCGCTCCGTCGACCTTGCCCGTAAGGAAGGTTTTACAAATATAAGCATTGACTTAATTTATGCTTTGCCCGGGCAGACGGAAGAAGATTTTTTGAAAACAATTCGGGAGGCGCTTGCGCTTGAACTTCCTCATTATTCCGGCTACTCCTTAATCGTGGAGCCAAAGACGGTGTTTTACAATTTATTGAGAAAGGGAAAACTGAAACTGCCAGGTGAAGAATTAGAAGCTCGGATGTATGAGGACCTGATGGATAGCATGGAAAAAAACGGACTTTGTCAATATGAAATAAGCAATTTTTCCAAGCCGGGTTTTGAAAGCAAACATAACCTCGTTTATTGGAATAATGAGCCCTATTTTGGTTTTGGGGCTGGTGCGCACGGTTATGTGAATGCGAAAAGATATGCCAACTACGGTCCGTTAAAAAAATATATGGAACCGTTGGCTGCTGGAACATTGCCCATTTTCACGGAACATGAAGTGACGCCTAGGGAAGCAATGGAAGAAGAAATGTTTCTTGGGCTTCGGAAAAAGGACGGGGTAAATATGATCTGTTTTCAGGACAAATTTTCAGCTCATCCAAAAGAGGTTTTTGGCAGGGAAATTGCAAGGTTGATCTCCAAACAGTTGTTAACCGAAAAAGGTGATCGGCTCCAATTGACAAAGCAAGGGCTTTTTCTAGGAAATGAAGTGTTTCAGTCATTTTTGACCGGATGATCGTTTTGCTTCGTAATGAGTCAAATATCGTTGACATCAACACGCCATTTTGATACTTTTATATTAGATTTAGCACTCAAATAACGAGAGTGCTAACAGAGGTGATAAGTGATGCTGACTGATCGTCAACTTCGTATTTTACAAGTCATTATTGATGATTTTATCAGATCTGCTCAGCCAGTCGGCTCCAGAAGCCTGTCCAAAAAACAAGGAATCAATTTGAGCTCGGCAACAATTCGCAACGAAATGGCCGATTTGGAAGAGCTTGGCTTTCTTGAGAAAACTCATACGTCTTCCGGGAGGATTCCATCAGAAAAAGGATACAGATATTATGTCGACCATTTATTGGTTCCGCAAATATTGCTCAATCACGAAATAAAGATGATTCATTCCATTTTTGCGGAAAAAATTTATGAGCTGGAGGATGTTGTTCAAAAGTCAGCCAGCACTTTATCGGAATTGACCAACTACACGGCCATTCTTCTTGGGCCTGCAGTTAAAGAACATAAGCTGAAGCAATTGCAAATCGTGCCGCTTGCCAAAGATAAGGCAGTGGCCATCATCATAACCGATACCGGCCACGTGGAAAACCGCATGTTTACTTTGCCTGAACATTATGCGCCCGGTAATATCGAGAAGCTTGTCAATATTTTAAATGAGAAATTGGCGGGAGTGCCGATTGCTGAATTAAAAGAAAAAATCCAACATGAAGTGGCAGAAATCCTTCGAAAGAATGTACATCAGTATGATTTTATTTTAAGATCCATTTTGGAATCGATCGATATTCCGGCAAATGAAAAGATCTTTTTTGGCGGAAAAACAAATATGCTCAACCAGCCCGAGTTCCATAATATTCATAAAGTGAAATCTCTATTAAACTTAATAGAGCAGGAAGAAGGGTTTTATGAACTGTTTAGGCATATCCCAAACGGCATCCATGTCAAGATTGGCAAAGAAAATGAAATTACCGAGATGGAAGACTGCAGTTTGATCACGGCCACTTACTCGATTGCGAAAGAGCCGGTTGGAACAATTGCCATTTTAGGCCCGACAAGGATGGAGTATTCTCGCGTCATCAGCTTGCTTGACTACTTGAGTAAGGATATGAGTGATGCCTTGACAAAACTGTTTATGGAATGATAACAGTAAATGGTATGGTTCAAGGAAATCGGCAGATTTCTGCTGATTTCCACTTTTCCGTGTCAATTTTTTATGAAATTTTAAGGAGGTGAAGACATGCAAGAAGAACAGAAAGAACAATTGCAGTCAGAAGAAGAAATGAATGAAAGCGGCGTGGAAGCCGTAGAGGAACATGCGGAATCGAACGAAGAGCATGCAAAGGGCCCGGAGGGTGATTCCGAGGACCAGGCAAAGAAAATAGAAGAGCTTGAAGCAAAGCTACAAGAATACGAAAACCGCTATTTACGCCTTCTCGCCGATTTTGATAACTTCCGCCGGCGCGTTAAACTCGACAAGGAAGCGGATAAAAAATATAGAGCCCAGCATTTAATTACAAACTTGCTTCCGGCGTTAGACAACTTTGAGCGTGCCATGCAGATTGAGCCGGATAATGAGCAGACAAGAGCGCTGCTCGATGGGGTAAACATGGTATACAAGAGCATCATTGAGGCTTTGAAAAGTGAAGGGGCAGAACAAATCGAAGCTGTCGGCAAAGAGTTTGACCCCAATCTCCATCAAGCTGTTATGCAAACGGAAGACGATGAAGCAGGCGAAAACATCGTGGTTGAGGAATTTCAGAAGGGGTACATGTTAAAAGACCGCGTCATTCGCCCAGCGATGGTAAAAGTTAGCAAATAGTGTTGTTTAGCTCGTACATATTGTGAAGGAGGTTATTCGGAAAATGAGTAAAATTATCGGAATCGACTTGGGAACAACAAACTCGTGTGTATCCGTACTAGAAGGAGGAGAACCGAAAGTAATTCCCAATCCGGAAGGGAATCGGACGACACCTTCGGTGATCGCTTTTAAAAATGGTGAGATCCAAGTTGGTGAAGTGGCTAAAAGACAGGCGATTACAAATCCTAATACAGTCATTTCCATCAAGCGCCATATGGGAACTGATCACAAAGAGGATATCGAAGGGAAAAGTTACACTCCTCAAGAACTGTCGGCGATCATTTTGCAACATTTAAAGTCTTATGCCGAAGATTATCTTGGAGAGAAAGTTGAAAAAGCGGTTATTACCGTACCAGCCTATTTTAACGACTCTCAGCGCCAGGCTACGAAAGATGCCGGAACGATCGCGGGTCTTCAAGTCGAAAGGATCATCAACGAACCAACCGCTGCCGCGCTTGCATATGGTTTGGAAAAGCTTGATGAAGATCAAACGATCCTCGTTTATGACCTTGGGGGAGGTACTTTCGACGTCTCCATTCTTGAGCTTGGCGATGGCGTCTTTGAAGTGTTGGCAACAGCCGGAGATAACAAATTGGGCGGAGACGACTTTGACCAGGTAATCATCGACTACCTTGTTGATGAATTTAAAAAAGAGCATGGGATTGACTTATCACAGGATAAGATGGCCCTCCAACGCTTGAAAGATGCAGCTGAAAAAGCGAAGAAAGATTTATCCGGTGTGACGCAAACGCAAATTTCCCTGCCTTTCATCACTGCGGGAGAAGCGGGACCGTTGCACATGGAAATTTCCTTAACACGCGCGAAATTTGAAGAGCTGTCTTCTGAGCTCGTTGAAAGAACGATGGGTCCTACACGCCAGGCCATTAAAGACTCAGGAAAATCGGCTTCAGAAATTGATAAAGTCATTCTAGTAGGGGGATCTACCCGAATTCCGGCGGTTCAAGAAGCAATTCGAAAAGAGACAGGAAAAGATCCGCATAAAGGTGTAAACCCCGATGAAGTCGTAGCGATGGGTGCGGCGATCCAAGGCGGAGTATTGGCAGGCGATGTCAAAGATGTTGTCCTTCTTGATGTAACCCCGCTATCGCTTGGGATTGAAACAATGGGTGGTGTATTTACAAAACTAATTGAACGCAACACAACCATTCCGACATCCAAATCCCAAGTCTTTTCAACTGCTGCGGATAATCAGACTGCCGTGGATATACATGTACTCCAAGGTGAACGTCCTATGGCAGCGGATAATAAAACGTTGGGTCGTTTCCAGTTGACGGATATTCCTCCGGCACCTCGGGGCATCCCGCAAATAGAAGTCAAGTTCGACATTGATAAAAACGGCATCGTGAATGTAAGTGCCAAAGACCTCGGTACTGGAAAAGAGCAAAACATAACCATTAAATCTTCCTCCGGTTTATCTGAAGAGGAAGTTGAACGCATGATTAAAGAAGCCGAGGAAAATGCGGAAAAAGATAAACAGAGGAAAGAAGAAGTTGAACTGAGAAATGAAGCGGATCAACTCATTTTCACGACTGAAAAAACCTTGAAAGACCTCGAAGGCAAAGTAGATGAAGCGGAAGTGAAAAAAGCCGAAGAAGCAAAAGATGCCTTAAAAGCGGCGATTGAAAAAAATGACATGGAAGAAGTAAGGCAAAAGAAAGACGCTCTACAGGAGATCGTGCAAAACTTGTCCATGAAACTATATGAAGAAGCCGCAAAGCAAGCCGAGGCACAACAAGGGGCCGAGGGGCAAGATGCCGCCGGCGGGGACGACAATGTAGTCGATGCCGAGTTTGAAGAAGTGGACGACGACAAGGCTAAAAAATAACATGTTTGCAGATAGGAAAAGTCAAAGCCACGTTACAGGCTTTGACTTTTCTTCATGTGAGGATAAAAAGTTATTCTCCTTTTAATCAGTCCATCAATTATGGTAAAATGAAAGTTATGTGAAAAGATTCGGGAGTGTGGAGACATGAGTAAGCGTGATTACTATGAAGTGCTTGGTGTATCGGAAAACGCTACAAAAGATGAGATTAAAAAGGCTTATCGCCGTTTGTCCAAAAAATATCATCCTGATATTAATAAAGAGCCTGGCGCAGATGAAAAGTTTAAAGAAATCACCGAAGCATATGAAGTATTAAGCGACGATCAAAAACGAGCCCAGTACGACCAGTTCGGTCACGAAGGACCGCAAGGTTTTGGTGGTGGCGGCTTTGGAGGCGGCGATTTTGGCGGCTTCGGGGGATTTGAAGATATATTCAGCACCTTTTTTGGCGGTGGACGCAGAGATCCAAACGCACCGCGGCAAGGTGCTGATTTGCAGTATAATATGACATTGACATTTGAAGAAGCTGTTTTCGGGAAAGAAACGATCATTGAAATACCGCGTGAAGAATCATGCGATACATGTGGGGGCTCCGGAGCCAAACCCGGAACTTCATCCGACACATGCCATCATTGTCACGGAACAGGCCAGTTAAATATTGAACAAAATACGCCATTTGGAAGAATTGTGAACCGGCGTGTCTGTCAATACTGTCATGGAACGGGCAAGATTATCAAAGAAAAGTGCCGGACTTGCCATGGCGAAGGGAAAGTAAAGAAACGGAAGAAAATCAGTGTCAAAATCCCCAAAGGCGTGGACGACGGTCAACAAATGCGTGTAGCAGGCCAAGGGGAGCCCGGAATCAATGGTGGTCCACCGGGAGACTTATTCGTTGTTTTCCGAGTAAGCCCGCATGAGTTTTTCGAAAGAGACGGTGATGACATCTATTGTGAGATGCCAATCACGTTTGTCCAGGCTGCCCTGGGGGATGAAATTGAAGTGCCGACACTTTACGGAAAGGTCAAGTTAAAAATACCTGCCGGCACCCAAACCGGAACGCGTTTCCGCCTTCGTGACAGAGGTGTACAAAACGTGCGCGGTTACGGCAGAGGAGACCAGCATGTTCTCGTTAAAATTGTAACGCCTACAAAGCTTTCCGATCAGCAAAAAGACTTGCTTCGCCAATTTGCCGAAATGAGCGGAGAGTCGCTTGATGAGCAGCATGAAGGCTTTTTCGATAAAATGAAGCGCGCTTTTAAAGGGGATTAACCATGAAATGGTCAGAAATCAGTGTTTATACGACAAATGAAGCGATTGAGCCCATCAGTCATATCATGCATGAAGCTGGCGCTGCAGGCATTGCAATAGAAGATAGGGAAGACCTGGATAAGAAGCGGGAAGATCGGTTTGGAGAAATATATGAATTGAATCCGGCGGATTTTCCCGATGAAGGTGTCATTATAAAAGCATATCTGCCTGTCAATGCCCAACATGCAGAAACGGTAAGTACCATTCAACAACAAATATCAAAACTTCCTCAATACCAAATTAATATTGGAAAAAATCTTGTCAAGGTTGCGGAAGTGAAGGAAGAAGACTGGGCTACAGCGTGGAAAAAATATTATCATCCTGTCAAAGTATCAGAGCGTGTGACCATTGTTCCGTCATGGGAAGAGTATGAAACTGGCAACAGTGACGAATTAATCATTAAATTGGACCCAGGAATGGCATTTGGGACCGGGACTCATCCCACCACCGCCATGTGTATTCGGGCTCTTGAAAAAACAGTCAAACCGGGAGACTTTGTCATTGATGTAGGGACCGGTTCAGGTGTATTAAGTATTGCGGCATCATTACTGGGGGCCGAACAAGTAACGGCCCTTGATCTAGATGAAGTGGCAGTGGAAGCTGCCCGGCAGAACATCGCTTTAAATGGTGTAGAAGACATCGTTTCAGCAAGACAAAACAATCTTCTTGAAGGCATTGAAAAAAGCGCTGATGTGATCGTGGCCAACATACTGGCTGAAGTGATCGTCCGCTTTTCCAAGAAGGCAGCTGAAGTTTGCAAACGCAATGGCTACTTTATTGTTTCCGGCATCATCCTGCAGAAGAAAGATTCAGTCGCTGATGCGCTGCATGAAGCAGGATTTCAAATAGAAGAAACAATGATCACGGAAGATTGGGTAGCGATGATTGCCAGAAGAGTGAATTAGAGGGTGTAAAACATGCAACGTTATTTTCTTGATGATCAATATCAAGGCCAGGAAACCGTTCTTTTATCAGGAGACAATTATCATCATATCGTCAATGTCATGAGAATGAAGCCGGGAAATGATATTTGGGTTGTATTCAACGGTGGAGAGGCTGCAAAGGCAACGATTTCATCCCTGGAAGATCATACTGTGAAAGCGCGGATTATTGGATGGGAAGACAGGGCTACAGAACTCCCGGTTCATGTGACAATAGCGAGCGGCCTGCCCAAAGGGGATAAATGGGAATGGGTGATCCAAAAAGGAACCGAGCTGGGCACTTCACAGTTTGTCCCTTTCAATGCAGACCGCTCCGTAGTAAAATGGGATGAGAAAAAATCAGCCAGAAAACTGGAACGATGGAAAAAAATTGCAAAGGAAGCTGCGGAACAAAGCCACCGGCAAGCGGTTCCGGAAATGCACTCTCCATTGTCTATTGAACAACTCTTGGTTTTCAGCGAAGATTTTCATCATAAAATCGTAGCTTATGAAGAAACAGCAAAACAGGGTGACCGAAGCCAATTTGCCAGGAAGCTTTCCGGAGTGAAGAAAGGTGAAAAAATCATCATTGTTTTCGGTCCGGAAGGTGGTTTGACCGAGCGGGAAGCAGAGCTGCTTACGGATAACGGCTTTGTATGCTGCGGATTGGGCCCCAGGATATTAAGAACGGAAACGGCGCCGCTATATGCCATGGCAGCCATTTCTTATCATTTTGAATTAATGGAGTGATAATATGTCTCTCGTAGCTTTTCATACATTGGGTTGTAAAGTAAACCATTACGAAACGGAAGCCATTTGGCAGCTGTTTAAACAGAATGGATATGAGCGCGTGGATTTTGAATCGACGGCTGATGTCTATGTCATCAATACATGTACGGTAACCAACACTGGTGATAAAAAAAGCAGGCAAGTGATCCGTCGCGCAATCCGGAAAAATCCGGACGCTGTTATTTGTGTGACGGGGTGCTATGCGCAAACCTCTCCTGCTGAGATCATGGCCATTCCTGGTGTGGATATCGTTGTAGGAACGCAAGATCGTGTTAAAATGCTTGATTACATTGAGCAATATAAACAGGAACGCCAGCCAATCAATGGAGTTAAAAACATCATGAAGAACCGTGTGTATGAAGAGTTGGATGTCCCTGCTTTTACAGATCGTACACGTGCTTCCCTTAAAATCCAGGAAGGATGCAATAATTTTTGTACATTTTGCATTATTCCCTGGGCACGCGGTTTAATGCGCTCAAGAGATCCTCAAGAAGTCGTTCGCCAGGCACAACAGCTCGTTGATGCAGGCTATAAGGAAATTGTTCTTACAGGCATTCATACAGGCGGGTATGGAGAAGACATGAAAGACTATAATTTGGCCGCTTTGCTCCGTGATTTGGAGGCTAACGTAACTGGATTAAAAAGGCTGAGGATTTCTTCGATTGAGGCCAGCCAACTGACTGATGAAGTAATAGATGTGATCGACAAGTCCAACATTGTTGTCCGGCATTTGCATATTCCACTGCAGTCAGGTTCAAACACTGTATTAAAAAGAATGCGCAGAAAATATACGATGGAATTTTTTGCAGAGCGCCTTGAGCTCTTGAAAAAAGCTCTTCCAGATTTAGCCGTCACATCTGATGTGATAGTGGGCTTCCCTGGTGAAACGGAAGAGGAGTTTATGGAGACCTATGAGTTTATTAAGAAGCATCAATTCTCGGAACTCCATGTATTCCCATATTCGATGAGAACCGGGACACCTGCGGCGAGAATGAAAGACCAAATCGCTGAACCCGTTAAAAATGAACGTGTACACCGGCTCATTGCCCTTTCCGATCAATTGGCAAAAGAATATGCTTCCCGCTTTGAAAATGAAGTGCTGGAAGTGATCCCGGAAGAGCCGTTTAAAGAAAACCCGGAAAGCGGCTTATATGAAGGATATACTGACAATTACTTGAAAGTAGTATTTCCTGCAAACGAAGAAATGGTCGGGAAACTCGTAAAAGTGAAAATTACAAAGGCGGGTTATCCGTACTGTGAAGGAAAATTTGTACGTGTCCTTCACAGTGATTCGTCCGCTTCCATGGTTGGGTGAATGGTTGACTGCAGTGAAGACTGCAGTCTTTTTTTGTAAAGAAAGTTCCTCTCACTTGAAGTCGCAGGGGAATTTTTTATGTTAATGACGTTATTTGAACATTTTAGGCGAATATTCGTATGAAGCAAACGGCGTTTCCAGTTTTAACGCCTAGCAACTAGGGTATTTCGCTCTCTTCTCCTTGAAAAAGCCCCGTTTTTTCTGAGTGGTTGTTTTTTCGCTGAGGAGATTTCGGATTACTGTGGCAAGTCAACAAAGTCTGCATCTGCGCCCTCTCGCAAACCCAAAGAATCCTTGTTCATCTGATCACAAAACAGCTTGAAAGTTTATTCAGATACAGACTAGCGCATCTCTTGCGCGCCCTCTCGTGAACCAAAGAATCCTTGTTCACCTCATCACAAAACTGCTTGAAAGTTTATTCAGATACAGACTAGCGCATCTCTTGCGCCCTCTCGCGAACCCGAAGAATCCTTGTTCATCTCATCACAAAACAGCTTGAAGTTTATTCAGAAACAGACTAGCGCATTTCTTGCGCTATTTAGCCCGGCGCAAGCTGCGCGAAGTTTGTTTTAGAAGCAATCATGAGTGTTTGGAAGCAAGCTGTTCGGCTCGTAAGGGAAAGCTGAGTGTTTCATGATGCTGTTTGCGATGTGAAGAAAGTAAATCTTAGTGTGACTGCTATAACTATCCCGCCTCGCCAATCGTCTTCTCTCTATCGTCTTCTCTCTAACGATTGCGCGCCAGGTGCTTTTTGTATGTCTGGTTTATGAAAAATCCTCTGTATTTCCACTTACCATATTCCTAACGTTTAGAATGATTACTCATAATTTTTACCCCTAAAGGGAAATATGTGTCATATATTACTCTGTTCCATCTTGATAGTGATTTTAAAATCGGAATGCCATTTTTTCAGACGCTTCCATATGAAAGAGGAATCCTTGATGAAAGAAAAAGACACTATCACAAATTTGCAATTCATTTTTCTTTGCATGACGGCCATTGGATTGCACAATCATGTCATCATGATTACGCCACTCATTCAGACAGCTGGAAGGGACTCTTGGATATCGGCGGTTGTTGCGGCCGCACTTACAATTATTTGGGGGTTCCTTCTTTTTTATATTATTAAGACTACGAATCAGGAGCATTTGTATACATGGTTAAAGAAGCGGATTGGTAAACCTTTTGCTGTTGCTCTCGGCGGAATTATATATCTTTATTTTATCTTTTTGGGGATGATCACCCTAAGGGAGACGATAACGTGGACAAAAATTACGTATTTACAAAATACCCCTTCATGGTCACTGACCATTTTAATTATAACCCTTTGCGTTCTGGCTGCCTGTACAAGTCTTAGAACCATTTCTATTGCGAATATCTTTATATTGGCGTTCGTTGTTGTTTTTGGATTCTTCGTCGCTTTCGCAAATATAAAAGTGAAAGATTACTCTCTCCTAAAGCCGTTGCTGGAACATGGGTTTGAACCGGTTGTAAAAGGCATGGTGTACCCGGGCTCCGGGTTTGCCGAAATCATCTTGCTCATTTTTTTGCAACATAAATTTGCCGAACAAGCCCGTTACCGAAATATTGTTTTGTTAGTGATCGTGCTTTTTTTTCTCACGGTTGGCCCGCTTATTGGCGGCATTATCGAATTTGGCCCCAAAGAAGCAGCGAATCAACGGTTTACGGCCTTCGAAGAATGGGGGCTCGTTTCGATTGGAAGATATGTGGAACATCTCGACTTTTTGTCCATTTATCAATGGTTGTCAGGCGCATTCATTCGTATAACACTCATGTTTGTGACAGCGATTGAAATTTTTCGGTTTAAAACCAAGAAATTGAAAGTCATTGTTTTGTTAGTCATTGCGGGGCTTACGACTATAGTATCTCTGATACCGGTCAGGGATGATTTGCATTATCAATTATTAAAAAGTGTATTCATGCCTTTATCGCTTTATTTTTATTTAACGATATCCATCATCATTTCACTCATTATTTTTTTCGTTAAAAGAAAGGAAAAAAGGAGGAAATCGGTTTGAAGTGGAGGAAAAAGTACGGTTTAAAGAATAAAAAATCAATCACTCAAAACACGTTTGAAGTAAACGAGGAAGAATTGCGACAGCTATTTGAAAAGTGCTCTGATATTCATTTTCAAAAAGTTTATGTTCATAACACGGAAGGATTGCTGTTGTTTTGTATTGGAATGATTGATTCTCCATACTTGAATGATCATGTGCTCCCTGCTTTCGAACAATTTTTCCAAAAAAATAATATCCCTTTGTTGTCATATGATCGGGATATATTAGATAAGCTTCAATTACAGGACGCTTCTATCATTTATACGAAAGAAGAGGTCATTAAGAAGATATTTTCCGGCTATGGAATTTTTTTCTTTGAGGACGAGGGCTTGCTTCTTGCTGTCAATATGGAGAGGAAGCCTCAGAGGGAGCCCGAAGAGTCAGGGATGGAAATTGCCATCAAAGGGTCCCGGGATAACTTTGTGGAGGATATCGCGATCAATATGGCCCTGATTCGCAAACGTCTGCCGACAAACTCTTTGCGTTCCGAAGAAATGACGGTTGGACGAAGGTCCAAGACAGCCATAAAAGTTCTTTATATAGATGATATAGTGGACCGTGAAATTTTGGATCAAATCATAAACAGCATTCAAAAAATAGATATTGATGCCATTTACAGCGGTCATCAATTCATGCAGCTTGTCGATAAGAAGTTATACTTGTTCCCTACACATGATTACAGTCCCCGGGCTGATTGGATTGTCAAAGCGCTCTTGAGCGGCCGCATCATCTTATTGATTGATAACATCCCTTATGCAGTGATCGTCCCCATTAATTTTATGCTATTACTCAAGGGTGCGGAAGACTCCGAATATCCTTCCCTTTATGTTAGTTTTGGGCGGATTATCCGCTTGTTTGCGATCGGAATTGCGGCCTTTTTGCCTGGTTTTTGGGTGGCCATTACTTCATTCCATCAAAGTCAACTGCCCATTGCGATGCTCGCGACCGTCATTGAATCCAGGAAAGGGATCCCGTTGGCAGGGGCGGTAGAAGCCCTTATTATGCTTTTGCTTTTTGAGCTTTTTCGCGAAGCGGGGCTGCGGTTGCCGGTACAGGTGGGGCAAACATTAAGTGTTGTCGGCGGTTTGATTATTGGTGATGCAGCGATCAGGGCCGGGTTAACGAGCCCGTCAATGCTGGTTGTCATCGCGGCTTCAAGCGTGGCAACCTTTACCTTGATCAATCAATCATTGGTGGGAATTGTAGGCCTCGTTCGATTTTTTGTCTTAATCATCTCATCTTTTTTTGGTTTTTTTGGCTTTTTCATATCGGTATTTTCAGTTACGTTATATTTAGCCAACATTCGAGTGTTTGGCGTGCCCTATTTACAAGTGGCGACAAGAATCAGTTTTGCCAATACGATAAAATCTTTTTTTCAACTTCCTCCCACACTTGAAAGTAAGCGACCGAACATGTTTCATTCAAGAGACACAACTAGAAGGGAGAAATGAGTGTGGAAACCAAATACAAGCTGTATTTTTTTTCCGCAATGATGATCTTCGTTTTGGTACTGGCGGGGTGCGGTGATTCTAATTCGCCGGAACAGCTTGCCTATGCACATGGACTTGGCTTAGATTACGAAGATGGGGAAGTCAAAGTCCATTTGCAGCTCCTTAACTTGGGGGCATTGGCAAAGACTGAGGGTGGCGGCGGAGATGTCAGTAGCCAGAGCACTTCGGAGTTGGCAACAGCATCAGGCAAAATTCTTGATGAAGCTATTTTCAATTTATATCGTTCTGCGCAGCATGAAATTTTTTGGGGGAATTTGTCCCATATTGTCTTAACGGAACGATTTTTAAGTGAGTATGGATTGGGTCCTGTTATTGATATGTGGAGCCGATTTCCGGAGGCCAGATACCAAATTAAATTTTACAGTACAAATGATAAGGTGGAGGAAATTTTGCTTACCGATCCCGTGATGGATGTGTCAAAATCGTTAAGCTTATTGGCTACCCCGGAAAGTGCTTCTAAGCAAAATACCCTTGTGTCGTTTGTAAATTTAAGGAAAATATTGATTGAATTGAAAGAGCCTAATTACTTGGCAAGAATTCCCTCCATATTCGTTGTTGGAGAAACCTGGAAAACACCTGAAAAAAAACGTCCTTTTGTAGCGTTAAACGGATTGACTTTATATGATAGAAAAAAAAGGTTCCTTGGCACTGTAGAAGGAAAGCATATTGAAGGATATCGTTGGACTATCGAGAAGTTTGATCGGGCCCCGGTTATTTTGGATACGGATGGTGAGGCGATAGGATCTATCGTCGTTCAAAAAAAGAAAGTAAAAATTACTCCCAAACTGAAATCGGACCATGTGAAATTTCATATGAAAATAAAAGCAGAAGGTCATATTGCCGAGATAGACAAAAAAGTAGCCATCCAGACAATTGAACGAAGAGCAGCCAAGAAGATCAAACAACAAGTGTTGCAAACCTATCGAGAAGCCCTTAAAGTCCATCCCGATGCTGATGTTTACCGCCTTTCTGAAACATTGTACAGAAATGATGTAAAAGCTTGGAAAAAACTCTCCAAAAAAGGAAAATTGGACTTACAGCAAGATTCGCTCCAAGTGGATGTAGAAGTCACTATTATGGACTCGTGGCGGGACCACATGTCCAGGTTCCTTGAATAATTCTTTGCAGTCTATTTTAACACGTGGATTGAAATAACAAGATGATCAAACGCTATGCATGGACCAATGGAGCGTACTCTGATATTACCTGACATGATCCAAAAGATATAAAGCCTTTTATTGTTTCATCCATGATGGTAAACTCAGGAGGAACAAAAAGAGGAGGGGGATTATGTGGCTTTAAACATTGCGCCATTCATTGACCATACGTTGTTAAAAGCTGATGCAACAAAAAAACAAATCAAGATATTGTGCGATGAGGCAAAAACATACCAGTTCGCCTCCGTATGTATTCATCCAACATGGGTGGCCTATGCCAGATCACTTTTACAAGATACGGATATCAAGGTGTGCACTGTAATCGGCTTTCCAATAGGGGCCAATACACCGGAAACAAAGGCGTTTGAAACGAAAAATGCCATTGAAAACGGGGCCAGCGAGGTGGATATGGTAATGAATATCGGCGCCCTGAAAAGTGGGAACCACACTCTCGTTGAGCGCGACATTCAAGCGGTTACCGTTGCAGCAAAAAGCAAAGCGCTTGTCAAAGTCATTATCGAAACCTGTCTACTGACTAAAGAAGAAATAGAAATCGCCAGTAAAATGGTCAAAAGGGCAGGAGCAGATTTCGTAAAAACATCGACTGGTTTTTCGACAGGAGGAGCGACTGCCGAAGATGTGGCTTTGATTCGTAAAGTGGTCGGGGATGGACTTGGTATTAAAGCTTCAGGGGGAATCCGCAGCCTGGAAGATGCAAAAAAAATGATCGAAGCCGGTGCTACAAGACTTGGCGCGAGTTCAGGCGTACAAATTATTCAGGGGGCAATCGGAAAAAGCAGCTATTAAGTCTAACGCTGATGTATTTTAATTATTAATTGGCCAAATTGAGTGGAAAACGGCAATACAACGAGAGAGCAAACAACATTAAACAAGACACTGGCGTGTGCAAGTTGTGTCATGGGATCATCGCTCAAAAAGCGGCTCCATTCGGCTAATGTATCTATAAATGGGATGAACAGCAAACCTCCCAACACATTAAGCCATAAATGGGCATATGCTGTGAGTCTTGCTTCCCGGCCTGCTCCAATTCCGGCAAGCAGCGCTGTGGAACAGGTGCCAATATTGGAACCAATCATGATTAAAATCCCCGCTTCCAAGGAAATTGTATTTGTGCTAAGAAAACTCATGGCAATACCTGTCACAACCGTGCTGGATTGGATAATGGCTGTTAATATCATTCCACCGATTAAAGCAAAAGGGACACTTAACTCAATTTTTCGGATAATCCCTTGCGCTGCTTTCAGGTGGGAAAGGGGACCAGATAGCCAGCCGAAACCTTCCATGGAAGCAAAAATAATGCCGATGCCCAATAAAATAAATCCGATACTTCTTTTTTTAGTACTTTTAAACAATTGACATAAACAGCCGCTCACTAAAAAAGGGATGATCAAACTCGTAACATCGAAGGACAACATTTCCAATGTCACAGTTGTCCCGATATTTGTCCCAAGAATAATTCCAATTGTTTGCGGAAAGGATAGTATTCGTGCGGAGACAAGTCCCACTGCAATAACTGTAACCGCGGAGCTGCTCTGGAGGACAACAGTCATGGCGATCCCGGCAAGCATGCTTCTAAGCGGTGTTGCTGTTACTTGTCTGAGCCAACGTTCCATCGCACTGCCGGACAAATGAAACAGCCCGATTCGCATCCACGTCATCCCCAGTAAAAAGCATCCTGCAAGTAATAAAAATAAACAGATGTACAGCATGTCCTCCCCCCTTATGAATCATATGGGATGGTTTCTGCGGACATGCACAAAAAATTGTTACCGCCTGTTTCGTACGGTAAATGGATTGACCTGAATTTCTCATTATAATATAATAACTTAGTACATGGTTTTTTCCATGCATGAACATGTAATTGCTATGTTCGGAGGGAGGGAAAGAGAGATGTCAAAAACAGTTGTTCGTAAAAACGAATCGCTCGAAGATGCTCTTCGCCGCTTTAAGCGAACAGTTTCCAAAACTGGAACTCTTCAGGAATACAGAAAGCGCGAGTTTTATGAAAAACCAAGTGTCCGGCGGAAGAAGAAGTCTGAAGCCGCAAGAAAGCGCAAATTTTAAGAGGGTGAATTCATGAATCTTCTGGCACGTTTGGATGAAGATATGAAACAGGCGATGAAAAGCAAGGAAAAAGAAAAGCTTTCTGTCATTCGAATGCTCAAAGCAGCGCTGCAAAATGAAGCGATCAAGCTTGGAAAAGGGCAATTGTCTGAAGACGAAGAATTGACAGTTCTTTCTCGCGAATTGAAACAACGCAAAGATTCCCTCCATGAGTTCGAAAAGGCGGGGCGTGAAGACCTTGCCGAAAAATTACGAAATGAAATTAATTATGTCAATGTATATATGCCTGAACAATTGACTGATGATGAATTGAGCAATATAATTCGAGAAACGATTCAACAAACAGGTGCTTCTTCTAAAGCTGATATGGGTAAAGTCATGGGAGCCATCATGCCCAAAGTAAAGGGAAAGGCGGACGGCGCCCTTATAAGCAAGCTTGTCCAAGAGCACCTTTCAAAATCATGACAAATCCGGGAAGCGCACGCTTTCCGGTTTTTCTATGCAGGGGTAAGAAATGATGATTTTTGTATGAAAATTCACACGATGTCAACTGAAGTTTTACTGCCCAGCAAATATCAGTCTCCTCTTCTCGAAAAAACTGTGTAGTTAGTTGTTTTGAAGAAAAGAATTTAGAGCATGAGGATACTCTACACAATTTGCTCCTGCGCCATAGCTTATTCGAAGAGTTTTGTTCAGCTCGTCGTAAAGCTGCTTGAAGATTGAAGCAACATGATACTTTGAAGTAAATTGCTTGGATTTTTCGTTGCCGTGTTTCGCTTTATTCCGCTTTTCCCGGCAGTAAATTTCCCCTGTAAGAAGCGCAGCTATTAGGGGGACATTGCTTCCGGTAAAAGCCGGATTAGCTTGGGGCGACTGGACAAGTAAAACTTCGGCAGTGATACATCATGTTTTTCAAAAGGTGTTGATCACAAAGGCGTCGCAAAATGTACACGATGTACGACTGTAAGCAAAGCGACAAGACAAGGGCTTTGAAAGCATCGTCATCACACTCATACGCAGAAAAAGCGCTAGCTTCAAGGATATAGTTGCTTGAGGCTTGCCAATAGGAAGCTTTCGAGCTGCCATTTGCCAGTAAAAGCCATTGGTTTTCACTAATCATCAGATCAGCGTCGAAAATCCTCCGCACTTGAAATTTCCTTTATGTCATGTGCACCAGTTTATAGACGCTGAACGAGCGCTTGCGCTTTTTTGTGAATAGCGTTTTAATAAGGATTTTTTTCGATATAATAATGGCAAGAATGAAACTTTTTTAAAAGGCCTCCCGTAATACAAATAGGAGCTTTCGGAAGGGGGTGATATCATGAAAAGGATCATTGCCGCTGTTTTCCTTTTTGTTGCCGGTTTTTGCATGTTGCTGCCGGTAGGGGCATCTGCCAAAGAAAACAATGTGTATGTCATTCCGATTCAAAACGATGTGGAAAAAGGATTATATGCATTCTTGGATCGGGCGATCAGTGAGGCGGAAGAAAATAATGCCGATATGATTGTTTTTGATATGAATACGCCAGGAGGAGCGGTAGATGCCGCACGGGATATCGGAAACCGGATCGCAGAAATAAAAAACATCAAAACCGTCACCTTTGTTAATTCGTGGGCCATTTCCGCAGGATCTTATATTGCGCTTCATACAGAAGAAATTTATATGACGCCCAATGCTGTAATGGGAGCGGCAGCCGTTATTGACCAGTCGGGAAATACCGCCGGGGAAAAGGCTGAAAGTATGTGGCTTGCGGCTATGGAAGGAGCGGCAAAGAAGAGCGGACGTGACCCGAAAATTGCGAAGGCGATGGCAAGCGGAAAAGTCGATTTACCCGAGCTGAAAGAAAAAGGCAAGTTGTTGACTCTGGAAGCGGATCAGGCTGTGAAAGTGGGCTATTCAGAAGGAACCGTCAAGGATATCGATGAACTTTTGGCGAAAACCAACATGTCGAACGCAAAGGTTCATACGGTTGAAACCACTTTCGCGGAATCGCTTGCACGAATCATCACGAATCCGATTGTCGTCCCGATATTATTAACCATCGCCAGTTTGGGACTTGTTCTGGAATTGTATTCACCAGGTTTTGGAATTCCTGGTTTCATGGGGTTGTCTTCTTTACTCCTGTTCTTTTACGGCCATTATGTTGCCGGCCTTGCAGGGTATGAATCTTTGCTTCTTTTCATATTGGGACTCATTTTTATTGCAGCGGAATTTTTTGTTGCAGGCGGCATTTTAGGGATTCTTGGCACTGTTGCTGTTATAGGAAGCATGCTGCTTGCGGGAGAAAATGTGATTCATATGGCTGTTTCAATTGTTACTGCTCTGATTATGGCTATTCTTTTCATGATTATACTTGTAAAGGTGTTTGGAAAGCGGATGAACATTTTTAAAAGATTCATTTTAACTGATTCAACGAGCTCTGAAAAGGGATACGTGTCAAACGTAAACCGGTTAGAGTTAGTTGGTAAAAAAGGTGTCACGATTACGCCGCTTCGGCCATCTGGAACCGTCCTGATTGATGATGAACGGATAGATGTCGTTGCAGAGGGAAATTTCATTGAAAACAATACCGGTGTTAAAGTGGTGAAAGTGGAAGGCTCCCGCATTGTCGTGCGCCCCGTGTAAAACATAAATAAAGAGGAGGCAATATATTGATGTTAGGTCCTGATACAATTTTCTTACTTGTGATGATCGTTTTAGGCATTATTGCACTAGCCATACTATTTACATTTGTACCGGTGGGGCTCTGGATTTCAGCCCTTGCAGCCGGGGTCAAAATTGGGATTTTTACACTGATTGGTATGAGGCTGAGAAGGGTCATTCCCGGAAGAGTTGTCAATCCGCTGATCAAAGCTCATAAAGCGGGACTTCCGGTTGCGACTAATCAATTGGAGAGCCACTACTTGGCAGGTGGTAATGTAGACAGGGTTGTCAATGCTCTGATTGCTGCGCAGCGCGCCAACATTGAACTTACATTTGAGCGTGCCGCAGCTATTGACCTTGCAGGCCGCGACGTATTAGAAGCGGTCCAAATGAGTGTAAATCCAAAAGTAATTGAAACACCGTTTATTGCTGGTGTGGCAATGGATGGAATTGAAGTAAAAGCAAAAGCAAGAATAACAGTGCGCGCTAATATTGACCGCCTCGTCGGGGGAGCAGGTGAAGAAACGGTTATCGCTCGTGTCGGGGAAGGTGTCGTTTCGACGATTGGTTCCAGTGATAACCATAAGAAAGTCCTGGAAAATCCTGATATGATCTCTCGTACCGTACTGGCAAAAGGACTTGATGCCGGAACCGCATTTGAAATTCTTTCGATTGACATTGCGGATGTTGATATTGGGAAAAACATTGGAGCTCAGCTGCAGACGGACCAGGCGGAAGCCGACAAGAAAATTGCCCAGGCAAAAGCGGAAGAAAGAAGGGCCATGGCTGTTGCAAGCGAGCAGGAGATGAAAGCCAGAGTAGAGGAAATGAGGGCAAAGGTGGTCGAAGCGGAAGCGGAAGTACCACTTGCTATGGCGGAAGCCCTGAAATCTGGAAATTTGGGTGTCATGGATTACATGTCTCTTCGCAACATTGACGCAGATACGGATATGCGTGATTCTATCGGAAAAATGTCGAAACCAGATGATGACAAACAGAAATAAGATGGGCAGCTCTTTTGAAAGGGGGGCACTCCTTTGGAACAATTTTTGCCAATCATTATCATAGCCATTATAAGCTTTTTGCTGAACAGTAAAAAGAAAAATCAGCCGCAAAGACAAAAAGCTGACCAACATCAGCCAATCCGTCCAGTCCAACAAAAGCCTGCCCGTCCAAACACTGATCTTGAAGAACGAAGCAATTCAAACGAAAGAATGGACGAAGAAAACAAACCTTTTCAAGTCGATATGCCCCGCAGCCTTCGCGAAGCTGCCGATATATTATTGACACAGATCGAAACCAATCCTGCTATTGAAGAGGAGAAAGCGCGGGCAGAAGGAGAATTGGAAAAGCTGAAAAAGCAAGCAGAGACCTACGAACAGAAAATTCGCGCTGCACAAAAACGGGCTGCTGATCATGCCGATACCTTCATACCTAAAAAAGCAAAACCAAGTGAACAAAGACCATTGTTTGGACATCAAAATGATATTGTCCGGGGGATGATCATGCACGAGATACTTGGTCCTCCAAAAGCATTGAAACGGCGAGTCCGTTAGCAGGACGTGAATCAATGGCGAGAAAAGGCAGGTTTTTCCGCCTAAATGTTGAAACGAGTGATGAAACCTCCCTTCATTTCATACATATGAGATGAAGGGGGGTTCTTTTTTATGCCCAAAAAAATGACAGATCGGCTCCGCAAATGGATGACTAATAAAATGGAACTTCCGCCTGATGTATTGATGGATCTCCCGCGTGTGACGATTATCGGACAAATTCATATATATATCGAAAATCACAAAGGTCTTCTCGCTTTTTCCGATCGTGAACTCCGTCTTCTGCTGAAACAAGGCCAGCTGTTGATTAAAGGAAAATCATTCGTGATAAAAACGATTCTTCCGGAAGAAATTTTGTTGGAAGGGCGCATTGAAGAAGTATTGTACCTGAAACAGTAAGTAAGGAGGGGCCCAGATGAAGAACCGGTGGGTTACGTTCGTAACAGGCAGGGTGCTCGTAAAAATAGAAGGAACAGGTTTGGAGCGCCTTATCAATATTTGCGCGCGCAAAAAAGTGTCATTATGGTCTATGCGGAAAATGAAAACAGGGGCGATATTTTTTTATATCTCACTTCTTGATTTACATAATTTCAGGCATATCGTCCGCGACTTTGACTGTACCGTTTCTTTTATTCGCGGAGAGGGAATACCGTTTCTTTGGAAGCGGCTGCTAAAAAACAGCGGCTTTCTTATTGGTGTATTTCTGTTCCTTGTCATTTTGACTGTATTATCCAATATCACATGGGGCATTCAAATCAACGGGGCAAACCCGGAAACGGAACATAATATTCGCAAAGAACTGAACAAGCTCGGCATAAAAGTCGGCACATTTCATTTTTTCAATCAAGATCTTGAAAAGCTTCAACAACAATTGACGGAGCGTGTGAATAATATTACATGGATTGGCGTGGAGTTAAAAGGGACAACCTTCCATTTTCAAGTTGTTGAAAAAAATGAACCGAAAAAGGCAAAGCCGCTGGGTCCTCAGCATCTTGTTGCCAAAAAGAAAGCGGTAATCGCCGAAATGTTTGTTGAAAAAGGCAAGCCGATTGTTAAGGTCAATCAATTTGTGAAAAAAGGCCAAATGCTTGTATCCGGAATGATCGGCGGAGAAGAAGGAGAGCAGCTTGTTCCGGCCAAAGGGGAGGTTTGGGGCAAAACATGGTATCAGTCCGAGGTTGAATACCCGCTGACAACCCCTTTTGAGGTGTTTACCGGGAAGGAAAAGCGGATACACGGTATCAAGATTGGTTCGGTCGCTTTTCCTGTTTGGGGCTTCGGGAAAGAGGAATTTAAAAGCTTTGAAACGGAAAAAACTGAACACCCGATCAGGTTTTTAGGGTGGGAACTTCCCATAGCGTATATCGATGAAACCATTCGAGAAAGCGAAAGCTTCAAGCGGGAACTGACAAAAGAAGAAGCGGTTCAGGCAGGTAAGGATTTGGCAAAAGATGATTTGCGGAAACATCTTCCTGAAGATGCAAGAATAGATAAGGAAATTGTTTTGCATGAGACTGTGGAGAATGGTAAAGTTAAGCTAATAGTATATTTCCAAGTAATTGAAAACATAGCAAAAGAAAAACCGATTACCCAAGGAGATTAGTATATGTCAGAGGAATTATTCCAGAAGAAAATTCAGCTTGATAATGATGATGAAGTTTTTATTCTTTTTGGAAGTGGAGACAACAATTTAAAAATACTGGAAGATGAATTTCAAATAAAAATCGTGACACGCGGGGAAACGATCAACATTTCCGGTGAGGAAGAAGCCGTCACCCAAGCTCAAGAGACAATCAGACAGCTTTTGGATGTGACGCGCAGCGGCATTCATATTGGCCCGCGGGATGTTGCCTATGCCGCAAAAATGTCTAAACAAGGCAAGGTTGACTATTTTTCTGAACTATTTCATGAAGAAATTGGCCGAAATGCCAAAAGTAAATCCATTCGGGCAAAAACCCTTGGACAACGGCATTACATAGATGCCATCAAAAAAAATGACCTCGTATTTGGCATCGGTCCCGCCGGGACGGGGAAAACTTATTTGGCTGTTGTCATGGCTGTAAATGCATTAAGGAGCGGAAAGGTCAACAAAATTATATTAACGCGTCCTGCGGTGGAGGCTGGAGAAAGTCTCGGTTTTTTGCCCGGAGATTTAAAAGAAAAAGTGGATCCGTATTTACGCCCGCTCTACGATGCCCTTCATGATGTGCTGGGTGCCGAACATACACAGCGTTTGGTTGAAAGGGATACGATCGAAGTGGCCCCGCTCGCCTATATGCGCGGGCGGACACTTGATGATGCGTTTGTCATTTTGGATGAGGCCCAAAACACAACCCACGCTCAAATGAAAATGTTTTTGACCAGGCTTGGCTTTGGTTCGAAAATGGTCATTACGGGCGACTCTACACAAGTGGATCTCCCTCAGGGGGCCAAATCCGGATTAATTGCGGCCGAAGTCATCTTGCGTGGTGTGAAGGGAATTACTTTTATTCATCTTGATCACAGCGATGTTGTCAGACATCCGCTTGTTGGCCGCATCATCACTGCCTATGCCCAAAATGAGACACCCCCGGGACGTTGATCATTCCGGGGTTTTTTTATTTCACAAAAATATTTCGTGTTTTTATTGTCTAAAACTGCTATCATTTGGAATATGAGCATCTGCTATAAAATGAAAAAAGTCTGTGGAGGATTTTATGGATTTTCAAAAATTAATTGGCAAAGTACGGACAATCCTTAGCTATAAGCTTTTCACGGCACTTATTTACATCGTCTTGAGTATGCTGATGTTCGCTGTGCTCTATACAAATGTTAAGCCTGAAACATATGACGTTGAGTTGTTCTCTGTAGCTGAAAAGACAATCCGCTCGCCAAAAACGATAGAGGATGAAGTGAAAACAGAGGAAGAACGTCAAAAAGCGGCAGATGAAGTTGAAAAAGTCTATGTTCATAAACAAGAAATTGCCCAAAATCGAATTTTACTCGTAAATTCCATCTTCGATTTTGTAAAAGAAGTGAATCAGGAAACAAAAGATTTGGAAAAAGAAAATCAGAAACAAGAAGGAAAAGCGCCGGACAAACTCGCCTTGTTGAAAGAAAAGCTTTCCACCGATGAAACGGAAAATGTGACTGAGACGATTTCCGATCAAACACTCATTCGTCTCCTCGATGCAAAAGAGGACGAATTGGATAAGGCGCGAAATTTGTTGGTCAGTCACATTGAGGCGATTATGAGTGATAAAATTCGGGAGGAACAAGTAACGGCCGCACAAGGGACGCTGGCCGGGCGCATCTCCTCGGCGGGACTGTCGCAAGAGATTGAACAGGCCGCTATAGAACTGGGTGAGTATGCGATTGTTCCCAACGAACTGTATGATGAGGATCTGACAGAAGAGAGAAAGCGGCAAGCGATGGAAGAAGTGGAGCCTTTTAAAATATTACAAGGCCAAATCATCGTGCAAGAAGGCCATTTGATTGACAGGGAGATATACCGCCATTTGGAACTGCTTGGTCTTTTGAAAAGTACGCCTACTGTTCTGCCTTTTGTTGGCCTTGCGATTTTTGTCTTTCTTTCTGTCGGGGCCTTTTATGTTTCCTTCGCGAAGTTAAACTTGGCTGACCTTCAAAAGCAAAATCTTTTGCTGTTGACCAGCATTATTTTTGTTGCATCCCTTCTCATTATGAAAATCGTCAGTCTGATGGAAGAGGTAGACCGCTTCGAAATCGGGTATATTTTTCCGGCGGCGATGGCACCTCTTTTGATCAGGATTTTGGTGAATGAGCGGTTCGCATTGTTTATGACGGTTATTTTGGCCGCCTGCGGCAGCATCGTATTTCGGGATGACATATCGGGAACGATAGATATGGAGATCGCCATCTACTTTTTATTCAGCGGTCTCGCGGCTAATTTATTTTTGTCGGATAAAAGTGAGAGGTTCAATGTTTTACGGGCAGGAGTACTCGTTTCGTCCATAAACATTTTGATCATTTCTTTTCTCCAATTTATTGGCGGCGGCCAGTTTGCCAAAATGGAATTCTTTTTCCATATTGTATACGGAGTCGCTTCGGGAATTCTTTCCTCTGTTTTAGCCATTGGTGTCCTGCCGTTTTTGGAAGCGGGATTTGGCATTTTATCAACGATTAAATTGATTGAGCTATCGAATCCGAATCATCCGTTGCTGAAAAAAATTCTTACGGAAGCTCCGGGCACATATCATCATAGTGTCATGGTTGCCAACTTGGCGGAATCTGCGTGTGAAGCAATCGGTGCAAACGGGTTGCTTGCCAGAGTTGGCGCCTATTATCATGATGTCGGCAAAACAAGAAGGCCGCATTTCTTTATTGAAAACCAAATGAATATGGAAAACCCTCACGACAGGCTGCCCCCGTCAAGAAGCAAAGACATCATCATCGCTCATGTAACGGATGGAGTGGCAGAGTTAAAAAAACATAAAATGCCGCGGGAAATTGTCGACATAGCGGGGCAGCATCATGGAACGACTTTGTTAAAGTTTTTCTATTATAAAGAAAAAAAGCTGAATGAAGACGTCTCAGAATCAGATTTTCGGTACCCTGGGCCAAAACCAAGGTCAATGGAGGCGGCGGTGATCAGTATTGCCGATAGCGTGGAAGCTGCAGTGCGATCCATGAAAAATCCGACACAAGAGGAAATTAAAAAGCTTGTCCATCAGATTGCGCAAGACCGACTGCTTGACGGGCAATTAAGTGAGTGCGACTTAACATTAAAGCAACTTGAAATCATCAAAGAAACGTTTTGCAAAACATTAAGCGGTATTTTTCATTCGCGAATCGAGTATCCTGGCAATAAAGATCAGAAGGTGATGTTAGATGGAGCTAGAAATTGATTTTATAGAAGAGACAAATGAAGTTCAAACAAGCCAATTGGAGTTGGTAGAACGTCTGCTGAAGCATGCAGCTTCTTTGGAAATGAGTGAAAAGGATGATGGTGAAGTGTCCGTCATCTTCGTGTCCAACGAAGCAATACGTGAGCTGAACCATTCATACCGCGGCAAAAATGAACCTACGGATGTCCTTTCCTTTCCAATGGAGGAGCTGGGGGAAGGAGAGATGGAGATCGCATATGCCCACGGAACTCCAAGGATGCTCGGTGATATTGTGATATCCATTGACAAGGCCCGTGAACAGGCGCACGAATATGGGCATTCGCTCGAAAGGGAGCTGGGATTTTTGGCTGTCCATGGATTTTTACATTTGCTCGGATACGATCACATGACACCTGAAGAGGAACAAAAGATGTTTCAAAAACAAGAGGAAATACTGAAGAGCTATGGCCTCGAAAGATAAGGGAGTATTTTCACTGCACCGGCTTGCCCAAGCGTTTAAATGTGCTTTCCAGGGCATTGCACACGTCTATTTGCATGAGAAAAACTTCCGTTTTCACACCGCGGCAGCCATTGTAGTAACTGGCTGCGGCTTTATTTTTCAAATTAGTAAAGTCGAATGGATGTTTGTTCTATTTTGTATATTTGGGATGTTTGTCTTGGAAATGATCAATTCGGCGCTAGAACGGACGGTGGATTTGATTACGGACGAATACAGGAAGCTTGCCAAACAAGCAAAAGATCTGGCTGCGGGCGCGGTGCTTATGTTTGCGATTCTGACTGTACTGATCGGGCTCATCATTTTCTTGCCCAAAATATTCGATTGAAGAGGCTAGGACACAAGCAAAACCGAACAATTCATTTATAATTGTTCGGTCTATTTGTGTTAACAATATTCCTATCATCGCTACGTCAACCTATTTCGCTTTCCTGCGGGATCTTCAGCTTTTTCGGAAAGCAAAGGTCGCTTTCCTGCGGGATCTTCAGCTCGAGCTATTCCCGCAGGAGTCTACATATGTTGACGACGCTAAAAGCTTGCGTATGATACACTGGGACCATTTATCCCGCATGTAAGGTGCCGTAAGGCTCCCACTTCAAAATCTTGAGTGAATACAAAAGGTCCAAGTGTGAGAAAACGGCACCTAAATGCCCGATTGGTTCAACTAACATTCCTTGGGAAAGGCATACCAAGAAATGAAGTTTCACTTTATCCCGCATGTAAGGTGCCGTAAAACTCCCCCTTCAAGACTTGAGTTGACACAAAAGGCCTAAGTGTGAGAAAACGGCACCTAAATGCCCGACTGGTAGAAACGCCTACTAGAATGAAGTGTCACTGTATTGTTCGTTTTTAATTAGCTGATTTAGTTGTATCTTAGCCTCTTTATATTTTCGGTCTCATTTGAAACATCGTTTGCAATACGATAAAATAATGACACAATTTCCCTTAACGGAAATTGATGAAATTATCTAAAAGCATTTGTGGTAAAAGATAACTTTTTTTATGAAAATGTAGTAAAATAAGGATGAGGATGTAAGGGAGATTTAGATGGATATTAACCAATTGATTCAAGAGGCGGAAAGAGCAAAGAAAAAAGCGTATGCACCCTATTCCAAATTCACCGTGGGTGCGGCCCTATTGACGAAAGATGGTACCGTCTATCACGGCTGCAATATTGAAAATGCTGCTTATAGCGTGACGGTCTGTGCGGAGAGAGTTGCAATATTTAAAGCGCTTTCAGAGGGGGTGAATGAGTTTTCCGCTCTTGCTGTGACGGCTAATACGGACCGCCCGATAGCCCCGTGCGGCGCATGCCGGCAAGTGATTACGGAACATTGCCATAAAGGGATGAAAGTCATCATGGCAAACAGCAAGCGGGAAACCCATGAGTGTACAGTAGGACAATTGCTGCCGTTTGCATTTTCTCGAGAGGATTTGAATGAACAACATGATGAATGAAAACACAACGTTTAAATCTGGTTTTGTTTCGATTATTGGAAGACCAAATGTTGGAAAATCAACTTTTTTAAACAAAGTGATTGGCCAAAAAATCGCCATCATGAGCGATAAACCACAAACGACAAGAAACAAAGTGCAGGGTGTGCTGACAACCGATCATACCCAGGTTATTTTTATCGATACGCCCGGTATTCATAAGCCGAAACATAAATTGGGCGACTTTATGATCAAAGTGGCCATGAATACATTTAATGAAGTGGATCTCATTTTGTTTATGATTAATGCAGAAGAAGGATATGGACGAGGGGACGAATATATCATTGAACAATTGAAAAATGTTCGGACACCCATTTTTCTCGTCATCAATAAAATCGATCAAATACATCCTGATCAACTGCTGACAATCATCGAACAATATAAAGATATGCTTCCATTTCAAGAAATTATTCCGATTTCAGCATTGGAAGGAAACAATGTGGAGAAGTTGCTCCAGCTCATAAACGATTATTTGCCGGAAGGGCCGCAATATTACCCTGCTGATCAAGTGACGGATCACCCGGAAAGGTTTATTGTATCTGAGCTGATTCGGGAAAAAGTGCTGCATTTAACGAGGGAAGAAGTTCCACACTCCATTGCTGTTGTTCTTGATCAGATGAAAACGGAGAAAAATAAAGACATCATTCATATTATGGCTACGATCATTGTGGAACGCAATTCACAAAAGGGAATCGTTATTGGAAAACAAGGAAAGATGCTGAAAGAGATTGGACAGCGTGCACGGATGGATATTGAAAACCTGCTTGGTTCAAAAGTATTTTTGGAATTATGGGTTAAGATCCAAAAAGACTGGAGAAATAAAGCTTCACACTTGAAAGATTTTGGATTTACAGACGACAATTATTAACATGATTGTAAAGGTCGTTTGTTATTTAACAAAATTTACGTGGAATCTTCCTGGTCTGCCTGGACAAACATATTCATATAACCACTTAAGAAAGGCGGGATTCAAATGTATGAGTTTACTTGGAAAGTTTTTAAGAAGACGGGAAGCATTGACACATACCTGCTTCTAAAGGAACTTGAGAAAGAGGAACATATGAATGCTCTGCCGATGGATGAACCAGACGAGGTGGATTATCCTGTATCTTAAATGAGCCATTACATCAGCATTAAATAATGTTTTTGAGTACAAAGCGCCTTGATTTCGTTTCCTTCTTCTTTTCTTTAGACCCGCTGTGCAGTATGATACCTGTAAAGGGGTTAAAAGCATGCTGCAAAAAATAGAAGGAATTGTGATTAGATCCACAGATTATGGAGAATCTCATAAGGTTGTCGCTATTTACAGCAGGGAAGCGGGGAAAATTTCCGGGATGGCGAGAGGTGCCAAAAAGCCAAATAGTCGCCTCTCGGCGATTTCCCAGATCTTTACATATGGTCATTTTTTACTGCAGGCTGGCCGGGGATTAGGTACTTTGCAGCAAGGAGAAATTATTACCACTTTTAGAGGGATAAAAGAAGACTTATTCAAAACGGCTTATACTACCTATATAGTAGAAATGGTGGATAAAAGCACACAAGACAAACAGCCCAACCCATATTTGTTTGAACTTCTTCTCCAGACGTTGCAATATATTGATGAAGGCTTGGATCCCGACATTTTGACATGCATATTTGAAATGAAGATGCTGTCTGTTCTCGGCTTGTATCCGGAGATGGAGAAATGTGCCGTATGCGGATCTACGGAAGGCACATTCTCATTTTCCATAAAGGAAAACGGATTGATTTGCCACCGCTGTATGGAGCATGATCCGCACCGTCTGCCATTATCACAGCAATCCATCAAGCTTCTCAGGCTCTTTTATTATTTTGATTTAAATCGTCTGGGATCTATTTCAGTCAAACCCGAAACTAAAAAAGAGCTTAAAATGGCCATTGATCTATATTATGAGGAGTATTCCGGTCTTTATTTAAAATCGAAAAAATTCCTGGACCAGCTTGATTCATTGCGTGGTAAGCTGTAATGATAGTTGACAACGAACTTGTTTTGATTTATTTTATGATTAGTAAAACATGAACTGCGAAGAAGGAAAGTAGTATTCAACCCAATTCCATAAAAGCGAACCCGGGATGGTGGGAGCCGGGAATGGAACGTTGAAGAAGGCAGTCCCGAGCAGGAACGAACGAAAGTGGCCGGCTTTTCGGCAAATAGGGTGGAACCGCGGGCGAACGCTCGTCCCTATGCTTAGATTGTAAGCATGGGACGGGCGTTTTTATTTTACGCTGGAAACGACGCCATGGAAGTTATTTGTCTTGAATCCGTTCAATCCGCTGAGGGTCTCCACTTGACCTAAAGGTTGACGCTGCCAATAGTTCTTTATGGAAAGGATGATATTCGTGAATATACAAGAAATGATTGTAACACTGCAAGAGCATTGGTCAGATTACGGCTGTATTTTAATGCAGGCTTATGATGTTGAAAAGGGCGCGGGAACGATGAGCCCATACACCTTTTTGCGCTCCATCGGCCCCGAGCCGTGGAATGTGGCATATGTAGAGCCATCAAGGCGCCCGGCTGATGGCCGTTACGGGGAAAATCCAAATCGGCTGTACCAGCACCATCAGTTTCAAGTGATCATGAAGCCATCACCTGAAAACATACAAGAAATGTATTTGGACTCTCTTAAAAAGCTGGGGATTAATCCGTTGGAGCATGATATCCGATTTGTGGAAGACAATTGGGAAAATCCTTCTTTGGGCTGCGCTGGGCTTGGCTGGGAAGTGTGGCTGGATGGGATGGAAATTACCCAATTTACGTATTTTCAACAAGTCGGCGGTTTGGAATGCAAGCCGGTCTCAGTGGAATTAACTTATGGCATCGAAAGGCTCGCGTCCTATATTCAAGAAAAAGACAACGTGTTTGAATTGGAATGGACGGAAGGATTTACAGTTCGCGACATCTTTTATCAGCCGGAATATGAACATTCCAAATATACGTTTGAAACTTCGGATCAAGAAATGCTGTTTACGCTTTTTAATATGTATGAGAAAGAAGCGAAGCGGCAAATGGAAGCCGGTCTCGTTCACCCGGCATACGATTATATTTTAAAATGCTCTCATGTCTTTAACTTGCTTGATGCCAAAGGAGCTATTTCTGTTACAGAAAGAACGGCGTATATAGCAAAAATGAGGAACATGGCACGCCATGTTGCAAAAACTTTTTATGAAGAAAGAGAAAAACTTGGCTTCCCGATTTTACAAACTGTGAAGGAGGAATGTGGGCATGAGTAAGAGAGATATACTACTTGAGATCGGAATGGAAGAAATGCCCGCAAGGTTTATTCGAGAAGCAATCCGCCAACTAGAAGAAAAAGTGATCAACTGGCTTGATGAACATCATATTAGCCACGGCGGAGCGCAATCCTTCTCCACACCTCGCAGGCTGGCAGTGATCATCCGGGAAGCAGCGGAAAAGCAAGATGACAGTGAAGAAGAGATGAAGGGGCCCGCCAAAAAAATTGCCTTGGATAAAGATGGGAACTGGTCCAAAGCTGCCATCGGCTTTAGCCGTTCCAACGGGATGACGACGGACGACATTTATTTTAAAGAAATAAAAGGAACGGAATATGCCCACGTGAAGCGATTTATTCAGGGAAAGAAAACGATAGATCTGCTTCCCGAGCTTGAACATATCGTTACGGGTCTGCACTTTCCAAACAACATGCGCTGGGCGAATCATTCCATTAAATATGTCAGGCCGATCCGCTGGCTTGTAGCCATGTTCGGAAAAGAAGCTGTTTCTTTTTCCGTAGCCGGAGTACAGACCGATGTGGTGACAAGGGGTCACCGTTTTCTTGGAAGCCAGGCAACTATTTCGACACCGGCTGATTATGAAAAAAGTTTGCTGGATCAGTATGTGATCGCAGATGACGAAAAAAGAAAGCAAATGATTCTCGAACAAATAAAACAATTGGAAGTTGAACGAAACTGGGTTGTTCCAACAGATGAAGATCTTCTTGAAGAGGTCACCAATCTTGTGGAATATCCGACTGTCTTTTTCGGCAGTTTTGAAGAGAGTTTTTTAAGCCTCCCTGAAGAGGTGCTCATCACTTCCATGAAATCGCATCAGCGGTATTTTCCGGTAAGGGATCGATCTGGTCAATTGCTCCCGTATTTCGTTTCCGTTCGTAACGGTGATTCCCGCTATATCGAAACTGTCATGAAAGGGAACGAAAAAGTGTTGCGCGCAAGACTCGCCGATGCCGAATTTTTCTTTGAAGAAGATAAAAAATTGGATATTGACGTTGCTCTTAACAAACTTGAGAACATTATTTACCATGAAAAAATCGGCACATTAGCCGGGAAGGTCAAACGAATCCGGAAGATCACGAAGGAAATTTGCCAAGATCTTCATCTCTCAAAAGAGGAACAGGAACTGGCGGACCGGGCTGCTTCCATATGCAAGTTTGATCTTATCACAAATATGGTCGATGAATTTCCGGAACTTCAAGGTATTATGGGGGAAAAATACGCTCTGCAAAAAGGTGAATCCGTTCAAGTGGCACAGGCCATCCGGGAACATTATATGCCGCGCCATGCCCATGATCGCATTCCCGAATTGACAATCGGCGGTGTTGTCGGCCTTGCTGATAAACTGGATACGATCGTCGCTTCATTTGCAATTGGTTTAATACCGACTGGCTCGCAAGACCCGTACGCTTTACGCAGAAGCGCTGCCGGGATCATCCATATTTTACTTGATAAAAACTGGAATCTCTCTATAACAAACCTGCTGAAACAAACCATCGCCATTATACAAGAAGATGCCATTGGCCAGAGCGAAGGGTTGCTTAAAAATCTGTTGGAGTTTTTCCAATTGCGCATGAAGTTTATGTTGCAGGAGCGCGGTATCCGTCATGATATCATCGACGCGGTACTCGGTGGAGAGATGAACGGAGCGCCAGATATTGTAGACAGGGCCAAAACGTTGAATGAACAAAAAGATAAACCTGATTTTAAAGAAACGATTGAATCATTGGCCCGCGTATTAAATATTGCTCGTAAAGCAGAACCGGCTGGCGAGATAGACCCTTCCTTATTTAAGAATGGGGAAGAACAAATTCTATATGACAAATATGAAGAATTGCGGGAAATATTCCAATCCCGACCGGATGCAAGGGCGCGATTTTCGGCTTTAAAGCAATTGCAACCCGCAATCACCGCATATTTTGATCATACGATGGTTATGGCGGAAGACTCTGCCATCAGAAATAATCGGCTGTCGCAAATGAAAAAGCTCGCTGACTTGATTGGCTCGTTTGCCCAAATAAATGAAATTCATGTGAAATAAATGGAAAAGGGGTCACTAAACCCCTTTTTCCTTTATAGAAGTGATTTTCTTTAAACACGATATAGTATATACTAAATAATAATCAGTATGTCATATTTCATGTCCATGGGTGGTGAGCAAAATCGAACTGAGCAAAAGGCAGGAACGCATATTGGAAATCGTCAAGGAAAACGGTCCGATTACAGGAGAACATATAGCGGATAAGCTGAATTTAACTCGGGCAACATTAAGGCCCGATTTAGCTATTTTGACAATGGCAGGATATTTGGACGCACGGCCGCGCGTCGGTTATTTTTATACGGGAAAAACGGGAATCCAGCTCCTGGCGGACAAATTGAAAAAGCTTGTTGTCAAGGATTACCAGTCCATGCCTGTCGTCGTACATGAAAACGTTTCAGTTTATGATGCCATCGTTACTATTTTCTTGGAAGATGTCGGCACATTATTTGTTACAGATGATAACCACCATTTAGCCGGAGTTCTCTCACGGAAAGACCTGTTAAGAGCGAGTCTTGGAAAGCAAGAGTTATCCACTTTGCCAGTGAACATTATCATGACACGGATGCCAAATATTACGATGTGCAAAAAAGAAGATTTACTTATTGACGTCGCAAAAAAATTAATCGATGTTCAAATAGACGCTGTTCCCGTAGTAAAAGAAACAGATTCAGGTTATGAAGTAATCGGGAGGCTGACAAAAACAAATATTACAAAAGCATTTGTAGCGCTTGGCGATCAGGGGGAAAAGCTTACATGACGAAAGAAGGTGACAGGATGACGGAACCAATTATTTATGTAGTATCGGATTCAGTGGGTGAAACGGCGGAGCTTGTCACAAAGGCGGCTATCAGCCAGTTTTCAGGCTCAAATGCCATCATTAAGCGGTTTCCGTATGTGGAAGTCAAAGAGAATATTGATGAAGTCATATCACTTGCAAAAATGAGCCGAAGCATCATTATTTATACACTGGTGAAACCGGAAATCAGAAAGTACTTGCATAAAAAGGCGGAACAGTCAGGAATTCATGCGGTTGATGTGCTTGGTCCGCTCATCGATATTTTTGAAACGATATTTGACAAAACGCCTTCATATGAGCCGGGGCTTGTTCGTAAGTTGGACGCAGACTATTTTAAAAGAATTGAGGCAATTGAATTTGCGGTGAAATATGATGACGGCCGCGATCCAAGAGGTCTGCTCAAGGCGGACATCGTGCTGGTAGGCGTTTCACGCACTTCCAAAACGCCTCTATCCCAATACCTTGCTCATAAGAGATTCAAAGTGGCGAACGTGCCTGTTGTGCCGGAGGTGGACCCGCCTGAAGAATTGTTCAAGATCGATTCCAGCAAGTGCATCGGCTTAAAAATCAGCGCTGAAAAGCTTTATGAAATTAGAAGGGAAAGACTGATCACACTAGGCTTGGATGATAATGCGATTTATGCCAACATAGAAAGAATCCGCAGAGAAATCGAGTATTTTGAACTGATCTCCGGCAAAATCGGCTGTCACATTATTGATGTAACAAATAAAGCCGTTGAAGAAACGGCCAATATCATTATAAATTATATACAGAATAAAAAATGAAATGAGCGCAACTCGAGTGCTCATTTTTTTTGGGAGATTCCCAAGGCTTTTATCTGGTCAAAGCAGCAATATTACGCTATAATAAAAAATTGTGTTTAATCAAATAAAAAAGGTTTAGATCCAGGAATGAAAGAATAGACTATTTATTGTGAATCAAATTCAAGTCATAATCATTCATGGAAAATAAAAAAATAAGAAGGAATCTGCGGAGGGATGCAGAATAAATAGTTATGCGGATAAAAAAAGAGTGATTTTTGTCGATGCCGATGCCTGCCCTGTTAAAAAAGAGATTTCTTCCATTGCTGCGGAAAAGAACGAAAAAGTGTTATTCGTTGCTTCGTATAACCATAAACCTGGCATTATCGCGGAGAATGAACAATGGACTTTTGCAGATCCTGTTGCAGAGGCAAGTGATATGTATATTCTGAACAATATTAAAACAAAGGATATCCTCAAGGATATCGGGTTGGCAAGCCTGGCTCTCCAAAAAGGGGTACTTGTCCTTTCTGCAAACGGCAAGATATACCGCGAGGATCAAATGGATACCGCCCTTCAATTTCGATACTGGGCCCGGAAGGAGCGTGAACGGGGAAATTTCGGAAAAGGGCCAAAAGCCTTTGGGAATGCAGATCGACATCACTTTTTAAGCTCCTTTCGTGAGATTTTGTCGAATTATGATGAATAAGGTTGAATTGTGGCCGATGGTTGTTAAAAATAAAGAGAGATGGAGATGTTTACCTTGGCTGCAAGAATTCCTGAGGAAAAAATCATTGAATTAAGGCAGTCTGTTGATATTGTCGAGATCATAAGCGATTATGTCCAGCTAAAAAAACATGGCCGAAACTATTTTGGACTATGTCCTTTCCATCAAGAAAACACACCATCTTTTTCTGTCACCGCCGAGAAGCAGATTTTTCATTGTTTTGGATGTGGCACTGGCGGAAATGTTTTTAATTTCATCATGGAGGCAGAGGGTGTATCGTTCCAGGAAGCGGCGGCCAGGATCGCTGAAAAAGGCAATATTCCGCTTGATATCAAGCCGCATGAATCAATAGCCCTCCAACATGTCCCGCCACATGAGCAACGAATGCTGAAAGCCCATGAATTGTTGGGAAAATTTTATCACCATTTGCTTATGAACACTAATGAAGGTGCCGGCGCATTGGATTATGTAACGTCAAGGGGCATGGCTGTTGAGAGTATACGAAAGTTCCAAATCGGATATTCTTTGCCTGAATGGGATATCGCTGTCAAATATTTAAAGCAGCATGGCTTTTCTGAAGGCGAAATGGAACAGGCTGGATTAATTATTAAAAGGGAGAACGGAGAAGGCTATTTCGATCGTTTTCGGAACAGGCTTATGTTTCCTCTCACGGATATGAAAGGGAACATCGTGGCTTTTTCAGCCCGTTCCTTGTCCGAGGATGATCACCCAAAATATTTAAACACGCCTGAAACTCCGATCTTCAATAAAAGTTCGTTGCTATATAACTATTACGCCGCAAGAAGCGAAGTGCGCAAACAAGGATTTGCCCTTCTATTTGAAGGCTTCGCCGATGTTATATCCGCCGACCATGCCGGTGTTAAAAATGGCACGGCTGTGATGGGTACATCTTTGACAGATAAACATATCCACTTGCTCAGGCGGCTCACTGATTCTGTCACTATTTGCTTTGATTCTGACCACGCAGGAATCGAAGCTGCTTACCGTGCAGGGTTGCTCTTGATACAACACGGAATGGAAACAAAGGTGGCCATGCTGCCCCAAGGACTTGATCCCGATGATTATATCCAAAAGTACGGGGCAGAAAAATTTCGTTCTGATGTGGTTGGGAATGCTTTGGCGTGGACAGCATTTAAGCTTCAATACCTTAGATTGGATAAAAATTTGCAAAATGAAGGAGAAAGGCTAAAGTACATCGAAGAAGTGATGAAGGAGCTGAGTACGCTCGGCAATCCGGTGGAAAGGGATCTATATACGCGGCAGGTAGCGGAAGAATTTTCCTTATCACTGGAAGTACTTCAAGACCAACTTGAAAAACTGGTGGCCAGCCAAAGGAAAAAATCAAAGCCCCGCCAGCAAGAGCCAAATCCTTTCATTGCGAAAAAAGCGAGAGTGCCCCAGGCCCATATACTTGCAGAAAGGCACCTCATTGCCAGGATGCTGCGTGATGAAGAGGTGGCATACCGGGTGATGGATATGCTTGACGGCCACAATTTTCACCTTGAGGAACACCAAGCAATTATCACGTATTTATTGGGTTATTTTGAGGAAGGAAATAAGCCGGATCCGTCTTTATTTTTACATTTTTTGCCAAATAAAAATTTGCGGGCCATCGTGACAGAAATAGAAATGATGACGGTGGATCATGAATATACTGAACAAGAATTAAAAGATTGCGTTAATCATGTGTTGAAACATGGGAAAATGTTAATGATAAAAGAAAAGCAACTTGAGCAAAAAGCGGCAGAACGAAATAAAAACATGGAAAAAGCAATGGAGATTGCGAAGGAAATCATTGAACTTCGCAAGTCATTATCATATATGTAGTCGTACTGAAATGTTTGGAAGGAGGGGGACGTATGGCTGAAAAAGCACGTTCCAATTTATCTGAAACAGAACTCACCTTAGAACAAGCAAAGGATCAACTGCTCGAGAAAGGAAAAAAACAGGGAACTTTAACATATGAAGGAATCGCCAGCAATCTGGCCCATTATGAATTGGATTCCGACCAAATGGATGAGTTTTATGAAGTGTTAAGTGATCATGGCGTTGAATTGCTCGAAGACAATGCCGATGAGGACGATGATCCTGAAATACATCAAATAGAAAAAGAAGAGGAAGAATTTGATCTTAATGATTTAAGTGTTCCTCCAGGTGTTAAGATCAATGATCCGGTCCGTATGTATTTAAAAGAAATTGGCCGGGTTGATCTTCTATCCGCTGAAGAAGAAGTCGAGCTGGCAGAGCGAATTGAACAGGGCGATGAAGTAGCCAAAAAGAGGCTTGCTGAAGCAAACTTAAGGCTTGTCGTCAGCATCGCAAAGCGCTATGTTGGCCGGGGCATGCTATTCCTTGATTTAATCCAGGAAGGAAATATGGGCCTCATCAAAGCCGTTGAAAAATTTGACCATAGAAAAGGTTTTAAATTCAGCACGTACGCGACATGGTGGATTCGCCAAGCGATTACTAGGGCGATTGCCGACCAGGCCAGAACGATTCGAATTCCGGTCCATATGGTTGAAACGATTAACAAATTGATCAGGGTCCAGCGCCAGTTGCTGCAAGATCTCGGGCGCGAACCGTCGCCTGAGGAAATCGCCGAAGAAATGGATTTGACACCTGATAAGGTTCGGGAAATTTTAAAAATAGCCCAAGAGCCTGTTTCACTCGAAACTCCGATTGGTGAAGAAGATGATTCACATCTGGGCGATTTCATTGAAGACCAGGAAGCGACCTCTCCTTCAGATCATGCTGCGTACGAATTATTAAAAGAGCAACTTGAAGATGTGCTGGACACGTTGACGGATCGCGAAGAAAATGTATTGCGTCTCCGTTTTGGACTTGATGACGGCCGTACCCGTACGCTCGAAGAGGTTGGAAAAGTCTTTGGTGTCACCCGGGAACGCATTCGGCAAATAGAAGCAAAAGCATTGCGAAAGCTGCGCCATCCGAGCCGGAGCAAGCGCCTAAAAGACTTTCTTGAATAATATTGTGATGAATACCCCCGCTATTTGGGGGTGTTTTTCTTTTGAGCGAAGCTGGCCTTCCAGCTAATTGCATTTATTGTACAGAATTCTCATCCTTTTTGCAAACCGGAATTTTGCCTGTTTTTGTCGATAAACATATTCTCCTCAAAAAGGCATAAATATGGAATGAATTTATTTTATTAGAAAAATGTTTTTACTGGTGATATTAGTTGAGAGAATGCTTTCATACAGATTATAATGAAAGGTGAAAGCGGATACAGAAGGCGGGAGGGGAAGAAACATGAATTTTGATTTAACTTCTGAGCAGATGATGATCAGACAGACAATCAGAGACTTTGCCCGAGAAGAGGTTGCTCCAGGTGCCGTGGAAAGAGATCGAAATCAACAGTTTCCTGATAAGATTTTTCAAAAACTTTCGGAATTGGGAATAATGGGACTGCCATTTCCCGAAGAATATGGGGGAGCCGGGGCTGATACGATCAGTTTTGCCATTGTTACGGAAGAGCTAAGTCGTGCATGTGCCTCTACAGGAATTACGTATTCCGCACATATTTCACTTGGAGGAGCCCCAATCAACATGTTTGGTACGCCTGAGCAAAAAGAAAAATATTTGGTGCCGATTTGTACCGGAGAATCTCTTGGTGCATTTGGGCTGACAGAACCAAACGCCGGGTCCGACGCCGGCGGAACAAAGACGACAGCGGTCTTGGACGGTGATGAATATGTCATCAATGGCAACAAGTGCTTTATTACCAATGCATCTTACGCCAAGTATTTGGCTTTGACAGCCGTTACGGGTGAGCGTAATGGAGAAAAGGAAATCAGTGCCATCATCGTCCCTACTGATGCCAAGGGCTTTACGATTATAAAGGATTATGAGAAAATGGGACTTCATGCGTCTGATACAACGGAACTTGTATTGGAAGATGTGAGAGTCGGCAAGGAGAACTTGCTTGGAGCAAAGGGGGAAGGTTTTAAGCAATTTTTACAAACGCTGGATGGAGGAAGAATCGCAATGGCTGTAGGGATCGCCCAGGCCGCATTTGATAAGTCGCTCCAATATGTGAAAGAACGAAGACAATTTGGAAAAACGTTATCACAATTTCAAGTGACTCAGTTTAAAATGGCAGATATGGCCATGAAGATTGAACTGGCTCGAAATATGGTATATAAAGCCGCATGGCTAAAAGACCAGGGACGGCCATTTTCCAAAGAAGCGTCCATGTGTAAACTGTTTGCCTCTGAAATCTGTATGGAAATTACCGATCAGGCTGTCCAACTGCATGGCGGCTATGGCTATATGCGGGAATATGAGGTAGAACGAATGATGCGGGACGCCAAGTTGTTGGAAATAGGAGAAGGTACATCTGAGGTGCAACGGATGGTTATTGCAAGAGAAGTGGGATGTTATTAACGGCTAATTTGTCCAAATATCGAAAAAAGCTGAAAGAAGTGCCCTAAGACTTTCCCTTCTCTTCATTTTCGAGTAAAATGAAGATGTTTGCATAATTTATATTTAATACATGCTTTATTACATAAGGAGGGTAAGTCATGAAACGAAATCCGCTCGTACCATATTATTTAATTATGGCTTTGGGTCTTGTACTTGTATTTTTTCTTGGAATCAAGGGGTTAGGCGATGCCAAGGAAATAGCGAAGGAAAAGGAAGGCGGCGGCAAGGAAGAAGTTGCAGCAGAGTTTGAACCCGAAGAATATGCCAACAAGGCATGTATTTCTTGTCACGGTGAAAACTTGGAAGGGGGAAGCGCTCCGACCCTTCATGGAACAGGGCTTTCAAAAGAAGAAGTGGCTGATATTTTAGCGAACGGCCGTGGAGCAATGCCTCCTGGATTAGTGCCGGCAGAAAATATTGAAGAAATGGCTGAATGGGTTGCCAACTTAAAATAATACAAGAGTTGCATAAAATGTCGCATATCGATTCTCTGCGACATTTTAGAAAAAATCCAAAATTGCTATTTTATCATACCCTTTACAACAAGAAAAGTTCTTTGCTACATCGGCAAAGAACTTTTTTCAAATGGATGAGTAACATATTGCGAATGTTTTTGGAATAAGAGGTGCGGCTTTCATGAACGAAGTTCAATTATCGAAACGGTTGCAAGCCGTTGTTGCTAACATTAACCACGGAATGCGGATTGCCGACATTGGGTCCGACCATGCCTATTTGCCTTGCCATGTCATAAAGCGCGGCATTGCCTCTTTTGCTATTGCAGGGGAAATTGCCGACGGCCCGTTTCAATCCGCCCAACAGCAGGTGGAAAAATCAGGAGTTGGGCATTATGTGGACGTGAGAAAAGGAGATGGTCTCGAAGTACTGCAAGTGGGCGAGGTGGATTGTATCATCATTGCCGGTATGGGCGGGCTATTGATTTCCCGGATTCTTGAAGCAGGGCGAGAGAAGCTGGCAGGGGTAACACGTCTCATCCTGCAGCCCAATATTGGAGCCATTCATATCAGGCAATGGCTTATGAACAATGGCTGGGAGTTAGTGTCGGAACAAATTTTGGAGGATGACGGAAAAATTTATGAAGTTCTCGTTGCCGAACGGGGAGATTCCATGAAGCATTATCGGGAAGTCGAAAAAGAATTATTGCTTGGTCCTTTTTTGTTAAAAGAAAAAAGTGGACCGTTCCGTAAAAAATGGTTGGGTGAATTACAGCGCTGGAAAAAAATAGTTGAAAATCTGGAGCAATCTCAATCAAGTGCGGATACTTTGGCTAAAAAAGAAGCGTTTTTAAGAAAAATTGCCATAGTGGAGGAGGCGTTAACATGAAGAAAGTAAATGGTTTTCAAATCATTGAGCTTTTTGAACAATATGCCCCCAAAAAGTATGCGATGGAAGGCGACCCTGTCGGATTGCAAGTTGGAACACTACATAAACCAGTTTCCCGAGTAATGGTTGCTCTTGATGTGCTCGAAAACGTTGTTGACGAAGCGATTGAACAAGGGATCGATCTTATTATTGCCCATCATCCACTCGTTTATCGTCCCTTGAAACGCGTGGTGGTCGATGAACCTGGAGGAAGAACCATTGCTAAGCTGATTAAACATGATATTGCTGTTTATGCCGCCCACACAAATTTAGATGTTGCAACAGGCGGTGTCAATGATTTGCTTGCTGAAGCCCTTGGACTCCAAAATACAGAGGTGCTTGTTCCAACTTATGAAGAAAAGCTCAGAAAGCTTGCCGTATTTGTACCATTAGATCATATGGATCAGGTTTTAAAAGCGTTGGGCGATGCAGGGGCAGGTTCGATTGGAGAATATAGCCATTGTACATTTTCCACTCCGGGCACCGGCCGCTTTTTGCCTGGAAGCGGCACAAACCCATTTATAGGCGAAGCTGGAAAATTAGAAGAAGTGTCTGAGGTCAAAATTGAATCAATATATCCAGAGCAACTGGAGAACAAAGTTGTTTCTGCGATGTTGAAAGCACATCCGTATGAAGAGCCGGCATACGATCTTTATCCGCTTGCGCTGGGTGGACGGAAATGGGGACTCGGAAGAATCGGCAAGCTTCAAGAAGAGATGACTTTACGGGAGTTTGCAGATCATGTTAAAACATCATTGGCTGCTTCTGGTGTGAGAGTTGTGGGGAATTTGAATGATCGTATCAAGAAGGTGGCAGTTCTTGGGGGCGACGGGAACAAATATTTCCAACACGCCAAAAGAAAAGGCGCCGACGTTTATGTGACTGGCGACTTTTATTACCATACCGCCCATGACGCTATGAACATCGGCCTCAATGTTGTGGATCCCGGACATCATGTGGAAAAAATCATGAAGGCTGGAGTGGCCGCCAGGATGGAGCAGCTTGCCGAAGAGCGAGGATACGAAGTGGCTTTTATTCCTTCAAAACAAAATACAGATCCCTTTACATTTTTATAGCACGTTTTTTGAATGAGACGAAAAAAGAGCAAGGCTCCCATACAAAAATGGTGATGCCTTGCTTTTTTGGCTTTGTCATGTTATTTTGCTTCCAGTTTCGGCTTTCTGACTTTCGGAAGGATCTTGTGTAATGGTACTTTATTTTCCCGGTCCCAAGTTGCGGGATTTTCGGGATCAAATTGCTCCAGAAATGAAATGACTTCCCTGACAATCGGTGTTGGTGTGGAAGCGCCGGCTGTGACCGCCACTTTTTCCGCGTTTTTTAGCCAATCAATCTGAATCTCGGTAACATCTCCGATCCGATACGCTTTCGTATAGGCAATTTCTTCTGAAACTTGTGCAAGCCGATTTGAATTATTGCTCATTGGATCACCGACAACGATTAAAACATCGGCTTCACCAGCCTGTTCTGCCACTGCTTCTTGGCGGACTTGCGTGGCCAGGCAAATCTCTTTATGTTTTTCCGCGTGGGGGTATTTTTCTTTCACTTTATCCATGACCGCGGCTACGTCCCATTGGCTCATCGTTGTTTGGTTGGTAACGATGATTTTATCATTGTTCACGTTCAATTCTTCGACGTCTTCAACAGTCTCTACCAAATGAACGATGTGTGGCGCTACACCAACGGCTCCTTCCGGTTCAGGATGACCTTTCTTTCCAATATAAATGACATCATAACCTTCTTGTTCTTTTTGTTTGATCAGATCATGGGTCTTTGTTACATCTGGACAAGTTGCGTCAAGTGTCGTCAGCCCTTTTTTCTTTGCGAGCTCCCTTACTTCAGGAGACACGCCGTGGGCAGTAAAAATGACCGTGCCTTTATCCACTTTTTCCAAAATTTCTTTTCTGTTCGGGCCATCAAGCGTAATGATGCCATCTTCTGCAAAAGCATCTGTTACATGCTTGTTGTGAACGATCATGCCCAATATATAAATGGGCCGGGGAAGTGTTTTGTCTAATGCGGCATTTCGCGCAATAACCATCGCATCTACTACGCCATAGCAGTAGCCGCGCGGGGAAATTTTAATAATTTGCATTACATATCCTCCTGACTTAACCGGTCATCCCAATCTGCCGATCTTATAAACTCATTATATATAACATCGCAGGAAAAGCCAAATAACCGTTCGAAAAAGGCAAACGGTTATTAAGGAGGGAATGCTAGATATATAATTTTGGCACAGACTTTCCTCCAGTTCGGGAACGCTTTCTCTTGACGTATCTCTTCTCTTGTTCTTCGTCTCCTGTTTTTTGTTTTCCAGTTTTTCTCCGCTCTTTCTTTTCCAGTGTGCTGGTAGAACTTTCTTGACTGCTCTCAGCTGTACTTTCCGTTTCTTCACTAGAAGTGTCGGAATCGGATTTAAAGCTCTTATATAACTTCCACATTGCGGGCAAGTTTCTTACCAGGGGACCGTACTGTTGCACCAGGGGGCCGATTTGCTGGGCTGTTTTTAATACTTGCTGTGTATTGTTTAAAAAAGAATGAATCGATCCAGGGTTCATAAGGTTTTGTAAAAAGCCTCCGGTTTGGGGCGCTCTGGAAAATCCCGAAGCAATTCCACCCGAAGGAGGTTGGCGTTGAAACAATCCTTGGAGCAGACCGCCTCGACCGCCCATTCCTCCTCCCGGCGGAGTGGCACCTCTTCCAGGCCAACCGCCCATTCCTCCTCCTGGCCGGCCAAATAGCCCTTGCGGAGGCATTCTTCCAAAATTTCCAGGTTGCATGTATATCCTCCTTTCATACACTTTTTGCTGTTTTACTGTATGCAAGTTTTGTAAAAGCGACTGGACAAAAAGCCTATACCGTTTGCAGGTTTGTTGTCGTCAAAGCTGTTTTCATTTATAATAAACATTCAGCAAGGGAACTGTACCTATTTTAAGGAGTGAGCCAATTGGCTGAACATCAATTTAAACGCTATCGTTTTGATACATTTATTGATCAGGCGATTCAAGAACTGAAATTCCATAAACCGACAAAAATTCAGGAGAAGATGATCCCGCTTATTTTAAAAGGGGAGAGCGCCATTGGCCAATCTCAAACAGGGACAGGCAAGACACACGCGTATTTATTGCCCATTTTACAAAGGGTCAATCCGCTTGATGAGCATGTTCAGGCGGTGATTTTTACCCCGACAAGAGAATTGGCAAGCCAAATTTATCATGAAGCGCTGAAGATCGTCAAAAACCTTCCCGAGGGGACAATTGTCATTCGCAATTACACGGGAGGCACCGATAAACAACGAACGATTGAAAAACTCAAACGTCAACCTCACATTGTGATTGGAACACCTGGAAGAATTCATGATCTCGTCAGAGAGCAGGCTTTATTTGTCCACAAGGCCTCCATTCTTGTCATTGATGAAGCCGACTTAACGTTTGACATGGGCTTTATTCAAGATGTCGACCAAGTGGCGGGAAGAATGCCAAATGATTTGGAAATGTATGTTTTCTCCGCAACAATTCCGGAGAAATTAAAACCATTTCTAAAAAAGTATATGGAAAATCCCGTGTTTGAACAGGTGGATCCCAATCTTCCTACTGCCACTAATCTTCAACACATCTTAGTCCCGCTTAGGGGACGGGATAAAATAGACCTTCTTTCCTTGATGCTGCGGACGTTTAAACCTTTCCTGGCAATTGTTTTTGCCAATACAAAGCAGATGGCCGACAATGTGGCGGATCAATTAATTGAAAAAGGATTGAAAGTCGGAAGAATACATGGCGATTTACATCCACGTGAAAGAAAAAGAATGATGAAGCAAGTGCGTGACTTGGAATTTCAATATATCGTGGCAACCGATTTAGCCGCTAGAGGGATTGATATACCAGGGGTCAGCCATATTATTCATTATGAGTTGCCGCGGGATCTTGACTTTTATATTCACCGGTCAGGACGAACCGCCAGAGCAGGAAATGAAGGAATCTCTATTACAATATATGAATCGTCCGATGAAGATGCGATTAATCGGCTGGAAAAACTGGGAATCGAATTTGAATACCGGGACATCCAGGACGGTGAATGGGTTGAAGCGGCCGATCGAAAGCGTCGGGAGAAACGGAAAAGTTCGGGAAATACCGCAGTAACGAAAGCACATCAGATTGTAAGAAAACCGAAAAAAGTTAAACCGGGTTATAAGAAGAAGATGAAAGCGGAAATAGAGAAAATCATGAAGCGGGAACGGCGAATGCAAAAGCGAAAGAAAAAATAGCCTGAAAGAACAAAAGGGGATGAGGTAAATGTTGAAAATTGGCTCTCACGTATCGATGAGTGGGAAAAAAATGTTGCTGGGCTCAAGTGAAGAGGCGGCTTCTTATGGAGCCAACACAATGATGATTTATACAGGCGCGCCGCAAAATACGAGAAGAAAGAAAGTGGAGGAGTTAAATATTGAAGCGGGCATTGCCCATATGGAGGAAAACGGCATTACTGATTTAGTCGTTCACGCACCTTACATTATCAATATTGGAAATACGGTCAATCCCGCTACCTTTGAACTCGGTGTCCAATTTCTTCGGTCGGAAATCGAAAGAACGGCCGCGCTTGGAGCAACACAGATTGTTCTTCATCCCGGGGCCCATGTGGGGGAGGGGCCCGAAAAGGGAATCAAAAAAATCATCGAAGGGTTAAACGAAGTGCTCGTTAAAGAGCAAAACGTGCAAATTGCCTTGGAAACGATGGCCGGGAAAGGTTCCGAATGTGGCCGCACATTTGATGAGTTGGCTCAAATCATAGATGGAGTCACCCATAATGAGAAGCTGTCCGTATGCTTCGACACTTGTCATACACATGACGCCGGATATGATATCGTCCATGATTTTGAGGGTGTGCTGGAAGAATTCGATAAAATAATCGGAATCGACCGGATTAAGGTTGTACATGTCAATGACAGTAAAAATGAGCGGGGAGCCAGAAAAGACCGCCACGAAAATATTGGATTTGGCCACATTGGGTTTGATGCACTGGCTAAGGTGATTTACCATCCCGCTTTGGCTGATGTACCGAAAATTTTAGAAACGCCTTATGTGGGAACCGACAAGAAAAATAAAAAGCCGCCGTACAAACATGAAATTGCCATGATTAAAAACCGTTCATTTGATGAACAGATGAAAGACCAAATTATGGGCGAAGCGCTCGTAAAATAGCAGTTTAAAAGAAAGCCGCTCCTGCTGGCTTTCTTTTTTCTGCTTAGCCGGCCGTAAACTGGACCATTAATTTATTGATTTCTTTTGCCGTTTTAGGACCAGTGATTTTGGCCACTTCCCGAATGATTTTTGTGCGGATTCGTTCATCAAAAATATCGAAATTTTTCCCGCGCAAATAGGTAGCGATTTTTTCAGCTTCGGTCTTGGACAGTTGAATGTTGAATTGGTTGGCGTATTTGAGCAATTCATTACCTGTAATCATGTTCACCTTAAAATTCACCATGTTCTTTAATAAGTTCATAGCAATCAAACCTCCTAATCAAATACTTATGACGACATCACTGTACTTGTGACATCTATTTTTTTACAGAAGGATTTACAAAGAATGGATGTTCATGTATACTTATTTCATGCAAATCGGAATGATTCCTATTAAGAGGGATGGTTATGGAATGATGAATGATCCTGTTATTCAATTAAAAAACGTCCATTTTCGATATAATGAAGAGCTTGTACTGGACGGAATTAATTTGTCGGTGCCGGAAGGGGCCTTTGTGGGAATTGTCGGGCCAAACGGGTCCGGCAAATCTACACTGTTAAAATTGGTTTTGGGTTTGTTAAAGCCCGTTGAGGGAGAAATACTCTTGTTCGGGCAAAAGCAGGCGTTGTTTAAACGTCAAGAGCGAATCGGTTTTGTATCCCAGAAAGCCAATTCATTTAATTCGGGATTTCCAGCCACTGTTTTTGAAGTTGTGGCGAGCGGTTTAACGCGAAAAGTGGGGATGTTCCGTTTTTTAAAGAGAAAGGATAAATTGGATGTGCTTCAGGCGATCCGACAAGTTGGTTTAGAACCGTATGTAAACAGGAAAATAGGAGAACTTTCAGGGGGCCAGCAGCAGCGTGTGTTTATCGCAAGAGCGATTGTTGCCAAACCTGACGTTCTTATTTTGGATGAACCGACCGTTGGCGTCGATGCGAAAAACGTTCGTTTATTTTACAAGGTGCTTACATCATTACGTAAAGAAATGGGGATCACTTTGTTAATGGTGTCACACGATATCGAAGCGTTATTAAATGAAGCAACCCATGTGGCTTATTTAAATAAGGAATTGAAGTTTTTTGGAGATACAGCCGAGTATAAGAAAGTTAGGATGGAGAAGCAATTTTCCTATGCAGGTTTCTAGTATGTTTATCATAAAGGTTGGTGGTGGCGGTGCTGGCCGCAATATCTCAATATGAATTTTTACAAAATACGTTTTTGACAGGGCTTTTGATCGGGTTGATTGCACCGCTGCTTGGCACTTTTCTTGTTGTCCGCCGGCTGTCGCTGATTGCCGACGCGTTAAGCCACGTTACATTATCCGGAATTGCTGCGAGCTTGCTCCTCAGCAAGAAAACGTTGCTTTTTGCAGGAATGAATCCACTTTTTTTCGGAATGGGTTTTTCGGTTGTGGGGGCATTGGCGATTGAAAGGTTGCGTACCGTTTATTCGCATTATCAGGAACTAGCCATTCCGATTATTTTATCGGGCGGGATTGGCATAGGAGTGGTGTTTATTTCCCTTGCGGACGGATTTAATACGGAATTGTTAAATTATTTGTTTGGCAGTGTCAGTGCTGTCAGCCGAACCGATTTATGGGTCATTTCTTTGATCAGTGTGGGTGTCATTGCGATTGTTGTTGTGTTATATAAGGAATTGTTTTTACTTTCTTTTGATGAAGAGCATGCCAAAGCGTCAGGAATCCCGTCCAAAGGTATTCATATATTATTCATTCTTATGATCGCCCTTGTGATTGCCGCCTCCATGCGGATTGTCGGGATCTTGCTTGTTTCCGCATTAATGACTTTGCCGGTAGCCGCAAGCATGAGATTGGCCAATGGTTTCAAGCAAACCATTTTTATCTCTGTCATTTTTGGAGAAGCGTCTGTCATTGGCGGGTTAACGAGTGCATACTATCTTGATTTGGCACCAGGAGGAACAATTGTTGTCATTTCAATTGCCATTTTGCTTGTTGTTATTGCCTATCGGCATCTTAAGCATAAATTCCAGCTTAAAATAAGTTGAGGTGAACGTCATGCATATCGCCGAAGCGATTCAATCAGTAAAAAACAGTGGTTATAAATTGACTGATAAGAGAGAACGCATGCTAGAGATTTTCGCATCGCAAAACAAGTATTTAACAGCTAAAGAAATGTTGGAAATGATGCAGGAAGATTATCCCGGTGTCAGTTTTGACACGATATACAGAAATTTATCATTGTTTTTGGAACTGGGCATATTGGAAGTGACAGAGCTTGCAGGAGAAAAGCACTTTCGCTATACGTGCGGATCAGATGAAGGCCATCATCACCATTTTATTTGTCTAAAATGTGGATGGACGAAGGCGATCGGGGCATGTCCGATGAATTTTGTCACGGAAGATTTGCATGGTTTTGACATCTCTGATCATAAATTTGAAATATATGGGAAATGTCCCGCATGTAAAAAAGAAGCCGTTTAATGGGCTTCTTTTATTGTTTGGCCGGTCTTTCCAAACAAATTTTCTACCCATTGTTCGGCTTCCTTCCAATGATGGACGCGGATCACCTGTTTTGGTGCCGGCTTTCGATTGTATGGAGTGTCAAACAGAATAACTGGAATGTCAAGCTCTTCTGAAATCGCCACGGCATTATCGTGTTTATCCTCAAAAAACATGTCCACATTATGTTTTTTTGCCGTGGGAACTTTATCATGGGTACCGATTAATTCAATATGATGGTAATCCAATTCATGCCTCTGAAACCACTGTTTCGTCACATCCAGCAATGCGCTTTGCCTGGCACTGATAAAGTAAAGCTGATGTTGATCCACCCACTTTTTTAACACTTGTCTTGCTCCTTCAGCGATGGGCGATTCTTTATAAATCAAGGGCTCTGTTTGGACGAACCATTGATAAATCGCTTCTTCAGGAAGATCAAGACATCTCGTCAATTCATATTCGGTAAGATCTTCCAGCGTGATATTCAAATTAAACGACTTGTTAATAAATGGGATCAGGGATGTGGGGCATGTGACTGTACCGTCTATGTCAATTCCAAACCTTTTTTGCATAAGCATAAAATCTCCCTTACACTTTCCTTCTATATATCCTCATTGTAACACATTTCGCTGTAATGTATGAAATGCTTGGCAATCATTGTCAACATGAAAGGGCCATGCTCGGCGCACAATATACATAGTGAATAAAAAGAGGGGGAAAGTGTATGTCTGGGCATGAACCAGAAAAAGACAAACATGAGGAAAAAGAAACGAAATATGTAACGGATGAACACCAGGAAGAGCTGGCTGGCGAGCTAGTACCTGATTTTACAATGGAGAGAACGAAAACTAGGGTAAATGAAGGATTTTCAGCCCGGGCAATTGCTTATGTATCCCTGGTTTTGGCGATTTTATCACTCTTTATCTTGCCAGGCATCCTTGGGATTGCGGGCACACTGCTTTCCATCCCTGCAATCATCAGGGGCGAAAAATTAATCGGGGGCTGGGCGCTTTCTATCGCTGTCTTTTCTTTGTCGCTTTATTATCTTTTTCTTCCTTATATATAAAGTTGGAAAAAAGAGGATGAACGGCCACAACTAAATCAGCTGATGAAAAAACGAACAATACAGTGAAATTTCATTCAATAGGCGTTTTTCCAGCTCCTACTAAATGTTAGTTGAACGAATCGGGCATTTAGGTGCCGTTATTTCCCACTTAGCCCTTTTGTATCAACTCAGGCCTTGAAGTAGTGTATATGGCACCTTACATGCGGGATAAATTGTCCCAGTGTATCATACGCAAGCTTTTAGCGTCATCAAACATATGTAGAATAGCCCGAGCTGAAGATCCCGCAGAAAGCGATCTTTGCTTTCCGAGGAAGCTGAAGAGACCTGCGGAAAGCGAAATATGTTGACGTAGCGATGATAGGGATTTTTTTAACACAAATAAACCGAACAA
>NZ_JAFBFH010000024.1 GCF_016909185.1 Siminovitchia thermophila | reverse complement strand
TTGCCCATTTTAATAATCCCCTCTGCTTATAAGTTACCTATATTATACCTTTTTTTGGTTTTATTTGTTAGACAGTCTGATGTAAGGTGCCGTAATACTCCCACATCAACATCTTGAGTGAATACAAGAGAAAACGGCACCTACATGCCCGATTGGTTCAACTAACATTCAGTAGAATCCCTACTGAATGAAGTTTCACTTTATGAGAACAGTTTCTTCTAGTTTACTTGTACTTTTAGTAGTATGTATTTGCCATGAAACAGGGTTGCTTAAGTATTATTTTTCACAATCTCATCATGATCCAGCAAAACTTCGAAATCTTTCACATAAACGGCATTTCCGGTGATTTCAACATCGAGACAGTCACTGTTTTTTGAAACTCGCACGATAACCCGGCCGTTTTTTCCGATTTCATGACCCTGCTCCACAACAAGGTTCAGAGAATCTTTAAAATGAGTATGGATGTATTTCGCATAATAAGCGCCCATTACCCCTGAAGCAGTACCCGTTACCGGGTCTTCAATCGTACCGGAATATGGTGAAGAGAAATGCCGGGCATGCATATCGGCGTGTGAATCATGCGTTTCCAAACAGAATGGATGGACAGAAGCTTTTGGCATCTCCTTTAAAATAGAAGGGAACGTTTTGTTATTGGGTTTCATTTTCTTAAAAGCGCCCAATTGCTTTATAGGGATTAATAATGTCCAAGTACCGGTACTTCCATATAAAATAGGTAACTGATCATGGATATCAGATTTATTTAACCCAAGGGAGCCAGCCAAATCCGCTATGGAACCTGTAAACTCTTTAAATGTTGGAGAAGCTTGTTTCATGGTGATCCATATGTCGTTTTCGGCTGTTGATTTAATCGTGATCGGTAAAATCCCAGCCCTTGTTTCAATGGTAAAATCGGTCTTATCGCCCAATAATCCTTTTGTTTGGAGCGCATAAACAGTTGCCATTGTAGCGTGGCCACATAAATTCATTTCATGACCCGGTGTAAAAAATCGTATTTTCAGGTCTGCGGCTTCGGATGCAACTGGAAATGCCGTCTCATTAAATCCTACTTTAAAAGCAATCTCTTGCATTTCGGCATCTGTCAGCTGATCTCCGCTTAAAACGACTCCCGCTGGATTTCCCTTATTAGGTTCTTTACTAAACGCATCGTAGTGATAAACCGTTATTGACTTCACACCCGATCCCCCCACCAAGATTTAGAAACTCATGTTGATTGTATCATGTATAATGGCTTTCTTGTTCAATAAAAAATGGACCCCGTTAGTGAAAAACGAAACCTGTTTTTTCATAGTAACAACCTTTATGTTAAGACCATGTGCTTTATCCCGCATGTAAGATGCCATATACACTACTTTAAGACCAGAGTTGATACCAAAGGTCTAAGTGGGAGAAAACGGCCCCTAAATGCCCGATTGGTTCAACTAACATTCAGTAGAAGCCCTACTGAATGAAGTTTCACTTTATGTACAACTTCCTCTTTATCGCATACTTCTAAAATAAACTTTTTGTTTTAGTAATTTTATTAACTTGTATAAATAATGTGAACCGAAAAGCTGTTGTTCAATTTGATAATCCATATATGCCAGTGAATCCATTGTTACTTGCCTGGCTTCGGCAAGACTTTGCCGGTTTATTTTTCCCAATATATCCCGGACGATTTCGAGCAAGTAAACGGATGATTGAACAGTTTGGATGATTAGCAAATAGAGAAGATCGACTTTATTGTGGATTTAGGCCCTGAAGGAGGAGAAAAGGGCGATCAAATCATTGTCAAAGGAACACCGGGTTCGATTGTGAAAAATAAAAAATCATATACAGGACAATATTTGTAAATTCCTTTTAGAAAACAGCTATTATTTTTGGAAAAAAACATTGATTCATATGATGTTAGGCACATCAGGAAAAGACATGAAGATTTTGTTTTTTATTTTATTCACAACTTTTACAGGTTTTAATCGTTTTTTAAAGGTTTGTTTGGAAGCAATTACATAAAGAAACCACCAATTCTTGCTTTGGAAAGTTGACATTTTTTTTAGAATTCTGTAACATTTCAAATTGAGAGCTTGTACTCCAAATTACAACTGAATAATGGAAAAACGAATTAGGTTCTTTTTATTTGTAAAAGATTAAAAGGGAATCAGGTGAAAGTCCTGAACGGTCCGGCCACTGTAATTGAGGAGCGACTTTCCATTATGCCACTGGGGAATACCCCGGGAAGGCGGAAGGAAGCGATGATCCAAAAGTCAGGAGAACTGCCTAACGCGTATATATGTAGCCTTCCGGAGAAAGGTGAAGTATGAGTCACTATGTCATCAATATAGATGGAGACAACCATCTATTATGTTTATAGATTTGCAAAAATACCTAATCGCCTTGGGCTTCTCTGGAAGTCCAAGGCTTTTTCGTTTTTCCGAAGTTGGAGGAGGGAAAGATTTTTCTCGAGCGTCATTTTACATACTCGGACAAGAACAAGCTCTACAGACAAATGTGGGGGGAAAAAAGTGGGGGTTATTAAGAAGCGTTCGTTACGGTTATCTGCGGTTTTACTGACTTTTCTATTGATGTTAAGCATTGTGCCGCAAGTTGCTTTTGGGAAGGCTTACGATCCGAGAACAGGTTATCAAGAGTTGGACATTCGCTTCTGGGAAGATAAGGAACCGGAAATCGGTTTTTATATGAATGCTTCCTCCAGGTACATACTTGAAACGCTAGAAAAGCCAAGTATGGGATCGGTTGGTGGAGAATGGGCTGTCATGGGTTTATTGCGAGGCATGTATGCGGGTCACGATTACATGAACCATGTGCCAGATACCTATTTTGAAGATTATCTTGGCCGGATCGAACAATATGTGGCGGATAAAAAAGGAAACCTTCATCGGGCTAAATCTACTGAATGGTCGCGTCTCATTCTGGCGCTTACAGCATTAGGCTACGATATTACAGATGTAGCAGGCTACGACTTTATTGAAAAATTATCCAGCTCATATCGTTTTTCTTATAGGCAAGGAATTAATGGGCCGATTTGGGAAATTATCGCAATGAATACGGGAGGATATGAATTTTATCCTGATTCCACAAATCCGGACGTAAATACTTTCGGAAAAATGATTGATTACATTTTAAGTAAAGAAATTACGCAAGCTGACGGAACGGTGGGAGGCTGGTCTTTATTTGGCAACCCAGACCCGGATATTACAGGGATGGCGCTGCAAGCGTTAGCTCCGTACTATGGTGATGAAAAGCGCTATGCTGCGAGCGGGGCGGAGGCGTCATATGAAGAGTTTGCGGCAGCCGTGGAAAGAGGAATTTATATGTTGTCTGTTCTGCAACAGGAGAACGGAGCATACGCCGCTTTTGGAAATGTGAATGCGGAAAGTACTGTCCAAGTAATTGTCGCGCTAACGGCTCTGGGCATCGATCCATTACAAAAAAAGGTGGAGCTTAAGCGGATTGGCAAACATGTGAGCTTTATTCAAAAGGGCGCTGTTCAGGATGGCGTTTGGACGAACAATATGATCGATGCACTCCTCACTTTTTGGGATGATGGCAGTGGTTCTTCGCCAGAAATAGGCGGTTTTAAGCATGTCACGACAGGAAATGACGGCGGCGGTGGTTCGGGACATAGAGTAAATGCCATGGCGACCGAACAATCGCTTTATGGACTGATTGCCTATGATCGGTTTAAAAAAGGAATGAATGCCTTATATGATATGACCGATATGAAAAACGGCGAATACAAAAACATGGCTGCTAAAAAACATGATGCCAACTTCCATTCTAATGGTGAAGTACAAACAAACAAGGTTTCACCTTATGCGTTAGTGCAAATTCCCGAAGGTAAAAACATCCAGGGGAAAAAGTTCAAAGCTTGGAATTCCAAACAAGACGGAAGCGGCACGGATTATCTACCCGGTGAAAAGCTCGTCATGCCGGAACACGATATTACATTGTATGCACAGTATGACAACATTGAATATAACATCCATTATGAAACAAATGGCGGGACTTTAATTGGGGATGACATACCGAAAACATATACGATAGACGACGCGGAAATTCCACTTCCGGCAGCCGGGCAAATGGAACATGAAGGCTATCTATTTGAAGGCTGGTATGACAATCCAAGCTTTGAAGGCGAACGAGTAACAGCTATCGCGAGCGGAAGCTATGGAGATAAAACGTTTTATGCAAAATGGGTGGATGAGTCAGGCGCAAATGAAGAAGCAGCAAAGGAAGTAGAAGAGATGATTGCGGCTTTGCCTGATATCGAGAATGTAACCCTTCATGATAAAGAGGCCATTGAAGGGGCGCGAGCGGCCTATAACAACTTGACTCCACCGCAGCAAACATTCGTTGCCAATATACAAAAGCTTGAAGCGTTAGAAGCGAAATTATTAGAGTTAGAACAAGATTTAGTCAATAAAGAAGCCGCTAAAAAAGTGGAGGAAATGATCCAACAGCTGCCAGAAGCGGCGAATCTAAAGCTAGAAGATAAAGCGTTAGTAGAAAATGCCCGTTTGGCTTATGACAGTTTAACAGAAGTACAACAAAGTCTTGTCGCCAATGTAGAAAAGCTTGTTGAGACAGAGGCAAAGCTGAAAGTATTGCAAGAAGTAGCAGATAAAGAAGCGGCACAAGCTGTCGAACAAATCATTGCTGAATTGCCTGAAGTCGAAGAATTGACATTAGACCATAAAACAATCGTTGAAAATGCGAGAACAGCGTTTTATCGTTTAACAGCATCACAGCAAGATTTAGTGGCCAATAAAGCAAAACTCGACGAAACTGAAGCAAAAATGTTCGAATTGGAACAAATCGAGGCGGATAAGGCCGCTGCCGATATCGTTGAACAGATGATCGCCGGGCTTCCAAATGAATCGGAAATCCATCTAGATGATAAAGCGTCTGTTGCCAAAGTAAGACAAGCCTATGATGGCTTAACAGAGGCCCAGCAAAAGTTAGTGCCGAATATTGAAAAACTCACATCACTTGAAACGAAATTAAGTCAATTGGAACAGGAAGAACTGGACAAACAAGCGGCCAAAAAAGTGGAAACGATGATTGACATGCTCCCTGAAGTGTCGCAACTATCACTAAACCAGAAGGCGCTGGTCGCGGAAGCGCGCAAGGCATATGATCAATTAACGCAGGTCCAACAAACATTAGTGGCTAATACCAATAAGCTCGTTGCACTAGAGGCGAAACTCAAAGAATTACAAATAGCGGCCGAATTAGCAGATAAAGAAGCTGCTAAAAAGGTGGAGGACATGATTCATAGGCTTCCGAAAGAAGCCGATATCAATTTATCGGATAAAGAATCGGTCATAACAGTGCGGCAAGCTTATAATCGTCTTACAGAAACGCAGAAAAAATTAGTTTCAAATGTAGCGCAATTATCTGCATTGGAATCTAAAATAATCATTTTGGAACAAGAAGCTAAAAACAAGGAAGCAGCTGAAATCGTTGAAAATATGATCCAAGAACTTCCTGATCTGGACAAATTGACTGTCGCGCATAAGGAAGCAGTAGCCGCCGCCCGAGAAGCATATGATTACTTAACGGCAGAGCAAAGGCAGTATGTTTCAAATATGAGTAAGCTTGAAGCGCTCGAGGAAAAATTAACCGAACTAGAAAAGGAGAATCAAGCACAAGATCCGGAAAATGAGGGCATTGTTGGTTCACCCGCAATTAAAACGGCCGAAGATGAAAATAAAGATAAAAAACGAGAGCGTCCTTCTGGTGATCATGCAAATGCCAAACAGAACCAAGAATATGGAAAGAAAAAAGCTTCCAACGGCGCCAAAAAATTGCCAAACACAGCGACCAATATGTTTAATTTGCTGATCATTGGTCTAGTTTTCATCATCGCAGGTATAGCCATTTACTTCGTCCGTAAAAAAAGATCAGTTTAAATGGAAGTCCAGCTCTAAAATCGTGAGGTTGCTCACGGTTTTAGAGCGCCCACTTTGTAGTACGTTCATTAATAAAAGAAATGAGGCGAAGGTGTGAATACACTAAAGAAACGTTGTTCTTTATTATTCATTTTGTTCATCCTTTTAATGCCTTTTATGACATCAGCGGCAAGTGCCAACTCGGTAGTTGACGGCATTAACACAATAGAATCAACCGAAGTGACGATTACAACGAGTTTGGAAGATCGTGTAACGACGAAAGCGGATAAACTTACGTTTGATCTATGGGCAAAAGACAGTGACGGTAATAAGATCGAAGCTTCACATGTAAAAGTAACGAATAACGGTAACCCGGTAGTGGTTAATTGGGATGATTCGGAAAAGACGAGCTATACATTACAGCTCGAGGTCGGGGAAAACAAAGTTGAAATTGTTGTTGACTATAATGGGAAAACGTATTCCGCACAATATACGTTAATTCGTGAAGAAGCGGAAGATGGCGATGTAATTGGCAGTTTCACGTTCAGTTTAGAGGCGTTCACCATCGGTCTCGGTTATGTCATTGAACCTGTACAAGTGGATATTACGAAAGGAAGACGGGCATCACACGAATTAGACGCTTTAATAAAAAAGTACGGGTACGATTACGACCATACAGGAACACTTGAGAATAGTTTCTATCTTTCCTATTTGTTGGATGGAACTAACAATATTTATAAGTCACCTCCTGCCATTCCCCAGGTTTTGAAAGAGGCATTGAATGGTCACTATGACGAGGAAAACTATCATGATGGGGCATTGGGAGAATTTAATTTTAATAGTTTATCGGGTTGGATGTATTCAGTAAATAACATCTTTCCCAATGTCGGCTTCGCTGATTATTATCTGAGTGACGGCGATGTGATGCGTGTACAATATACAATCGCTTTGGGTAGGGATATTGGAGGCGGTTGGGATTACAACTTTTTTGAGTTGGTCAATAAAGATGCACTAACGAAAAAGATAGCGGAAATTAATAGCAGTAGTGAGAAAGAAGAATATTTATCTGTAAAAGAATTGAAAGAGGCCTATGATCATGCGTTAAATGTTCTTCAAACAGTCGATGCCACTCAAGCAAATATAGATGAGGCTCTTCGTCAAATAGAATTGGCGGAAGAAGAACTGACTGCTCCGAAAGCCGCCTAACAAGCAGCAACATATCGTTGTAAAAGCTTATATTTTCCGGCTTTTACAACGATTCATTTCAAGCCGTTCCTTTTCTTGTAGTGACCGAAGGAGGACAATACTCTTGACTGCTTCGATGAGTACAGGAATGAAACAATGGTAGTAAAAGGCAGGCGTATTTTTATGGGAAAAATAATGAATAAACTGAAAAGGGCTTTTCCAAAGCGACAAACAATGTTTAAAGTGTTGACCGCATTTCTCATTGTGAGTTTTTTCATGACGTATGTCGGTTACGCTCTAAGTCATCAAAAGACCGTGCTTCCTGATAATCCTCTTAAAGATACGTCAGACAACAGTTCGCGTGTTCCTTTAGTAAGCGACCATAAACATTTAGTCCATGCGGAAGAGACAAGGGACAGTCAAAGTGAACGAGAGAATAAAGAAAATATAGACCGCAAAGAAAACGAGGAAGAAAAAAACGATCAGCAAGAGTTCCAACACGCTAAAAAAGAAAAGCAGAGTAAAGAGGGACAAGCAAATCAACAACATGGCCATAACAGTGACGGATACACAAAAGGTGAGAATGCTGAAGGCCAGGGAACTGGTGAAGATACTGGACATTCGGGTGAAGGCGATCAAGTGGACAACGATTCCCCGCATATTGAAATCAAAGATCCTGATCATGTAACCGATGGAAATGGCTTAAAAGACAACGACTATTTTACAACGACCATTGTGAATGGCGAAGTTGTAACAGATGAAGAATATTCGTTTCGCATTAAGCAAAAAGAACATGACTACATCGTGAAACAGACAGAGGTCTTTGTGAATGAGCAATTAGAAGAAAAGTTCAAAGGCTCGGTTACTTTGGCCGAAGGTCAAAATACAATCACCGTGAAAGTAACGTATGAAGATAAAGACGGCAAGATCTTTTCTGTCTCTAAAACATATACCGTTATTTTAAAAGTAAAAGAAATCATCATTTATTCTGATCTGGAAGATAAAGCTGAAGTCAATAAACAAGAACTATCATTTAAAGCGAGAGCTGAAGTCGATGGTGAAGAGATACCGCTAACGGTCCTTGTAAATGATGGCCCATTGAAAGAAGCAAGCACGCATCAATACGAAGCGGTTTTACATGCCGGGGAGAATCACATTGTTATTTCCGCAGAACATGAAGGAAAAAAAGCGGAAAAAGCATATAGCGTTATATATCAGCAACCAGAAACGGAATCAGAATTAACCATAGACACTAATTTAGAGGATCAAGAGGTCACTCACGCCGCATTTTCCTTTTTTGCGGTTGCTAAAGATGGAGACGAAAAAGCGGATTTATCTGTGACACTCAATGATGAATCGATTGAGGATGATGGAAAAGGAAACTATTCCGTAACGCTGTCAGAAGGCACAAACTTCTTCACACTAACAGCCAAAAGTGGTGAAAAAACACTTACCCAAGACTATACCGTTACTTACGCAATACCTCAAAGCGGTGAAGCAGAAGAGGAAGATGGCGATGAAGCGGAAAATATTCTGAAGATCATCGTACCGGATCTTGAAGACGGGCAAACGTTAAGAAACCCGAGACAAACCTTCCATGTCAAGGTGGTCGATGATAATGGCAAGCAGCTGCAAAGTAATCATATAGCGATTACCGTTACAAACAATGGGAAAAGGGTTCCTTATAATCATAGTAATGGGACACTAGTTAGTTATTCTCTCAATGTGCAAAATGGACCTAACCATATTGAAATAACAGCCATAGACCAAAAAAGCGGGAGTATCGGGACATACGAACTGACGGTATATGGGGAAATTGCCAACGAAGACGAAAAGATTGGGTCGATAACGTTTAGTCTTGAAGCGTCTACGATCGGACTGGGCTATATCATTCCGCCACAAGAAGTTGATCTTTATCCAAACGAACCCGGATCTAGGACGATTGACCGGGTGTTTAAAGAATATGGCATTGAGTATGACTATACCGGAAAACATGAAAACTCATTCTACTTAGAAGCCATTTATAAACCGGGTTTAGTGACGAATCCGGTCATTCCTGCAGACTTAGCTGAGCTCGTTGAACGAGATTTTGAATTAAATGATTACTATTCAGACTTCTTAGGTGAGTTTGATTTTTCGAGTGGGGCGGGGTGGATGTATAGTGTGAACGGCCATTACCCGAACGTCGGTTTTGCCGATTATTATTTTAAAGATGGTCAAGTCGTTCGAATTCGCTTTACGCTGGCATTGGGCGCTGATATTGGCGGAGGAAGTCCGGGAACGAATTATCATAAGGAATGGTAAAGTAGGATTTCGATAGTGAGGATGTAAGCATGCAGAATAATTATGTATCACGAATTGTGACAGTGTTCATCATATCGGTCGTTACTGTCGTCACGATGGCCGCTTCGGCAGATGCGGAAACTCCGCCCGTGGAACCGGAAGCTCTATTAGAAGATATAGAGAGGGTTATCAATTGGAAAAAGGGCAGTATCGGCTTGAGCGCGGGAGATCCATTACTGAACAATCCATTTTTGGAAAATGCCGGGGATACCACGGGAGACTGGTATCCGATCGGCATTGGCAGAATTGGCTATCCTGACGATTATGAAGCCTATTTGGCGGTCATTGGCGATACGGTTACACAACGTTATCAACAAAAAAATAAGTTGAGTGATTCAAAAGCGACGGAATGGCATCGGATCTCATTAGCGATTTTAGCGATGGGCGGCGACCCGACACAAATCGGAAAAGATGAGAAGGGACAGCCGATCAACCTCATTGCAGATGGTACGTATGATCGCGGCAAGACGAAATCACTCGGCAAGCAAGGGATAAACGGCTGGATTTGGGGATTGATCACGCTTGACAGTATGCGTTATAAAGTGCCAAAGGATGCGTCTGCTGATCGAAATGATATGATACAAGCAATTTTACGCATGCAATTGCCTGATGGCGGCTTTTCCTTACATGGCCCCCAAACCGATCCGGATATGACGGCAATGGCTTTGCAAGCATTGGCGCCTTACTATAATAGCGAACAAGTGTATACGTATGAACAAAAGGCGGCAGAAGAAAAAGTAACAAAAACAGTGCGTCAAGCGGTTGATGAAGCGATTGAGACGTTGTCCACATTGCAATTGGATGATGGGGGCTATGCGAGCCAGGAAGCGGAAAATGTAGAAAGCATTGCGCAAGTGGTCGTCGCCTTAACAGCACTCGGGATAGACCCACTACAAGATGAAAGATTTATAAAAAATGGCAATACGTTACTTGATGGATTGAAGAAATATCAAATGAATGATGGCGGGTTTATTCATTCAGAGACATATGATCCCGAAAACCCGTCGTCTTTGCCGAATGAATCGAATCCGATGGCAAGTGAACAAGCGTTATATGCTCTTGTCGCACTATATCGCTACTATGGCGACTATCGAACACTTTATGATTTTCGCAGTGAAATGGATGCCCCTTTAAAAAAACAAATACATTCGCTTCAACATGCGATTGAGAATTTGCCAGAGCCCGTGTCAAATAAAGATCGTGAAAAAGTGAAGGAGATTTTTTCGTCCTATTTGAAGATTCCGATCGCTGAAAGGTCTTACGTATTTAATTACGCCAAACTGGCGGATGCGATGAATTCTTTACAGATAGAAAATACGTCAGAACGGATTGCTGAAAACATCGGCGAAACAAAAAGTGGAAATGGTACGATTACGCCTTTATTTAATCAAAACGCAGAAGTCTTTTCACCTGCTATTTTTACAAAAGAAGATGAAGATCAGGCCAAAAAATTACCGCAAAAGTTGACTACAGAACATTACGTAGAGGTCGTTAAACTGCTTGAGAAATTAGAAGCGGCAGAAAATCGCAACGAATATGAGCATCTTTTAGATGATTTACATGACAAGAAAGCGGCCATAGAAAAAATCAAGGCCGAAATCGAAGCCTTAAACAAGGATATTTTGGATAAGTTGTATCCTTTTCATCAGCTTTCGATCAAAGATAAGGATCATGTCGAGGATATTGTTGCCCGTTATGAACAATTGAGTACCTATGACAAACAGAAAATATTAAGTTATGAAGATGTTGAAAAGTCAAAAACACAAATCGATAATCTCATTCGCGCGCGCATGATCTCTATCGCCATTGGTATCATCCTTGTTGTAGCGACAATGGTATTCATATGGAGACGAAGAAAAAGGAAGCTGGAAAAGTTAAAACAGAAAATGCTTGTCACCGACGAGAATATGTAGCGAGGGGGAGTGACGTTGCGAAAAGATCTGTTACTGCTCGCTTTTATCGCTCTCCTCGTGGCAGTCTTAATCTCCGGGACAAAGATTCAATCTGTCGATGAGTATTACTTAACGCATATTGATGACATAAGAGAAGACTCAGAAACGGTTACGATCAGTATCCGGGCTGATACGATTTTACAGAACTGGGATAAATTATCTCCTGAACTAAGATCTGAAAAATATGTTCCGAAAGACGGTGTCATTTTAAAAGAAACAGAATATGTGCTGCGGCCAGGGGATACAGTTTTTGATATTTTGCACCGGACAGTTCGCCATAATCGCATCCATATGGAGTTTCAAGGTGCGGATGAAAATGCGTTTGGAAGTGTTTATATCAAAGGGATTCATCATCTCTATGAATTTTCCTGCGGTCCTTTAAGTGGTTGGATGTACGCGGTAAATGGGACATTTCCCGATTATGGTGTGAGTAAATATGTGTTGGAAGATGGAGATGTGATCGAGTTTCACTATACGTGTGATCTGGGGAGAGATGTAGGCCATGAATTTAAACGAAACATGAACGAAAACGAGGTGAAAGTAAAATGAAGAGCTTTTCCTCGTTTCATCCAGCCGTTTTATTTTTTTATTACGTGTTCGTTCTATTTATTACGATGTTTACGTTAAATCCCGTCGTTTTAGCTTGTTCTCTGATCGGGAGTTTGCTTTTTTTCGCGATGATGACACCATTGAAAACCTTTTGTAAGGATATCGGCTTTTATTTGCTCGTGTTTTTATTAATTGCGATAACCAATCCACTATTTAGCCATAATGGTGAAACGATTCTCTTTTTTATGAATGATAATCCTGTGACTTTTGAAGCGATCATCTATGGCGTGGCGATTGCAACAATGCTAGTGGCCATTATTTTTTGGAGCAAATCGTATAGTGAGCTTGTGACGGCCGATAAATTTCTTTATTTGTTTGGAAAAGCGGTTCCGAAATTGGCTTTAGTTGTTTCTATGGCTTTACGATTTATTCCGCTATTTAAATGGCAAATAAAAAAAGTGCACCAGGCGCAAAAAACACTGGGCTTATATACGAGTGAAAGTGTAACGGATAAAATGTTGAGCGGTATGCGCGTTTTCAATAGTATGTTGACTTGGTCTTTGGAAAATGCGATCCACCAGGCAGATGCGATGAAGGCAAGGGGGTATGGACTGAAAGGACGGACGAATTTTTCGTTGTTTAAAGTGGAGGCAAGGGATCGCTGGATGTTTGGCATTCTGGTATTACTGCTCATTTTGATCGTGATCGGCTTTCACAAAGGAGATTTTGCGTTTCATTATTATCCGTTCATATCTCCATTCGCCATCATTTCAGCAAACCTGATCCATTATATCAGTATTTTTTTACTCATGTTTTTTCCTTGTATTATGGAAGCGAAGGAGAATATCCAGTGGAGATTATTAAGGTCGAAAATGTCGGTTTCACCTATCCGCAGCAAAAGGAAAGTGTGATTCAAAATATACATTTTAATGTTCGACAAGGAGAATTTATTGTTCTGTTTGGTGAATCCGGCTCAGGCAAAACGACACTATTACGATTGCTAAAAAGGGAGCTGTCTCCTCATGGAAAACGGCAAGGGGATATTTATTACAAAGGGGTCAACATTGACGAATTGGACGAACGAACGGCGGCAAGTGATATCGGCTTTGTGATGCAAAATCCGGAACACCAAATCGTAACCGATAAAGTATGGCACGAATTGGCGTTTGGTTTGGAAAACATCGGTGTTCCTACATCTATCATTCGCCGCCGAGTCGGAGAAATGGCGAATTTTTTCGGCATTCACGGCTGGTTTCGAAAAAAAACAACGGAATTATCGGGTGGGCAAAAGCAGTTGTTAAACTTGGCTTCGATTATGGTGATGCAACCGCAAGTGCTGATTTTGGATGAGCCGACATCTCAGTTAGATCCCATTGCGGCATCAGAATTTATTGGCACATTACAAAAAATAAATCGAGATTTAGGTGTAACCATTTTGTTGGCAGAGCATCGCTTGGAAGAAGTCTTGCCGATCGCCGATCAAGTCATTGTATTGGAAAAAGGCAATCTCATCCTCAATGAACGCCCGGAATCGGTCGGGCAGCAATTAAAGAAAATCGACGCAACTCATAACATGTTGCAAGCTTTACCGAGCGCTGTCCGCATTTTTTATGGGGTAGGTGGGGAAGGGCAAAGTCCTTTGACGGTTCGTGAAGGCAGAGCTTTTTTACAGCATTTTCACAACGATATTGTCCGAGTAGATTGTGAAAACAGGGATCATGATAGCGAAGTAGAAACTGTCTTGCAGCTGAAAAATATTTGGTTTCGCTATGAAAGACATTTACCGGATGTATTAGCCGGAGTCTCTCTTGAAGTAAAAAAAGGAGAGATTGTTAGCATTCTTGGAGGAAACGGCTCGGGAAAAACAACGTTACTAAGCGTCATAGCCGGTCAAAATAGAGCATATCGCGGGGATGTTTTCATTCAGGGGAAAAATATAAAAAAATATAAAGGAAAGGAGCTGTATAAGCATCTTTTAGCGTTATTGCCCCAAGACCCGCAGACGGTTTTTTTGAAAGCGACTGTGAGCGAAGATTATCAGGAAATCGGCAAAGTAATGGATTATACAAAAGAATTGGTTGAAAAATATACAAACGAAGTTGCCGAAATGCTCTCGATTACGCATGTATTAGACAAGCATCCTTATGACTTAAGCGGCGGGGAGCAACAAAAAGTAGCACTCGGAAAAATACTTTTATTAAAACCGAAGATTATTTTATTAGATGAGCCGACAAAAGGAATTGATGCCTTTTCCAAGCTTGTTTTACGCGATATTTTACTGGATTTAAAAAAGCAGGGAGTGACGATGATTGTTGTCACACACGATGTTGAATTCGCCGCGTTAATTTCCGATCGCTGCGGTTTGTTTTTTGACCAGGAAATTGTGTCGATCGACAAGCCGGGACCCTTTTTTTCCAATAATCATTTTTATACGACGGCGGCGAATCGGATATCGCGGCATCGTTATGAGAATGCGATCACTTGTGAAGATGTGATTGAAATATGCCGGTTAAATGGTGTGAGAAAAGAGTATGCACATGTATAAAAAACAAACAACCTATTTGATGATCTTATTTCTCATTCCTCTTTTGATCGCGTTAGGTGTTATTCCTTTTCGTGATCGGAGTTATATGGTTATTTCTATTTTCATTGCCATTTTATCATTTGTCCCGATTTTTTTTACCTTTGAGCGCGGGAAAACGAATACGAGAAAAATGGTCATGTTAGCTGTCATGATTGCGATGTCGGTAGTGGGACGGTTTATTTTCGCGGCCCTTCCGGGGTTTAAGCCTGTTACTGCGATTGTTGTGATTACGGCGATGTTTTTTGGCGCGGAGGCGGGTTTTTTAGTCGGGGCTTTATCTGCTCTTCTTTCCAATTTTTACTTCGGACAAGGACCGTGGACACCTTTTCAGATGTTTTCATGGGGAATGATTGGTTTTATCGCAGGATTGCCATATATAAGTGAGCAGTTGAAAAGTCGGCGATTGCTTCTTATTTTATATGGGATCTTTGCGGGTATTGTCTTTTCTTTACTGATGGATATATGGACTGTGATGGCGTTGGATGGTACGTTTCATTTTTCTCGCTACGTGGCAACCGTGGCGCTTTCATTGCCTTTTATGGCGGTTTATGCGGTGTCCAATGTGATCTTTTTATTGTTGACGATTAAGCCAATCGGTGAAAAATTAGAAAGAATAAGAGTGAAATATGGCATGTAACCGTATTTGACTTAAAAAACGAGGGAGAATTTAGTGATGAACCATAAATCTCAAGAAGTGATCGATGAAATAAAGAAAGTGATGAAAGGGAAGGATGACGTTATCAAAAAAGCCTTTATGGCCATTTTAGCACAAGGCCATATTTTGCTTGAAGATATTCCAGGGGTAGGAAAAACAACACTTGCCCTCGCTTTTAGCAAGGTGATGGGGTTAGATTTTAATCGCATTCAATTTACACCCGATGTGGTTGCTTCAGATGTCACCGGCTTTACGATGTATGAGAAAGAGCAGGGGACATTTATTTTTCGACATGGGGCTGTTATGTGCAATTTGCTTTTGGCGGATGAAATAAACCGGACATCCAGTCGTACGCAGGCGGCCTTGTTGGAAGTAATGGAAGAAAAAAAAGTAACTGTTGATGGAAAGACATATCCTTTACCAGTACCTTTTCATGTCATTGCAACTCAAAATCCAGTCGGCTCGTATGGAACACAATTACTGCCTCAATCTCAATTGGATCGTTTCATGATAAAAATGAGCATCGGCTATCCAGATTTTCAAAGTCAGGTAGAAATTTTAAAAGATCGCCAGATTGAACAGCCGCTTGATCTCGTACGCGAAGTGATTTCCAGGGAAGAGCTCATTGAGATGCAGCAAGAAGTGAGCCGGATTCATGTATCAGACGCCATTTTAGAATATATTACGCACTTAACAGAGGCGACAAGAGAGCACCCGTTGATTGTCCAAGGGATAAGCCCGCGGGGAGCGTTGGCCATAAGTAAAATTGCGAAGGCAAATGCTTTTGTCACAGGTAGGGATTATGTGATTCCTGAAGATGTGATTGATCTGTTTATTGATACTTGTAATCATCGAATTATTTTAGACCAAAAGTCGAAAATCACCTATGAACGTTCACATCATGTATTAGAAGAAATTTTAGCAGAAATAAAAACGCCGGATATTCAAGGGATGGCCATGAATTAATATATGAATCCGGTCATGCGGCGAGGCACGCTCAATGGAAAGAACGGCAATAAGCGCATGAATGAACATGAACAGCCGCGGAGCATGTTGGTCGAGGGGGAAAAGGATGCTGCAATCAAGAATACAAATGGTTCTCTTGCTTTTATTTGTTCTTTTATTCTATGTATTTTCTGATTCTTATTTTGCGCTATTTTTACTCGTTGCTTCAATTGTGATCGTCCTTTTTTTAGGAATGAGCATTCTCATGATAAAAAATAGATTGGTGATCTCCATTGAAACAGTTGGAACTGTTCATAAACATGAAGAAGGTGCTATCTATTTGCGAGCAAAAAACCATTCCTTTTTGCCCATTGCAAAAGTAAAATGCACTTTATCGGTTCGCAATCTTTTGACCGGTGAAAACGAAAACCGGAAACAGCATGTATTTTTCGCGATCAATGCGAAGGCGCGGGAACGGATCGATTTAGAAATGGTTAGTGCTTATAGCGGTTGCATAGAACTGAGGATCGAACAAGTCACTTGTTACGATTTTATGGGTGTGTTTTCAACAAGAAGCGAGCCGAAGTCGATGGCCCGGCTGTTTGTTTTGCCAAACACTTTTTTGGCGGCGATCGATCTAAGTGAAGCGAATGTAGAACATCGAGATGGCGTCATGTCGGCCGCTGTAAAAAAAGGGAGCGATTCCAGTGAAATATTCGGCATAAAGGAGTATGTTCCCGGTGACAATGTGAAACAAATTCATTGGAAATTAACCAGTAAGTTCGATGATGTGATTGTAAAGGAACTAAGCGAAACGGTCGATCATTCGTTTCTCATTTTACTGGAAACTTCGATTTCTCCGGGGCGTAAAAGAGAAGCGCCCGCAGTAACAGATGCGATGATGGAAGCTTTTGTTTCGATTTCAAACTCATTGTTGCAATATGAACATGTGATTTCAATCGGTTGGTTTGATCATGAATCGAATCACTTATGTATAGAGGAAGTCTATTCTGTTGATCATTTCATTGGTTTATACAGCAGATTCCTACAGATACAAATGTTGGAAAGTGAACAATCTGTCATGAGGCATTATTTGAATATGGGAGAAGAGATATGTTCTCATATCGTCTATATCACTTCGGAACAGGCTGGTGGATTCGCCGAAGATTGGCCGAGTGAATTAGAAATAACGGTATTAAAGTGCGTAGAATCTTTACCGGATGATAGAGAACGGCTGACAGCGGAAGGAACGATCTTTACGCCAAACAATGTAGAAGAGGAATTACGCCAGCTTAGTATATAAGGGGTATGTAGCAATGAATGATCATTTGCAAGCGGTGGGCAGCCACATTCACATTTTGAACAGAAAAGCGGAAAGCGGCCAGGGAGCAACTCACTGGCGGTTTATGGGGAATGTGTTGATTTCGGGCTTATTATATACAGCACTTGTATTAAATATATTATCAATGTTTCGTCTGGAAGATGTGTCCTTTTTAGCCGTCATTCCCGGCTTCTTCCTGATTGCCTTTTTGAATAACGTTTTTGGGCGATCTACATTACGCTTCGCATTGCTTGCGTCTTTCCTGTTTCTGCTGATCATATTTTTGGTCATACAACATAAGCTGATGATCGCCGGCTTGTTGTTAATCAATAACCAAATAGCGGAAACGATAGGAATTCATACCGGATTTATGATGAAGCAGTATGCGATTTCGATTGACGCGGATCAATATCGGCTGGCCGCCAGTTCTTTTTGGAATTATGTTTCGGTCATGCTCGCATTCGGATGTCATGTCATCGTTCGATATCGTAAAGCTCTTTTGATGTGGATCGTTATTTTGCCCCTCTTTGTTTTTCAAATATATACGGGAATGACGCCCAGTATTTATCATCATGTTCTTTTGTTTTTTAGCGCATTATTCGTTGTCAACGACTCGTTTATACATCGAACAGACCGGGGGCCCTTATTCGGAAATCGTAAAAATGGCGTCGTTCTTTCCGTTTCATTGATTGTGCTTGTGTTATGTAGCAGTACTTTTCTTATATTGAATATGATTGAACCGATTTCGGGTTATTCAAAAAATGAAACAATTGCTGATTTACAATATGCATTAACGAATAAAGTGGCTGAATTTCGTTATGAAAAAGAGAAAACGAACACTTTTACTCAAGGAGACTTCAGAAACCTTGGCGAGCTTAAACTGTTGGATGTTCCTGCTCTTGAAGTCATTATGGATCAGCCGACATCGCTTTATTTAAGAGGCTATGTGGGTTCTGTTTATACTAAGGAACGCTGGACGGACTTGGATCAGCGTGTTTATTATGATTCACATGGATTATTTTATTGGCTGAACAAATCGCATTTTCATGCGCTTAATCAGTTAAATACTGTGTCCGATATGACAACTGTCGCTTCAAAAAAAAATCAAAATATCCAAATTACTATTCATAATGTAAATGCCAATAGCAAATATCTTTATGTGCCCTATGAACTGGCAACGAGAAAAGATCAGTTTGACAAAGTAAAAACGTTCGCTGATAGTAAGGTGATGTCTACCGCGTTTTTCGGTGAACGCTTTTATAAGTATCAATCTAAAGTTAATTTAGTAACAAAATATCCTGCGTTGGCAAGTCAATTGTATGAGGCAAAAAATCATGTGGCAGTGGATGAGTATTTAAAGAATGAAAGCCATTATAATGCGTTTGTTTATGAAAACTATACATCCATTCCGCGCGAAACAAGATTGTTGCTTCAGAACCATCTCGGGATGATCAAAGAGGAACAAGAGACTCGGCGATCATATGAGCAAGCGATTGAAGAAGTAAGAAGTTATTTAAGAAAGAATTTGACATACAACATGAATGTGGAGCCCGTTCAGAAAGACAAAGATTTTCTCATGCATTTTTTAGAAGATACAAAGGAAGGATATGCCACGCATTTTGCGACAGCGGCGACGGTCATGTTCCGCTACTTAGGTATTCCTTCACGATATGTGGAAGGTTACTTGATTACACCAAAGGACGTCAAAGGAACTTCACCATTTGAAAAAATGACGATAAATGGCACGAATGCCCATGCTTGGACAGAAATTTATATTGATGAAATTGGCTGGATTCCGATCGAGGTCACTCCGCCTTACTATCATATGATGGAGAAAACAGATCTATCCAATTATCCAACGGGAGCTGCGGCACCCGATCATCATCAGTCAGTGGCTCCATCTTCCAGTAACGCACCTTCCGGAAAACAAGAAGTGATAGATCGAGAACACAAAAAGACGAAAAAACAAAAACCGAAAGAAAAAATGTCTTTATTGGAAAAATGGACAATCGCCATCATCATTGTGATAGGGCTGCTCCTTGCAGGTTATATGTTATATTTAATGAAAAAAAGAAGAGACGTCCGAAAAAGAAAGGAAAGTTTTGAAGGGACAAATTATAAGGAACTCATTCCCAACCTATTTGCATATATCATGCTCTTGTTACATTATGACGGGATTCCCAAAAAGGGGGGCTCAACGTTTTCTTATGTGGAGGCCTTGGAAAAGAAGTATTCGAAAGAATATATACAACAGTTTGAACAAGTAGTGAAAATCAATCAAACATCTATTTATAGTCATCATGAAATCACGGAAGAACAATATATCCAGGTGAAACATTTTATGAATCAAACCTTGTCTGATCTGGTGAAATCGAAAAATATGTTGCAGCGTGTAAAGATGAAATTCTATGACTTTATTTATTAATGAAAAAAACATTTATGGGGGATAGGCAAGGGTGTTCAATGCTTTGGATGCTATGCATGCGGAAGAACAGATGTCGGCCCCGCCATGGTTGAGCGGCCGATTTTGAAGGCTCGGTGTATAGGCTTCCTTGCAGAATTGGATGAAACCGGGATTTTCAATAGCGATATGATCGAAAAGAGATGAATGGAGACAGTACGAACTAACACCTTTTTGAGGAAAACGTGGGAAAATACGGCTTAGCCATCAAATAAGATGGCTGTTTTTTTTTGAATTTTATTCGCGCGTTCCATTGACGAATGTGGTATCTGAATAGTATAATCCAAACGCCAATAACCGTATTGGAGAACGTTTATGTTTGATCCCCGTTTTTAAAATCGTAGGTTAAAAGGTTGAACTGGCAATGGAATGATGTCGTGCGGAACAAGGGAACAGCAAAAGAACGATTATCGAAGCAACATGTGTTTTAGGCAATTGTAGGAGTGAAAGTTTTACAATGAAAGCAATGGCGGACTGCTTGATTGTTCCCAAAGCAGAGTTCAGAGCAAATGAACGGTTGGCTTCAGAGAGAATAAACAAAATGAACCACTTTGAATGGCTTACGACCCAACAGCTTCTGAAGCTTGGGATGGAAAGTGGAGAATTACGCTCACTGCCATTATTTTTATGCCCAGTCAATGAACTCACTAGAAGAAAATGTAGCAATGATGGTGGATGTGCCATCATTAACGACAAGGAGGAAGAATATGTCTTGGTTTTATTTGGCAGTCGCAATCTTATTTGAAATAGCAGGAACCGTCTCGATGAAGTTGTCCGAAGGGTTTACCAAAGTGACTCCTTCCATCTCTATGATTGTCTTTTACATACTTGCTTTTGCCAGTCTTACTTTTTCCTTGAAAACCATTCCGGTAAGTGTTGCCTACGCGATTTGGTCAGGGGTGGGCACGGCAGCTATTGCCATTATCGGATATCTTGTTTTCAAGGAGACATTAACGGTGACAAAGGGTTTTGCTATTTTATTCATTATCGTCGGGGTCGTCTTGCTCAATGTCAATTCGGAATCAAGCGATTCAAGCAAGACTCAAATGAATGCGGAAAAATATAAAATGGAAGTGTAAGGTGAAAGTCATTCAAACAGTGTCGCAGGTAATGGTAATGACACGCGAAATAGGAGAAAATGATCAGGGAAGCTTTACATTCTTTCAGGAAAGGGGAGGGGCGACTCCCCAGGCTGATTTTTACGGTTGATCACTAAATGCAATAATGAGTTCCAATTGGCAAACTAATTCCCCATCAACGGCAGCAATTCCTTTTCTCTTGCCAATAGAACCTTTTACTCGCATAATTTCAACTTCGAGCCGGAGCTGATCTCCTGGTTTTACCTGCTTTTTAAAACGGCATTTATCTATTCCTGCCAATAACCCAATGTTTCCCTTGTTTTCATCTTTAGATAGCATGACAATTGCACTTACTTGAGCCAATGCTTCTACAACTAATACACCCGGCATGACTGGATGATCAGGGAAATGACCATTAAAAAAGTGTTCATTTATGCTTACATTTTTGATTCCAATTGCTCTTTTTCCTTCTTCCAGCTCTATAACCTTATCAACCAATAGAAATGGATGGCGATGTCTAATTATATCCTTCACTTTTTGGGTGTCCAACATGATCAGCACCCCACTTCATAATCAGTCCTGCATGTGTAAGACCTCCGCCAAATCCATAAACTAACAGGGTATCCCCGGTTTTCAATTTGCCCTCATTGATCCCAATTTGTAATGCCAATGGGATAGAAACCGAAGATGTATTTCCCATATATTCAACGCTTGTCAATGTTTGATCCAAGGATAAGCCCGATCTTTCACATATAGATTCGACCATTCTCAAGTTGGCACTGTGGGGAACAAACCAGTCGATGTCATCCATTTGCATCCCTGCTTGTTTCAGCAACTCGTTTATACCCGATGGAAGTGTACGTGAAGCCCACTTATATATTTCTCTTCCATTTTGGACAATTTTCCCAATTTTACTGAGGCCATTTCCATGCATTTGCTTGGATAAGTTTGTTCGATATAAATGTATCCCGCCTGCTCCATGGGTCCCCATATGGCTTGCGATGAAACTTGGCAGTTCCTCATCTTTTTCCACTAAAACTGCTGCTGCGCCGTCTCCAAATAAGACGCATGTCGTCCTGTCTGTATAGTCCGTGATCTTGGATAAGGTTTCTGAAGCGACGAATAAGACTTTACGATGAAGGCCGGATGTAATGAGCCCATTGGCCACATGCAATCCGTACGTAAATCCGGCGCAAGCCGCATTCAGATCCATTGCGCCTGCTTGCTGAATGCGAAAATGCTCTTGAATTTGGCTAGCTACACTTGGAAATGTAAAGTCAGGTGTTGTGGTTGATACGAGGATACAATCCACATCAGAAAGATCTTTGTTGTATTGTTGAATTAAATGTTCTATCGCTTTGAATGCCAATGTGGATGTAAATTCGTTTTCATTGGCAATCCTTCTTTCCTTCATGCCTGTTCTTTGTACAATCCACTCATCGCTCGTATCTACCATTTGTTCTAAATCATCATTTGTCAGTATTTTTTCTGGCACATAAGTTCCTAATGCGGTTATTCTTGCTTTGGATGGGATGTTATTCATATAATCGCTCCTTTAGATCAGTAGATATTATGACCTGGTAACATTCTCAACCATATAAAACTCAATTTTGTTTGCTTATTTGGCTTTGCAAAAAATGTGTTTTTTCGGATAGAAGATTAGTAAAAGCATTCAACTCATCTTTACTATTTGTATTGACATGGAAGGGTTCTCCAAAAATGACTGTAGCTTTTCGCGCTTTTACGAGTTCTTTTAAAGTAGCAGGCCCTTCGTATGCTGCGGGAACGACTGGAACCTTCGCCAAATTGGCGATCGTAACGGCTCCTCGCTTTAAGGAAACATCTTCTACCGTCCTTGTTCCCCCGGGGAATATTCCGACAACTTCTCCGGATTTTAATTGTTTAACAGGTATCTTGATGCTGCTGGGTGAAGGGGTTTCGCGGTTGACCGGAAAGGCATTGATCGCAAAAAGAAAACGGGCAATCAACTTGTTTTGGAACAGTTCTTGTTTTGCCATAAAGTGGATCGGGCGTGGCGTGCAAATGGCTAGAACGACAACATCCAGCCATCCTTTATGAGTACAAGTTAAAACATAGCCCCCTTTACGAGGGAGTGTTTGTTTATTTTGAACTTCCACTTTACCAAGAGTTCGAATTATGATCGTTGCCAAGATTAAAACGAATGAATACATAAAATCACCCTTATTTGTCACCAAGTTTTAGTACCTGGTTCTAATTATATAGAAAGTGTAAAAAATATTCAATGAGAAATCATAAGTATCTTACATATAGTAAAATAGGTAGAGAATCAAGAAAAAGGGGGCAGTTGAATGATCTTGGTCAGTTCATGTCTGGCAGGACTTGAAGTTAGATATAATGGAACACATTGTTTAAATAAACAAATCCATAGATTGGTGGCGGAAAAGAAGGCGGCCATGATCTGCCCTGAATTATGCGGTGGGTTGCCGATTCCAAGAGAACCAGCGGAAATTTTAGCCGGTAATGGTTTTGATGTCTTGGATGGCAAGGCAAAAGTCCTGACAAAATCAGGCGCGGATGTAACGGATTTTTACATAAAAGGGGCTTACGCCATTTTGGAAAAAGCGAAGGAAATCAATGCGTCCATTGTTATTCTGAAAGAAAACAGCCCTTCTTGCGGAAGTTCCATGATCTATGACGGAGAGTTCAAAGGTAATCAAGTTGTTGGGGACGGAGTTACTTCCGCATTATTAAAAAGAAACGGATTTCGGGTCATTTCTGAGGAGCAACTGGATGAGGAATTGATTGATTCATTGATGAACATGTAACTAAATAAAGTGGGATAAACGGTAAGACCATAGGCGATAACAAAAAAAGGGCGTGAAGTGGTAGACTTATGTTCGCAAGAGGATGCAGCGGGAGATGGTTACTATTTATTATTTCGGGGAGCGATCAAGATATGAAGGGAATATCCAAAACAATTCCTTTGGTTTGTGATCAATGTTGAGACCGACCTTCAAATAAAAAAAACGCTTATTTTCATCTTAAAAATGGATAAGCGTTTTTCATTTTCGTCTAAAGATTAAGCTGTTTTTCCCTTTACTTGCTTTATTCCCGTTTGTAGCAACAAATAGGCGATAACAAATGTAAGAGCGGCAGTGTAAAATAATGCTGGATGTCCGAATAAGTCCATTGTTAAACCGAGTGTCGCGGGTGCAATGACAGATGCTGACATAGAGAACAAGTAATACATTCCAGTAAAAAAGCCAATTTTTGTCAGTCCTCCCAGATCGGCAACGAGCGGATAGGCCTGCACGTTAATGAACGCCCAAGCGATTCCGCCAATAAATAGGATTATTTTCAGAACGAACATGGAACTGAGCCAAGGCATGATTAAAAATACAATAGGTAAGAAAACCAACCCGAGTAACATCGTCTTTCCTTTGCCAAGCCGTGTTCCAATGATACCCGCAGGAATTGCAAACACGACAAATGATAAACTAAAAAAACCAAGTGTCAACCCCGCATCTCCGGGACTTGCTTGTAAATGTTCAGTGGCGTACACAGTAAATTGCGCTTCTAGCCCACTATAGCCTATAAAGTATAAAAAGATTGCTAGTAAAATAAATAAATGCCCTCGAAAATCTGTATGGAATAATTTAGAAGCACTTTCCTTTAATGCTTGTAACGCCTTCACCTCTTCGTTTTCTTCTTGATGGACAGCAGCATACTTTGGATTTCGTTCAACAACAAAAAATAAGAGAACGGCAGCTAGAAATAATAATATACCACCTATGGAAAATGGATAATAAATTGATTGATCATAAAGTGGGGCTAAAATGAAAAGAGCGATTAAAGCGCCGATCCCGCCCATGAAATTGATATAACCGTTTGCTTTTGAACGATCGTCCTTTGGAGTGTGATCGGGCATTAACGCAATGACTGGCGCACGGAAAATAGTCATCGCCAATAAAAAGATGATATCAACAATAAGCAAGATGAGAAGAGTCGTTTGACTGGAAAAAGGAAGAATAATAAAAAATAAGGCTGCTAATGGCATTCCAACGAGTAAAAATGGTAATCGTCCGCCAAGTGGCGTTTTCAGTCGGTCCGACCAAGCCCCAATGATGGGAATCAACAAGACGGCCAGTAAATTGTCTAGTCCCATAATGGAACCGCGGATTGCTCGACTTTCAATAAAGTCTCCCAAGATGATCGGCATATATGCGTTATATACTGTCCAAACGAGTGTTAAAGCAAAAAATCCGCTTCCAATACTTGTATATATAAAAGTAGGTTTCCTCATATTCACACTCCTCAATAAAAATTACTTATTCTTGACGAGAATCTATTCGCACTCGAGAAATAAATCAAACGAAAGGCCATACAAAATGGATTGATTTAGGCTTTTTGAAAAATTACTAACGATTTGTATTCCCCCTTTACTTTTAGGGCTGGTGCGCCTCTTTGCAGTGAAAGAAGAGCGCTGGTTCTATGTTATGCTAAAACCAACTCGATTTATATGAATATTTCATAATTTTTATAATGCCGTTTCATATTAAGCTTCAACATTTGCATGACGAGCTTGCTATTTGTGACGATTCAACGATGTTTTCTGGATTTCTTCCATGAGGATATTAATAATAGCTGTACCCTTTATCCCTGGAATTTTAAAAGAAGTGAATGGCATTTCTGGCTTGGACAGTGACATCCGCTATCGTGTAAGACATACGGGACTGATTCGTTCATATTTCGTATCAAAATAACCGATATGAGGTCCCTTTTTCTAAATCATATCATATGAAAACACAAACCCACACTATAAATAGGGAATATGTGAAACCTGTCTTAAGGGCTTCGGAAAAACGCAATTCATTTTCGGAAGAGGAGATAGCTGTTGGAGTCATAAAAAAAGTAGTATAGGGCTTGCTCTATAAATGGAAGCGATTGAGCTGCAATTGCTGGCAAAAGAATGAGCATTTTAAGTGCTCTTCTCCCGATATTTCAGATGGTCCAAGGAGATAAAGCAAGTCAGTTTTGAAAGAGACAGAACTGTTTTTCATATTGCTATGAAATGTAGACTGATGAAGGTGGAGAGTAGGATCGCTAAAAACCGATGATCCTACTGTTTGTCTTTGGTCCCGCCCTGATTCATTGATATGAGAGAGGACCGTCCATTAATTGGGAATTTCATATTGGTTGTTCAGCCGTCTGTCAATCTAGTTAAGGAAAAATGTATAATGTTATGGCATGAAGGTTTCTTGGTTTTCCATTTCATGGCGATTTTATTCTTTATATATGTTTTTCATGTCATCTAAACAAGTTATAAACTTGTGAATCAATTCTTTCGGATGCAAGATACGGACTTTGTTTCTATAACTGATAATGTGGGTAAGGGCTTGATCAATGGTGTAATATTCTTTCGTTACACTTATTGTCCCATCTGGATGATTCATTATTTCGTCTTCCCTGAAATTATCCAGCACTTGTGCTCTCGCCTCTTGACTAAACTGGAGGCGCACTGTGAATGGGATTGCGTTGTTTTCCGATTTCCCATTCTTCTTTGCGTCTATATCCTCCATTGTATAAGGACGTCTCGTAAAATAGCGATCTGTGTTAAGTGTTTCGATGATACGTGTGAGTTTGAATACCCGAAGCTCATGTCGCAATAAACAATAAGCCCAAGTGTACCAGTTGTAATCTTTTAAAAAAATAGCCATAGGTTCAATATATCGCTCTGTTTCATTGCCGTTATAGTCAACATATCGTATTCTGATCACTCTGCTATGTTGAATCGAGTGATAAATGACTTGAATATGATGCTGCGTAAGATCACTTGACTGCGAAATTTGAAAATGGACACAATGATCCTGTATTGATTCTGGATCAATTAACTGGTTGACTTTTGCAAGCAAAGACTCAATATCTTTTAAGCCGGTTGCGTTTTCTACGCTTTTCAATGCCCATTGTATAGAAAGCAGATCGTCTAACGTCAGGTATTTTTTATCTAATCGAAATCCCTCCATTAATTCATAACCGCCCTCTTGGCCGGGAAGTGACAGGATGGGAATCCCTGCACGGCTTAGAGAATTGATATCTCTGTAGATCGTTCTCTCCGATACTTCAAAGTACCTGGATAGCTCTGCCGCTTTCATTCTTTTTCGATGGATTAGCAAGACAGTGATTCCAAATAGACGCTCGATTTTCAATGTTCATCCCTCTGTTGAAAATCTTTTCTTATATATTGTGCGGTTAGGGAGTTGCTCTTTGTTGTGAAATCATATGGTGTACCAGCAAACATGATTTCTCCTCCTTTCTTTCCGCCACCGGGTCCAAGGTCAATGATCCAACCCGCTTGTTTGATCATATCTATTGTGTTCAATGGCAATAACTACTTCCATTATCAATCAAACGATTCAAGATAGCTCGATATCGGACATATGAAGTCCAGTTGTCGGCTCGTCAAGCACGTAGATGTTTCCGGTTCGATGCAACGCGCTTGCCAGTTTCACTCCCTGACACTTTCCACCAGATAGTGTATTAAGCGGCTGGCTTAATTCGCTAGGAATCTTTCTTCACCCGGAGAATGCCCTCTCCACCAGATAGTGTGTCAAGTGGCTGGTCCAATGTCATGTCGTCTAGGCCCACTTCCGATAATGTTTTTAAATTGCCAACGATCTCTTTACTCCGAAAAAAATGCACATGCATTCATCACTGTCAGATCTAAAACATTCTATATGGATTTGCCATTTAATGTATACTGGAGAACTGCTTCTTTAAACCGTTTGCCATGACATCTCTCATAAGGAGCTCTAACACTTTCGGGGAATGCGAGATCGATATAAATAAATCCGTTCCCCTGACATTCGGGGCAAGCTCCTTTTGAGTTGAAACTAAAAAGCTTGGGCAAAGGAATCTCTTATCGTATCCATTATACCTGTATAGGTTGCCGAGGGCGACCGTCCCTTTTGGATGATTGAATGAGAAAACATCGGATTCTTCCATGCGGGAAAATAATAATCGTAAGAATGAATCAATATCTGTGATTGTACCGAGCGCTGAACGACATTTCCTCCTAATGACTACCGCAGGGGAAAGATTCTCGATGGACAATGTGTTTGGTTGACTGGGCGTCGGCAATCTATTTTAAATATATGTCGTAAAAGTTTGATTCAACTGACCCTTACTGATTGTATCGAACTGCCTGATCCGGAAACGCCGGTGAACACCGTAAGCTTCTTCTTTGGAATCGTGAGTGACACATTTTTTACATGATTTTCTTGCAAACCAACCAATCGCATCATTTGATATTCAGCCATAACGGTTCGTTCCTGCAGTCAATATATAAAAGACTATACAGCAACTCCTTGACAGCATTATGTCAGGGATGCAAAAAATTATTTTCAGCTTGAAGGGGCTGTTCAAATAAAGTCAAGCATGAGATAAAGCGCAGTTCCCCATATAAACAGCGCTGAGCACTTGTTGAAGATGTTCATTAATTTTCCTCCGCCATCCAGTTGCTTCATGATCCGGCCCGCCGCTGTTAATCCAAAGAACCAAATCCAGGACACTGAAATGCAGGAAATTGTAAAAAGAATTTGTTCCCATCCGGTATATTTTAAAGCGCTTGTCCCAATGACGCCGATGATATCCAAGATAGCATGGGGATTTAATAAAGAGACGGACAAGGCAAAAATGATTTGCTGGCGGATTGGCAATGCTTTATTCGTCTCAGTTGTTGCGGGTTTTGCCCTCCAAATTACGTACCCCATGTAAAGTAAAAATAAAATGCCTGCAGCCATGAGGCCCATCCGCAGCCATTCAAATTGCAACACAATGGCGGATACTCCTAAGATGGCCAAAAGAATCAACAATGTATCGCATAGACCGGCTGTAATAGCCGCAGGCAGGGACCAAATCCATTTTGGCTGGGTGGCCCCTTGTGAAAATATAAATACATTCTGCACACCTAAAGGCAAAATGAGGCCGAATGCCAAGATGATTCCGTGTAGAATGCTTTCCAAAACGATCAGCTTCCTTTCTAATTCTAGCGCACTATGTTACAACTAAAAGAAAACGGCCAATTGGATGGTTTTTTGCCCAACCATTTAGGGATGGTGAGGCGAATGGGAAACCGAATCGGCCTACTCTTTTTTCTTTCTAATTCTAGCGTACTATGTTACAACTAAAAGAAAACGGCCAATTGGATGGTCTTTTGCCCAACCATTTAGGGATGGTGAGGCGAATGGGAAACCGAATCGGCCTACTCTTTTTTTCTTTCTAATTCTAGCGTACTATGTTACATCTAAAAGAAAACAGCCAATTGGATGGTTTTCTATCCATCCAATTTAGGGGTGATAGGATGAGTTGGAAACCGAATCGACACTCTCATTTGACGATTCATGAACAAATTGTTGAATGGATCAAGTCCAGAATTGAGAGAGGGGATTGGACAGTTGGTACGAAACTTCCGACACAGCGTCAGCTTGCGGCACAGTGTGAAGTGAATCGCAGTACGGTGCAGCTCGCTCTTGATGAATTACGGGCGGATGGGTGGCTGGAATCGAAGGTCGGATCAGGCGTATACGTGGCGAATAATGTTTGGAATATGCATTTGAGAAAAGTCCAGCCGAATTGGAAGAAGCATATTGAATCAAGTATCTATAAACCGAACTATCATACGATTCAACTGATCAATGAGTTTGAACAAAATGATCGGATCATCCGGCTTGGAACAGGTGAATTATCACCTGAATTGCTGCCAACAAAACTGCTGGAGCAGTCTTTACAAGAAATATCACTTGAACAAAAGGCAATCGGTTATTCCTCGCCGCAAGGAAGCGAAAAGTTGCGCGGCATTTTATGTAAGTATTTAAAAGCCAGGGGAATCGAAACCGCCCCGGAAAACATACTGATTGTTTCCGGTGCGCTTCAAGCGCTTCAATTAATTGCCATGGGCCTATTAGAACAGGGCTCGATTGTATTCCAGGAACAGCCCTCATATTTACATTCCGTCCATCCTTTTCAATCAGCCGGCATGCGTATGATATCCGTTTTAAGAAATAGTCGCTTGGGTGGCCATTTGCGAAAAATTAAGAGAAACAGGCAATCTTTATTTTATTGTGTGCCGACATTAAACAATCCGACGGGGCACAGTTGGTCTTTGGAGGAAAAGAAACATTTGTATGAAGTGTGCAAAGAGCTGCAAATTCCCATTATTGAAGATGATGTATACCATGAATTATTATTTCAGCGGCCATCTCCTCCTATCAAGTCGTTTGACACATCAGGACAAGTGCTATATATCGGCAGTGTTTCCAAGACACTAAGCCCGGGTTTAAGGATTGGTTGGGTAGTTGCGCCTGAACCTGTTGTGAAAAGATTAGCAGATATTAAGATGCAAACGGATTATGGTTCAAGCGCCTTTTCCCAAGAAATTGTTGCTCACTGGATATCGACCGGTTTATACGACATTCACTTGGAAAATCTCCGTACTCAATTGAAGAAAAGAGCGGCATTTGTAGAAGGATTATTAGAACAGCATTTTCAGAAGGTGGCCAGTTGGAAAAACTCGGAGGGCGGTTTTTACATATGGCTCAGGTTCCATGAACCGGTCGTGAACAAGGCTCTTTTTTTAAAATTGCTTCACTATCATGTCTTAATTAATCCAGGCTACATTTATGAAACAAGGGATTTACATCATATTCGCCTTTCATACGCCTATGCGTCGTTGGAAGAATTAAAAGAAGGGTTGCTTACTTTATTGGAGCTTATAAAGTGAAACTTCATTCAGTAGGCGTTTTCTTCCCTCTTCTACTGAATGTTAGTTGAAAACGAATCGGGCATTTGGGTGCGTTTTCTCCCACTTAGACCTTTTGTATCAACTCAGGTCTTGAAGTGGTGTATATGGCACCTTACATGCGGGATAAAGTGAAACTTCATTCAGTAGGCGTTTTCTTCCCTCTTCTACTGAATGTTAGTTGAACGAATCGGGCATTTATGTGCCGTTATCTCCCACTTGGACCTTTTGTATTCACCCAAAATTTTGAAGTGGTAGTCTTACGGCACCTTACATGCGGGATAAAACAATAAGTTGGCAGAGGAAAGATATACATATTTTTCAATTTGATATAAAAAGCCGGGATTCCTTCCCGGGAAATCACCGCCTGGCAAAAGTTCAGAAAGTTCACTAACTAGAATGTACAAACGTACTTCCATTAGGTGCGATCACTTTTACCAGGTTGCTATTTTCTTCATTTTCAAGGATTTATCAGCGGAAAGTCAGTAATATAGTGTTGAAGCTGTTACCGGCATGTTACCATTGAATAAAACAGACGCGGGAGGGAATACAATGCTGATCGGCCATATCAAGGAAATTGTTCGTCATCCTGTAAAATCTTTTCACGGAGAGAGAGTCAACAAGACGAAAGTAATGGCGTATGGCTTATACGGTGATCGAAGCCACGCCTTTTTAGATAAAAAGCGCCCCGGGAAGTTTTTAACCATTACTCAATTTCCGGGAATGGTCCGCTATAAAGCGAGATTCGCGGGAGAGGAATCGATGACGCGGTATCCTAGAGTGGAAATAACGACCCCAGCTGGAAAAGTGTTTAACTGGGGAGATGAAGATCTGATAAAGGATATTGAAAATAGAGCAAACAGGGAAGTAGCGTCAATTGTTTATACACCCGAGCAAGTTCCTCTCGGGGCTATAGAAGAGGAGCATATTCAACTTGTAACGGATGCCTCCGTCGAAAAACTGCAAGAAATATGGGGGAAATCGGTCAATTATCGACGTTTTCGTCCCAATCTATTGATTTCTTTAAAAGATAAAATCCCTTTTATCGAAGAGGAATGGTTCGGCAAAAAAATAAAAATAGGCAAGCAAGTTGAAATAGAGCTAAAAAGACATTGTGAAAGATGCATGATCATCACGGTCGACCCCAATCATGCGGAACGGGACCCCAGCTTGCTCAAAACAGTTGTTAAAGAAAGGAATAATCATTTTGGTGTTTATGCTTCTGTCATAAAAACCGGTGACATTCAGGTGGGTGATGAAGTATTTCTTATGGATTGATCTGCGTTAAAACGATTATAATAGAAGAATGAACATGATAGGGGGCATGCTGATGAATCCAGGACAACAGAAATTCAAGTCGTTTATTTTGGAAAGAGTAAAAGAGGGCGAGCAGGACAAAGCCGAAGTGTTACTTTCCGAAAGCTTTCAGAAACTGGATGAAAGAAGTTTTGACCAAAGCTATCTCAAGAGCTTTATGCCCAGAATGAAAAGCTTGTTAAAACCAGAACATGTTGAAGAGGTTGAAGCGATCATGAAAGAATTCGGCGCGAAGTTTTCCGGATAATGTGCAAGGACAGGGGGAGAAAGCCTGTCCTTGTTTTTTTTCGAAAAAAGCTTTCCAGTTTTTAATGGGAATATGATTAGAATAAAACAGCCAAAAACCAAAAAAAGCCAGACGGCCACCTCCCAAGTAAGGAAGGGAAAACCGAATATCTGCTTTGTCAGGGCTGATTTTTATAAAAGTTTGGCTCCTTTTATCTTGATCCCTGAGTTGATGGTTTATCCGTCAACTCATTTTTTTATGGGCTGAACTTACCCATTATAAAATAATTTATGTTGGACAGGATATACGGTAAACAGGGATCATTTGCTCCCATTTTCATGTCACAACTTGAGGTGCAACTATGCGAAGAAAGGCCATTATCATTACTTTATTCTTTATTTTGGGGTTTGCGGCTATTATGGGAGTGAACTTTCAAAGGCAAGCGGACCAAGAGCCTTTTCACTCCAACGAAGACCAGAGTGTCAGAAATTTACAAGTGAATAACTTACAGCAAGAAAGTTCCCGTATTCAAAAAGTAGATATGCTTTCTGTCGGCAACAATATAAAAATGAAATTGAACAGCAACCCCTCTATCAAAATCATCCGCCATAATGAGAAGGATCAAAGTCATTACTACGATAAAGAAGCCGTTGTGGATTTTAAAGGTCCTCCTACTGAAGCGGAAATCCATAAAATAGTCCGGGAAATTGACGGGGAACTGAAGAAAAAACTCGATTCCGTCTATATTTTTCAATCAAATAGCCAATCCACGGCTGAATTGATACAATATTTTACCCAAAACGATCAAGTTGCGTTTGCTGAACCGCATTATATTTATTTGCAAAATGAAGTGAACGATACTTTTTTTCGCAATTATCAATGGAATCTGCCGGCGATCGGAACAGAAAGAGGATGGAATGTCACGCGGGGTTCGGAAGATGTAAAAATTGCCGTAGTTGACACAGGTGTGGATTTGGATCACCCTGATTTATCCGGCCGGTTGGCAGAGGGGTATAATGTTCTTGCTCAAAATGACAATCCGGATGACGATAATGGACATGGCACTCATGTAGCCGGGATTATCGCGGCGGTGACGAATAATGCCGAAGGGGTGGCGGGAATTACATGGTATAACCCGATTATGCCGGTAAAAGTGATGAATGCCGAAGGAATTGGCGGTTCCTTTGATGTGGCTGAGGGCATTCGCTGGGCGGCCGATCATGGGGCTAACGTCATCAACCTGAGCTTGGGGAATTATCAGCCCTCTGTCATTTTAAAGGACGCCATTCGTTACGCATTGGAAAAAGATATCATTGTCATCGCAGCGGCCGGAAATGATAATACAATTCAGCCGAGCTTCCCGGCAGCCCTGCCGGGGGTCATCAGTGTAGCTGCGGTCGATTGGGAAGGAAAGCGGGCTCATTTCTCCAACTTTGGGGATCATATTGACATAGCGGCGCCTGGAGTTTATATTCCCAGCACTTTTACGGACGGGCAGTATGCAAGTCTCAGCGGCACATCTATGGCTGCTCCCCATGTCAGCGCTTTGGCTGGCCTCATCCGTTCTGTAAATCCGGATATGAAGAACACGGAAGTGCTGGATATCATCACACAAACAACACAAAATATTGGAAGGAACGGCCCAGACATTTACTACGGGAACGGGATTATAGATAATACGAAAGCATTGCGGGTAGCCTATAATAGAACAAGGCCTTTTGGACGGGCCCGAGAGTGGTTTAATCAATTTGGCGGCTGACAGCTGATTCGAGTGTTTGCTCAGCCGCCTTTAGAGCTGATGATTGATCTTCTTGCTATATGAACAGTTGTACGAATACTCATAAAAAATAGGCATTGGAATCAGTAACAATACCCACCCATCGTTCATAATTTGTGAGTATTGAAGTACAGGTGGACTTAAAATCAGCAGTTACACATTTGTAATTCCATTTGGTTTTGTTCACCTTTCCATACTTCTGGAAGATCTTTTCATTACATTTTCGGAGGCGGCAAAAATGAACGATTTCCAAAACGAACTACAAATGTTAAATGTGGGTGATTTCCAAGCAAGTGAGGCAATTCCTTGGGACTATAGCCAGTACAATTTGGATTCCTCTCGACAATTCGGCGTTTTTGGCGGCTATGGCGGTTGTTTTCGATGTTATAGTTGTTTTAATTGTTTCAATTGTTCTAACTGCTATAGTTGTTTTAGTTGTTACCGTTGCTATAGTTGTGGTGGCGGCTGTGGTGGTCGTTGTGGCGGTCGATGCGGCGGCCGTTGCGGTGGTCGATGCGGTGGTTAAAAAAAATACCAAAGGTCCCTGTATAAGTTGTGCGGGGACTTTTTTTTAAAAGATTAACATAAGAAACAAGTTCCTTTACATAACATTATATTGATAATGATGATTCAGTTAAGGGTAAGGAGGAGCGGAATGCCAAATGTGACCCCTGATATGCGCTTGAAGGTGAAAAGAGATACGTTTTTTCTCCCTGATTCAAACAATAGTGTGTATTTCCGAAATAACGTCAGTTCTTTCCGCATGGAAGGAAGCGCAATCGATCAGTGGATTGAAAAGTTATTGCCGATGTTTAACGGTGAGTACACGCTGGAAGATTTAACGGAGGAATTACCAGGTTCATACCGGGATCGTATCTATGAAATTGCTGAAGTACTGTACCGGAATGGATATGTTCGGGATGTGAGCCAAGATCTTCCGCATCAGTTGATGGATCAGGTTGTTAAAGAATATGCTTCTCAAATTGAGTTTTTAGATAGTCTGGGAGGTTCTGGTGCGAACCGATTTCAAACCTATCGTCAGTCCAAAGTGTTGGCAGTCGGCTCTGGTCCTTTTTTCGTCTCGTTGGTATCCTCGTTGCTTCAATCCGGTTTGCCAAAGTTCCAAATGTTAATGATGGATACTGTACCGACCAATAGACAGCGATTGAAGGAGATTGTGGCACACTCTCGTAAAACAGACAGCGAAGTGGAGGTAGAAGAGATCCGCTTTCAGAAGGAGGGGATAAGTGCTTGGCGAGAGGTTGTTCAACCGTTTGATTTCATATTGTATGTATCTCAAGAGGGAGATATAGAGGAATTGAGAGTTCTTCATACGATTTGCAGGGAAGAGAAGAAGACTTTTTTCCCAGCTATTTGCCAACAGCATGTGGGACTGGCAGGTCCGTTGGTGCGTCCGGACTCTAAGGGGTGTTGGGAGTCTGCGTGGAGGCGCGTGCATAGAACTGTATTTTCTGGCGAACAGCAGGCTCCCGGTTTCTCTGCTACAGCATGCGCAATGTTGGCTAATGTAATGGTGTTTGATTTGTTTAAAGAGATTACAAGAGTGGCCGGAACTGAACCGAACAACCAATTCTACCTGCTTGATCTGAATACATTGGAAGGGAACTGGTATTCTTTTTTTCCCCATCCGTTGGTGGCAGGCCGACGTTTATCTGCTGAATGGGTAAGAGATTTAGAATTGCGTCGCGAACGAAAACCAGACATAGATGTTCAACCGGATGAATTACTTCTTTATTTCGATCAGTTAACATCAGAGGAATCCGGGATTTTCCATATTTGGGATGAGGGGGATTTGAAGCAACTGCCTTTAGCTCAGTGCCGGGTTCAGGTAGCCGACATATTGTCTGAGGGACCTGCGGAGGTGTTGCCGGAAATCGTTTGTACCGGTCTGACGCATGAGGAAGCACGCAGGGAAGCTGGTCTGGCCGGAATTGAAGCATATGTGTCGCAAGCAGTCGATTTGCTTGATATGACTCCTTCATTTCACGAAGTAGAGGAAAGCGCGGCAGTACAGGAATTCATTGGCGTTGGTGCGGGTGAAACGTTTGTTGAAGGTGTTTGCCGGGGATTGCAAAGGTGTTTAGATGAGGAACTGAACAAGCAGCGGTTCCATAAGAAAATGACTTTTACCCGATTGCAGTTGGCTAAGATAGAGGATGAACGCTGTCGGTTTTATCTGGAGTCACTGGCTACCATGCAGGGACTGCCAATTATTGGTTTAGGAGAGGAAGTGGCCGGTTTCCCTTTGGTATGGGTCGGTACGAAGGACAACTGGTTTGGCAGTGTAGATTTGAATATCACAATGGCATTAAGAAAAGCTTTACAACAAGTGCTTATGAAGGCCCAAAACAAAGAAGCTTCACTCACGTTGAAAACATTGAAGGCTTCGTCCATCTTAATGGAAGAAAAGATTCCCTTAAGACTTGAAATCCCGGCTTGTGAAAAGATAACTGGACCAGATATTCGTTCCGCTATGCAAGTTTTGGAGCGTAACAACAAGAGGCTCTTAGTCTTTGATTTGGCCTTGGAACCATTTTTGAAAGAAGGAATCGCAGGCGTATTTGGTGTGCTGTTGCGGGAGGAGGGATCACGATGAGTGCTGTAGTGGCGGTTGTAGGAGAAGGGTTGCTTGCAGACATTATGTCAAAAGAACTGTGCGCTCAAGACATAGTAGTTCGCCGTATCAATCTTGAGGCGGGGGTACCGGAAACAGCTGATCTTGTTCTAGTATTACATGATATGTGGCATCCTTCCATTCATAAAAAGGCGGAAGAAGTGTTGCGGACAAGCGGGATCCCGTGGCTGCGAGGCTTTGTTTCATTTGGAGAGGGTGTGATTGGACCGCTTGTACGTCCTGGTACACCAGGATGTTCCAATTGTGCCGATAAGCGACGCTTTATGGCTGGGCGAGACCGCAATGAAATGTGGGAAATAGAGAAGGGACTGGAAGCGTACGGAGAAGTGCCGCGTGACGCATGGGCATCGCGCACGGGACTATCACAGCTGGCCTGCCTTCTTGAGGCGGAGGCAAGGAAAGTATTGGAGGGCGCTCAGGCTTACTCGGAAGGCCGCTTATTTTTAGTGAATCTGAAAACGTTGAAGGGTTCGTGGCATTCGTTTCTTCCCGACCCATCATGCCCGTTTTGCGGCCATTTACCCAATGATTCACCTGCAGGGGCCAGCATTTCTCTGCAGCCCAGTCTTAAGATCCATAGCGACAGTTACCGCTGCCGTTCGATGGATGAGCTGAAAAATGTACTAATCAAAGACTATCTCGATCATCGGACTGGTTTATTAAATGCTAAAACGTATGAGCTTGTTCTGCCATTTGCCGATGTAAGTGTCAATCTGCCATTGTTCAGCGGGGACGAAGGAGTGGCTGGCAGGACTCATTCATATATGATTAGTGAGTGCACAGCTATTTTGGAAGGATTGGAGAGGCATTGTGGTCTGTCTCCCCTTGGAAAACGAACAGTCATTCATGACAGTTTTCGTCATTTGGAAGACCGGGCACTCAATCCCATCAAAGTAGGCGTTCACTCTCAAGAACAGTATGCACAGTCCGATTTTCCTTTTAAAGCATTTCATCCCGATCAACCTATTAATTGGGTGTGGGGCTATTCATTTTTGCTCGAACGACCTATTTTGGTTCCAGAGTTGCTTGCTTATTACAGCTTGGGCTGCGGAGGGGGTTTTGTCTATGAAACTTCCAATGGATGTGCAGTAGGCGGAAGTTTAGAGGAGGCCATTTTTTACGGTATTATGGAAGTCGTTGAGCGTGATTCGTTTCTGATAACTTGGTATGCCGAGCTGACACTCCCGCGCATAGACCCTTTCTCCACTGATGACCAAGAGTTAAAGCTGATGATTGAACGTGTGCGGACAGTGGGTGGATATGATCTGTATTTTTTTAACTCAACGATGGAAAACGGAATTCCAAGTGTTTTGGTGTTGGCGAAAAACAGAAAAAAAGAGGGGCTAAATATCATCAGTGCTGCTGGTGCTCATCTGGATCCGATAAGAGCTGCGAAGAGCGCGGTTCATGAGTTGGCTGGCATGATGCTAATACTCGATGAGCATTTTGAGACTAATAAGCAGGAGTATATGCGAATGTTGCAAAACTCTTCCCTTGTGCGGAAGATGGATGATCATGGCATGTTGTATGGGTTGCCGGAAGCGGAAGAACGCTTGCATTTTTTGCTGGCAAATAATCGTCCATTGCGAACGTTTGGAGATGAATTCAAATGCAGGGAAGGGCATGCAGATCTTACTGATGAACTGCGGGATGTTCTTAAGGTGTTTAGCCGATTGAACCTGGATGTAATAGTAGTCGATCAAACGACACCGGAAATCAGACGAAACGGACTGTTTTGTGTGAAAGTACTGATTCCAGGGATGTTGCCGATGACATTCGGGCAACATCTTACCCGCTTAACAGGGCTGGATAGAGTGCTCAAGGTACCAATGGAACTCGGTTATGAGAGACAACCGCTCACATTGGAACAACTCAATCCATATCCACATCCATTCCCGTAACCGATGGCTAGGAGGCAGGAGGATGAGTTTAGAGGAATTTTTATACAATCTCCATTTTAACATTGATAAGGCAGTTCCGGCAGAATGGGAAGTAGATTGGGACGATGCGCCGCTTTCGTATAAGCTCTACCTTGGTTTGCCTACGATTCCGCTTTCATTGGAAGTGCCGCTGACGCTTGAAGGCAGAGAAGCATTTTCAAAGCTTGACTTATATGGAATCGGTCATTTTCTTTGGTATGTCTTTGGTATTACTCAATTTTGCGAATCGGTTAATTCCTTGGATGCCGAAATGGATTTCATGCAGTCGCATAGGCGTTTTGTACCTTCCGGTGGCGCATTGTATCCCAATGAATTGTATATTTATCTAAAGTTGGAGAATGTTCCTGCGGGTGTTTACCATTATGATGTGGCACATCACCGATTGGTGTTACTGCGGGAAGGAAACTTCGATTCATATATATCGCGCGCTCTTTGTAATCGATGTCATATATCCGATTGTTTTGGTACTGTTTTTGTGTCGACAATGTTTTGGAAAAATTACTTTAAGTACAATGATTTTTCCTATCGTCTGCAAGGATTGGATGCCGGTGTGTTGATTGGACAGTTACTGGAAGTGGCAAAGCGCTTTGGCCTCGCTTCTGGGGTATACTTTCAGTTTCTTGATCGAGCCATCAACCACCTGCTTGGGCTTTCTGAACAGGAGGAGAGCGTTTATGCGGTTATCCCGCTATCAGTTGAGCCAACAAGCAACTTTACGGATGAGAGCGACACAGACGCAGCTTTCACCAGCACTGACTTGTGTCAAGAGTTGCCGGCGATTCAACCTGTTCACGATGCACAGTCCCGAAGTGTTTTAGAGTATCAGGCGTTAACCAAAATGAATGAAGCATCCATGATGGAAACAACTAGATCGTTTCGGCAAATCAAAGTTGAGGGAAATTTTGAATGTGAAGGTGAAGCGGTTGTTTTGCCCCACGTGAAGCGAATGTCATATGATTTAGCGGAAGTCTGCAGAAAGCGATTTTCACCAGATATAGATTTCGTTTTCGGAAAGGTAAGTCAGTTGCAGTTGGCTACTTTGCTGAAGGAGGCAATGGATTCTTTTTCATACAGAAATGATTTGGATGGACTTGATCAAAAAGAGCATGAGCCACGCGTCTCACTTTACTGTTGCTTGTATCATATCGAGGGTATTCCGGATGGTGCTTATCGTTATGACCGCTCAGCTCACGCATTACGCCGGATACAATCTGGAGATTTTCGATTACTGTTACAATCCGGATTGTCGGGAAGTAATGTAAATATGTTTCAGATACCGCTCTGCCTGCATGTAGGAGGGAGCAAAGATTACTTCAAAACGGAACTGGGGTACAGAGGATATCGTATCCAACAAATGGAAGCGGGCATGCTTGTACAACGAATACTATTGGCAGCATCGGCACTCGACATGGGGGGACATCCACTTCTGGGATTTGATCCGAAATTGTGTGATGAGATTTACAACATACAAGGAAAAACCAGCCTCATTCAAATCCCGATTGGCCCGTATCGACAGCGACCTTGGTTAAGGGGAAATCTGCATAGTTAGGGAAGACAAGAATGAAAAACTTGGATTTTGCTACAATTTATAACTTGCAATGAATATTGGCTGAGAAATAGATAGCATGTATATAACGTTCTTAAAAATATAAACCATTTATTATTCCGTTCATAATAAAAAGAAAATGCATGGAAGAATCTATTAGTGATTTGATGAAGAGCGAGTATGATGAAAAAAGAGTTGATGATTTTTTCATTGACTCTTATTTTAGTGCGCCCAGTGTCGGTGTGTAGTTTAAAAGAGTCAAGTTCCAAAAGATGTTCAAATGCCCTCAAGTGCTACCTGGGTGTTTTTTATTTGTCACGAATAAAAAACAATAAAAATTCCTTGCATTATAAAATTCCTGTCCATATAATCTACATTAATGTTGGCTTTTAGGGAGCGTTGGAAATGGTTCGTCGTTTTTTTGTCTATTATCTCCCCCATAGAAAATTATTTATTCTTGATTTCAGTTGTGCGGTGGTCGTGGCCGTACTGGAGCTCGCGTTCCCTTTAGCGGTACAATGGTTTATTGATACACTGCTTCCTGCCGGTGACTGGTCAATGATTGTCGCTGTCAGTATCGCTTTGGCGCTGCTCTACGTCCTCAGCACCTTTTTACAGTATATTGTCAATTACTGGGGACATATGCTTGGAATCAATATCGAAACAGATATGCGGCAACAGTTGTTTGAGCATGTCCAAAAGCAATCATTTCGATTTTTTGATAATCACAAAACAGGGCATATTATGAGCCGAATCACGAACGACTTGTTTGACATTGGCGAATTGGCGCATCATGGTCCAGAGGACTTGTTTATTGCGATAATGACGTTTGTCGGGGCATTTTGGATTATGCTGACCATTCATGTTCAACTGGCACTCGTTACCATTTTCGCGATGCCGCTGTTGATTTGGTTAATCACTTTTTGCAATATTCGAATGAATCGCGCATGGAAGCAAATGTATAGCGAGATCGCAGATGTGAATGCCAGGGTGGAGGACAGTGTGTCCGGGGCAAGAGTTGTTCAATCGTTTACAAATGAAGAGTATGAGATACAGAGGTTTACGAAAAACAACCGGAACTTTCGGCGGGCAAAGCTTGGTGCCTATCGGGTCATGTCGTATAGTTCTTCGGGGATGTATATGACAACGAGGTTTGTGGTTCTTATGGTGCTCGTGTTCGGGGCGTGGTTAAGCTTCAACGGCAGCCTGTCATATGGGGAACTTGTCGGTTTTGTTCTCTATGTAAACGTACTGTTTAAACCAATTGATAAAATCAGTGCTTTACTGGAACTTTATCCAAAAGGCATGGCTGGCTTTAAACGTTTTACGGAGCTGGTTGACCAAGAGCCAGATGTTGTGGATGAAAAAGACGCCATTGGAGTACCTGCATTACGGGGAAATATCGAGTTTAAAAATGTCACCTTCGGTTATGAAAAAGGCCAAACCGTGCTGGAAGGAATCAACTTGAAGATTGAAGCCGGAGAAACAATTGCTTTTGTTGGGCCTTCAGGAGCAGGAAAGACAACGATCTGTTCACTTATTCCACGTTTTTATGATGTTAATAAGGGAACCATCTCGATCGATGGCGTAGATATACGAAGAATGACAAAACGATCGCTCCGCTCGCAGATTGGCATTGTTCAGCAGGATGTGTTTTTGTTTACCGGAACAATCCGGGAAAATATTGCCTACAGCCGGCTTGATGCAACAGATGCAGAAGTCAGAGAAGCGGCGAGGCGTGCTCATCTTGAAAGTTTTATTGATTCCCTTCCCGCCGGGTACGAAACAGAAGTGGGAGAGAGGGGGCTCAAGTTGTCCGGCGGACAAAAACAACGGATTGCGATTGCGCGGATGTTTTTGAAAAATCCGCCAATCTTGATTTTGGATGAGGCGACGTCGGCTCTTGATACCGCAACAGAAATGATGATTCAAAAAGCGCTCGCCGAGCTCGCTAAAGATCGCACTACTCTCGTAATCGCTCATCGCTTGGCAACGATCCGAAACGCTGATCGGATCGTCGTCGTGACAGAAGACGGAATCGCTGAACAAGGGAGTCACGATGAACTATTGGATAGGGGAGGTATTTTTGCTAGTCTGAACCGTGTCCAGATGTAATGTAAATTATTTTCAATTCCAGGGTGTAACGAACGAGGCTTAAAAAAAAGTTTGGCAAAATCCAAGGGGGCACCCTCCCCATTTATTTAAAAAGGAGGGTGCCATGATGTCTGCTTATTATGAAGATTTTTAAAGATCTGCATATTATTTTCAAGTCGATGTTTTTACAAATTACCCAAAAACTTGGGCGGCAATTCCGAACAAGGTATTGTTTCTGGAAGGCATATTAACAGCATTCATGACCATTATAAGAGGTTGATTTACATTAACAAATCCATTTTTTTCCAATAACATCATAAACTCATTATTACCTGATGGCACATCAATTCTTAATTTTCCTTGATGCTTTGAAGATAATTTATCTATTAAAATTATTGCTGTTTGGTAGTCTGGCGCTACAATGGGACCCAATATGAGATTTATTGATCCGGAAATGGAAAGTCCATATCCCACAATTAAGCCATTATTATCTTTAACAACCAAGCATTTTTCAGATTGTTTTATTCGAGCCATAAGAAAACGACTTCTTTTGTCTCTGAAAGCGTTTTCACCAAGCTTAAGTAATTCATCAATATCAACTTCACTAAACTCTTCAATGATAATCTCACTGTTATTCAACGGTTTAGTGTTAGCTATATAATGATCACATATATATTTATGAACAAAATCAACAGTATTGAAGCCCATTTTTTCATACAGGGGTTTTCCTTCTTCTGTTGCAATGAGTATAATGACAGTTCCCTTAGAAACACTTTCTATACATTTCTTAGTAGCCTTTTCCCTATTCCCATACCTCTAAAATCTTTACGATAACCATACCAATGGAAGCTAAAAAAGTATCATAAGGGATGATTGCGGCACTAGACACAATTTCCCCCTCGGCATTTTTATGTCCAAATATTTTACCTGATGACAGAAAGTTCCAATTTCTTTTTCAACATAATCCCATCCAACTGATGCAGACAGCTCGATTAATCTTGGAACATCAGATCTATCAAATTGCTAATTTTAATATTCGTTTATTGTATGTGACCATTATGATTTCTCCTTCTTTAGGACAGTATATTATAAGTACTCCATTTTTGATGTTTTTTCTCCATTAAATGGCTCAATTGCTGGAGCTGTCGCCATTCTCTCTAACTTAATTGTATCAAAATTTTTGTGAATGATCGGACTTATTCCAAATGATCAATAATTATTTCAAAGCTCCAAAGGCTTTTTATTTTTTACAAATTCAATTGTTTGGCTATTGAAGCCCGGTTTGTTGATTTGGAAGATGCTCAACCCTGTCCCTAACGGAAATACTGCTCATTATTTTAGTTTATATAAAACTCTGTATATATACCAAATTATTTCAAATAAGTGCATCAGTATGAGGTAGAGAGCTTTATCGTTTTACATCTCAGTTCGCATTGATGCTCTCTCAGATTTAGTAGCAGAGTCCAATAGTGATTTTGAAGAATGAAATCAGAGAAAAATTTCAAAGTTTGGTATTACACAAGGAAAAAAATAGCGATGAAACCAGGTAATGTCATAAAGTATCAAAGCAATGTACTATGACGACCGTATAAAAAAACATTACATTGAAAAACGAAACTATTTGAGTTGCAGATCGTAGAAAAGATAGTATGTGAGGTGACAAATAAATTGATACCGATTATTTTAACTATAATTCTGCTAAGCGCCCTCATATTTTCCATATGTATTGTGATAAAAAAGAGAAAAAAAGCTGGAGTAACAGGGATAAAAAGCGCTTTAACCTCAATTTGTTTTTATCTAATCGCTATAACAAACGTATTGGCTTATTGGCTTGATTTTATGGGATTATTTAGTTGGTCTATCACTATGATTTTATTGATTTTAGGTGCTTATTTTACAAAATATATGTCTGTATCCCAAAAGTGATTTTAAAGCTAATGATGTTTCTCTTTTAAAAAATGAAGGGTGAAAACCTTGACATTATGGTGGTTGATATCGTCAGTCGTGTTGTTATTTCTTAAATCCAAAAGCGAGAGTAAAAATAACAATTTTTCTTCAACATTAGCGGTGTTAAAAGGTGATAGTCTGTTTTGAGTTGCCAATAAAAAAATGAGCATTATATTTTGCATCAATCGTACCGAAATGAAATTTGTTTTGTTTTGGCTATCAGTTATATTCTTCCTTTGCGCAAATGAATGTTCGCAATCGAGATCATTCCGATTGAAAGAAAAACAGACCTGAAAAGCAAATCAAATTGGCTGTTGGTTTAAAAAAAGAAGTTGAAAAGTTTCTCCGGACTGTTGCCGTTTGAGACGATCTTTTGCCATCAAGAAAAGGGAGCCATCCAATAAAGGATATAAGGCCTTTTGGGGGATCTATTTGAGAATCGTGCCGCTACATTCAAGTAGCAAATCATAACGAATCAGCCCCTCATTTGATAACCTCTTTATGACTGCTGTCAATTTCGGTCAGCCTCATGGCCCCTTTCCAAATTGAAAAATGGGCCGCCTTTTCTCCCAGGGTTCATTTCAGCTACGGAACTATTTCACGCCATATTGCACACATGTTTTTTTAAAAAAAGCATTGTCCACTACCTTTTATGAGTGCGTGGCATCGGCTCTCGCTGAACTCCATTTCCGTCGCACTCAATATGGGGGCGTGAATTAAATTCTCGTCAATCTGTAGCCCGTCCAAGTCATTTCTGTCGTGGCACTCTATTCCATCATATCATTTCAGACCATCTCTATATCATACCCCTATATTGATTTCATCATTTTCTCATATTGAGGAATACTGAACATATCAGTTCTCAAACAACGGAGGAAGAACAATGCCCGAATTTCCAGAGATGGAAACGTATAAAGTGAAACTTCATTCAGTAGGCGTTTTCTTCCATCTCCTCCTGAATGTTAGTTGAACCAATCGGGCATTTAGGTGCCGTTTTCTCCCACTTGAACCTTTTGTATTCACACAAGATTTTGAAGTGGGAGTCTTACGGCACCTTACATGCGGGATAAAGTGAAACTTCATTCAGTAGGAGTTTTCTTCCATCTCCTCCTGAATGTTAGTTGAACCAATCGGGCATTTAGGTGCCGTTTTCTCCCACTTAGACCTCTTGTATTCACTCAAGATTTTGAAGTGGGAGTCTTACGGCACCTTACATGCGGGATAAAATCTTACTGGAGCAATTGATTTTGAATAAAACCATTACAGGAGTAGCGATCAACCGGGACAAATCCATTAATGTCCAGTGGAACATTTTAAAAGTTGTCAGCATGAACGATAAGGAGAATCTATATGAAATTTGGCTGCCATCTGTCTATACGAGACGGCTACCTAGGAGCTGCAAAACGAGCGTACGCAATGAATGCCGGCGCTTTTCAATACTTTCCGAAAAACCCCCGAAGTTTATCTGTAAAAGACTATCCCAAGGAAGATGCGGCATTATGTAACAACTTTTGCAAGGAAAATGGCCTATTATCCGTCAGCCACTCTCCTTATCCCACCAGCTTAACTCCGAACAATGAAAATAAACGTGAGCAAGTAACGGATTCATTATTAAATGACCTGGAAATTTCAGAGGCTTGCGGTTCAATTGGAGTTGTCGTTCATTTTGGCAAACCGGTTCCTCATCTGACCTTGCTTGAAAGCTATCAACTTATGATTGAAGTGCTGAATGATATTCTGAGCCGGTGGGATGGAACTGCCAAAATCCTGCTGGAAAACAACGCGGGCTTGCCTGGAACGATGGGAACTACGATAGAAGAGCACGTCCAAGTCCGAAAATTATGTGAGTATCCGGAAAAAATCGGGTTTTGTTTTGATACATGCCATGCGTTTTCCAGTGGATTGTGGGATGGAGAAAATTGGGATGACGTCTTGGAAAAAGGGCAGGAGCTTGGTTATTTCGACGAGTTGCAAGTCATTCATTTTAATAATTCCAAGTATGCCACTCGTGAAGGAAAAGACCGTCACGCTTCTATATTTGGGACTGGTTTCATAAAAGAGAATCAATTTGCCCAAATCGTAAAGACTCCGCAGTTGGCGGACATCCCCTTTATTTTGGAAACCCCTAAAGAGGAGATGTCACATGAAAAAGAAATAGAGTTATTACAAGACAAATGGGGTGATTGAAAAGCAAATTTTTCATTGTCACGGACAGACATTCATCATATGATTGAATGATGAAATAGAAAAAGGAGAAAGAAATGGACCGCGATTTTTTTCATGTCATCATGATTTTGCGGGAAACCTCCAATTGGTTGATGACATGATGATTGTAAGTTCAAAGTGGGGAATATACGCTTTTATCCTTACAGTCGTTCTAATTGCCGTTTTTAAAAAGCAGCGCTTGTACGGGGGTTACGGCATCATAGCGCTTGTTGCAGCCTTATTGATTAGCCGGATTTTAAAATATACGGCGAACCGAGAAAGACCTTTTATAGCGGAGGACGTACATATACTGTTTGAAAAATCCGCCCCTCCGTCGTCCCCCGAGTGACCAAGGGATTATTTGTGTTTGCCGCATTATGATGGATTGTTGCTCCCGAATGGAGAGGGCTCACGTTGAGCATGGCGTTATTAGGGGCTGTTTCCCGAGTTTAGGTGGGACATCATGATCCGTCGGACGTAGCGACGGGACTGATCATTGGCGGTATTTGCTTCTTTGTCATGTATCGTTGGAACCCATGGGACAAGCATAAAGTGAAACTTCATTCAGTAGGGCTCCTACTGAATGTTAGTTGAACCAATCGGGCATTTAGGTGCCGTTTACTCCCACATGCACCTTTTGTATTCACCCAAGATTTTGAAGTGGGAGTCTTACGGCACCTTACATGAGGGATAAAGTGAAACTTCATTCAGTAGGCGTTTTCTTCCATCTCTTACTGACTGTTAATTGAACGAATCGGGCATTTAGCTGCCGTTATCTCCCACTTAGACCTTTTTTGGATCAACTCAGGTCTTGAAGTGGTGGATATGGCACCTTACATGCGGGATAAAAAAGATTGATATTCACAATCACATATGAAGTTAAAAATCTCCAGCACCTAGTAGAGTAAGAGATTGTCTGTTTGGTGGGGAAATTGGCCGGAAAGGAGGCAGGTAAATTGATTTCCTTGCTTGATTCCGCAATCAGTATACACTCATTGATTTGGCTATTTCTTGTTGCTTTCATGCTTCATGATTTCGAAGAAATCATCCGGATCGAACCTTGGATGCGAAAATATTACGATCAGATTGAGCTTAAGATTCCTGAAAAGTTCCGTAAAGATGTTCAGTCGTTTTCACAAATCACTTCATCGCAGTTTGCGGTTGCCGTATGTATTGAGTTTATTGTGTTTGTTCCCTTTACCTTCATGGCGGCTGAAAAAGGACAGTATTTATTTTTCTTGGGTTTCAATACGGTGCTGTTGCTCCATGTATTCATGCATGTTGGGCAGGCGTTATATGTAAAAATGCTTGTCCCGGGTGTTGTTACGGCTGTCGGCATCACTTTACCCTATTCCGTTTATTTATTTTATCGATTACTTCATGAAAATGTCATTTCATTTACGGATATTTTGATCAGTTTTCCAATCGGATTGACATTAATGCCAATTGTTCTTATTGGGCACAAAGTGGGAAAACGGCTCATTCCAGCGACTAAGTGAATTCCATCTCTTTATGAAGACGAGAAAGGAGAATCAGCTTACTATGAAAGACTTATCTCGAATCATTGATCAATTACCTGGGAGTGAGGCAAAGAACATATTGGTAAACATCATGTACCGGTTGGACCTGATGAAGGAATCTCCGGAAATTCAAGATGAAATGATCAAAGAGCTTTACTCCTTGTACGATGAGATTGTGGACGGATGTCAAAATGATTCGTACTTGGAGCGGGAATATGAAGCTGTCCATATTGCATGTGGAGAAGCTGCCGCAGGTTCGCTACGAGTAGGCTTAGACCACAAAAACAAAGTGATCGGCTTTCCTGATTTCTTTGCTGTGGGGCCGATATGGCAGCTTCATCGTGACGTCGGCCGTCAACACCGTTATGAGTGGCTGAAGAACCATATCCATATAGAGATGGATTATATGGAAGAAGAGTATAAGCAAAAATTTCTAAAAGCTCTCGAAGAAATCAAAGTTATCCCGGATCGTCTCCCCATTGTATTGTGGACGGCTGAAAATGCGGATGAACAAACGGGCATGCGGTACATCCTGTACTTATTGAAGGAAAAAGCAAATCCCGTTTTTCTCATCCATTCAACGCTAGCCTATAAGGAGCTATATGATACAGAGGAATATCAAAGTTTTCGTCTGCACACGGGAGAAATTGAACCGGAAAAACTGAAAGCCATTGATCACAAGATGCGGTCAAATGCGCTGAATGCGGAAAAAAGAAAAAGGTATGAAGGGGAATGGATGGCCCTTGCAGATACAAAAGAAGTATTGCGAATTTGGGAAAAGGGGCAAATAAAATCTGTAAGCGAACATTATTTTGATGCCTTTATAATAGAGTGTGCCCAAAAACTGCAAGCTGATCACGATCATTATGACTCTATATTATCAACGAGAGTGATCGGTGAAGTGCTGGGGAATTTGGATCAGAGCATAGGAGATGCTTTTTTGGAATACAGGCTCAGAACGCTTATTTACAAAGGGGTTTTTGAGATAAAAGAAGTCCCGAAAAGCATGAGGTTTTATAGTGTGAAATTAAGATGAAAGACCAAACAGTGTGAAAACCATTTGACAATGGTGGAAATCCGCTATAAAGTGAAAGTATATTAAATGATCGGAAGGGTGAACCAACTGAATGCTGAACTAATCCTATTTACGAAAACCTTTAATGGAAGGCGATTTTTAAACAGATGTATATCTCGTTTATTTATGTTGCCTTTAACAGCGTTTTCAGAATAGGATTGGTTTTTCTTAGTTGGGCCCAACAAGGGATTCATGTCTTTTTTTGTTGTCCGCCTATACTTTATGCCTCCTATTCTGAATTCGAATAGGGGGCGTTTTTTGTCCCCTGATCTTAGAGATTGGGGATGGTTACATGGCTTTATTAGAAGCACTCAATGTAAAGCATTATATCAAGGATCGTTTATTGCTGGATATAAAGCGGCTGGAAATTCAGGAGAATGATCGGATTGGCCTCGTTGGACGAAATGGCAGCGGAAAGACCACTCTATTGAACGTGTTGTCGGGAAAACTGGTTCCGGATCAAGGGACAGTGATCCGGCATGTGACGAGTGAACTGTTACCGCAGCTAAAACGAACAGATACTACGAAAAGCGGGGGAGAAGTGACGCAGGAATATATTCAAGAAACGCTAATCAAGGGACCTAACATCTTATTTGCTGATGAACCGACAACAAATCTTGATACGGAGCATATCGAATGGGTTGAAAAAAAACTGGCTGAATGGCCGGGCGCTTTTGTGATTGTATCCCATGACCGGGCATTTTTGGATGCGCTTTGCACGACCATATGGGAAATCAATGAGGGGCAGATCAAAGAATATACCGGTCATTATTCTGATTATGAAAAGCAAAAAGAATGGGAGCATCGTCAACATAAGCTCGCTTATGAAAAATATGAAGAAAAGAAAAAGCAGTTGGAAGAAGCGTTGAAAGCCAAAGAAAGAAAAGCCGAAAAAGCAACGAAAGCACCAAAAAAGGTCAGCAAATCAGAGGCGAAAATAACGGGCGCGAAACCATATTTTGCCAAAAAACAAAAGAAGCTGCAAAAGACGGCAAAGGCCATTACAACGAGGTTGGAAAAGCTTGAAAAAGTCGAGAAAATGAGAGAGCTTCCTCCACTTAAAATGGGTTTGCCCAATGAAGAGTCATTCAAAGACCGGATTATGATTCGGGTAGAGAATGTAACAGGTACCATAGATGACCGCCTTCTTTGGAACAAAGCGAGCTTTCATATTCGCGGTGGAGATAAGGTCGCGATTATCGGTCCCAACGGCAGTGGAAAAACCACTTTTGTGAAAAAGTTGATCCATCAAGAAAAGGGGATCACTGTTTCTCCAGCCGTGAAGATCGGCTATTTCAGCCAGAACTTACATATATTGAATGTTGATAACTCGATATTGGAAAACGTTAGTTCCACTTCCAATCAGGATGAAACATTTATTCGGACCGTATTGGCAAGATTGCATTTTTTTCGGGAGGATGTTCATAAGCCGGTTGCAGCTTTGAGTGGTGGAGAGCGTGTCAAGGCAGCGCTCGCCAAAATATTTGTGAGCGCCAGCAATACATTGGTATTGGATGAACCGACAAACTTTCTCGATATCGAAGCCGTCGGCGCGTTAGAATCGCTGTTACAAGAATATGAGGGAACCGTCATTTTTGTCTCTCATGACCGCCGGCTGATTGAAAAGGTCGCCACTCGGATAATGGTGATTCGCGATGGAAAGCTTGACATGTTTGAGGGAACGTATAGACAATATGCAGCGGATAAACGTGAAAAAACACGAGATGCAAAGGCCGATCGGCTTCTCGTACTGGAAACGAAAATATCAGAAGTGCTTAGTCGTTTGAGCGTTGAACCGAATGAAGAGTTGGAAAAAGAATTCCAAAAGCTTGTAAAAGAAAAAAGAACATTAGAGTAATCATTCAACAAACAGAATCCATTTCGAAAAAGGCCAAATGGATTCTGTTTGTTATTTTACATTCAACGTAGAAATTTCATCTCAATCTGCCAATCGTATTACTCATAAGGTGGCGCCCAGCGGAGTGTTTTCATACATTATCTTACAGCTTCAAGACCATTCTCACTGTCTTTAAAATATGTCCGTCAAACTTCTCAGCGAATTCTGTGACAGTCGTAAATCCTTTTGCTTTGTAAAATGCTATTCCGGAATCGTTCTCCTTTTCAACGTTTACAAATATGTTTTGCGCATCGTTTAAGTGTTTAAGCCCTTCGTTGAGCAAGGCTGTTCCCAGCCCATTGCTTTGGTGAGCAGGATCAATATATATTGCTGTAAGTTCCGCATGGCCATTTTCTTGTACAGGAGAAAAGCCGGCAAAACCAACTATTTTTTCGCCAACTTCCGAAACGAACATCATGGATCTTGCCAACCGTTTATTCAGCATCGCATCACTATATGCGAACTCCAAGAACCTTTCTTGTATTTCTGATGGTATGATTCCTTCGTATGTATGATTCCAGCTTGTTTTGGCGACTTGCCGGACTTGCGGTATATCGCTTTTTTGCATTTTCCGGACATAAAATGGCAATTAGATCACCCTTTCGAGTTAGAAATGTAAAATAGTCGGAAAAAACGCCGCTCGATCAGAATGTAGAAATACATATGGACAATATAACATGTTTTTTCATAGGCGGGGAACTTGTTATGTAAAACTCGCATGCCGGATAGGAGCTATATGTAATGGAGGAAGAAGCGAGCAATTTAGCTGTATTGAAAGGAAGTCTGACTGATTTTCGAAACAGCTGTTTTTGGCGCAAAGGTGATTATTGGTCGAATGATGGAAACGCTCGTAATGACTGCCGGCACATATCAGTATTGAGAGGAGGGTTTATGAAATTAGTTGACGGGCTTTTTCAACATCTTGGAACAAGCTTTTTACAGTAAAGACAAAGGCCTTCTTCCGGAAGAATTTTTAGAGCGAAGGACAATATAAGAAATGGGAGGGGCAAAAACCGAAATAAAAATATACTTAACTGTTGAAATATATTAAAAACGGTGATATTATTCAAGAACTACATATTTTTGCAGAAAAATAAGGGCGCTCTAAACAGGAAAGAACGTTATGAAGGAGGAATGGACAATGTTTGTACGTGCTGAAAACTTTGAAGCAGCTAATTCCATATATTGTCCATACTTGTTTTCTGCATTACTGTAATTTTCACCAACACAAACGGTATGGAAAAATTCTATACCCATTTGGAGATGCATACTCTGTTAGGGTATGCGTTTTTTTGTTGCCATTTAAAAATATCTTGAAAAAGGAGTAGATGGAAATGTTCTGCAAACAAAAAAGGTTGAGATATGAAAAGTTGTTGCTTGATAGCGGTTAGCCATAGGTACTGAAACGGAAAGAAGGGTTTATATATGTTTGGTGTATTAGGAAAATTGGGATGGTTCTTTCAACGGTATTGGGTGCAGTATTCGATCGCTATTGTACTCCTCATTATTACGAGTGCACTAGAAGTCATTCCACCGTATTTACTTGGTAACATCATCGACATTTTAACGGCCGGAGAAATGACGAAAGCGATATTGGGTAAATATATGCTGATATTCGCTGTGATCATTATCGGTGGTTACGTTTTGAATTTTGTTTGGGAATATGGGTTATTTGAGGGCGCCATCAATTTGGAAAAGATCATGCGCCGCAAATTAATGCTTCATTTTTTAAGAATGTCTCCGCCTTTTTACGAAAAATACCGAACCGGTGACTTGATGGCACGCGCGACAAATGATTTGAATGCTGTATCTTTAACAGCAGGCTTTGGAATTATGACTCTGATAGACGCCACTATTTATTTGGGTGCGATTATTTTGGCGATGGGTTTCATGATTTCATGGAAATTAACGTTATTTGCAATGCTGCCGGTGCCTGTTATGGCAATATTCATCCAATATTTTGGCCGGCTTATACATGAACGGTATATAGAAGCACAGGATGCGTTTGGGGAAATGAATGACAGCGTTTTGGAATCCGTGGCGGGTGTGCGTGTGATTCGTGCCTATGTGCAAGAGAAAAACGATGAAACAAGATTTGGCGATATGAGTGAAAAGGTATACGAAAAAAATATGCAAGCCGCCAAAATCAATGCCTTATTCGGTCCCATAACGAGGTTGGGAACAGGGGTCAGCTATATCATTTCGCTTGGATACGGTGCATTCTTAATAGCAAATGGTGAAATGACGGTTGGGCAGCTTGTCACATTTAACGTATATTTGGGGCTTGCCGTGTGGCCTATATTCGCCTTCGCCGAATTGGTCAATGTGATGCAACAAGGAAATGCTTCGCTTGATCGTGTGAACGCCATCCTTGACTATAAAGCAGACATTCAAAATCGGAGAAATCCTATACGGGTGACGGAACCCCATACGATTCGTTTTGATGAGTTGGCGTTTCAGTATCCGACGAGCCAAGTGAAAAATTTGCAGGAAATTACCATGTCTCTAAAAAAAGGAGAGACACTTGGCATTGTCGGAAAAACAGGTGCCGGGAAAACAACTTTACTCAGGCAGCTGCTGCGGGAATATCCTTTTGGCGATGGACAATTATCAATTAATGGAGTAGAGATAACGGCACAACGAAAAGAGCAGATTCTGGATTGGATCGGGTATGTGCCGCAGGATCATGTGTTGTTTTCACGCACTATCCGGGAAAATATTTTATTCGGCAAAGAAGATGCAACAGAAGCCGATTTGCAAAAAGCTATTCGTCTAGCTTCCTTTGAAAAGGATTTGGAACAGCTTCCGATGGGTCTTGAAACGCTTGTAGGAGAAAAAGGGATTTCGTTGTCAGGGGGGCAAAAGCAGCGTGTGTCTATTGCTCGCGCCTTGATTAAAGATCCGGAAATATTGATTCTCGATGATTCGCTTTCGGCTGTTGATGCCAATACAGAAGCTGGCATTATCAAAAACATTCAAAATGAACGCAAAGGCAAGACAACCATCATTACGACACATCGTCTATCAAGCATACAACATGCCAATCATATTATCGTCCTTGATGAAGGGCGGATCATCGAGCAAGGGTCTCATGATGAGTTGATTCAGCAAGAAGGCTGGTATCAAGATCAATTTGTCCGCCAGCAGCTGGAAGGAGGCGGCTCATGAGTACGAGTAAACGATTGACAACATATGCCATGCAATATAAGCGACCTATTTTTCTGGGGCTGCTTTTCTTGACGGCAGCCGTTTTTACAGAACTGTCCGGCCCATTTATCGCAAAGTATATCATTGATGAACATATGATGATGGGAACCATTGCCATAGAGCCGATTGCTTGGCTGCTTTGTCTCTATTTGCTATTGTCTATCGCCACAGCGGTTTTGCGTTACTTTATGTTTGTTTTTTTGCAAATGGGAGCCAATCGTGTTGTACAAAAGCTGCGTCAAGATGTGTTTGGGCATATGCAAACATTGCCGATTCAATATTTTGATCATCTTCCTGCCGGTAAAATCGTGGCGCGTGTGACAAATGACACAGAGGCAGTCAGAAACTTATATGTCCAGGTTCTTTCCAATTTTGTGACAGGGCTCATTTCGATCGCCGGTGTGTATGTGGCCTTGTTTATTTTAAATTGGAAAATGGCGTTGATTGCTTTGACATTGGTCCCGGTCATCTACCTATGGATGATTTTATACAGAAGATATGCTGCTGGATATAACAAGGTGATTCGTTCAAAAATTGCCGATCTGAATGCGATGATGAATGAATCTATACAAGGAATGGCCATTATCCAAGCCTTTCGGCGAGAAAAACAAATGACAAGCGAATTTGATGAGATGAACGAGGAACATTATGCGTATCAGCGAAAATTATTGGTTTTGGATTCGGCTACGTCTTTTAACTTGGTAGGTGCGATCCGTTTGCTCATGTTTGCGATTTTCATTTTTTACTTTGGAACTCAATCAATTACGACAGGGGCAGTCGTCACGGCAGGCACTTTATATGCTTTTGTGGATTATTTAACAAAGTTATTTAATCCCATTACGAATATCGTCAATCAATTCTCACAGCTTGAACGCTCCCTCGTTGCCGCAAGCCGTGTATTTGAAGTATTGGACATAAACGGGGAAGAAGTCTCGCGGGAAACCGTGCCAAGATACGAAGGGCGTGTCACTTTTAAAGATGTTTCATTTGCATATAAAGACGATGAATACGTTTTGAAAAATATTTCTTTCGAAGCAGACCGTGGCGAAACTGTGGCATTTGTGGGCCATACAGGATCCGGAAAAAGTTCGATTATGAATCTGTTGCTTCGTTTTTACGATCCGTCGAAAGGGAAAATTAGTATTGACGGGATAGACATCACAACAGTCCCGAGACAGGCGATACGGAAGCATATGGCTATTGTTTTGCAAGATCCATACTTATTTACAGGGACTGTATACTCTAATATCAGCTTACATGACCCGCGAATCACTCGGGAAAAAGCGGCAGAAGCGTTGAGAGCAGTCGGCGGCGAACGTGTACTTGGCCATCTAAAAAAAGGGCTGGATGAACCAGTGGTGGAAAAAGGAAGTACGCTATCTTCCGGGCAGCGCCAACTCATTTCATTTGCCCGGGCGCTTGCTTTTGATCCGGCGATTTTAATATTGGATGAGGCAACATCCAATATTGATACGGAGACAGAAGAAGTCATCCAACACGCGATGGAAGTTCTAAAGAAAGGACGGACAACATTCATGATTGCCCACCGTCTTTCCACCATTAAAAATGCCGACCGTATTCTTGTGTTGGAACGTGGCAGCATGAAAGAACAGGGAACGCACGAGGAACTACTGAGGTTGGGCGGTATTTACAATCAAATGTATCAAATGCAGGCGAAATCGCTGAAAGGAAAAATAAGTGTGTAAATGAGATTACTTTGGTCGTTTAACCATCAGATTCTAATAACTGTTTCTTCCAAGAAACATAACATTGAAGAGCGCTGAAGCAAGCTTAACTAAAGCGAACGTTTGAATGCCTCCATGACCTATCATAAAGCGGACTGATATTGACAGTAAAAAGTTCAATTTAGCCTAAATGCATGAAATATAAAGCCCAAGATTGTTGATTTTACAGCATTCTTGGGTTTGTTTTTAAAATTATTACTTTTAGGATATCCTCTTTTTCTTTCTAATATAAGGAAAACATGCACTTCATTTATATCGATAAATACGATATAATCTGAATGAGCGATATAGTGAGGAGGGTTTTGTATGTTGGAAGAACTAAACCGATACTTTACCGATATTTATTTCCATTTACATGCTGCGCATGAAGAAACGATTTCTCACCAAAGTATTCGGATTTTACAATTCGCGCAGAAAAAGCAATCCGTCATGATTCGTGATATTGCCGAGTATTTATCGATATCACATAATACAGCTTCTGAACATGTCAAAAAATTAGTAAGCAATGGCTGGTTGTATAAAGAGAGAGCGGAGCAAGATCAGCGAAAGGTATACATACATTTAACAGATCGCGGTTCTTCCATATTAAAAAAGAATACAGAATTGGATGAGGTAAAACTTCAGGCTGCGCTAAGCCGCTTATCCGTCTTTGAAAGAAAAAAGGTGGTTGAAGCATTTCGGATATTAAGCGAGGTCTCAAAATAAATGTTTTTCGTGATAAAAATAATCAGTTCGGCAGTTATTATCGGCATTGTAACAGAGCTGGCTAGACGATTCCCGTTATACGGCGGAATGCTTGCTGCCCTTCCCTTAATCAGTCTGTTAAGTATCATTTGGTTGAAAATCGAAGGGGAGTCTCTTCAGGGCATTTCCAAGTTTACTCTTGGGGTTCTAGCAGGTTTTCCGGCGACAATTATAATGTTATGCGTGGTATTTGGTCTCTTAAAGCAGTCCCTTCATTTAGGTATAGCAATTGGGGTGGGAATGATTGCTTGGGCGCTATGTTTAATCGTTCAAGATTTTATTGTAAAAGGGTTTATTTCATAAGCTTTTTAAAAAAGAACAGGATGGCGTAAATCACCCTGTTCTTTGACTTTTAATCATTTATATAAAAGATCCTTGTTTCCCTTGTGACTTTGCCAGCCTTGTTTGCTGCTTCAAAGGTCACAACGTGGAATCTTTCTTTCAAAGCCTCATGTAGCTGCAGTGACATGGTAGAATGTTGCCGATCAAAAACAGGTTTGTAAGGAATACCGTCAACAATAACGCGAAAGCTGCTTTCATCTGCTTTGGCCCCTTTTTCTGCTGTCACTTTTGCAGAAAGAAGCGGTGTTCTCTCCTGGATGATTTCACCCATTTCGTATTCTGGTGTAATGGTAAGCCCTCTCCCAACTTTTGCGGGGTCATGATCGGCAGTTTTTTCTACTACCTTTAACACACGAAGCATATTTTTGCCAAGAATTTTTTCTATGTCTTGCTTCGTATAACCTCTTTTTACTAATTCCTCTGTTAGCTTTGGCAGTTGGGATGAATCTTGGAGGTCTTCCGGCAGAGAAGCACCGTCAAAATCAGATCCAAGACCGACATGATCCACTCCGATTACATTCACGACATGATCAATATGATCAACGATATCTTTTACATAAGCCTGCGAATTGTTGGTCAAAAATACCGGATAAAATACGATATTAATGACTCCGCCATTTTTTTTCAACGCCCGTAATTGATGATCCGAAAGGTTCCGCTGGTGATCTTTTAATGCTTTCACACCCGAATGAGAGGCGATTATAGGCGCTTTGGAAACTTTGATGACATCCCAGAAAGTACTTTCAGCCATATGGGAAACATCAATCAACATCCCTAAGCGGTTCATTTCCCGGGCAACGTCCGACCCGAGTTCTGTTAGTCCTCCTTCGGAGGGCGTTTTGTCCGGATCATTGTATTCCCTGTTGGCTCCTTCACCCAAATCATTGGAATAATTCCATGTAAATCCGATCGCTTTGATACCCAAATCATCATATTGACGCAAAAGTTCGATCGCATTATTCTTATCCATGGAATAAGCGCCCTCTATCGTTGGGACGGCTGCGATGTTGTTATCGCGAACCGCTTTCATGATTTCTTTATACGTTGAAGAAATTTGAAATGTGTCCGGATTGTTTTTCTCCGTCCAATACAATGCATTGATCAGGGCGAGCGTTCTGCTGATACTGCGAGGAGTGTTATTGTAATAGCCGGATGTATATGCCGCAAAAAATGGAACATGGAGGCCTCCTGTCTGAAGCTTTGGTATATCTACCTCAAAAGGTGTATTCTGTCCAATATTCACGCTCGGAAGCCATGTTTCCGGGTCGATGACCTTACTCATTGTATCGCTATGGCCATCAGTAATGATAGAATCAAAATGAATATCGTGCGGTGAATCGGACTTCGCCAAAGCTACGGGAGCCTGAAAGAGGACAAGAAGAACTGTTGCTACGAGGTAAAGCAGCTTTTTTTTCAAAATAAACCCTCCTTTTAAGAATTATTCTACTATTCTAAAATATATATGGGAATAGGACGAAGGATTGGTTTTAGAGCGCCAAAAAAGCCTGGCGGGTCAAAAGGAACCTTTCTAATGATTATTCGTAGAAATAGATAAAGATTCGAAAGGGTGATTGCTTTGCTATGTGGATGTGATCATGGAAAAACAACTGAATTAAAAATAGAAGGAGATATAGGCGCAGATCCGGTATGGTGCCATCATTGTGGGATGAATTTGGAGTTAACAAAGATCCCGATTTCGCAAGAATTGGCCGGGCAACTGTCGGATTGGTGCGCCACTTATGGAGAATGGATTGACTGGGAGAAGGACCGTTTGAAGTGTAATGGTATCGAGCTTGAGGAAGCGCATAATCGAAAAGGGGCTTTATTAACAGAAAAAGTGAAACAGGAAGTCGGTAATGAGTATGTAGTCATATTTTCACCATCAACAAGTGCGCAGCTGTACAAAAGTATCATGGGCGGGCAGCGTGAAACATAAATGGTCGTGAACGATGCTTGAAAGCATAGCCGGCCACGGCTTCCGAATCAGGTTGTCCAGGTGTCATTGCATACATTTTATTCAAATAGTTTCAATAAGTTTATGAAGAATGGATCAGATGAAAATAACGGGGTTTTGAGGAATTGAAAAGAAAGATTCACCGATCGGAAAAAGTGCTTATAACGGGATCGGGTTTCATATTACTTTTTATGATATTTCATGACTGGTTGCCACTCGGGCCACTCAATGATGTTCAAGCAGTTGCCGCGACTCATTCTACTGGAGAGTTGGTGATCATTACTTTATTCTGGACAGCCCAAATTATGCTGCTTATGGGAATCATATTATGTTTCATCGGCAAAACATATCCTTTTTCTGGGCCAAGTTATGGCTGATGATCCAGCGATCGCTGATCATGGCGGGGGTTCTCCTAGATTGGTGGATTCCTTATTTTTTTGGAATAGGTTCGGCAGATAGAGTAGAAAGCTATCAAGTCATGTTTGGTGAGACACATACTTTTTTGCCTGTTATGAATGGATCGTTCCTAATACCATCCATGTACTTTTTAACTCGACGTTGCTGATTTGTCTTATTTTGACTGTGTAAATCAGCTTTACCAATCAGAATAAATCGGCCATTCAAGCCGCACGCTACATACACAAGCAATAAGCCTTCAGTGCTGGTCCATCCTGTTATTTTGTTCGCGATTGTCAGACCAATGAGGATAGATGTTATTCTTCATTTCAAAAAGTGTTGACTATTTTTGAAATATTGATTATACTCTACACAAGTTAATAATTATTTTCTTATCGAGAGAGATGGAGGGACTGACCCGATGATATCTCAGCAACCAGCAATACGATTGCCCGGTGCTAATTTCAGAAGAATACGGAAGTATTCTAAAGATGAGAATGGATGGAAAAACATGCCCTTCTCTCATCTTTTTTGAGGAAGGGCTTTTTCAATTGAAAAATAGGATTTGGCCTACTAGTCAACTAGCGGCTCTCACTTTAAGGATTCCCTTAGTGAGAGCTTTTTTAATGGGCTAAACCAATATGTAGGAAAAGGGGATAGTTGGTATGGCACTTCATGTTCAAAAGAAAGAAACATATGGCGCAATTAGAGAACAATTAAGTGAAATCATTGATCGTGTTATTCGACCAAATGCTGATCGTCTCGATCGGGAAGGGGCTTTTCCGCTTGAAAATTTGAAAGTGCTGGGCCAAGAAGGTTGGAGCAGTATTTTTCTTCCAAAAGAGCTGGGCGGATTGGAGCTTGATTATGAGGCATTTGGCCTCGTTGTTCAAGAAATTGCACAAGCATGTCCATCTACCGCACTCGTCTATACGATGAACGTTGGAGCGGCCGCTATTATTTATCATTATGGCAACGAAGATCAATGGCATCGTTGGTTGAAGCCATTGCGTAAAGGAAAGTTCGGGACGATTGCCAATAGTGAAAGGGCATCAGGCGGCCAATACTGGCTCAGTCATAGCAGGGCCGAATGTAAGGGGGATGGGTATCTGCTGAATGTGGAAAAATCTTTTGTCACCAGCAGTGGTTATGCTGATTTTTATGTGTTGCTAACGAGGTCTCCTCATGCGGAAGTGTCTTATGACCTTTGTTACTTTATTGTGGATGCGAAACAGGATGGAATTGAAGCGGGTGTGTGGGATGCGCTTGGTGTGCGTGGAAATCATAGTTCTCCCGTTCGTTTTGATCAAATTTTTGTGCATAACCGTGACCGGATCGGTGAAGAAGGCACTGGAAAAACAATAGTCGAGAATAGCCATGTCTATTTATTTGGTTTGGGTGCCGCTTGGGTGGGCACAGCCATTGGCATTTTTCATGAGGCTGCTGCGCATGCGAAAAAATCTTCGGCAAAATATCAAACGATAAGAAATCAGCTTGCCTCGGCAAAGATATTGATCAACAGTTTATCCGCTTGGCAAAAGGATATTGCCGCCCGATTGAATGAATGGATTCAATTAGGCGCACCTCTTCCGAATGAATTACGGACATTGTTGTATCAGTTTAAAGTCCATGCTTCCGAGACGGCCAATCAAGTTGCGCAAATCTCCATGGATGTAGCCGGCGGATTTGGATATAAAAAAGGAACGTTGGAACGTCTATACCGGGATTCGCGTGCGGGCATTGTGATGGGCCCTTCTAACAATCTGGCAAAAGAATTAATCGGCAAGCAAATTGTCGGAGTGGAAACATCCCTTTGGCCTGAATATAACAATCAACAGCAAGGAGAGCGTAGAAAATGACCAGTAAAAAAATGTTATTAAATGCTTTTGTCATGAACTGCCCGGGAAATCAGTCTCCTGGATTGTGGCGGCATCCAGATGATCAATCCCATCGTTATACTGATTTGGAACAGTGGATAGAGTTGGCGAAAACGTTGGAAAAAGCCAAATTTGATGCTGTTTTTATAGCGGATGTGCTCGGTCACTATGATGTCTACGAAGGAACCAAGGATGCGGCGCTTCGGCAAGCCGTGCAATCACCCATCAATGACCCGCTTTTGATTATACCGGCCATGGCATCTGTCACAGAATATCTTGGATTTGGCGTAACCGCTTCGGTGACACATGAGAACCCGTATCCATTTGCCCGCCGGATGTCGACTTTGGATCATTTGACAAAAGGAAGAGTCGGCTGGAATATTGTCACTTCTTATTTGAAGAGTGCTTCATTGAACATTGGCTTGAAGAAACAGATTAAACATGATGAACGCTATGATATTGCCGAGGAATATTTGGAAGTATGTTACAAGTTATGGGAAGGCAGTTGGGAAGATGATGCTGTTGTAAGGGATAGGGAAAGAAAAATGTTTGTCGATCCAGCCAAGGTTCATGATATCGATCATGATGGCCGTTACTTTCATATACCCGGCGCCCATTTATGTGAACCGTCACCACAGCGAACTCCCGTCATTTATCAGGCAGGCTTATCTCCGAGAGGAAGTGCCTTCGCCGCCAAGCATGCGGAAGGAGTATATATATCAGCTCCCGTCATTTCGATCGCCAAAAAATATGTTAATACGATTCGGAAGCAAGCGGAGCATTATGGAAGAAAAGGTGATGAGATCAAAATATTTAGCTTGTTTACGCCCATTGTTGGCAAAACACAAGTGGAAGCGGAAGCTAAATACAAAGATTATAAAAATCACATTAGCCGGGAAGGGGCATTGAGTTTATTCAGCGGCTGGACCGGTATAGATCTTTCACAATACGATCCCGACGAACATCTGCAATTCATTGAAAATGACGCAATGCGTTCCAGGGTGGAGATTTTTACGAAAGCGGATCCTGATAAGCAATGGACTATAAATGAAATTGCTGAATTTGTAGGTATTGGCGGAATTGGTCCCGTTGTTGCAGGAACACCGGAAACGATTGCCGATGAGATGGAAAAGTGGGTGAATGAGGCTGGTGTGGATGGCTTTAATATCACATACACCGTCATGCCTGGTTCTTTCGAGGAATTTTCAGAGCTTGTTATACCTGTGTTGCAAGAGCGAGGATTGGTAAAAAAAGAATACGAACAGAAAACATTGCGCGGCCATTTATTTGGCTTTGACCAGTTGGCAAATCATCATCCGGGAAAACAATACTCATGGAAACACTTGTCCACACATCGCTCTTAAGGAAGTTGACTGGACGACTGGAGCCTCTTATGAAAACGAGTAAGGGGCTTTTTCTATTGTGACTTTATTCAATGATGAAGAGGCGGAAAATTGAATGAAACAATGAAGCATATATTTCATGTTTTTTTCTCGCATCATATAGGTGGGGAAAAACAAGAAATCAATATAGGAGCAACTACTGTAGATTCAAATAAATTTTACTGTTTAAAAAAGTTGCGCCGATTTGAAAAAGTTACTCATTGATAAAAAAGAAGGGGTTTCGGCTTACCTTATGGAACTAACAGGATAGCAGAGTGAATCTGCGAATAAATGTGGAAATGGCTGATGAAAAAAAGCTGGCTCCAAATAGGGAGGAAGGTTAGAGGAAAAAAATGTTAAATAAATGATAGTTTGGTTTATATCATCCACGAGCCCCTCCATTTTGAATTTTCCATGTAAAGCCAACTATATATATCGGAGGGAAATGAAATGAGAAATGAACAAGAAATGATGGGGCTTATCATAAACAACGCCAAAGAAGATCAACGTATTCCGGCCGTCTATATGAACGGTTCAAGAACAAATCCGAATGTGCCAAAGGATATTTTCCAGGATTACGATGTTGTTTATGTTGTGACAGAAACAGTATCTTTTGTAAAAGATAAGACATGGGTAAATGCTTTTGGGGATTTAATCATGATGCAAGAACCTGACAAAAATGATTTCGGCGAGGAAATAGATTTTGATTTTACGAGCTCTTACGGATTTTTAATGCTCTTTACAGATGGAAATCGCATAGATCTCCGCATCCAAACAAAAGAAGTTGTATTTGAAGAGTATGGAAAAGAGTAAGCTCACTCTTCCCTTATTGGATAAAGATCATCTTTTACCGGCAATCCCTTACCCCACTGATATAGATTACCATGTCAAAAAGCCATCCCAAGGTGAATACGATAGTTATACAAACAATTTTTGGTGGTGTTTACAAAACGTTGCAAAAGGAATTTGGCGTGATGAGCTTCCGTATGCAAAGCATATGTTTGAATATACGATAAGAGAATCTTTGGATAAAATGGTTACTTGGTGGATTGGGACACAAGAAGATTTTCAAGTTTCAACAGGTAAATTTGGTACATATTTTAAAATATACCTTCCAGAATCATATTGGGAAATGTACCAAAAAACGTATGCTGATTCTGAATATACAAATATGTGGGAATCAATATTTGTTACTTGTGAATTGTTTAGAATCTTATCTAAAGATGTCGCTAAACACTTTCAATTCACTTATCCAATGAATGATGATAGAAACATGATTCAATATCTTAAACATGTTAGAGATTTACCTTCTGACGCAAAAGAAATATTTTAAGAAAACGGACGCACCCTGTTAAGCTGATGGGGTGCTTGCTCAATGAACGGGCGCTTACCATATCTCATGATCCGATTTTTGAGTGCTTGCTCAATATTGAATCGGCGCTTTGCCGACAAGGATGTCAAAAATGCTCACACTTTTTTATAAAGTGAAACATCATTCAGTAGGCGTTTTCTTCCCTCTCCTACTGAATGTTAGTTGAACCAATCGGGCATGTAGGTGCCGTTTTCTCCCGCTTAGACCTTTTGTATTCACTCAAGATTTTGAAGTGGTGTATATGGCACCTTACATGCGGGATAAATAAGTAATGTGTTACAATCATTAGAGCAGATTTGAACAATCTTGTCCTATTTTTCAAACAAGTTATTAGGAATTTGAATCAAACTTACTTCTAAAGCTACAGCTATATGGAATTGATTTTTTGCGGTAACTGGGTTTTGTCCCATTTCCGGAGGTGCAATTCTGGCCGATAAAACGATCTATAGTAGAGATCATGTTTGGGGGGATAATGGTGTCCATCAAAGGTCTTAATCATTTGTTATTTTCTGTTTCTGATCTGGAAAGAGCGATTACGTTTTACCAAAATGTATTTAACGCCCGATTGCTTGTTAAGGGCAGAACGACAGCCTACTTTGATTTGAACGGCATGTGGCTTGCGTTAAATGAAGAAAAAGATATACCCCGCAATGAAATAAGCCAATCTTATACACATATCGCTTTTTCCATTGATGAAACGGAATTTGAAAAAATGTATAAGAAACTGCAAAAGTTGCATGTCAACATATTACCAAGCCGTCCAAGGGATGAAAGGGATAAAAAGTCGATCTATTTTACCGACCCTGATGGACATAAATTTGAGTTTCACACTGGTACGCTGCAAGATAGATTGGATTATTATCGTGAAACCAAATCACATGTGACGTTTTTTGAATAAGCGAGATCGAAAAAGCCGGCTCTCCCTTTACGGGGCAGCCGGCTTATTTTATAAAGTGAAACTTCATTCAGTAGGCGTTTTCTACCATCTCCTACTGACTGTTAGTTGAACGAATCGGGCATGTAGGTGTCGTTTTCTCCCGCTTAGACCTTTTAACTCAAGTCTTGAAGTGGTGTATATGGCACCTTACATGCGGGATAAAAGGGAGATGATGAACCCGCCCGCAGCACCGGTAAAGACGACCAGCCATGGCGGCCATTTCCAATAAACAAGCATACTGAATAAGATGGCGGCGAGAGAAAAGTCCAATGGCGATGAAATGGAACTGGTCCAGATCGGATGATAGAGCGCGGCAATTAAAATGCCGACAACTGAAGCGTTCACTCCCATAAGGGCACTCGCCACTTTCGGGTTACCACGCAGAACATCCCAAAAAGGGAGAACGCCTAAAATGAGCAGAAAAGCAGGCAAAAAAATGGCCGCTGTTCCCAACAATCCCCCTGGCCACCCACCAACCACAGTGCCAATATAGGCGGCAAAAGTAAAGAGGGGGCCCGGCACAGCCTGTGCCACTCCGTATCCGGCCAAAAATTGCTGCTCATTCAACCAGCCGCCGGGAACGAATTCACGTTCCAATAACGGCAAAACAACATGTCCTCCGCCAAATACGAGGGAACCAGAACGGTAAAAGCTGTCAAAAAGAGCAATCCAATCGGCAGTGCTCCACCCTCTTAACAGCGGTAGCAGGACAAGCAATCCAAAGAAAAGGGATAAACATATAAATCCAGTAGTTCGGGAAACGGGGAATTTGCTTGTGACCGCTTTTTCCAATTCTGTTTTTTGACCGTACAAGATCAATCCGATGATGCTTGCCGCCAGGATGACACCTACTTGTGTATAGGTGGCGGGCCATACAAGCGTCACGATAAGTGCAAATAAGGCAATCGATTTTCTTTTCGCATCCGGAGTCAAGCTTTTGGCCATCCCCATAATCGCGTGGGCGACAACGGCTACGGCCACGATTTTGAGACCCCTGATCCAACCGGTCTCGTCTACTTGAAATGTATGTAAAAGGGAAGCGAAAATCATGAGCACGATAACGGAGGGAAGCGTAAAGCCGATAAAAGAAACGATTCCGCCCAAGATACCGCCACGCATGACCCCAATTCCAATGCCAACTTGACTGCTGGCAGGTCCGGGTAAAAATTGGCACAAGGCAACCAAATCCGCATAACTTTTTTCGTCCATCCACTTTCTTCTGCGAACGTACTCTTCATGAAAATAACCTAGATGAGCAACTGGACCGCCAAAAGAAGTGAGCCCTAACCTTGTGGAAACGAGTAAAATTTCCCACAGTCGTTTTAACAGATGCTGATTCATGTAAACCACCTTCTTTCAGCTAAAGAAAAAACATCGGTAGGATGAAGCATGGTCAATTCGGTGTTCGAAATGTGATGGGTTGACATTGAAAACCTCCAAATCGTTACTTTTTAAAAGTATTATAGCATCGGGAAGGAGTCCTGATGCTTAAGAAAATCCATTTTTACAAAAACGTAACAACCGTTTGTTGATGGAAAGAGGGGAAAATGCCCTCTTTCAGCGTTTCTGAAATGACAAGTTCAACAGTCTTCCTTATCATAACATTTCAAAAACGGATAAACATTCCTTTTCTTATTTTCGGCCATCTGAAACGTGGGACATGCTTGACCATCGCTTTGAAAATGATTCCCCATTGGTGCTCTGATAAACTGCCAACTGGAATAGCACTGTTTATGCGCATATTTCTCTTTAAGTGTTTCAGTTGGGGGACGGTAAATATTCCTCTTGTTCTATAAATTGTCCAGCTGTTCTTTTTTTTATTTCGGCATAGTGAATCGTTATCCGTAAACTTTTTGGGCCCGGTCCACCTGGTAATATCGCCCCCTGTTTGCTCATAGGAATCAATTAAAGAGGAAAAGAATAAGCAGGAAAAAGCAGTATAGTAAGCAATGATATAATACGATTTTGTTAGTAGTGCATGATCCTTACTAAGAAATGAGCCTCCAAACCTAGAAATTGTTTTGGAGGCCCTCATTGTCTATTATATTTCAAATTCTACGAGATCTCGTTTATCTTCATTCCATACCCCTGGAGGAACAGCTAAATAAATCTTTTCATTTGAATGAAGAATGTTCTTGGGAACAACAAATTTTAAAACATAATCTGTTTCACTATCTTTTTGTATTAACTCTCTACTTGCATAAGTCACATAGATTCCTTTATTTAATTGGAATTCACTCATCATAAGTCTGTCATCTGAACTTCCATTATTTTCAACATTCAGTTCAACTGCCAAAATAGTATCCGAATCTTCCATATAAAATGTAGGATCCATTTCTTTTTGTAACTTTATTTCCTCTTCCGTCATTTCATAAGCCTTCTTCACCATGATGGTAAATTCTTTTACTTGAAAGGGTTCTTTTAATGGGTGAAGAGTATCCTTAAATGCAAAAGCATTTGTATTCACTTGAGAAATTCGGATGATGCTAGTCGCTATAACAACAAGCAGCATGATTAATAAAAGTATTTTTTTATTCATGTAGACGGCCCCCTAATGTACCATTGAGCTTTGCTTAGACAAAGCCCCATTCTCCATTTCATATATCTCATCTGATAAATGGAGAATTTCTTGATCATTATGGCTTGCAATCAAAATCGTTTTACCTCGCTCTTTTAATTGGAACATTAGATTTTGGAACATTTTACAACCAGATCGATCTAAAGCATTGGTTGGTTCATCAAAGATAAGCAGATCCGGGTCTTCCATAATGGCTTGCGCTATTCCCAGACGTTGTTTCATCCCTAATGAATATTTCTTTGTTTTAATATCCGCACTTTCTTTCAAACCAACTAGATCAAGCACATTATAAATATCTGAACTTGTAATTTTATGATGGATAGAGGCTAGATACTCTAAGTTTTTAAATCCGGTATATTGTGGAATAAACCCAGGATTTTCCAAAATTATTCCAGTGTTTTTAGGAAAGGAAATATCCTTGCCAACTTTTTCACCATTGATATGTATTTGGCCTTCCGTTAATTTTATAAAGCCGCAAATAGCGCGAAATAGCATGGTTTTCCCAGAGCCGTTGTGTCCTACAAAACCATAGATCTTCCCTTTTTCTAAACTTAGATTTATGTTATTTAGTATTTTCTTTTTGTGAATTACTTTTGTGGCATTTTCTATTACAAGGTAGTTCACCATAAATTCCTTCTTTCCTATTTTCTATAAAGCAAATCCACTTTTTTATAGTAATGGCTCCCTAGCAAGATTAACACTGTGGTGAGTAATAGATGGAAGGTAAATCCTAACATAAATTGAAGTTCACCATCCATAATGGAATAGGCTAAAACATCTGAAATATGCCCCGGGAAAAAGAATGTATTAAAATATAAATTTACAACACATAGAATGACAACTAGAATAATCCCTAGCATAGGTGTGAACATAATCGATAATATAGCTTGCAGCATCAGTAATGTGAAAGTTCCCACTAGGAAAGAAACAGTGAGACCAAGCAGATGATCGGAAAGTTCTATATAAATTATTTGACTTTCAGACCAAGTTGAAACATGAAAGAAAAAACCCATTATTTCTACGAAAACAAAAATAAGCAAGTAATACAGTAAGGTAATTACTGCCAATATAAAAACTTTTGAAAACCATAATAATCTCCTGCTTCTAATACGCAATAATATAAACGGGCCTGATTGGAATAGATCTTCATAAACGTATGTTCCTACTAAAAAGATGGGTAATAATTGAATGGTCAGCCAATTAATATTTGATGTAAGAGGGTTGCCTCCATCGGCCGGGACTTGCAGCATACCATACACGATATCCAATAAAGTTCCATTCTCGCTATTTACAAAGAGTACACCCAGCAACAAAAATAAAACAATTGATATAAAAATGAGCCGGAATTTAATATAGTTCCACAGCGTCCAACATTCTCGGATGATCACCTTTTTAAAAAGCTCCATCATCGATTACCTTTCTTACTTGTAAATAAAAAATCATGACGATTCATCAGCTTTTTACCGATAAATGAAAAACATAAGATGACACTAAAGGTGATTAAAGCATTCCCCAAAATAGAAAAAGGGTTCAAAAAACCCAATTTATCTAACATCAGGTAAGGAGATAATATGCCAAGCTGGCTGGAATAACTATCTATCATGATAATAACCACAAGCAAGACAAATACCAATGGTGTGTTTTTTATCAAAAGCTTCATAACTGCAAAAACAAAGCCAATACAACACAATCCTAATGTCATATAGACTACATAAATCAATAGGACACTAGGGCTTGTATATAGAAAGGATTGAACGGATAAATGTGAGCTGTTTTCAGCTAAAATTGCGGCGAGTTCCCCAGAAGGATCTTGCCAATGGTTTACAAAGCTTTTGATCATCAATCCGCCTAAGATATAGGTCGCCGTTACACTCAGAAAAGAAAAAATAAAGGCTGATAATCCAAAAGCTAACATTTCATTATTCCATAGGGAACTGCGGCTATGTATGCGAATTAAAACAAACTCACTCTTGATCACATTAAAGCTATTTGCAAAGAATAAATAACCTGGAATCATAATAAGGGAAATTGTATCTCCTTGCATCATATCAGCTACCAAATCAAGGGGACCAACCTTTGTATTTGGCAAGTAAAAAATGTATGAAATGGCATTTAAAAATGCATGCCACTTGTCGCCTCCAATTATTGCTGTATTAATGATTCTTTATAA
>NZ_JAFBFH010000023.1 GCF_016909185.1 Siminovitchia thermophila | reverse complement strand
CTATCCGCGGGTATTTTTCTCTATCCGCGGGTATTTTTCTCTATCCGCGGGTATTTTTCTCTATCCGCGGGTATTTTTCTCTATCCGCGGGTATTGGAGCGTGACAGAGCCAAAGCTCTGCACGCTCCAATACCCATCCCCCTCCGCCCCGGTTAGGCGTCATCCATAATGATGTAAGTGGCTTTGACTGGACCGTGCACGCCGACGACGAGGCTCATTTCGATGTCAGCGGAGTTGCTCGGTCCGGAAATGAAGTTGACACAGGAAGCTATCGTTTCTCCTGCCGCGATTCTTCTGTCAATTTCAGCCGCGGCCTGGGTGATCCGCGGGACAATGGTGCTTTTCGGAATAACCGCAATATAATTTGTCGGAAGGAGGCTCACCGATCGGCCTTTGCCTTCACCAGAGAAAAGAACGACTGTGGCGGATTCAGCCAGCGTCATATCGCTGAAGGTGATTCCGACATCGGCCCGCTCGGCCGCGGCGATGCCCGCATCCCGATCATTCGAATCCCATTCAAACACCTCGTAGTCTGCCCCGTTTAACACCTCGTCCAAACCAAATTCAGCAAATCGGGGGTCATCCCAGGTAACCACCGTTTTGGCTTCACTTCGATCGATCGCCTCTTTTAAAGCGGCTCCCAACCCGGCTTTATTTGTTTCAATTACTTCCGTATGAACAAAAAGACACTGCTCCTTCAAAACTTCAACCAGCTCGGTACGTGAATACCCGGAAAAAACCTCCCATTGCGGCTTAGGCTTATGTCCCCAATCAGGGCGGACAGGCTTTTCCCTCACACGCGCTCTGCCAAAACTTTCAGCCAAACGATCAAGGAATCCTTCACGATTGACGATATTGCCTTGCGGTTGCGAAAGCTCTCCGCCCGAAGACTTTTCAGTGGCCCCAGCCCGCGGATGAGTTGCAACGCCTTGATCATGCAAACTCAAACTGGAAGTATTGATTTCCGATTCCGGCTGATCAGAACTTCCTTGCTTATTTGCATGTTGCAAAACAGTGTTTATGGCTTTACCCTTTTCTGTCATTTGCCCGCCCCCTTGTTTCGTTCTTTGTACAAGTCCCGGAACCTCTTTTTCCCCACTGAAGGAAGGTCCCGCGATTGCGTCCATCCCCTTATCGGCTTTGGCCCTTTTTTCGACATGCCTGAAATGATTCCCCGAAAAACCGTCGCAGACTTTGTACTAACCCTATAAAATCGGCTAGATGAAGTCACTTTCCTGAATGTTTTCATAGCCATCTTTTCGCCGGCTGGCGCATGGCCTCCGTCTTGAACGATCCGCTGCCGGTGTTTGTAAAGCAATTCATGCAGCGGAATACGAACCGGACAAACTTCCGTGCAGGCCGCACACAAAGATGAGGCGTAAGGAAGCTCTTTATATTCCTCATAGTCTCCTAAAAGCGGCGTTAAAACTGCGCCAATCGGCCCCTGGTAAATCGAGCCATAGGCATGCCCGCCAATATGGCGATAAACCGGACAAACATTGACACAGGCGGCACATCGGATGCAATGCAGAGCAGATTGGAACTCTGTTCCAAGAATCCGTGAACGTCCGTTGTCAACGATTACCAAATGGAATTCATCCGGCCCATCCGCTTCCCCTTCCATCTTTGGTCCGCTCAAAGCTGTTACATATGTGGAGAGTTTTTGTCCAACAGCACTGCGGCAAAGCAAGGAAACCATCACCTCAAAATCTTCCCACGTTGGAACGAGCCGCTCCATGCCCATGACAGTGATTTGCGTCTTTGGCACCGTCGTGGAAAGCCGCGCATTCCCCTCATTCGTCACAATGCCGACCGTTCCCGAATTGGCGATCGCGAAGTTGCAGCCGGTAATGCCGACATCGGCTGATAAAAATTCCTTCCGAAGCTGTTCCCGGGCAAACCGTGTCAACTCTTCCGGCTTTTCAGATCCCGAGTAACCCCGCTTTTTTGAAAAAATATCCCGAACCTGTTCTTTCGTTTTATGAAGAGCCGGGCCAATAAAATGGGATGGATGATCATTATCCAGTTGAATGATATATTCACCAAGATCCGTTTCGATCACTTCGCAGCCGGCTTTTTCCAAAACTGGATTCAAGCCGATTTCCTCCGTCACCATCGACTTCGATTTTACCACTTTCCTTGCCTGCTTCTGTCGGACAACCTGTTCAATATAATTGTTGGCTTCTTCGGCAGTCTCGGCGAAAAACACATGACCGCCTCTTTTCGCCACACTATCGCTTAGCTCTTGTAAATAATAGTCAAGATGTTCAATCGTGTGCGAGCGGATTTTCTCACCAAGATCCCGCCATTCTTCCCAATCGCCCAGTTCATCAACTGCTTTCAGCCGGACGGATTGCAGCCGTTCCTGGGCAGGAGGCACAGCCCTTTGCACATCAGGATCATGAAGAGCTTCGTCGGCTCGTTTGTCAAACGCGGCATTGCCAATTTTTATTCCCATTTACTTCTCCCCCCTCCTATTCAACATTTCAGCAAGATGCATCACCTTGATTGGCAGGCCTTCCCGCTTAATCCTTCCACCGATGTTCATCAGACAGCCGCAGTCACCGCCAACGAGCACATCTGCACCCGTTTCCTTGATGTGCTTCACTTTTTCATCCACCATTGCTGATGAGATATCGCCCATTTTCACTGAAAAAGTACCACCGAACCCGCAACAGTCCTGACTTCTGGGCAAAGATGCCAGCTCCAGCCCATCCACATTTTTTAACAAAGTGAAAGGAGCCTCACTTACCCCGAGCAATCGTGTCATATGACACGATTTGTGATAAGTGGCCCGTCCTTTAAAAGAAGCACCAACATCTTCCATCCTCAGCACTTCTACAAGAAATTGGCTGAACTCATACGTCTTATTCGCCAAATCCTTTGCTTTAAGTTCCCAATGGGGATCTCCTTTAAAAATGTCAGGATATTCCTTGAACATGTAAGCGCACGAGCCGGATGGCGTTACAACGTACTCGGAATCGGCAAAGGCATGAATCATTTGCTTCATCGCTTCTTTGGCATCTTCCACATATCCAGTGCTATATGCAGGCTGGCCACAGCATGTCTGCTCTTCCGGAAAATCAACCTCGCATCCTGCCCGTTCCAGCACCTCTACGACATTCATTCCGACTTCCGGGTAAAAAACATCCGCCAAACATGTAATAAATAATGACACTTTCATATTTTTTATCCCTCCCTTTCATCTAATGCTAAATGGCACAATCCCGTAAATGAGTCTTCATTTTAGATTAGCACCCTCAGCCATCATGAGGAAGCCCCGGAAAATCATTTTCGGGGCTTCGCTTCAACATACCATCATTTAATGGGGAAAAAATAAATCACATTTCGCCCTATGGACGACCGAGCATTACATAAAAAAACCTTGTAAATCTATTATAGCACTCGGAAACACCGTGTCACATGGCTTTCGTCAACAAATATTTATCGTGGGAATATGCTCATTCCCGATGAACAATGAGACGTAAATTTCAATGTTCGAATGCGTAACTTTTGCCTAAATGCAGTGAACACGAGAGAATAGAGGGTAAATAACATTTCAGGGAGTAATCACGATATGCGCGCGATCGTTTATGCTATTATCTTTTTTTCTTTTTTCGACTTATTTACACAACTGCCGATCATTACCCCACTAGCAGGTTCCGTCGGAGCAACGCCATTTCTAACCGGCCTGGCCGTTGGCATGTATTCACTTTCCAATATGATCGGGAATGTTGCCTCGGGCTTTTTAACAGATAAAAAGGGGCCTTTTCGGCTTTTAATGGCCGGCTTGCTGTTGACAGGCGGCTCATTGCTGCTTTACCATCTGGCAGCGAATGCATATATCCTGCTTATTGTGCGCTTTATTCACGGATGTACAGCGGGACTAATTATGCCGGCTGCGTTTACATTCATCGCGAATACATCTGAAAACAATAAAAAGGGCAAACATGCCGCCATTTCAGGGGCGTTTATTGGGGTTGCTGCGATCACCGGACCGGCGTTTAGCGGGATTTTGGCAAGCCGGACAAGCGAAGTCACCGTCTTCACTGTGACCGCAGCCTGTATGTTTCTTTTGGGGGCCTTGGCGTTCATTTTTTTAAGAACTGCCCATCTTTCTCCGAAATCTTCTGTCAGACAAACGGAACGCCCAGTTCGCGAGTTGTTTAAAACTCCTTCCGTTGTAAAAGCATTTTCGGGAGCTTTTTTTCTGATGTTCTCTCAAGGCGTATTAGCCTATATGCTCCCGCTAAAGGTGGCGGAGCTTGGTAGTGACACGAAAACAAGCGGCATGCTTCTTAGCACTTTCGGGATCATCGCTGTTCTCATTTTTATTTTACCGACAAACCGCCTATTCGATCGAATTAAGCCGATACGTTTACTTGTTTTTGGCATGTCTTTGATGGGAGTAAGCCTTCTGCTGATCAGCATGGGTGGAAGCTTGTCCATCCTTTATCTGTTTATGGCTTTATACGGAACCGGCTTTGCCTTTTTATTTCCATCTATCAACACACTGCTCATTGAATCGACTACAGATCAAAATCGCGGAAAAGCTTATGGCTACTTTTATGCGTTCTTTTCCATTGGCGTTGTTGCCGGATCGAGCATTACCGGAATGTTGCAACTGACGGCTAACGGCGGGTTTGTATTTACAGGATGTCTGTTGTTGATCATCGCCATTCTGTTGCTTATTGTAAAAGGTTCCATTGAACTGCGTAAAAATGCGTGAACTCTCCTCCTCTGGGAATACTATGTACAAAGGAGGACGAAAAATGGCAAGGAAAAATAAAATTTTGGTTCCCGAAGCACGGGAAGCTTTAGATAAAATGAAGGCACGCGTGATGAAGGAAAAAGGTTATCCAGTAGACATGAAAAATCCCGACCATGTAAAGTACGAAGTTGCCGAAGAAAAAGGGATCCCTCTTCAAAAAGGCTACAATGGAAAATTAACGGCGGAGCAGGCCGGAAAGGTGGGCGGCCCCATTGGGGGCAGTATGGTAAAAGAAATGATCAAGATGGCCCAGGAGCAATTGAAGCATAAACCCTAAAAAACGGGCTGTCTAAAAAGTCCAATTTAGAGTATAACCACTAACGTTCAAAGCCCAAGAATATTGATTTCACAGCATTCTTGGGCCTTGTTTTTTCATATTCAAGCTGGACAGCCTCTACTATTTTTTTAGAGCTAAGAAGAGGGAGTATCGAATAGGCGATTTTTTCGGACTTTGGATACCCACCTCTTTAATACCTGTTATCACTTTTTTCAGCGCGCTTCATCTTATTCATTCACGTTAACTTTCCCGTTTATCGTTTTCAGCTTGATGAGGTGTTCTCCATTTCCAAACTTGACGTCTTTCGCTGTTCTTCCAAAAATTTCAGCATCGCCATTTGTAACACTAACATCAAAAGAGACATTATTCGGTTCGTGGTCAGTTTCGATTCTAATCTGACCATTAGTGGATGCAAAGTCGATAGAGCGTTCCAAGTTGTTCGACAATAAAGATATGTTGCCATTCGTTACTCTGCCCTTTAACTCTCCAGTGACTTCATTCATATGAATTGCGCCGTTCTCGGATCTCGTTTCCATACTTGAGCTTTGAATGTCCTTCAAATCAATTTTTCCATTAACCGTCCGAACCGTCCCACTCTTGACATGTAACCCGCTTGCTTGAATAAGGCCATTCACCACTTCGACTGCGATCGTATCATATTCCTTTTCGGGTACGCCTATTTTTAAATAAAAGCTTTCGTTAAAAAAGTTCATACTAAATAGCTTTCTTTGTCTCTCATTTAATTTGATAATGGCAGAATTACCTTCGGTTTTGGCTTCCAATTTATATTTTTTATATTTTGCCACTTTGCCCGTCAATTCAACAGTTATTTTATCTGTCGCCTGCATAGGTACAATGTCCACTTTCGCGTGGTCAACATTCACTTGTATATCAGTGATATTCTCCGCATCCAACTCTTTTTCTTCGAAAACATCTTCTGCCTTTATCATGGATTTATATGTCAGTAAGCTGCCCACAACTCCCACTACTAAAAGCAGGCTTGCGATGATCGCCAATTTTTTTAATCTAGTCACGTTTTAATCCTCCTTTAACAATCCTCATATTAAATTTGAGGTAACGGATAAAACCGCTTGAGATGGCTTGTGTGGCAAAATACATTCCAATGACGATAAAAATCCCAATTCCCGCGAGTGCCAAAGATGAAAATAAATCAAAGAACATGAACGTACCGGGAAAAATGATTGTATTTGCCAAAACCAAAAGCGGGGATAAAATGAATGCCGCTCCAGTTATCCATGCGGCAACAACAATACCGGCTACCGCGACAAATGGCCCAAGTACAATCACTACATTAAAAAACCCCAAACCAATGACCGCCCATACTGCACGCATGATATTCCCGGCCGAGGCTGTCGCTTCAACTTTTTCCAAATGGTAAGAAGCAAGCAATTCTTTGGCTATTTTCCGGGGAGAACCCAAAGATGTGGAAATTTGCTCTTCCGTCTTGCCTTCCATTTGTCCCGCATCAAAATATTCTTTAAAATCCTGAATGATGTCTAATCGTTCTTCCTCTGGAACATTTTGTAAGGTTGAATTGAGTACCTTCAAAAATTCATTTCTAGTCATTTTTCACACCTTCTTTAATTAATTGGTTGACACCCTCAGTAAATTTTTCCCACTCGTTAAGTAGCTTCTGCAGATAATTTCTACCGCTCTTAGTTAGCTTATAGTACTTTCTGGAGGGCCCTTCCGTCGATTCCTTCAGATAGGTGCTAAAGTAACCTTCCTTCGTCAACCGTCTCAACAGTGGATACACCGATCCTTCAGAAATCGCTATTTGATCGGATATTTTTTGAACAAGTTCATATCCGTAACGATCTTGTTTATGAAGCAGAGCCAGGACACAAAGCTCCAATACTCCTTTTTTAAACTGAACGTTCACCTTTTGTCACCTCACTTTTTATAACCACTACTATACAACGTACAGTACCTTTCTAAAAAAAATACCAACTAAGTGAAAGATATCATATAGTACTGTTCTTTGCAAGGTACTATATAATAAAAAAGGGAGCCAAACAAATGGCTCCCCTTCCTTATTGTGATTGATCCAATCCCATTTCTTCTTTTACTACTTGGGCAATGCGGTTGACATAGCGCTCGCAGTCCTCTTCTGTAGCCGCTTCGACCATTACCCTGACAAGTGGCTCCGTCCCGGACGGGCGGACAAGAATCCGTCCGTTGCCGTTCATGTCACCTTCCACTTCTTTGATGACTTCCTTCACTTTTTCATTATCCGTCACATGGTGCTTATCTGTCACCTTGACATTCACCAATTTTTGCGGATATTTTTTCATGTCTTTAGCGAGTTCGGACAACGATTTGCCTTCGAGCTTCATAATATTTACAAGCTGAAGCCCGGTTAAAAGCCCATCCCCCGTTGTATTGTAATCGAGGAAAACAATATGGCCCGACTGTTCCCCGCCCAGGCTATAGTCGTTCTTTTTCATTTCTTCCACGACGTACCGGTCACCCACTGCGGTTTGAATGCTTTTGATTCCTTCGGCTTCCAAGGCTTTGTAAAAACCGAGGTTACTCATGACGGTGGATACGACGGTATTTTGCTTTAAACGCCCTTCACTTTTCAGATGTTTGGCACATATGTACATAATTTGGTCACCGTCTATGATATGGCCGTTTTCATCAATTGCAATAAGGCGGTCACCATCCCCGTCAAAAGCAAGACCGATATCAGCACCTTTTTCCTTCACAAAGGATGCCAATGTCTCCGGATGGGTCGATCCCACCCCTTCGTTAATATTTAGCCCATTTGGAGATGAACCCATTGTGGACGTATCCGCTTCAAGGTCGGCAAATAAATGGGTTGCCAAGGAAGATGTTGCTCCATGCGCGCAATCAAGCGCCACATGAATTCCGGAAAAGTCCTCATCCACTGTTTGCTTGAGAAATTGTAAATATTTTTGTCCGCCCTCAAAATAATCATTCACATAACCAAGATCTGCCCCAGTCGGACGCGGCAGATGATCCTCTTGCAAATCAAGAAGCTCCTCAATTTTTGCCTCCTGCTCATCGGAAAGCTTGAAACCATCCGATCCGAAAAATTTGATTCCATTATCCGGAACAGGATTGTGGGAAGCTGAAATCATGACACCTGCATGGGCTCCCAATGCTTTTGTCAAATAAGCGACCCCCGGAGTTGAAATAACACCAAGTCTCATGACTTCCGCGCCAATCGACAAAAGCCCCGCTACAAGAGCCCCTTCCAGCATGTGCCCGGATATACGAGTATCGCGTCCAATTAACACTTTTGGCTGTTCGACATTATTTGACAAGACATAACCGCCGAAACGGCCCAACTTAAACGCAAGCTCAGGAGTTAGCTCCGTATTCGCCACACCTCTTACTCCATCCGTACCAAAATATTTACCCATATGATTTCTTCGCTCCTTCTTTATCCGATGTTTGCTTAAGCATTTTCTCTTTCCTTCAGTCGGACTTTTGCTTTTTCAGTAGATAACTGCCATTTCACATCTTGAGGTCCGCTCACCTGTAAATCCAGCTCATGCTCACCCGCTTTTAAGCCTTCCATATTCATGAACACCTCAAAATCTTTTTCGACGGCTTTCTTCAGTTCCTCACTGTTGCCTTCCAACTTGATGGACACTGCCCCTTCGGCGGGTGCTAAAATCTCCATATCAAGTCCTTCTGCCAATCCTTTGCTTTCAATCGGGATATTTAGGCTTGTCTCCTCACTGTTCTTCTCCGCAACGATCTTTACTTTTACTTTTTCCGGAGTCGTCTTGTTAACGCCTGCCGGATGTGTAAGCGGGAGTTCCAATTCTGTTGTTTTGTCAATCTTGCTGACATCTACTTCCAACTCTAATTCTTTTAGTTGTTCCAAAACCTTGGTTCTTCCGTATACGATGACCTCGTTAATGTCGGTTTCGATCCGTTTGATAATCGTACTATTCAAAGGTGTTCCTGTTTGCTTGATTTTTAAAGGCACTGTTTTCCTTGGATTGTTGACAGGCACAGTGACCGTTACGAATTCCGGATCAACAAAAACATCCAATTTGTTCAAATGGCGGTCAAGAACGGTTACTTTCGTATCCTGCTTGAGCGAGTGCGTAATAAGGCCCCCTGCATCGATGGAAGCTTTGACATACGATATTTTTTCAATCGTTTCTTTCCCTCCTGTAATTTGGACCGTTTTCGGGTCAACGACCGGAGAGTCCGCTTCAAAGCCTTCTGCAAGTGTATTATTGTTAAATTCCGCCTCTACTGTAAATTCTTCAGTCACTTTCTCCTGGATGGAAACTTCAGCATAAGCTGGTTCTATTTTCACTTTCAGCTTATCTGAGAAATCTTTATATAAAATCGGTACACGGCGGTCACCAATACTGACATTGGATAAATCGACAAAAACGGTAAAATCCCTCTGCCGCTTGGCTGCTTCGACAAACCTTCTCTGCCCTTCAATGGTCACATCAACTGTATTCGGAATACCGTTTACAACCAAATTTTCAGAGTCATAATAAACTTCCACAGGCACATCTACAATCGTTTCAACCTCATTATTTTCCATTCCGTTTGGCTTGGACTGATTGTTATTTTTATTCATATCATGATTGACTGAAAAAAACAGAAGCAGGGCAAGGCTCATCGCAATAATTCTTACGAACCAGGGGTTATCCATGAATTTATCCACGTTCTTTCTTCCCCTTTCTTTTCCATAGTGAGGAGGAAGTGTATTTTACTTTAGTGCCGGTTACGAGTTCTTTTTCCAATAGTTGCTCGAATTCATCCGATGATAAATCATGGTATAGCTCGCCGTGTTGCGTGACGGATATGTTTCCCGTCTCCTCTGACACAACGATGGTGAAAGCATCCGTCACCTCACTGATTCCAACTGCCGCTCGATGCCGTGTTCCCAGGTCCTTGGAAATGAACGGACTTTCTGAAAGCGGCAAGTAACATGCCGCGGCGGTAATATGATTCTTCTGTATAACGACCGCCCCGTCATGAAGCGGTGTGTTTGGAATAAAGATGTTTATCAACAATTGGGAAGTGAGCGTGGAATTCAACGGGATACCGGTTTCAATGTAATCGCCCAAGCCCGTCTCTCTCTCAATGGAAATGAGAGCGCCGATTCTTCTCTTGGCCATATAACTGACTGCTTCCCTAATCGCCGCGACTTTACGTTTTTGTTCCTCTTCCTCCTGTATTCCACCTCTTGCAAAAATTCTCCCCCTGCCCAACTGTTCAAGCGCGCGTCTGAGTTCGGGTTGAAAAATGATAATAATTGCGAGAAAACCCCATGTAATGGCTTGCTCCATCATCCAGCCCAATGTATGTAAATTGAAAAATTCACTAAGAAAACGGACAATGATAATAACAAAGATTCCTTTTAAAAGCTGAACCGCTTTTGTGCCGCGTATGACCATAATCAGCTTATAAATAACGTACCAAACGAGGAGAATATCTACTATGCGGGACAAATAGTCCATGATCGAAAGGTCTTCAAACGGCATATTCTTTCCTCCATCTATTTATTCAACAGCACGCATCGTGCACATGATTTAAACATATATAGAACCTTTATATTATAACATAATCCGAAAGATGCTGGTACGTTGGATGCTGGGGTATTTAAAAGAAAAAGAAGCTGCTGCAGCAGCCTTGCAGCAGCACCTTATTCTTTTCCAATAAAATCAACGACTAGTTTGCCACTTTCTTTCATCTTATACCATATCCATTCAAACATTTTATCTATTTCTTTAACATCTCCTGTAACAGCACCAGCCGAAGCCAAATATTTCTCGCCATTAATCACTGTAACATTTCCATCCACTTTACCTTCTATTTTGATATTTCCATTTTTGACAGTGACATCGCCTGTGACGACTTCCCCTTGTGGAACGATTACTGTATCGTTTTCAACGATCAAGTTGGGTTGTTTTGTATAAGAGAATCTTTGGTCGTCATTCCACATATTTACCATACTTCCCGCCATTAATACAAGGAATAAAGAAACAGCAATCAGCATGGGGTGGTTTCTGAACCAGCGCTGAATCCCTATTCTGCTTTTTTCTCTCGGAAGGCGAGCCATTACTTGATTCGTAAAGTTATTTGGTGCAACAATCAGTGAAGCACTTTTAACGATGGCTTCTGTCTGTACTAACTCTTGGAAGTATGTTTGGCAGGCCGGACACGTCTGTAAATGTACCTTTAGGGTTTGCTCATCTTCTCTACTCAAGTCTCCATCCAAATACTGGTGCATATAGAGAATGATTTCCTCTGGACAAGCATTCAATTTACTTCTCACCTTTCCTACATATTGTGCAACTGTTTGCGAAGCGCTTCCCGCCCGCGGTGGATTCTTGTTTTTACAGTACCAAGTGGTAATTCAAGTACTTCTGCGATTTCATTTAATGAAAGATCATCAATATACCGTAAAACAATAACCGACCTGTACTTATCAGGCAATCGCATGATTTCCCTTTGCACAATTTCTTGAATTTCCAACGTTTCGACCGCCGCGTCAGGCGTTTTGCCCGAGGATGGCAATTGAGAATACAAGGTCAGGCCTTCCGTTCCTGCAATTTCCGCATCAAGAAAATAGTCTGGTTTTTTCTTTCTGATTCTATCTATGCAAAGATTTGTGGCGATTCGGTACAACCATGTTGAAAACTTACGGTTTTGCTGAAAGCTCTCAATATTCGTGTAGGCCCGAATAAAAGCCTCCTGGGCGATATCTTCGGCTTCATGCCGATTTCCAAGCATTCTGAAGCATAGGGAAAATATTTTGTCTTTATATATTTCCACAATCTCTCCGAAGGCTTCCTGGTCGCCCTTTATCACTTGCTTAATTCTTTGATTCACCAACTTATCCATTCAACAACCTCCCGCCAGCGCGGTATTCTTTTATACGGATATATTATCAAAAGGTTTCATTTTTTCGTCCCTATTCTATTTTATCAAACATTCATGGGTAAAAAGGTTTATTCAAGGCAAATTCGGATAAAGATAGATAAGACATAATAGTGAGGGATTGCGATGAGTATCGAAGTGAAAAATATGATCAAAAAAATTGAAGAAAAGCGCATAGAAATGATTCAGCTCGGCTTGGCCCGCTCTTTCGTTGACGAGGGCGTCATACAATTAAGCAGTCAGCTGGACAAGCTATTAAATGAATATGAGTTCCTTTTAAAAAACAAGCGGGCAGCAATATCTGACAGAACTTGCCGCCAGCATGTTTAAAGCAATTTTTCACCAAATAATGATCCTATTAAGGCAACAGCCACTTTGGCTGTTTTATTTTTTTCATCCAAGATGGGGTTTACCTCAACAAATTCAGCTGACGTAATGATGTTAGCCTCAGCGAGCATTTCCATTGCCAAATGGCTCTCCCTGTATGTAACTCCCCCCAGTACGGGTGTGCCTACACCCGGCGCATCGTGCGGGTCCAGCGCGTCTAAATCGAGCGAAAGATGAACACCATCCGTCCGCCCTTTCAGATAATGAATCGTTTCTTCCATCACTCTCGCCATGCCAAGCCGGTCAATCTCATGCATCGTGTATACCTTGATGGAATGTTCTTTTATCAGTTCCCTTTCACCGGGGTCCAAATCCCTGGCTCCGATAATGACAACATTTTGCGGCTTAATCTTTGGACTGTAATTTCCTACGTTTGTCAAGTTCTCATGCCCAATGCCAAGGCTAGCGGCGAGCGGCATGCCATGAATGTTTCCCGTCGGGGATTGCTCTACCGGATTTAAATCTCCGTGTGCATCAAACCAAATGACCCCCAAATTCTCATAGTGCTTGGAAACCCCCGCCAGCGTTCCGATCGCGATGCTGTGATCCCCACCAAGAACAAGCGGGAAGCGCCCATGCCCCACTACAGAGTCAACCACTTGAAAAAGGCGCGTTGCTGCAAAGGTAACCGCGCGCAAGTTTCGCAACTTTCCAGTGGGTTCTTCTACAACACGTTCTATTTGAATGTCTCCCAAATCCTCGACATGGATATGCAGGCGCTCCAGACGTTCAATGACATCTGCATATCGAATCGCGCTTGGTCCCATATCAACCCCACGGCGGGTTTGACCGAGATCCATCGGGACTCCAATAATGGATATGTTCTGATTCACCCAGTTCTCCCCCTTATATCAAACTGGAATCATTGTACCAATTGAGGTGGTCATGACTCAACTGGACAAAACCTTGCATATATATACAATTTTACCGAACTCAGAATGCCAGGTATCCTTCATGGAGAAGCCGCCACCCATTTATAAGCATATAAAAACCCGAAAAGCGGATAACCAGCCTTCCGGGTTGAACACAATTCAATTATGGAGCCTAGCGGGATCGAACCGCTGACCTCCTGCGTGCAAAGCAGGCGCTCTCCCAGCTGAGCTAAGGCCCCGCCAAAATAAAAAAAGAGAGTGAGCCATGCAGGAATCGAACCTGCGACCCTCTGATTAAAAGTCAGATGCTCTACCGGCTGAGCTAATGGCTCGATTGTTTGGCTGGGCTAGCTGGATTCGAACCAGCGAATCACGGAGTCAAAGTCCGTTGCCTTACCGCTTGGCTATAGCCCACTGAAACAATGTTTGTTTGAATCGTTTTACAAATGCAGCGGGTACTTCCGCTCGCAGCAAAGCCCGAGCCGATAGAGTTTGATTCAAAAAGACATTATGTATATTACCCTTTTGTAAAACGTTCTATACAGAAATGTAAAATGGTGGTGGGGGACGGATTCGAACCGCCGAACCCTGAGGGAGCGGATTTACAGTCCGCCGCGTTTAGCCACTTCGCTACCCCACCCTAAAAATGGACAAATAAAAAATGGTGCCGGCCAGAGGACTTGAACCCCCAACCTACTGATTACAAGTCAGTTGCTCTACCAATTGAGCTAGGCCGGCAAGCCATTTAATGAATGGTGGAGGATGACGGGATCGAACCGCCGACCCCCTGCTTGTAAGGCAGGTGCTCTCCCAGCTGAGCTAATCCTCCTTTTTAAATTGCGATCTAGTGGCGTATTTTCGAAAAAACGGGGCATAAGAATGTTATGCGTTATTATAGGAACATTGTCTTCCTTTGGGCGCTTCTTTCTTTTACACCAATGCGCTTGGTTTGTCCCAATTTTTCCAAAAATAAAAATGGTGACCCCTACGGGATTCGAACCCGTGTTACCGCCGTGAAAGGGCGGTGTCTTAACCGCTTGACCAAGGGGCCGCCTTATATAAAACCAAATGAAATGGACCGTCCTTGACGACCCAATAAAGAGTATAGTCGATACCCTATCCACATGTCAACATATAAATGCATTTTTTTATCTTTTATATGAAAAAACTTGTTCACAACATCATAGTATTCTTTGTAAATACCCCTTTTTCCTGCAATACGGCTGCAGCGAATGATTACCTGGCTCAAATGGACAGTACCCAGTCCAAGCTGTTTTGCATGTCAAAATGATTTTTTCAGGTGGCATCCCATATCCTCCATTGGCTTCAGTTATGGCTGGACGAAGCGTGACTGAAATGAACTCTTCTACTGTAAAAATGATGAATTAGCACATTTTTGTTATAAACACTCGCCCCTTTGCACCTAGAAAGCTGTGAAACATAGAATAAAGCATTAGAACACCAAGGAGGTGCTTTCATATGAGTGGAGTCGGATATGGTGGAGGTTTTGCCTTGATTGTCGTCTTGTTTATCCTTTTAGTAATCGTAGGTGCAGCCTTCGTTGGAGGATTTGGATTTTATTAAAAAGCGATTCCATATGCAAGCCCTTGCCGTAGACTGGTCAAGGGTCATACACAAAACTCCTTCTAGTTTCACAAGACGAAAAAAAGCCTGTTCTTCGGTAAATGAAGAGCAGGCTTTGTCACGTCTAGAGCCGCTTTGCTTTTGTATCCAAGAGGGAAGAATGGAGTGAAGCAACCATGTTCCTTCGACAGGGAAAGCAAAATGGAACCAAAACAGCCATTTTCCTTCGAACCATAACCGATAAGTTCCGAAACATTTCCAAACCTTCAGCAAACCTAAAGACCCTTTGATCATGTTGGGAATAATACGTATCAACTCCCTTTTGAAAGCCGCAAGCTGCAGGTCGTACGCGCTCTCCCGAGTTTTTGTAAAAAACGGCCGATCGTTTCCAGCTCCATCATTCCTCTATCGTAATTCATTTGTCCCCTCCATCATTTCTGAACACTCGGCTGATAGGACAATCCGGCTATTATGATTTTAACAAAAGTATGTGTATGATGGCCGGTTTAACTCATCATTCTTGGCTTAAATACATGAAATGAGATGGAATGAGACAAGCTTTACATATGGCAAATAGGCATAAAAATCATGATCGTTTTGCTTGTTCAGAAAATGTATAGGCAGAGTTAGTAAAATATAGACATGTATAATAATGAAAGGAAGTAATGAAAATGAAAAACGAACAAATGAGCATTCGGATTCCAAAAGACCTAAAAGACAAGTTCTATGCCATATGTCGGGAAGAATACATCAACCCTTCCGCACTTCTGCGTGGATGGATAGAAGATTTTATTGAAACGAGGCATAAAGCTGAGCCTGATTTATGAAAAGCCGGGTCGTTACCCGACCTATTTACATCAACTGAGGAGATTATCAAAGAAAACCTTGCGGCTCAAGCAGTTAAAATGAAGTTGGATTCTATTAATCGCGAAGGCAACTTATACTTTAGTTGCATAGTTCAAATAGATGAATCCACTTATTATAAGGCATCCAATCTTGCGCTGGTATGGCTTTTTCTAAATGGACCGCAGTACATTGAAAGCGAACTTAAGCGGCTGGATGATATCCGGGAAATAGAGAAAGCAAAATGGTTATTGGAGAGAGATGTCACATAAAGCGCAGGCGTCATTAGCTGACAGACATCTCTCTTTTTTCAAATTTTACCGGCAGAAGACACCAACAAAAAGCAACGGCCGACCTCCTCAGGAATTGCTTTATATTCCCCTTCATAACAACTTCCAGCCGGGCTTGCACTGGCGGCCTCTTCCTGACCATTTCTATTATCTAGTCCCATTCCAATCAGGACTATATGCCATAAACATTGATATTCCAACGGTTTGGATGGATGGAAAAATTCCCTGATTATTCAACTACAAAAAGCGTATCAAGCCTCTATGACTATATTAAAATACCTTCCTTCTTTATTATTACGCTGTGTTCTCAAGCCACGCACCCTTTGCCCTGTATCCTTGTGTGAAATCAAACGTCTAGCGTTATCTGACTGATCAACAGATAAACAAAGAGATGTGGTTAGACTCTCTAAACACCAGTTACTAAAAAGTACTGTAGTTTGGGTCACTAATCCACAGCTGCTTCCAGTATAAATAATTACACTGTGGAAAAGCGCCAGAGGTAGCGAACCTCTATTCATTAATATACAAGGCTGGGACAAAAGCATTTTAGGTAATGAAAAATCCGAACTATGATTCAAATTTCTTTAAGTTAGAAATCGAAACTTGTTCGGATTTTGTTGTTTAATAGATATAATATTTTATAATCATTCGCCTTTTGAGTCGGCCTTTTTAGTTATGTCCAAGCCTCTTAACGCTCGTTACCTGTCAGAATTTAGGCCACAAGCCGCATAAAGCATTTTTATTATTTCCACTGTCTACTTGACAGGGAGCACTTCATACACTGTAGTGCCCTTCCCTAAATCTATTATATAGACATTCCTTACAAAATATAGATATTTTATGAAAGCGCTTATTTAAGCCCTTTTTTACTAAACTGCCAATGCCTTCGGCGGGATTTTTACCCTTTGTCTGTACCTTGTCAATACCGTACTTTCATTTTCTTTTATGGTTAATTTTCTCATGTATGACAACGATCAAAACAAGAAGTTTTCCAAAAAGATAAGATACGAACACCATTAAGCAAGCCATAAAAACTTCCATAATAAGAGCATCGGTAAATTCATTTGACACTTGATTTATTCGAGTAACGATCCAACCGCTTAGCGAATAGATAGAGGCAACTGCCGCCATTTGAACAAAGAGCCAGTGGACATTCCACTTCTTTCTTACATGAAAAAAAATCAATAAAGGAAAAACATATATCAGAGTGAATAAAATGGACGTATCGCTTCTAAATACTCCATCCTCAATAGCCCATTGTGGAAAGACAGATAATAGAGAAAAGAAAGTAATGATCAATCCGATTGTAAACGTAATAACGCCTATTACATTAAATTTCCGCAAATCTGCCTGTTTTATTTCCTCGTTCTCCTTAACATTCGGTAACGGAGGAGACCATAATGACGACGTCCTTGCTTTAAAGGGCAACTTCAGCGGACGCTTATTTTCTACTTTTCTGACTTTCTCTACTTCAAACACGTTTGACAATAGATGATCCGGCCACATTTTCAAATCAATATTCGCTGTATACACTGGAATCTGGTCAACCGGAAATTGCTCATATAACTCATAAAAGGCATCTGATTTTTCCTCAATAAAAGAGATATATTGTTTACTCCCGTCCTCTTCCCATTCGACGATCAATTTTGGATAAATAATATACCATCTATTTGAGTCTGTCCCAACCGCCTGAGAATGTCTTGCAATATAAATTGCTGTAATCTCTTTAAAGGGAACCCACGTTTCTTCCATCTCCCCTGTTTCATCATTCTTCCATACATGGTGAACCGCCCCATCCTTTATTTCTCGTAAATCTGTCTGCAACGGCTGTGATTTCACTAGTTTAAATGAATAATGCAATACGATATATGTAATAAGTCCACTAACAAAAGGAATCAGACCGATTAATGGCTCGGAAGTAAAGAAAAAAATCCAGAAGGCCATGATCCCACATGCTAATGTCATCAAAGAAATAAAAAATATAATTCCATAAAGAAAACCTTTAGACTGTCTGGTAATTTTTTGTACATATTTGAAATCTGACCTCAATCATAATCCTCCTTGTAGTATTCTGGCTTTCATTTTTGCTATTACTTATCATGAGCATTTTGCACATTTTTTACATCAAGAACCATAAGGTTTTGAAAGGTATTAAAAAAGAACTTCACCCCTAATTTGTAGAATTTTGAAGTGACCAAACCACAAAATCCGTTAGGAGGAAGTCACATTGTATATTCTACAAGAAAGTCTATTTTCTTTTGAGGAATTGCAAATATCAGAGTCAAAAGATAAATTGCCCATCTTTTTTGGTGTTCTTGACTTGCAACCTTATGCGAAACACTTAAAAAGTTCATACCCCAAGGGGCTGAAGGGCATTCCAAGAAAGGGATATTAAGGGCCCTTATGGCTGCCCCGCTGGAAGGCATCAGTACTTTTACCGGTCTGTATCATCGATTGGACAAAGATAAACGTTTCCGTTATCAATGTGGCCTGGATATCAGTCGGCCTGCCCCTTCCATCTCTACGCTTAGCCGGGTGTTTGCGTCACTGACCAAAACTGGACTGGCGATAAAAATACCGTTTTCTTTGTCAATTATCTCACCTTTTCTGGAGAAAAAATGTCATCCTCCTCTATAAAATACGTGCATTCCTGTCACTTAGTTTCATTTTTTAACTTGTAACTATAGACGAACAACTGTTTTATTTTACTTTTGCCAATTTAAATATGACAAAGCCTGTATACTGCTTGATAGCATTACACAGGCCTTTCCTTGTGCATATATGTTTTTTTACAGTCCAAATCAATGTCCTCATGGTGGATGTTTGATTTTAACCAGCTGCAGGATCTACTTTTCAAGCTCTTTGGCTTTTTCCTCAACTCCTTAAAGAGCCTTTCAGATTCCTCCAGAGAGGACTTATATGAAGCACTATAACTGATTCCGAGCAGTTCCTTATCATCGAGATTTAGTCATCAAAGCAATCTCCCCATTTTCTCCGTTGATATCAAGAGAGATGGTCGGATCATTATTGGTATAACCTTGTCCCTTCTGATCAATGAGGGAGTGCATGCCAAAATATTTCCGAGCGCCTCGGCCACTGGGATATAAAAACAACTATGAATGTATATGGACATGCTCTCAAAATGCGACGAAAAAATTGGATGACGCACTGTCGAACCAATAAAGAACAATGAAAATCATCATGAAACAACGTTTCGCAGTCAAAATGTCGGCAAATTGGGGTTGAGGAAAGAAAAAAAGCGACTCCCGGAATACCCGGGAATCGCATTATATCCGCTATTGTAAACGAAGCTTCCAGCCGGGCTTGAACCGGCGACCTCTTCCTTACCATGGAAGCACTCTACCTACTGAGCTATGGAAGCGTGGCTCCGCAGGTAGGATTCGAACCTACGACCGATCGGTTAACAGCCGATAGCTCTACCACTGAGCTACTGCGGATTGTATACGAATAGACAATTATTATTATAACCATTTTTAAAAATTATTCAAGCGGTTTTTATTAAACAACCGCCAGGCGAACGATTTATACTTTAGCAAGCCTTCCCGGGCTTGTCAACGTTTTTTTAAAATTTACCGCTCCCGCCTTACGTTTGCTCTTGGAAGTATATATTTTATACATTCCCGATGATCCGCAACACGCTTAAAAAGGGTGAACAACGTACGATACCGCTCTTCCATCGCCCGTTTCACAATTGGTTCAAGGTGAACATTTTTAAGATCGAATAAGATTTCATCCATTTCTCTCTTTAAAAGATAAATGATTTCCTCTTTTTCCATATCATTGATTAACATACCGTGCATGATGACACCCCGTCTATATTTTTGTATTTATAGCTATATCCAAAAACATTTTGATCATACTTATTTTTCTTGCCGCTTTCAGGCATATGCCCCTTTCATTCAAGCATAGATTGTACAAGGATGAATGAAAGAGGATGATGAGATGAACTTTTTTATCACGCTGAGCGGCAAACGGGTGAAGCAAGGCTTTTTTATTATCATTATTTCTTTTTTTACAGCCCTCTTTTACTTCTCGCAAGCATCCGTGCACGTACCGGTTTTGTCGGGAAAAGATGGTCCCAAAGCCATTTACAAAGGCGACAAAGGAATTGCTTTAACTTTTAACATTGGCTGGGGCGATGTCCAGGCGGAGCCCATTCTGGAAATATTGGAAAAAGAAAAGGTCGAATCCGCCACCTTTTTCCTGTCAGGTTCATGGGCGGAAAGGCATCCGGATCTTGTTGAAAAAATAAAGAACCTGGGCTATGAAATCGGAAGTTTGGGTTACGCGTATGAGGATTACACCGAGATCGAAGAAGAAAAAATACGCAGGGATATGGATCGCTCCATAGAGGTGTTGAACAAACTCGATGTAAAAGAAGTCAAATTGCTCCGGTCTCCGACAGGCCACTTTGACAAGCGATCGTTGCAAATCGCAGATGAATTAGGTCTTACCATCGTTCATTGGAGTCTAAATTCCCAAGACTGGAAAAACCCGGGTGTTCAAGCAATCGTGAAGGAAGTACAGAAGGCGAGAAAAGGAGACATTGTTTTAATGCATGCGTCTGATTCCGCTACCCAAACAGCGAAAGCGCTCCCTGAAGTCATTTCCATTATTCGCGAAAAAGGCGAAATGGTCACGATTTCCCATCTAATCGCTAACGGAAAGGTAAAAACAACCATTATTCCATAATGGCCTAATCCTTGGGGCATAATCAGCGCTCCCCATCGATAACCGAGAAAAAGCGAACCATCACGTCCGGTTCGCTTTTTTCTTTCCCGAAGGGGCTGGCTGTGCTTTTTGCCTTTTGGCAGCACGGCTGGCAATTTCTTTTTCGGATAATCGGTTATACTTGGGCAGGATCAACAATTGGTAGGCATTACAAGGAATGAGCGTAAAAATCATTAAATATAGCCAATTTTCTTCGTTTGTCCTTAAAACAGGCAACCATTCCATGATCGTGATGACGATCATAAAAAATAAAGCGGAAACAAATGTCGTTTTTGCGGTTGTTTTTGCTTTGAAATAAGCGGTGACAAGCCCTGCAGCCAAAATAAAAATGGCTAATCCAATATATGGAAGCAAGCTCTCCCCTTCGCTTGCAAATGATGAAAAGCGCAAATATACAAGATCAAACAAGACAACAATGATCAAGAAAATTTGGACCGCGTTCCATAATGAAAGCGACCGAAAAATGCCCAGGCCAAATTGATGAATAAATAAGTAGGCGAAAAAACCAACCTGACTGACAACACTAAATATAAAGCCAACACCAACCAGCCATATAAAAGTGGATAAAATGGCACCGATATCAAATTTTGTAAAATATGGCTGAAATTCATTCCAGCGAATGACAAAGCCTAAAATGCCGGTAATGATACCACCTAAAAAAAGCGTTGTAAAGAAAAATCGTAACCAATTTCGGATCGTCACTATCGTGTTCCTCCAACAAAAATCTTTATTACACCGATTTTAACAATGTTTTATACAAAATGCCATTGCCCGGTGGAATATGCATAAATTCTTCACAAAATCCCATATTAAAACTATCGGGAACATATTAAGAAAGGAGCGTTCCTCATGAGAAAGGGAGTCTTGTTGCTCCTGGTGTGCATTATCCTTTTCATTTCTGCATGTGGCGGAAATGAAATGGAGACAGGACAATTGGATTATGACCAAACTAAAAAAATGGTCGTTGATATACTCAAAACTGATGATGGAAAAAAAGCGATTAAAGATATTATGACAGATGAACAAGTACAACAGCAGTTCGTTATGGACCAAGCCGTCGTCACCGAAACGATCGAGCAGTCCCTCGCCTCCAAAAAAGCGGAAGACTTTTGGAAAAAATCACTTCAAGATCCCAAGTTTGCGGAAGCGATGGCCAAAGGAATGCAAAAGCAACACGAAGAACTGCTGAAATCATTAATGAAAGATCCGGAATATCAAAAGATGATGATCGACATCATGAAAGATCCAGCAACGCAAAAAGAGTTGGCTGAGGGCTTTAAAAGCCAGGAATTCCGCGAACATCTCCGAGAAGTTGTAACAGAAACAATTGAAAGCCCGCTCTATCAGGCCAAAATGCAGGAAATTATGATGAAAGCGGCAGAAGAGAAGAAAGGCGGCAATAAAAAAGATAAAGAACAGGGCGGCGGGGATAGCCAATAGAAAAACAGGCTGGGAACAAATGCTATAAAAATAAATAAACCGCATGAAATCAATTGTAAAAGCCTTGATTTCACGCGGTTTCATTTTCACACTTCTATAGGTTCGTTTTCAACTTATGTTGGCCTGTTTGATTGCAATCATGTTGAACTGGAAGTGGACATTCCTGTCATTATTTCCTTAGCTGCTGATTGATTTTCTCCGCGATTTCCCGGTAGATTTTACCTACCTTGTGGGTTTCATCATAAACAGATGGGGCAAAATCATCTTCGTTCCAGTCGGGCTGCTGCAAAGGCAGTTTTCCGAGGACTTCTGTTTGGAGTTCCTCCGCCAATTTTTCTCCGCCGCCACGGCCAAAGACGTATTCTTTTTCACCAGTCAGTCTGCTTTCAAAATAGGACATGTTTTCGATGACACCAATGATTTCATGCTTCGTACGTAAAGCCATTGCCCCGGCACGAGCTGCAACAAACGCAGCCGTTGGGTGCGGCGTTGTCACAATGATTTCTTTACAGCTAGGCAACATGGTATGGACATCGAGCGCCACATCGCCTGTTCCTGGCGGCAAGTCCAACAGCAAATAATCGAGGTCTCCCCACTCCACTTCCGTAAAGAAATTGTTTAACATTTTTCCGAGCATCGGCCCGCGCCAAATGACAGGAGCATTATCTTCAACAAAGAACGCCATCGATATGACCTTCACTCCAAAGCGCTCAACCGGAATAATTTTCTTGCCCCGAACAACCGGACGCTCTTCAATACCCATCATGTCCGGAACGCTGAACCCATATATGTCTGCATCAACGAGACCGACTTTTTTCCCTAGTCTGGCCAGAGCAACCGCAAGATTCACGGAAACGGTAGATTTTCCTACCCCGCCCTTTCCACTCGCAATCGCAATAAAAGTTGTTTTACTGTTGGGAGAAAGCAATCCACCGGGCTCTTCCCCGGGCATGTTTCCCGAAGCCCGGTGTTTCTCGAGCTCTTCTTGTGGCAGCTCAGTAAATCGAATGCCGACCGTTGCAGCACCTGCTTCTTTCAATACATCAACAATTTTTGTTTGAAGCTGAAGTTGCTCCGGTGTTCCTGTTTTGGCCAAAGCGATTTTCACACTAATATGCGCCTTTTCTTCCTTTACTTTGACCTCCACAATCCCATTTGTTTCTTCAAGCGTCTTATGTAAAAGCGGATCTTCCAACTTATTCAGTATATCTACTGCTATTTGTTCAGTAATCAAAGTTCGTCACCGTCCTTTTTCGTTTTGCATTCTTGTTTTAGTATAACACATCTGTCCTTTTCTCTTAGAAAAGACGCCCGCCAACAAATAAAACGAGTCTGGCACATAAGCAAATACGAAATAGCAAAAACCGAACAATTCATTTATAATTGTTCGGTTTATTGTGTTAAAAAAATCCCTATCATCGCTATGTCAAAATATTTCGCTTTCCGCAGGTCTCTTCAGCTTCCTCGGAAAGCAAAGGCCGCTTTCCTGCGGGATCTTCAGCTCGAGCTATTCCCGCAGGAGTCTACATATGTTGACTACGCTAAATGCTTGCGTATTATATACTAGGACCATTTATCCCGCATGTAAGATGCCGTAAGACTCCCACTTCAAAACCTTGAGTGAATATAAAAGGGCTAAGTGGGAGATAACGGCACCTAAATGCCCGATTGGTTCAACTAACATTCAGTAGGAGGTGAAAGAAAATGCCTACTGAATGAAGTTTCACTTTATTGTTCGTTTTTTCATCAGCTGATTTAGTTGTGTCCCAGACTCGCTCCTTTTACACATTAGTCTTCCAGCGTTTTTTCATTTGTAAAATACCGCATGATCCCCCTATAAATAGCGACAGCCATTTTTTCCTGATAATCTCCTTGTTTCAGCAATTCCCGTTCCGTCGGGTTTGATAAGAAACCGATCTCCACCAACGCTCCCGGTTTGTTGGCATGCTTGATTAAATAGACATTTTGAATGATTTTGGCGTGCCGATCTGTATTTTCCAAACTCGTAATTAGTTCATCTTGGATAAATGTGGCCGCCCGTTTATTATCAACAAGGTGGGGGGAATAAAAAGTTTGCGCCCCCCTCCAACGAGGGGACGGAATTGAATTTAAATGAATGCTGATGAACAAGTCTGCATCCGATTCATTGATCAACTTCAATCTCTTCTTTAAATCAGCTGTTTTCCTTTTGCTCAAGCCTCGGATGTCCGGATCGGCAAGATCGGTATCTTCCTCTCTCGTCATTAATACGAGTGCCCCCTGCTCCTGCAAATAATCCCTTAGCTTAAACGCCACATCTAGGGCGATCTCTTTTTCAACAGCGTCAGATCTTTCCGCGCCCCCGTCCGGCCCGCCATGGCCCGGATCCAAATAAATGATTTTCCCCGTCAACGGAAGACTCCACGAGTCAAACGAATCTTTCGGAAAGAACTCGTATTGAATAATTAAAAACAACAAACCAGCCGCAATGGAAAGCAAGATAATCTTCGCCTTCTTCCTCATGGAACCTCCCCTTCCGCCATCCTTTCCTCATCAAAATATATGGGACAAGAACCGGGATTAGTACACCTTCCAATCATGATCCAGAAAAAATATGCGAATTTTATGATTCCTTCCATCAAAGGTAGTATAATAGCAAACACAAGCAAATGACCCTTTCCATAATGGAGTGATGAAAAATCAAGATCGTAATCGCCCCCGACTCATATAAAGGCAGCGTTACAGCCATAGAGGCAGCGCTGTCCATTGAAAAAGGGATAAAGAATGTATTTCCCCGAGCAGAAACCAAGCGAATTCCGGTCGCCGATGGCGGAGAAGGCACGATGGAAACCCTTGTGTCAGCCACCAACGGCCATAAAGTCCCCGTTACGGCTACGGGCCCTTTAGGAAAACCCGTCGAGGCTTTTTTCGGTGTGCTGGGTGACAAAGAAACATGCATCATTGAAATGGCTTGCGCATCCGGCCTGAATGTAATCCATTCTTCCGAACGAAATCCCTTGGCTGCAACAACGTTTGGCACTGGCGAATTAATTAAAAGGGCACTGGATGAAGGATACAGGAAGTTCGTATTGGCGATCGGCGGTTCCGCCACAAACGATGGCGGAGCCGGAATGCTTCAAGCACTCGGTATGCAATTATTGGACAAGTCCGGAAAGGAAATCGGCTGGGGAGGAGGAGCTTTAGGCAAAATTCACGGCATTCAAATGGACCGCTTTGACAAACGCATATCTGAAAGCCGCTTTTTAATTGCCTCTGATGTTGAAAATCCACTTATAGGAAAGAACGGCGCCTCCCATGTGTTTGGCCCGCAAAAAGGAGCGTCAGATGAAATGGTGCAAATACTCGACCAAAACTTGACCCGCTGGGCGGATGTCGTAGAACAGGCTACAGGTGTCAGGCTGCATCATATGCCGGGTGCTGGTGCTGCCGGAGGAATCGGAGGCGCTTTTCAAGCTTTTTTTCCATCTATCATGAAAAGAGGAGTGGATGTCGTTCTTCATTATTCTAAACTGGGAGAACACCTGAAAGGAGCCGACCTTGTGATCACGGGGGAAGGACAGGTCGATTTTCAAACAGCATACGGAAAAACGCCGATGGGAGTCGCCCAAACAGCAAAAGAGCATCATGTTCCAACCATTATTCTTGCCGGCACTATAGGCAAAGGCATAGAGACGCTTTACCAATATGGAATCATCGGAATTTTTAGCATTATTAATCGGCCGATGGACTTGGAAAGTGCGCTGCGACAGGCGCGACCGTTATTAGAAATGGCCGCTGAACAAGTTTGCCGCACGTATTTTTATGATATAAGTAATAAATAGGGCGGACATAATATCGGGGCGCTTCTTCTAACAAAAAATGGGACTATCTAAAAAATGGCTATAAAAACGGTTCTCTTCACCCGGTTTTTTCACTTGTAGGATTCTCATACATCTGAAGGAATAACCCAAAAAAAGTTGTCAGGCCCGATGGAAGTCAAAAGGCGTCCAATTAGGCGATTTCTCGGCTTTGGATGCCCTTCTCTTCAATTGAAAAAATACAACCTTTCTGGACATCCCCCACTACAAGAAACGAAATTTGATACAACGAGGCTGCTTATTCAGACCTGGAAAAATGTGTGCTCAATCAAATGTACTTCCACATATCAACAAAATGTTTCAACACTTGTATAAGCGATCAAAAGCTTGACCAAGCGCACTTATAAAATGAAGCGCCCGGGTACAATCAAAAAAGGAAAGCGGGCCACCGCCTTCCCTTTTGTATACCTTTAAACGTTTGATAACAACAATTTCCTTTCCTGTAAATATTGTTCAAACACATCGCTCGCCACCGGCTTGCTGAACAAATAACCCTGTCCTTGATTGCAGCCTTCTTTTTCGAGAAAGTGAAGCTGACTTTTGCTCTCTACCCCTTCCGCCACGACGTTGATGCCCAGTGTTCTCGCCAGCACTAAAATGGCTTCAATGATAGCTTGGCTTTCCTCACTGTTTTGAATATCCCGGACAAACGTAGAATCGATTTTTACCGTATCAATGGGAAGATGTTTAATATAGCTAAAGGAATTATATCCCGTTCCAAAATCATCTATCGAAATTTGAACTCCGAAATCTCGGATTTTTTGCAAGATGTCCGCCGCATTTTCCAAGTCTGAAAGAATGGATTCAGTTACTTCTATTTCCAGCCATTGGGGATCAAGTTCCGTTTCAGCTAAAATTTGCTGAATAGTGCCAAGCAAATTTGTTTGCTCCAGCTGACGGACAGATATATTCACCGAAATGGTTAACGGAGGATAGCCCAGGTTTTGCCAACTTTTGTTTTGCTTACACGCTTCCCGAATCACCCACTCGCCAATCGGAATAATTAAACCGGTCTCTTCGGCAATTGGAATAAACTTGTTCGGCGGGATCATCCCAAGCTCGGGATGGTTCCAACGGACGAGAGCTTCCATTCCAATTAATTCATTGTTGGAAAAGTCAAGTTTCGGCTGATAATCGAGATGAAATTGCTCCTCTTTCACAGCTTTCGTCAATTCATTTTCCAGCATAATTCGCTCAAGCGACTTCTCTTCCATTTCATGTTTAAATAAGGCAAAACCGCTTCTTCCCCGCTCCTTGACAGTGTACAAGGCGGTATCTGCCCTCTTTAGCAAATCATCCGCATTCCGCCCATTTTCCGGATATAGAGCGATGCCGATGCTGCACGAAAGGTACAATTGTTCCCCAGGTATTTGAATAGGTTCCTTGAACTTTTGTTGAATCTTTTCCGCGATCTCTTTTACCATTTCTACATCCTCGATTTGAGGAAGTATGACGGTAAATTCATCCCCGCCCAGGCGCGCGACCAAATCCATTGATCTAAGGGCTTGTTTGATACGCTGGGCGGCCTCAATCAAAATATAGTCGCCCATATCATGTCCAAACGAATCATTTATATATTTAAACCGATCCAAATCAATAAATAAAATAGCGAGTTTTTCCTGTTTGTTCAGACTGGAAATAGCCTTATCCAAATTGTTCATAAAGAGCCTGCGGTTTGGCAAATCCGTTAGCGTATCATGATAGGCCAGATGGTAAATCTTTTGTTCCCAGTTTTTTCGATCGGTCATATCTCGCGTTGCGAATAACAGCTTCTTGATTAGACCGCCCTCATTCGTGATCGCACTTATTTTTGTCTCGGCAAAAATAACTTTACCGTTCGCCGCTTGTAAACGAAATTCCATAATGGAGGAAGATTTCTGTTTATCAACAAGCTTTCGCACCTCATTTTTAACAAGATCCCGATCTTCCGGATGAATCCAGTCATATAATTTGCCGCTTTTTTGTTGTGACCTGTCCATTCCAACTACCGTTTGGTGAGACGGCGATACATATAAAAAATTGCCTTCTGGATCAATCGTGGCAATTAGATCAAGCGAGTTTTCAGTGATTAAACGGTATCTTTCTTCACTTTTCCGAATACTTTCTTCCATCTGCTTTCGAAGCGTAATATCATTGCGAATGGCAATATAACGGTGCGGCTTTCCTTGATCGTTCAAAAAGGGAACAATCGTCGTATCAACCCAATAATACGTGCCATCCTTGGCCTTGTTTTTAATTTCCCCGTGCCAAACCTGTCCAGAACCGATCGTTCTCCACATGCTTTTAAAAAATTCCTTTGGGTGAAAACCTGAATTGAGAATCCGGTGATCCTGCCCCATCAACTCCTCTCGTTCATATTTGGAAATTTTACAAAGCAGGTCGTTAACATATATGATTGTGCCTCTTTTATCCGTTATTGCCACGATTGAAGATTGATCAAGAGCATACTTAATATCGGCGAGTTCCTTTACGATTCCATCAGTTGTTTGTCCATGCAGCATTTCGAGAAATTGAACGTTAATTTCTTGATCCATATGACAATGCCCCAATCCTAATATTTTACTTGATTTGATTTGATCATATCATGGCAACTATGTCAAAATTTTCGTTCTTTATGAAAAGCCTTTGTCAAAGCCCAGGCAAAAGACCGCTTTTCCTTGGAAAGATGCACAAGCGGCTCGTCATGAAAATAAGTCCTTGGCAAAAAGGAAGCCATCGTATTCTTATGAATAAGAGCCTTCGTTTCGCTTATCCGCCACCTGTCATGGTGAATATCCCCTACATACAAACGATTTCCTATCTCCGTAAAGAAGCAGTATCTTTCATATAGCCAAAACGCCAAGCTGTTTTCCTGCGGAATAAAAAAATCCGTAGCCTGTTCATAACTGACAGAAAATGTCTCCTTTTTTCTGTTGCTTCTAAAATGGAGCGTATTTCCCTCTTCTTCCATTTCAATCGAAGCATGCCGATAAGGAAGAAAAGCTCCCAGCCGGCCACCCCAAACAGGAATCCGCTTATTGGCATCCAGACTAAAAAAGTAAACGCCGGGCGTCCCCTTATAAGTCACGTATGTCCTTACATTCATTTCCAGAAAGGAGTGAATAAAGGGAGGTGAAGGCAAACCCCGCAGCCTCGCATTTGTTACCTGAAAGGGGATGATGCCGATCCAGCCAGTTCCATTATATAAATGGATATCTAAAGTAGACGGGACATGCTTTCTCAAAATCCTTGATGAAACAGGCCAGTGGCAAAATAGCAAGTTATGCCATGTTTGTGTCATAAGCCATCGACTTTGGGGTAAAGGAAACGGACGCTGGGACGTTTCTAAAAACTCATCATACAATCAAGAACGCTCCTTTCCACATACTTCTGTTCTTATGTATTCCCGCGAATAGTTTGCCATACACCCTATTTGGCTGATTCATAAGGAGTAGGAATCACTTACAAATATTTCCTATCTGTTTGCGGCAACGGACAGAGTGAAAAAACGCTATAATCCAAGCGATTATTGTTGATTATGTGAGGGCGTGACCAATCAATGGTTTCCATTTTTTGGTATTTTTCTTTACAAATTTCGTGTCCCTAAGTATAATGGATGCTGGTGCTGTTAGACAGCCTGTATTATGAAAGGAAGTAGATAGATTGAAAAAGAAATACCGAATATGGACAAAGCCTTTTATCAGTTTATTTTGTTCAAATTTATCCGTGTTTGTCATTTTTTATGGTTTGGTCTCTACATTGCCACTTTACGCTGTTGGGGCCTTAAATAAAACCGATCAAGAGGCGGGCTTATTAATGTCGATCTTTTTGCTGTCCGCTATCATCGTCCGGCCGTTTACCGGAAAAATGTTGGACACTGCCGGCAAAAGAAAAATGTTGTGGATGAGTCTCGGCTTCTATTTGCTTTGCACAATCGCCTATTATTTTATAAAACCATTCCAGTGGCTGCTTGTTCTCCGTTTTATACACGGAATTTGGTTCAGCGTTGTGACAACAGCGTGCGGAGCCATTGCGGCTGATCTTGTCCCTCCGGCAAGAAGAGGGACAGGTCTCGGTTATTTTACAATGTCTACGAATTTGGGCGTCGTGCTTGGCCCGCTTATTGCCCTGTTCCTCATCCAAACATACTCATTTGATGCATTATTCATCATACTCAGCCTGTTGATGATCATTGGTGCGCTTTTGTCCTTATCGATCCCCGACAAAAGCCAGTTTAAACCAATGAAAACGAAAAAGAAGTTTTCATTTAATGATATTTTTGAATCAAAAGCGATCCCTGTCGCATTTCTTGCATGTTTGATCGGATTATCATATGCAAGCATTTTATCCTATTTGTCGATCTATGCTCAGAGTAAAAACTTGCTGGGATTAACAAGTACATTTTTCCTAGTATTTGCCGTTGTCATGTTGCTGGCAAGGCCATTTACTGGGAGATTATTTGATATAAAGGGGCCTAACTATATTCTTTTCCCGGGATTGATCTTATTTATGATGGGATTTGTTGTATTGGCCAAAATGCACTCAGGCACAATGTTTTTATTAGCGGGTGCTTTCGTTGGCCTGGGTTACGGCGCACTTATTCCAAGTTTGCAGACGCTTGCCATTCAGTCAACAAATATCAAGCGGAGCGGATATGCGACCGCCACCTTTTACACGTTTTACGATGTGGGAATTGCCGCAGGGTCCTATATATTTGGCATCATCGCCGCTTCCTATAGCTATGAAGCGATTTACTTGCTTTCTGGTGCACTTGTTTGCGTTGTGCTGTTATTGACTCTGTACCTGAAGCCGAGGAAACAAACCGAAAAGGTGATGAACGAAGCAGAAAGTGTTTAAGCGCAGCAATATGAAGTGAATGGGGCAGTCGCTTTCATGTAATCGAACGGAAGTTCCTGTTCAGAGGCCGCAATCCGGACTTTAAGGAGTGATAGGGAAAGTGCCGGGTTCAGGCCGATCCTGGCCCAAGGGAGAGCGGATGCAATGTCCCACGATACATGGTAAAAGCAGCCGTAGCCAAGAAACAAAACATCCGAAACGTGAGCGTTTAGATCCAGCCTTTTTTTTTCGCCAAGGTGATGGCTTCAATTTTATTTTTCGTATGGAGCTTTTGAAAGATTTCAGACATGTAATTCCGTACTGTTCCCGAAGACAAAAACAACTCGCTGGAAATTTCTTTTGCCGTCTTCCCGGATGCCGCCAGCATTAATATTTCCTGTTCACGCTTCGTTAACGGATTATCTTGGCGGTATGAGTTCATGACAAGCTCATCATCAAATTCCCGCTTTCCTCGCATCACCCTCCTTATGGATTCCGCCAAATCATTGACAGAGCCATCTTTCAACAAATACCCATGTACACCGGCTTTTACCGCCCTTTCAAAATATCCGGGCCTGGCGAAAGTGGTCAAGATGATCACCTTGCAGGGCGAACCGCCTTCCTTCAACTCATCTGCTACATCGAGACCGCTTTTAAGCGGCATTTCAATATCCAGCAAACAAATATCGGGTTGTAGCTTCTCAATCAGCCGGACGGCTTCTTCCCCATTTTCCGCCTGTCCGACAATTTCCATATCGTCTTCAAAATCCAATAACGAACCGAGTGCTCCCCTGAGAATCCCCTGGTCTTCCGCAATCACAATGCGAATCATATGACTGCCCCCTCCTCATCTTGTTTCATGACAATCGGCACTTGCATTTTGACTGTCGTTCCGGCATTGGACTGAATAGTTAATTTTCCATCAATCAAACTCAACCTTTCCTTCATGCCACTCAATCCATTTCCATTCATGTTCTGTTGATCGATGCCACCCCCGTCATCCTGCACCGTAATCGTTATCTTGCCACGACCTCTTTCAATATAGACGGTGCAATGTTTCGCTTTACTATGCTTCACAATATTGGTCCCCGCTTCTTTCAGGCACATGCCCAAAATATTTTGTTGCAAAAGCGGGATGTCCGCAACATCCTCTTCCCCTTTTACGATAAATTGCATTCCGGCCGCATTGATAATCCGCTGCATATCCGCCAGCTCTTCCTTAATCGTAATGGCCCGCATACTGGAAACAAGCTCCCGTACTTGGCGCAATGCTGATCGAGACGTGATTTCTATTTCTTTCGCCTCCGCCTTCGCGCGAATCGGGTCTTTTTCAGAGAGCCGTTGTACAAGCTGGCTTTGAAGTGTAATAAGGGAAAGTGTATGACCGAGAGTATCGTGCAGGTCCCTGGCAATTCTGACCCTTTCCTCTCGCTTAATCAATACCCTTATTTGCTCATTCGCTTCGTCAAGCTGCTTCTCCAACTCCATTGACTTGTTCATGGAACGAAGGCCAAACGGCGACACGAGCATAATGGCGACAAACGGCAGAAAGTATAAAGTGTTAATCCCTTGAACGATTGATATGGCCACACCGATCGCCAAGGCTGTGGCCAGTCCTATTAAGCCTATATAAAATTCCTTTTTATGCTTAAACCATCCAATAAAATGAGCCGAAAAAAATCCCAAAAAGAGATGATATGGACTGTACCATAAGGTTAAAAAAATCATCGTAATGATTTGCACAACCAACCAAAACGTGAATGTTTTTTGCGTGTCAAGCTGGATGTATAACTGTCTGTAGGTGATGAGAAAAAGCAAAAGCAGTCCCCAGCCCAGTAGCGCTTTCCAGCCTTCCGTTCGGGATATATAATAAGCCGGCATCATCAAATATATTAAGAAAATATATGGAAAAAATCCGTACCTTTTCGGAAAAATTTCGAAGGTCCTGCTCATTTTTACACCGCTTCCTGTCTCCTTCTTATATAAGTAGATAATATCATAAACAAAACGAGGTAAGCTGCTAACATGACAATATTCATCCAATCAGGCGCATTTCCCCGAATGATGGACCAAGCGCCGTTCCCAAAGTGAAAAGCGGGAAGGGATTTACCAATCCATTGAACCACTTCCGGCATTATGTCGATCGGCATCCACATGCCGCCTGTAATCGCCAAGCCCATATAAAGGATATTGCTTACGCCAACGGCCGTATCCACTCTTTTCATCGTGCCGATTAAAACACCCAACCATAGGAAAGGAAGCGAACCAAGCAATATCCACCCGCCACTCAAAAGCCATTCTCCCACTGAAAGGGTAACTTTGTTAACCAGAGCTCCCGCTGTAAAAATCACCAGAATCGAAAACACATGAACAATTGTCTGGCCGACAATTTTAGCGGCAAAATACGTATAGCTTGATAGGGGAGTAACCCGCATAAAAGTCGTCCACCCCTGCGCTCTTTCTTCCACCAACCGGATTCCCAGCGTCATAATCGAACTTCCCATCACACTGAATGCCGTCATCGACATGAGAAAGTGGGCATTCAATACAGGGTCATCTTTTGTTACATTCATTACTTTTGTAAAGACGAAATAAAATAAAATTGGCATGGTCAGCGACCAAAAAATATAATAAGGATTACGGAACATCCGCAGCATTTCCGCCTTGCTTTGTTGTATGAATATATTCATTTAGACAGCCTCCCCTTGTGATTTAGTCAATTGTTCAAAGGCTTCTTCTAGCCTTCCTTTTTCCACTCGAATATCTTTCACATGCAGATTTTCCTTATAAATCATGGACAAAACAGAGTCCGTATCATCCGTCACGATGTGCATGCGCCCTTCTTTTTCAGTCACTTCTGTAACGAAAGACAATTTGAGAAAACGTTCTTTGGAAATATCCTCGCCAGCAACGAAAGAGACAGATTGTTTCGTCATTTTCCTTTTAATCTCTGCCGTTTTTCCGTCGGCGATAATATGGCCCTCCTTAAATAAAATCATTCTCTCCGCATAATCATCCGCTTCCTGTAAATAATGCGTTGTAAAAATAATCGTTTTCCCCTCCCGGGCAAGTTCTTTGACGGTTTCCCAAAATATCCGGCGTGACGAAGTATCCATCCCGACCGTCGGCTCATCAAAAAACAATAAATCCGGATTGCCTGCTAAGGCCAAAGCAAAAGCCACTCTCCGCTTTTGACCGCCCGACAATTTTTCCGTCCGCTTTTCCAAATCTCCCTTTTCAAGCCCCGTCAACTGAATGAGATGATTCATCGGCAGCGGGTTGGGATAATATCCTCTAAATAGCTTAATCAATTCCTTCGCCTTCAAACCATCCATCAAACTCACTTCCTGGAGCATGACACCTATTCTTTCCCGAACCGCTTTACTTTTCGGATCTTTGTGAAAAATAGCCGCTTTCCCTTCTGTCGGACGAAGCAAGCCGAGCAGCATCAGCAGCGTCGTCGTTTTACCTGCCCCATTCGGCCCCAGAATCGCCACTACCTCACCTTTTTGAATCGAAAAAGAAACCCCATTTACTGCTCTTTTCTCATTGAATTCTTTTACTAATCCATCCACTTCAACAATCGTACTCAAATCCCTCACCCCCGGTTATCTTACCTTTATTGTAATCTGTGGCTTTCAGGTTTATCAGTAGCTTCTGTCATGGCTTTAAGTGACAAATGTCATGAGAGCGCTTAACTGACTAAAGGAAAGGGATGACTTTATGTAAACGGCGACAATCTAGCTTGTCCATACTGAATGAGAAAGCCTAGCAATTCGATCACAATAGAGGTTTATAAAATGGCTCTCACTCGCATGTGTCCTTGGGAGACATAAAAAAACTCTTATTTGCTTCGCAGAACAAATAAGAGCAGATAGATCGATTTCTATTTTTATAAAGAGAAAGACTGCTAGACCTTCGATTTATCAAACAAAGATGTTGAATTAAAATGCTTTCGAGGCACATACTTTTTAGGACGATTGAATTAATGGAATCAGCTTCTGCTGTTCCACATCAATCAATCCCTTATCTGTAATTCTAATGTGCGGAGTGACTGTAAGCGCTAGAGAAGAGAGTGCCATGGCAGGCGCCCTTCTACCGACCGCAATTCCCATTTCCAATGCTTTCTTTGAAAAATAACCCACTTTTGGCGCAAGCTGCTCAACTGGTTCCGGAGCCATTAATCCTGCGACCGGAAGCTCTACCTTCGCTATTACTTCCTTCCCTCGCACAAGGCATAACCCGCCTCCGCACGCTTCCAAACTTCTTGCGGCAAGCAACATGTCAGCCGCATTTGTACCAACGACAACAAGATTGTGGCTGTCATGTGCCACAGTGGTAGCATAGGCGCCATCCTTCAGTCCCGCTCCTTTCAACACGCCCACGAATGGTTTCTTCCCTTGCCCATGGCGTCCTGTCACTGATACGAAAATATGATCAGGAGGAAGCGTCCGAACTTTCCCTTCATGCACTTCCGCCTCTACCGTCCCCTGAACAGTCGTACCGTTAGATGTGACCTCCATGGTCGTTAATGTTACGCTTCCCTGACGAATAGGAGCATGTATGACAAAGTCGTCTTCACTTAGCTGGGGAAGGCGAACAGTGTTTTTAAGCAAAGGCGGTATAGAACTGGTAATGTCGGTCGTTAGCTCTCCTTCAGACACGAATTGCTTACCTCCAACGTACACATCGCAAACATCCATTGTTTCTAATGACTCTACCAGCACCAAATCGGCCAACCTGCCTGCCGCAATCGCCCCTCGTTCCTTCAGACCAAACCGTATGGCGCCTCCAAGTGTGGCATACCGTATAGCTAATGGTGCCGGTATACCTTCCTCGATCGCGCGGCGAACCACCCGATTCATCTGTCCATTTTGGAGCATGTCATTCGGCTCGATGTCATCCGTACACATCGCAATATTCAGCGCATGTGGCACCGTTTGCCACGCTTTGGCTGCTACATCGGCAAACTTGCTGACACTCGATTCTCGAATGTAGACCATCATGCCAGAACGCAACTTCTCCAACACTTCATCATCACTGCGACATTCGTGATCCGAATTTACGCCAGCAGCAAGATAGGCCTGGAGTTGACGCCCGGTCACCCTTGGAGCATGCCCTTCATTCAGTACATTTTTCTCTAAACCGGCTTGTACGATTTGCGCCATTCTGGGGTGCTGATGAATCACGCCCGGATAATCCATTATTTCCGCCACTCCCACGACATTGGGAAGACTGAGAAGCTCAGAAATATCTTCTGCTTTGAACTCCGCTCCCGCTGTTTCCACACCTGGAACAGCCGGGACACAAGATGGGATCGTCGTCAGAATATGGACTGGCAGCCCCCGGCTCGCTTCCACCATATACTTCACACCTTCGACGCCCATCACATTGGCGATCTCATGCGGATCGACTACCGCCACTGTCGTGCCATGGCGCAGGACTGCCCGCGCAAACATGTCAGGGGGAACCATCGTACTCTCGATATGGACATGTGAGTCTATGAAGCCGGGCATCGCATATAAGCCGTCAGCATGCACTTCTTTCTTTCCTTCCATCCAAAACTGCGGCCGCCCGGCTTCATAACGGGCGACGGCCGCAAAGCGGTCAGATTTTATCCCAATATCAGCCCGATATATTTCGGCGGTAAATACGTTAATAAGTTGAACCGACCGAATAACAAGATCCATTTGTTTATCCCCTCTCGCTGCAGCAACAATTGCTTCACGTGAGTGATTCATATTTCATGTACTCCTTTCATGTTCATCCTGTTTAATCGATTATGCCCTTATGATCAAGCCAAGGTAACAAAATAAAGGATAAGCGGGATTAGCAATACGTATAGACCCGGATGGACTTCCTTGTGTCGGCCTGATAGGCTTTTTACCAATACAAACGCAATAATACCCGCGGCAATGCCATTGCCGAAGTTAAAGGTAAAAATCGTCACAACAATTGTCATGAATGCAGGCAACGATTCTGTCGCATCGCCGAAATTTACATTTTGGACGGACGATAACATCATTAACCCGATCAAAATCAGTGCTGGTGCGGTTGCTTCTTTTGGAATAATCATAATCAGCGGAGTGACAAATAATGTAGACAGAAACAACAAACCTGTTGTGACAGCCGTGAGACCGGTACGACCGCCCGCCTCCACTCCTGCGGCCGATTCCACATAAGTGGTGATAACCGGAACGGATAATAAAGAACCCAACGTAGTTCCGGATGCATCCACGAGGAACGGCCTGTCAATTTGTGGCAAATTCCCGTCTTTATCAAGCATGCCGCCTTTTGATGCCACCCCTAGCAATGTTCCCAGCGTTGAAAAAAAATCAGGTACGAAGAAAGCAAGAATGAATGGAAAATAGGCGAGCTGAATGGCATCCGATATATTTAATTGCATGACTATAGGGGCAACGCTTTCCGGCAAAGAAAAAATAGAGCTTGGAAGTTCAGTAATTCCCATCGGGATGCCGATAAGGGTCGTCACAACGATGCCAATCAGCAAGTGGCCCCTCGTTTTTCTCGCCAGCAAGACACTCATAATCAAAAACCCCAATAACGCCAAAATGGCATTCGGTGAGCCAATGTCCCCAAGGGTGAGCGAATTGGAGGATTCACTGGCCACGACCAGCCCTGCGTTTCTAAAGCCGATCAAGGCGATAAAAAGACCGACACCGGCACCAATAGATAGTTTGATCGCCGGCGGCATGAGCCTTACAATAAGCTTTCTCAACCCTAAAATTGTAAAAAGTAAAAAAAGAATACCTGAGATAAAGACCATGCCCATGGCTGTTTGCCAAGGAATATGTTCAGTAGAGACGAGCGTGACAGCGAGAAAAGCCACCGATCCGAGCCCTGGAGCCAGTGCAAAAGGACGATTACTAAAAAATCCCATGGCGATCGTTGTGAGCCCCGTCATTAAAATGACTGCAACCGTAATCGGCCCTTTGGGCATTCCTCCCTCCTCCAGTATGCCCGGTACGACCACCAACACGTACAGCATTGTCACAAATGTTGTCAATCCGGCAATTGTCTCCGTTCGCCAATCGGTATGATGTGCCGATAGCTTAAACAAACGTTCGGCAGAAGTTCTCAAGCTGCTCAAAACGATACCTCCCTATGATGTTTATCTTTGCATACTTCAAATGAATCGATTCTCCTTTCCGCGGTAAAATGAAAAAAAGCGCTCTTGTGTAGACGGTTCGTCTAACAAGAGCACTTTTTTTGTAAACAAAAAATCGTGCCACCTGTATGAAACTTTTCTTGCTCTCTCTCTTAAGAATAGATCAAAAGAGATCGATTATTGTATTTGATTGTCGTTAAGTACAACAATTGTAAAAGCTAATTGCGTTTTTGAATCATAATCCCTCAATATGGCCTCAACATGTAAACCCATCGTTTTTTCCAGCTTTTCTTTTACACAAGTCTTAAAGATATTCGACAATTGATAATCAACCTTATTCTTGAGGTGCGGCGACTCCTGCTCTAATATAATAGAGCGTTGTGCACGTCGATGCTTGGCTCGAAATATGATTGTATCATCGTCAACAACAATTTTTAATGACAGCGTTCCAACGCCCAATATTTGTTTGGAAACTTCATTATAAATATGGTAAAGCTGTTTCTTATTGTTTGCCGTATCTCCCAAATACACATTATCACCTTATATCATCAACCTTAATTAAGAGAAATATCGCGACATCCATTTATAATTGCCGTATACATGGAGGGAACAGCAAAAGTGTATATGTTAAGGTACTGCATAACGAAAAATCACCTTAAGAATGAGCCATACCCTCCGCATTTAATTGCTTTCGGTTAGTATGATACTATAAAACTAACTTTAAAAAGTCAATACTCATTTTCATGAAATGCCGATATTCCCCTTGTTGGATCAACTTTTTATTTACGATGATAGGGCAGATGAAAAATTGTTTAGAACATGCACTGGAAGTTAATCCTTTACCTGCTTCCTTGTAAGCATCATGCCATCATACCAACAAGTGATTGAATACAAAGCGAGAACAGCCGATTGTTTTAACTTTTGGATAGGTACGGAATAGATGTATGCTTTAGTGACTAAAAATGTGTTTCAAATCACTTTATTTTTTAATGGAAGATGAAGACCAGCAACACTTGTTCTGATTGAGTCTTCGCTATAAAAAACTATCAAAATGAGCATCTTTTAGCAAATGCCTGACCGACATTCATCTCGAACCTATCTTTAGGCTACATTTTTCACAAACTTGAGGAGAGAGTCTTCTGTCGGAAATTGATACATTTCATATAAGCACCTCCGAATCAACCAATAGAAGCCAAGTATATACTTGAGGTTTCTATGGAATGGGGAGTGGGAGATTTTTTGTGAAGAAAGAATATGTGAGCTGTACAAATGATACATACTATCTTGCTTCAGCACCTCGGAATTTCCCGCGGAATACCATGTCAGTCTGGTTTCCTTTTAATGGTTCGAAGTTTTCGTCCAGTCGGGTTGGACCACACGGCATCGTTTGTTCACTGGCCTACACCGGACAAACCGACCAGATACCAGTGTTTTTACCTCATGAGGAGCGGGTTTTTCCTCAACCGAGCTATTGCATATACTTTTGATTGAAAAGATTTCCCCCATCCCCGTTTTCAGACTCATCCAACCCATCAAGCATTGCCGAAAGTCCGCATTCCTCAGTCCGTAAATTTGCCAAGCGATTTTATTGAATACCACTCACCAAGACGTCCTCGGTTACTCCCGTCTTCACATACTATAAAAAACGAAAAAACGGTGGAGAAAACAAATGCGTCTTCTCCACCGTTCCCATTACAAAGAAGGGGAATGAATTTTTCTTTTGGCCATACATTTTGATAACAGGCCATGGGTTGGCGATAACACGAAAACAAGTGCAAAAATAAGTCCCCCGGCAGTAGCCATCGCGCCGGCAATGGACACATTTAATAAAGTGGCGCTGTAATAACCGATGACCGCGCTGAGAACTCCCACTAAAGCACTGAGCCATAACATGACATGCAGTTTATCTGTTAACAAATAAGCGGTTGCTCCGGGAACGATGAGCATGGCAACGACCAAGATTGCCCCGACGCTGTCAAATGAAGCAACGGTCGTCAAGGAAACCATCCCCATCATTAAGTAATGGATAAACAAGACAGGTATCCCGATCGCCAGTGCCATCTGAGGATCAAACGACGCAATTTTAAATTCTTTGTAAAACAAGAAGATGATCAAGATATTAATGAATAATACGGTTCCAAGCATCCAGACAGCTTTCGGACCGATGTTCATGCCATTAATTGTGACGGTATCCCATGGGGTGAAAGTAATCTCGCCCATGAGCGCATGATTGACATCCAAATGCACGTTGCCGGCATACATCGAGATGAGAATGACTCCAACAGCGAAAAGAGAAGTGAACACAACCCCGATCGCCGCGTCCGATTGTACGCCACTTGAATTCAAGAGCTGGACGAAAAAGGCGGTTAGCAAGCCGACAACCGTCGCGCCTATAAGCATATATATTCCGTCAAGTGATTGGCTGATAAGAAAAGCGAGTACGATACCAAGAAGCACCGTATGGCTAATAGCATCCGCAAGCATCGCCATCTTACGCAATATGAGAAAGCATCCAGTGATTCCACATGTAATGCCCACCAGAGAGCCTGTCAAAATAATCCATGCTTCATAGCTCATTTACGGCCTTCCTCTCTTTTATGTGATGTTGATTGTTCAGTAACATGGGTTCACGCCCATATTGGCTCAATTTTTCTTTGAGCTTTGTCATGATTTGAGGAGGCAACTTCTCCATGTCTGTGCGAATGTCCTCAACATCCGGAACAGCGAATTCCCGCTCATGCATTAAATATACCTCGTGCAAACGATGGTTCAATGTATATTCATGCGCCACAGTTAATCCTTTGTTTGTCAGCATATAACGGTTCTCCCCCGCCGGTTTTATATAACCCTCTTTTTCCAACCGTGTGATAGCCTGATTGAGAAAATAGGTTCCGAACGGGCGCCGCTCATTGATTTGCTCAACCGTAAATGAATAAACGTTTTTGTCATTCGTTTTTTCATATAACTCATATAAAGAAATCATGACATATTCTTTTGCTGTTTGTTTTTTAACTTGAATGTGTTTTAAAGCTTTGGAAATAAGCCCTCTTCTTGGAGCGCAAAGCAAAGAGAAGAGGAAAACAACCGTTGCGGCCACTACGATAATTGGCCCTGTAGCCATTTTTTCCGCCATGGTGCTTAACAGAGTGCCGCATATCCCGGATATTCCGCCAATCGCCCCTGATAGAAGCACCATTGTACTGAGCTTATCCGTCCAGTATCTTGCGGCAATGGCAGGTGTGATCAGCATGGCGGACATTAAAACAACCCCAACTGCCTGAATTCCGATCACCACGGCTCCAACAATGAGGACCATCAACAAGCCATTCATCCATTTGACCGGCATCCCGATGCCTTGTGCAAATTGCGGATCAAAGCTCAACAGCTTAAATTCTTTAAAGAAAAGTGCCGTAATGAACAGCAGAACAATTGCTGATATGGCAATAAAAGTTACATCACTGCCGACCAAAGAGGCTGCCTTTCCAAAAATAAAAGCATCCAATCCACTTTTGTTCCCTGCTGGAGACTGGGTAATCCGTGTTAATAGAACAATCCCGAATCCAAAGAAAACAGAAAGGATAAGCCCGATGGCAGTGTCTTCTTTAATCCGAGATTGTTTGGAGATCACTTGAATACAGTACGTCGCCAAAAGCCCAGCCAAAGCGGCGCCCAATAAAAAAATCGGCATCGACTTTTCCCCGTACAGCATAAAAGCCAAGCAGACACCGGGTAATGCGGCATGCGCCATCGCATCTCCAATTAAGCTTTGCTTTCTGAGCAATGCGAAGCTGCCTAGCACCCCGCTTGCAATTCCAAGCAGCAAGGTGCCGAAAAGCACCCACTGGGTATTGGCATCCATAAGCAATCCCAACAATTCTTGAGCCACAATTTTTCCTCCTTTATTGCTCGACTAATGCTGTCCCTTTTTTAAGAAAAGCAAGCCGGCCGCCGTATGTTTTCTGCAAATTCTCCACAGTAAACACACTTTCTGTTGGACCTGCTTCAAGTAAGCGTTTGTTGACAAGCAATGTCCAATCAAAATATTCCGGGACAGTCTGTAAGTCATGGTGGACGACGAGTACCGTCTTTCCTTGACTTTTGAGTTCGTCCAAAAGCGTAATGATCGCCTTTTCCGTCGCGGCATCAACACCAACAAACGGTTCATCCATAAAATAAATCGTTGCGTCCTGCGCCAACGCTCGAGCGAGAAACACCCGCTGTTGCTGACCGCCCGACAATTGACTGATTTGTCTGCCCGCATAAGCCGACATACCTACTTTATCGAGACATTCTTCGGCAAAAGCGGTATCTTTCTTCGAAGGTCTTTTAACCCAACCGACATGTCCGTACCGCCCCATTAACACAACGTCCAGCGCATTGGTCGGGAAGTCCCAATCCACTTCTCCGCGCTGTGGCACATACCCGACCAATTTCCTTTGACTCCGATACGGTTTGCCATAAATTTCAACTGTCCCGCTTGCTCTTGGCACAAGTCCCAAGATGGCCTTAATCAAAGTAGATTTCCCCGCGCCATTAGGGCCCACAATACTGATCAGTTTCCCTTCAGGCACCGAAAAGCCGACCTCCATTAAGACAGGCTTCTTATGATACGCAACAGTGATATTTTCAACTTTCAGCGGTTCCATCCTTTAGTCGCTCCTTTATTTTAAAGCATCCTTGATTGTGTTGATATTGTGCTTAAACATACCGATGTATGTCCCTTCCTCGGTTCCTTCCTCACCCATGGCGTCAGAATACAATTCTCCGCCGATTTCAACATCATGTCCTTTTTCTTTCGCGCCTTCCACAACGGCATTGATTGACCTTTCTGAGATGGAACTTTCAACAAATACCGCTTTTATTTCACGCTCGACCAAGACATTTACAATGTTCTGGACGTCTTTGATTCCGTATTCCGATTCTGTGCTCAATCCTTGAAGCCCTTTTACTTCCATGCCGTACGCATTTCCGAAATAAGTGAATGCATCATGCGCTGTGACAAGAACCCGGCTTTTTTCGGGAATTTCATGAAGGCTTTCTTTCGCCCAAGCATCAAGTTCCGTCAATTCTTGTTTATAATTTTCGCCGTTCTCTTTAAATTCATCAGCATGATCCTTATCCACTTCGCTTAAACCTTTCACTACTTCATCCACTGCATACTGCCAAAGTTCGATATCAAACCATACATGCGGGTCAAACGCATCTTCCCCTTCCCGGATCAAGCTCTCTTCAGGAACCCCTTCAGCGACCGCGTGGGTTGGCTTTTCTTTGTTCATCTTTTCGAAAATTTCCCCCATTTTCCCTTCCAAGTTAAGACCGTTATAGAAAATGATGTCCGCGCCATTCAACTTTCCGATATCTTGTTGTGTCGCCTGATACAGATGCGGATCTGTTCCCGGCCCCATCAAACTTTCGGCTTCAACATGCTCTCCGCCGACATTTTTAACAATATCCCCAATTTGGGCAGTCGTGGAAGTCACTTTCATTTTGTCTTGTCCCTCGCCTTTCTTTTCTGCTTCTGTTTTGGAACTGCCTTCCGAACATGCTGTCATGAAGACAAGAATAATGAATGCTGTTAATGCAAGTAATCGTCTTTTCATTTCTATCTCCTTTTCTCCATTAATTTTCCTCATCACCAAAATGTTTCCATAGGCAAAATTAAACGTTACTAAAACTTTACTTTACACTTCTGTTTCCCGTCAACAATTTTTTTGGTATAGGGAAAATTTTTATATATTTTGATATGTTGATAAGTCCAAAATGAAGTTCCTTATTATGATGAAAAAGTTATTGCGAACTGGAGTTATCCACATCTCTTTCCGAAATTTGGTGGTTCATTTCTTCCACAAATCATATTATGTAGTATAATGATAATTAGAAAAATTTCGTATTTAAATGAAGGGGGATATCAATATGGAACACATTACTCACGCCATTCAAGATGATTACCCGGATGAATTCGCCCATTGTTTCGGATGTGGGAGGTTAAATGAGGCCGGACACCATATTCGAACGGGGTGGCAAGAAACAGAAACAGTGACCATTTATGAGCCAAAAAAGGAACATATGGCTATACCCGGATTCGTGTACGGCGGCTTGATCGCCTCCCTCATTGATTGCCATGGAACAGGCTCCGCGGCGCTTGCTTTACATAGAAAAAATGGCCATGAGCCCGGGAGCGGACACGAGCCTCCCCGCTTTGTAACAGCCTCTTTGCAAGTTCAATATGTGAAACCAACACCGCAAGGCGTACCATTAAAAGCGGTCGGGAAGGTCGAAGAAATTCATCCGAAGAAATATAAAGTACATGTGGAGGTTTTTGCGAAAGATACGGTTTGTGCAACAGGCGAAGTCGTTGCTGTCGTCATGCCGGATACTTTTAAAAAATGACTGAAAAAAGCATCCTTTCCCGGGATGCTTTTTTTACAAATACAACTTAAGTTCGTAAAGGAAACTATGGGTTATCCACATGAAAAATGCGTGTTGTGGATAACAGGAACCTCATTCCAACTCCTTGAAAAAAATTGTCTTTGAGCAGTAATTTCCCACCGTTATTTTTGAATAATGCTGTAATTAATTTTTAAAAAAGGGATCCCAAAAATTTTCATGTTGTGATGTGCCGCAAGCTTACCCTCACGTGTTTCTTGAATGATGAAGTTTTCGGATAACGGCAGCTTGAAAAGTGTTTTCCCGATTGCCAAATATATACCGGGATCTCCTTCTCCCTCGCTTGTGAGAATGAGCGTGCCATCGCTAGCTTTGAGCTGTAAAATACCAATCATTGACGAATGGGGCAGAGGAAGTGCTATATTCATATACGTCATGCCCTTTGTTTCATGCCGGGAGTAAATGGCTGTAAATACGGTTTTTTCCTTCACCTGGCGAATCCACGCGCGCGGATTTTTTCTTCCATCCAACATTGGATCGACCGCACATATGTTACATGTCATTTCAGTCCATTTGCTCGAGAGCGGCAAATTTAATTGCTGCAATTGTGTACTGATCAATTTGTAACAGACGGCTAATGGCTTAAACCAGGTTGACCACTTTACCGAAGCAAATAACCGATATTGATCTGTATGTTCATAAAAATCAACGATCGTTTTCGGTAAAGTTTTGATATGCACAAAGTCGCTTAGGTTATCCACCAATCCCGCCCGCTGTCCGCCAGTACTTTCTAGTGAACCGCGTATTTGGCTAACGGGGAAACGCCAAATAGCCTGACTCGTTTTAGGTGGTGCGACCACCCAGCCAAGCACACCCAACATGCCAAAAAAGAAACAATTCGTGAAACCATGGAATATTAGCATAAAATCAATACGAGCAAACCAAAATATGTGATTCGTTACATAAAGCAGTGAAAATAAAATGGTCACACCCAGCGCACTGTAAGAGATCCGTATCAAAATAGCCTGAACCTTTAAAGGGAAATGTGTTCGGAAGGCCAGTATGATTAAGCCGTAAATAGCAAATATGTATAACATAACTGAGATAAATTCAAGCAAAGGCCAAAAAGTAATGCCCATAGCAACAAGCATCGGGCCGGCCAAGATGATGGCTACAATCAGTCGATACCACCCCGACTCGTGCAGGCGCCCAAACAACCCGACAGATATAGGAAATAAAAAAGCGGAATAATGGAAATGAATAGCTGTAAGCCAAGTGATCAATGGACTAAAACCCGTATCAATTCCCGTTACATAAGCGAAAAACCAGAGGCCGCCGATCAATAAATACATCATCCCGATATCAATTGACATTTCTGCCCAGTTTGTAAAACCGCGCTTAAAAAAACGCCTTAGCCCATGAAAAGCCACAAAAAAGGTGAACGCCACATACACCAAAGCGAGCAGCATCTGCCCTGTACGCGAAGGCACAACTTGCAATAAAACGAGGGAAACCATAACAAACCAAATGAAAATGACCTGTCTCCTCTTTAATTCAACGAGTAGCTGGAGCATCACGGGTATGAAAATCAACTGGGCAGCAGTCAACATGAACAAATATGGTTTCGGGGTCAGAATGCAACTGGCTATGAAAAAGAATATACCCGCCACCGAAATGGAATTAAACAGATTGCTCCTTAAATTCTCCTTTATAAGCCATCAACCTTCCCGCAAGTTTATTTTGAATATCAACTTGAATCGTAAATACGTCCCGGGCATCGTCATATCTTTCCTCAACGGTTACCACTCCTTCTAATAAACGAGGCAATGGTATCTCGAATTTACCCATAACAAGTCGTTGAGAACCAGAACGAATGTGCATGTATCCTTCAGGAGTCACCTTAAATCGTAAATCCGAATAAAATAAGCGCGGCTCACCTACATAATCCTTCACCATTTTGCGTTTCGCATCAATCGTCATAAACGCATTAAAATGACGAGTAACTTTTTCAAAATAGAAAGTGCGCTCCCAATAGATTTCTACCTCATCCGTCGGTAATAAGCGACTTGTATTTTTGATGTCAAAAGGTATACCCTCCCCATTTTCAGGAAAAAGAAAGTGCCACCGTGTGGCCGCTTTTAACAAAGGAGTCAGCCAAGCAGCACCCTTTTCAATTTTTTCCATCGTTCCGACACCATGAAACGGTTCGCCAATCGTCAGTGCATAGCGCTCTTGCAACTTTGGATGAAGTCTATGAAAATCCTTGCCCAAAAGCTCTTTGTAAATGGGCAATTAGACCGCCTCCCTTCTTGCACGCCTGCAACTTGAAGCCGATGGCAAATCGTTGGCCAATAAAAAACCAATAATGGACAGGACCCAAAGACTGGCATTAAAAGTAACAGGATTAAACGGAGCCAACCAAAGCGAAGGACTGGCAATGAAGGAACTGATCGTTAAAATTGGAAATATGATCATTTGCAGTGCGAATAAATGTCTTTTAGTTGGATAAAGAAGCCAAACCACAGCAAATAACACTTCCAATAACCCAATGACCCATACCCATTTTACAACAACAGTCTCCTCCAAGGAGATGAAGCTGGAAAGCATGGATACTTCCTCAGGATGTTTTGCAATCATCTTCGGTACCAAGCCGTGGTATAACCATATAAAAAAAAAGAACATGGTGATGATGCCAATACTAAAAAAACGCAAATACTGTGATCGCGGCAATTCTCCCCGTTCAATCCACCGTTTTAGTACATCAAAGCTAAGAGCGGTCCCCCATCCCATGGCAGGGCGAAATAAAAGGTCGAGAAACTTGCCAAATAAACCGAACCGACCTTCATAGTCATACTGGGTGATAAAAATGGTTCCATTATTTGATGGCACATACTTCCAATAGCCCTTTCCTTCTGAAATGGGCGATATTTTTTGATCGGTCCCAAAGTGGAGGGAAGATGCTTTTGAACCGTCCTTCTTACTATGTGTGCCGACACTTTTACCCCAGCCAGTGACTTTTACGCCACACCCCAAGCGCCTTTCGTATCGAAAGGATTGCGGATCATCTTCCGACTTTTTGGGTAAATATGTAATAGAGGAAAAACGCAAATCCCATTGTTCATGAAGTTCAGGATTTTGCGTCTTTTCCCATACTTCTTCTACAGATGCGTCAATCGGTATTTCCACATAAATAGGCTTTCCTTTCACCAAATCCCCCCTTCATTTTATGAACGTAACATAAATCCCGCCCCATAATGAAAAATTCCTGTCCATCTGGTCATATTAGGTGATAAAAATGGTTTCATTATTTGATGGCAATACTTCCAATAGCCTTTTTCCCTTCTGTAATGGCCAATATTGTCCCAAAATGCAGGGAAGATGCTTATGAACCGTCATTCTTACTGGTGCCGATGCTTTTCCCCCATCAGCCAGTGACTTTTACGCCGCACCCCAGGCGCCTTTCGTATCGAAAGGATTGCCGAGCATCTTCCGACTTTTGGGTAAATATGTAATAGAGGAAACGCAAATCCTATTGCCCATGAAGCTTAGGATTTGCGTCATTTTCCATACTTCTTCTACAGGTGCCGGGAAATCAAAGAGTGGAGGGATCGCCGCCTGATTACTTAACAATTTAGACATGAAAGCCCGATAACACGGCTATGTTGGTGGGAATCGCTCTATTTCTGTTAAAGCAGTGCCAAAAACGCCCTGTTGCGAATCCCAATCTGTATCTTCTCGAACCAAAACTTGCGAGTAAAAAGATATGGCATATGATGATAAAATGCTATTCCAGCCCTCCTAATGTTTATGTTTTTACAACAGAAATGGACTGCAAAACACTGAGTTATTCGAGAATCCCATTCGTCACACTGTAACATCGCGGGAGTCTCGAATTCCCCTTCACTTTTTGGATAAGTCCTCGACTTCCTTATAATTTTTTATAAAAGTATCCTCATAGTATGGATGTTTTTCCGTCCTGCATCTGTCAAAAGCTTCAACTGGATTTTTACCATCAAGCTTTGGCACATGCTTAAAATCCCTCAGAATCTCAAAAAGGCACAGTTCACACAAGCTGAATTCCAGTAAGTCACCATCAAAAGGACTGCTATAGCCAAAATACGCATGAAAATCGTGAAACAGATTGCCTGTAAAATCAATGTCCTCGGGTTCACACTCATGATAACGACCACACCTATTACAGAAAAAACTAGTTTTTATTTTTGGTTTCATTTCCCCGCCCCTTTCATTTCATGACAAAACTTCCAGACTTCTATCCTTTTATATTGTCTGGATGGGTCGCCAACGGACCCAAGTAATTCAGTCTCAAAAGCCCAGCCATTAGCCGAACGCGCATAATCCTTCAGAACGGTACAAAATATATCGTTCCAGTTTTTTAGGTATAAAGCCAATGTTTCACATATTTATTCAACACCTATTTTACCAAATCAACTGACCGTCCATCTCCTTTTGCTCATCCGCTGTAAGCAATCTTTTTCTGTAAATGCCGACTGCCCCCAGTTGTACACGATGGCATCAACATAACAAGCGGGATCCATCTCTTTATATTTATCTATTCGCCATATCGAATTGATTGTTTGCATTGTCACCCACTGTTAAGCCCGGATGATCAAAACAATCTTTGCTTTTTTGTACATCTTTTTTTCGTGATAAATGAGTCTTTGTGTATGTCACTTTTACATTTTCCCGCATAACCTTTAACCAATCTTTTCACTTCATGACGTTGCGTTAAACGCTGAAACGATTGATTTCCCTTTATCTTCATTAAGATAACATAAATTCCGCCCAAAATGAAAAAGTTTCTGGCCAAGTTTTTGCAAGCAAAAAAATGTCTTCTAGGTAAAATTTTTTCATTGCCGCCTCTGAAAAAGCTTTCCTCTCCCGCACTCGTATACATGGTCATTCAGACGAGAGAAAGACAAATAAAAAACAGGCATTTGGGGTTCACTAATTGCTCTTGCACTCATTATTGGCGCAGTCGTATGGTATTTTAACACCGCTTCCACTGCCCCCCAATTGTTAGACACATCTAAGAATTGGAGGGTGCAGTTTATCTAGGGAAAAACTCTTGAAGAGTATTAATCCAACAATACCGGAGGAATGGAAAGGGTTGTAAAAGTATATAGCACGAATGCGAGATCATTGAACAGCATGAAGGAAAAAATGGATATCCAGGATACGGAATATGGAAGTAAAGTACTGTTTGATTTAGATGGAAAATGGTTCGTCATCTATGCAACGGTTGTGACGGAAGAAAAATAGTTTAATCAAACATTTGATTATTGAAGAAGTAATCCGTGCATACAGACTTCATCATAAGCCTCTTTCAGCTAATCAAACATTTGATTAAAACAACTTGAATTACTAAGAGGGAACTGCATTTCTCAACTTTTTTGAACTGGCTGAAAGTGTGAAATCCATGGAACAACTCCTTTTGTAAAAGTTCTTAAAACAAAAAAAGGGCATCCAACGATATTTTGGCGCCCCCCTCTGGTCATTTCGTCTATTTTATGTCAAATCCGGTGAGAAACTAGATTTCAAAGCTCTTTCATTTAGACATTTCGTCCATTTACCCTTCTCTGCTTATTTAACAAATAACCCCGCCACTTCTTCTTTATCATTAAAAGTGATGGTGAAAGTGCGTTTGTCCTTACTATATTTGGCAACGAAAATAACGATATATAAGCCGTCCTTTTCTTCAACTGAAGATTTATCAATTTTTTCAAAAGTGCCGGATTGCTCGATAATCGGAGTCAGCTCCTCCATTTGATCTTCCGGTAGCTTTTCCTTCATTGTTTCGTCAAACATGGCGCGTACTTCTTTATATTTGGCTTCATTAATTAATGAGACGACTTCTTCAGCCTTCGCCACGTACTTCTCCGCAGTCGCATCGTCAACTTTGTTGCCCCCACAGGCAACAAGCGCAAGCATGACAACAACACTCAACATAGTGAATAACATTCTCTTCATGTTAAAACTCCCTTTCTTTTAATCCATATACTATAAGAGAAAAGAGCCAACGCAATCATCGCCAGCGTAACTTCCAATACAATCATTACACTCTCTTTCGGCACATATAATGGTAAAATTCCAACTAATGAATCTACTAGACCATGGATGAAAATAGCCAGTACGACATAAAGAAATTTCTTATGCACAACTCCCTGCAACACCATAATCGAAAGCCCTATATGCAATAATATCGCAAAGAAACGCTCAATGCCGCCAAGAAAAAAAGCTTCATTGTAGGCAAGAGCAGTTGGTGAAAACAATAAGGTTAATGCTTGGATCCCTACAAATATGACTGCTTCAATACCGCCATGCCCCGCACCAAATAAAAACCCGGATTTCCAATCACGCTGCACCATAAAAAAACGCATCGCGATAAAACGAGCAAGTCCTTCCACAATCCCGGCCGATAAACCAATGACTATGGCAAATAGAACAGGCTGCGTGGCACTAAACATGGAAAAGGCTATACTATTTTCCCCCAAGTATTTCAGGATCGGAACACGAAATAAAACTTGAGATACAACAAATGCCAATACACCTAACAAAAACGGAATATATCGTTTCCGATAAAACGCGTACACAAGCGCAACAAGCGGCAACCCCACGCTTATGGCCGCGGCAAAAATAACGCCAGCCATAACAAATCACTCCCTTATAAAAGGGTATAATAACAGCCGGATAAAGTATGCAGCTTTATCATATTCGGTTCATTTTTCATCATAATTGGTCATAAAAAATAGGTAGACTCCTGCGGGAATAGCCCGAGCTGAAGATCCCGAGGAAAGCGACCTTTGCTTTCCGAGGAAGCTGAAGAAACCTGCGAAAAGCGAAATATGTTGACGTACGTAGCGATGATAGGGATTTTTTTACACAAATGGGACTGGACATAAGTTGAAAGCTGATTGATCGTGAGAATAAAATTGCGTGAAATCAAGGTTTTTAAACTTGATTTCACGCGGTTTGTTTCATTATGACCGTTAAAAAATCACTCACAAAGGAAGATAGAATAATTTACAAAGCGAAAACCGGAACATTCGCACTGTTTATGGATTTCCACACATAAAGATGGCACATTGTTATGGAATGAGATTAGTTGCCTATTTTTCATCAAAAAGGGAAAGGCGACGATTGATTTTCCAAAATCCATTGCTTTAGATAAGAGCTTCTGCCTGTACCGAGGCAGAACTTTTTCACGATATGGTTAGGAAATAAAGCCCTTTCCCCTACTTTTTCACTATAAAAGTTTGCACAAAATATGGGGCATGAAAAGTCGTCTCTAACGTCACATTTGCTGTTTTATCAATCAAACGCTTTAACGAAAATAACCCATATCCCCGGTTCCCTTCTTTGCTGGAATAGCGTTTCTCATATATTTTCTGCAAATCTACCGCCTCGTCCCGGCAACTATTACGGACAATAAAATATTGGCGATCCTCTTTTTCAAAAAAGGCCAGTTGCAACACTTTTTCCTCGCTTTGAACCGCTTCTTCAATCGCATTATCCACTAAAATAGAAAGGGCGCGAATAAAAGCAACTTTGGGCATAGCAATCTCTTCAACCGTCTGAGGAATATCGACCATCACTTTTACTTGTTGTTGCTGGGCGGCGATCAATTTTACGCTCAACACGCTTTTCACTTCTGGAATAGCGACGCGCGATAACTTCACAATATCCAACTCGCGATTATTCATCAGCTTGGAAGTCGGAGCGATCACATCATGATAAACCTGCTCAATTTGCTTGATATCTTTCGAGCGCACGCCCGCATCCAGTGCCAATAATACATTCATATAATCATGGCGAAAACTGGCCAATTCTTCATGCAACAGCTCCAGCTTCCCCACATAATCGAGCAATTCTTTGTCTAAACGTTCCTGTTGTTCTTCCAACATTCTTTCTTTTGACAAATGCGAGCTGATCAATATGATTAATAGCAACACAAAAAATAAAATGAATGCCGCAATATAGCTTACTTGTCCATATTGTTGATGTAAGGCGGCCAATAAATTGGTGGATGGCACCGTCAAAATCAGCTCCACGATGAGTCCGGCAATAAGAAGCATATAGGTTACATAATAAAGAGGGCTATCCACCATAAATTGTGCAAGCTTTTGAATCTGCTTACGCCACAGGACAATGCCAATGAAAATGACGATCGAACTGAGGAGATGGATGATGCTAGACGTCCATAAATACAAATTAAATGGCGTTAACATAAACAGCTTCATGCCCAGCTCCATCAACACCATTTTCGCCAATGTGATAACGACGATACTCATTAATGCAAAGTAAAGATTTTGGATAAATGTTAAGTCGTCCTTCAATAAACCCAAACTTAACAGAAACAGCAGCAACATAATCAAATTAAATTCCGGATAACCCGTTGTCTGCACAACAATCCCAAGCAAAATCGTAAAGACAATGCTAACAGTGATCACCATTGTATAGGACAGGCGGTTATAGCGGATTAACCAAATGTACAATAACACATGGCTAATACCAATCAGCACGATCGCGGCAATATCATACACATACATTTACAGCTCACCCTTTAACAGTTGGCGCACTTTGCGGACTAAACGGCGCGACACCGGGATACGTTTGCCGCTTTTTAAAACGATCATCTTCTGCGTTGCGTCATAAGAGGACATCTGCACTGTATTCACAATATAAGATTGATGACAGCGAAACAAACGGTTGTCCAGTGTTTCCATCTCTTTTAACGCCCCATAAAAATAAACCAAACAGTCCGTCGTGACCAAGGCTAAACGATGCGGCCCATCTGTCATGATATATTCTACTGTGGCAAACGGCACACGTACCGTTGCCCGGGCGTTTTCAACAATAAAATCATCAGCCGGCATATCAGCCATATTGCGGGCCTTATAATGAAGAAGACATTGTTCAAACATGCGGAAGCGCTCATCATAAGGCAATCCTTTATCAATAAACGTTAAAGCAGACACCATATATTGATAAGAGATCGGCGCAAATTCGGAATGCGTTGTGACAAATACAATAATGCCTTGGGGCATCATATTCGCGAATCTCTTGCGCGACTTGCAAACCTTTGCGCTCCTCACTTTTAATTTCAATATCTAAAAAATAGATCGGCACAAAAGTCGTCAGCGGTATTTTTTCGATAATATCCGCACTTTTACTCGTCACTTCTATAAAATCATGCGGCAACTGATGTTTCTCGCAAATTTCCTCCACCAGCCGCTTTAGATGCTGCGCTTGAATCACATCATCTTCCAAAATAAAAATACTCAATGCCATCACTCGCTTTAAGGCAGTCTCTCAATAGCATAGCACGGATTTGCCCAATCGTTGAAGCATACTCGCCAATTGTTTTCTTGTCTAAAACTAAACCGGATGGAATACGTTTGCTGTTAAGCGCAGACATTCGCTGAGACCTGGACTTGGCTTAACAGCACCGAAAAGCAATCTGATTGTAAAAAAACAGCCCAAGAAAAATTTAAATTCTATTGCCGTAATGAACCGAGAAACATTGATGATTTTTAAAAGGGAGGAATCACTTTGGACAAGACTGCCTTTTCACACGTCCATTTTCTAAAAATGGCTATTCATACAGTCGGCGCCGCAACAAAAAACAGGAAGCTTATCTTAGAACAAGTTGCTGCAAAGACACGCCATCTGCTCAAAAGAAAAAATAGCATGTAGAGAACAATATCTGCTTTCTCCACAAGCTAATGATTCCTTCTACGTTCATTCGACCGGATTTACTGATCCATCCATCAGTCTCACAAATGCCCCATAAAACTAATCGCTGTTTCAACCCCCTTCTCCGTAAAACTGATAAGACCTGCTAAAGATACCCTTTTTGTCATATGGGCAATTTCCTGCTTGTTCACGAAACGAATGTTCAACTTTGGAGCTATCGAAGGAACGAATAAACATCCAAGCGCCCTTCCATCTTTTCCAAGAAGCAGTGAAACAACGGCAGTCCTTTTCATTGCGAAATCGGACATTTTAGCCGAATTAAAAACCATCAATTGATATGAGTCCAAGGCCAAAATAAACACAAGCCCTGTTGTTTAAGTCGTTTGACGTGAAAATGAAACGACTCTTGTACAACAACTTTGCTCATATCCAAAATGTGGGATATTGTCGACTTTTCCGTAAGTTATTGATCGCATGAATAACGTTTGAACAAGGAACTGACAACATTCATTCATCCGGTCGACACTTCAGTCGAACACTCTTCGTTTCGGATAGCCCTTCGCACCCGGACCATTCTCCCCCACGCCTTGCAGCCCCAAGCTGCTGGCAGGCCTGGAGCTGAATCTATTTTTATATTATCAGGTAAAGCGACCTCTAATTTTACCAGATAAAAGATCAACCAGGGTAACCATCACGATGATCCCCAGCAAAATAATGCCTACCCGCTCCCAATCGCGAACACTTAAAGCGAAAATAAGCGGTGTGCCAATGCCGCCTGCCCCAATGACTCCTAATACTGAAGCGGCCCGCATATTTACTTCCAACCGATACATGACAAAAGAAAAATAGTTTGGCAACACTTGCGGAACAACCGCAAACATAAACGTTTTAACCGGATTTGCCCCCGTTGCGATTAACGCTTCCCTTGCGCTCAAGTCCACATTTTCAATGCTTTCGGAAATCAGCTTCCCCAACATGCCAACTGCGCCAATCCCTAAAGCCAGTACACCAGCGAAAGCCCCGGGCCCCACCGCTTTAATAAATAGTAAAGCAAGAACGATATCGGGAAAAACACGAATGAAACTTAGTATAAACTTGTTTGTTCCCACTAATGTTTTGCTTTTTGTAATATTGTTGGATGCCATAAACGCAAAAGGAATGCTGAGAATTCCCGCGATAAATGTTCCAAGAACCGCAATGGCAACGGTGTCCAACAATCCGCGAAGTAAATCTTCACCACCAGGATCGTACACATACGCCCAATCAGGCGAAAATAAACCCGCCATAATGGCCGAGACGATTTCCATAGAGGTTTCCTTTAGTTCGATGGCGGGTAATCCGGCAAAGGCCCATACATATATGGCAAGTATCACCAATCCGATGAAAAAACGGCGAATATAAACGATATTGTTGCGCTGCGTCATGTTAGTTTCTCCCTTATCCCCATACTGCAGTAATCAATTATAAGGACAACGATTAATGTATATACAATGACGGATGATGTTTGCCCATATTGAAAAAATCCAAGTGTTTTTTCATAATATAATCCGATTCCCCCCGCACCAACCAATCCTAATACAGCCGCCGCCCGAATGTTGATTTCAAATGCATATAAGAAAAACGAAATAAACGAAGACATAACTTGCGGCACGACACCAAATACGATCCATTTGATTTTATTGGCGCCGACCGCTGTCATCGCTTCCATTGGTCCTGGATCAATCGATTCAATCGACTCATAAAATAACTTTGTAATGATCCCCAAAGAAAATAACATTAACGCAAAAATCCCGGGAATGGGCCCAATACCGAAAATAGCCACAAATAGTGCTGCCAATAGTAATTCGGGAAGTGTTCGGATCAGATTTAATATCAAACGGGCCGGAACAGTCACCCACCGTGAAAAAAAGATATTTCTTGCCGCCAACATCGCTAATGGGAAAGCCACTAATCCTCCCAATGTTGTACCCACAACAGCCATCCTGATTGTTTCCAGCATCGGCGCGGTCACCTCGGAAAAATACGCCCAGTCCGGGGGCACCAACTGAACAACTAACTCCCACATATTGGGAAGGCCATCCATTAATTCGGAAAAAGAAAAACCAATCTGCCATCCGCTTGCCAGCACAATCGCCATCACGAGTATACCTGTCATGAGCGGCTTCGTTTTCGTTGGCGGAAGAGATGCGTCTTGCTCTAAAACATATGCTTTTTTCATTCGGCGACCCTCATCTTCGCATGTTTCTTGTCTTCTTTCGTATAGATTTGTTCAAATACTTCATCAGTCGCTTCGGATACAGCCCCATCAAATACAACTTCCCCATCACGCAATCCGATAATGCGCGTCGCATATTCCTTCGCTAATTCGACCGAATGTAAATTAACGACCATCGTTATATGCAGTTCTTGATTAATGCGGGCCAGATCATCCATTACTTGTCTCGTTGTTAACGGATCTAAAGAAGCCACTGGTTCATCCGCTAAAATAATGTTTGCTTCTTGAGCTAAGGCGCGGGCAATCGAAACCCTTTGTTGCTGACCTCCTGAAAGTTGATCCGCCCGTACATAGGCTTTTTCTCGTAAACCAACACGTTCCAACGCTTCTAACGCCAGTTCTTTGTCTCGATTCGGAAACAAGCCTAACACCATTCGCAAGGTAGAATGATAACCCACTCGCCCAGACAACACATTTCGCATAACAGATGATCGGCGAACAAGATTGAAGTTTTGAAATATCATGCCAATATCCCGGCGAATTTCATAAAGCTCTTTTCCTTTTGCGCGAGTAATCGACTTTTGATTAACAATGATCTCTCCTTCCGTAATCATATGCAGTCGATTGATCGACCGTAATAACGTTGATTTTCCCGCACCAGACAAACCAACGATCACTACAAATTCCCCTTTATCAATATGTAAATGAATATCTTTTAAACCACGCGCTCCATTTGGGTATATTTTAGAAACATGTTTAAATTCAATCAAAATATTCCCTACCTTCATCATCATAAAGTGAAACTTCATTCAGTAGGCGTTTTCTTCCATCTCCTACTGAATGTTAGTTGAACGAATCGGGCATTTAGGTGCGTTTTCTCCCACTTGGACCTTTTGTATCAACTCAGGTCTTGATGTGGTGTATATGGCACCTTACATGCGAGATAAAAGGGAAATTGGCGGCCCAACCGTTTCCTGCCGGCCTTCATTTCCCTTTATCATGCTTTTTCTCCTATATGTAGTTACGAGACAGACTTGGCATTCCCTGTTTGGTAGATAGGTTTTCTCTCCTATGTAGTTACGAGACAGTCTCCTTATTTAACTTCTTTACTCACCTTTTCTTCATATTCTCTTACAATATCAAAATTACTATCTTGTGATTCCACATATCCTTCATGGGAGTAAATATCACGAATGATCTCTTGTCCTTCCTTATCTTTTCCAATTTCAATAAAGGCTTGTGTGATTTTTTCTTTCATTTCATCACTAATGTCTGGCCGGACCGTAACCGTATCGTTCGGAATCGGTTCTGTAAATTCGATTACCTTTGTATCATCAAAAACTGTCTTATAATCATCAACGACTACATTCCGGGCATCTTGGAATGTAACAGCCGCGTCAACATCCCCATTGAGGAGAGAAATAATCGCTTGGTCATGGCCTTTTAATGTAACTGCTTCAACATCTTCCAAAGGATGAATGCCCGCTTCCATCAAGGTGGCTGCCGGCCACACAAACCCCGCAGAGGACGTAACGTTTTGATAGCCAATTTTCTTTCCTTTTAAATCTTCTACAGAGTCAATATCAGAATCTTTTTTGACGATAAAAATAGACTTATAGGAATCAACCAATTCTTCTGTTGGTGACCCATCATCATTTACCCCATAGCGCTGTGCTTGCAAGATAACATCTGCAGCACCTTGTTCTTTAGCGAGTACATATGCTGTAGGAGGCAAGAAACCAACATCTACTTGCTTCGATTTCATGGCTTCTACAATCGTGTTATAGTCGGTAGAAACGCTTACTTTTACTGGAATTTCCAGCTGATCACTCAATAACTTTTCCAGCGGCTTTGCTTTCGCTTCTAATGTATCTGCATTTTGCGATGGAACGAACTGTACAGACAACTCTTCTATTTCTTCGCCTTCGCCATCTTTGGCCGCTTCGCCATCTGTTTTTTTCGATCCCTCATCACCACTGCATGCCGATAACACCGCCAGGGACATGATTAATAAAATGAAACACGCTTGCAACCATTTCTTCATAAAAAAATGACCCCCATCATGCGTAATTTTTATAGTGAACATTCCATCACTACCGGTTTTTGCATACGCTGCATAAAATGCTATATGCTGTTGAGACTATAATGGTTAATCTTTCCATTCCCTCCTAATATATCTAGTGATTGTTGATTCCACTTTAAATGATTGTAAATTTATTGTGTATTTTTATTAATGTAAGTTTTTAGTGAAATGTTCCAGAGAACAAACTGAGAATTAATTGTGATTAGCCAACAGCACTTGCTATCGCGATTAAACTGCGAATGTACCGAAAAGCAGTGATAAAATCATCGGTCCGGAAACAGTGGGTTTTGGGGCTTATTCTCTTTACAATCGGTAAAATCGCGGCGGCATCCGCCAGCCCTGTATGAAGATAAGTGATCTCCACTTCAAAAGGACCTTTCATTACAACCGGTTTTATTTGGGCAATATTAGAAATGGACGAAATAGTTTGTTCTTTTATGAGGTTGCGGGCATTTTTCGGGCTTAAATGCCTTGCTGATAGCTCGTTAATAGTCCGCTTGACGATTGCTGTCTCAATCCCCGGAATAAAGTCTTTAGCTTCATCAGCAGTATGTTGACATCCAGTAACAAGAACAACTGGCACACCAAAATGTCCAGCGATTCCTGCGCTTATTGCGATTTCTCCCATATCTTTTTGATTGATTTTAATATTTTCAATCACCCCTCCATGAAAAGTATGATTCAATACTCCCTTGCTCCCCATTTTAGAATGGTAACCTAAAAGAATAGCCGCATCATAGTGAAAACCGATCCCTTCCATCATTGCGAGCGGCTTGGGAGAGCCGGTGATATAATCAGCCGCCGGATGGATCACTTCAGGGATTACATTCCGCATGGATCCATGTGAATCATTGACTACTATCTCTTTAGCTCCACAAGTTAAGACTCCTTCGATGCATGCGTTTACTTCTTCAGTCATCAGCAACCTTGCCCGCTCATGCTCCTGGCCATTGCGCGCAGTATGCTCGCGATGGACAACCCCTGCCACTCCCTCCATATCAGCCGATATAAAAACCTTCATTCTAATCCCCCTAATAAAACCTATTTAAGTATATTCCCTTCACATAACAACAACCCCTTCCCTAAATAGGTTGAAATAGGTTTTTAATTGTATTACAATATGACAAATGATTGCAAAAAATTTAAAAATTTACAAAAGGAGGTTGTACTTTGCAACCTATCAAACTAGTAGATGTATACCGCGGTGAAAATTTGGAAAGTTCCCACTTCGGCCATGTCGCCGTTGTGAACTCGGAAGGAGAACTGCTCTATTCAGTGGGTGATCCTCACCGGGTAACATATGCCCGTTCTTCCGTTAAGCCTCTACAAGCGATACCGATCGTAGAAACAGGGGCCGCAGATCAATACGAAATGACTGATCAAGAGCTATCGTTGTGTTGTGCTTCCCATAGCGGGGAATCCCAACATACTGATCGGGTACTTTCCATGTTGAAGCGGGTTGGAGTTGAGGTATCTTCTTTACAATGCGGCACACATATCCCCCATGCGCACGATACATATAAAAATCTCATTTCTTCAGGAAAAGATCTTACTCCTTTGTACAACAATTGTTCCGGTAAGCACGCAGGGATGCTCATAACGGCTATACACCATCATGAAACGCTAGAAGATTATTATTTGCCTACCCACCCTGTCCAACAAAGAATCATACAAGTCATTTCCGAGGTCACTGATTATCCAATGGAAAAAATCAAAACGGGAGTTGATGGATGCGGGGTGCCAGTCCATGCTTTGCCCTTGGAACGATTGGCTTATGGCTTCGCCAGAATGGCTCATCCCCATTCTTTAGGAAGTAAAAGGGCTGAAGCAGTAAAGCGAATTACAGCGGCTATGATAAAGCACCCCGAAATGGTCGGCGGAACAGGCCGTTTCTGCACACAACTTATGAGAACCGCCAAAGGACGCCTATTGGGAAAAGCAGGAGCAGAAGCTGTTTACCTAATAGGTGATAAAGAAACTGGAATGGGTATTGCGATCAAAATAGAAGACGGAAATGGGCGTGCAGTCTATCCAGCAGTATTAGAGACATTAAGACAACTCGGCATGATGAGTCAAGATCAACTCCACCATTTACAACATCACTACCGTCCCGCTTTAAAAAATGCCAGAAATGAACATGTAGGTGAGCTTATTCCATCCTTTACGTTACAAAAGTGCAAAAGCACTATTGTAAATAAAAAATAGCAAGGGGGAAAAAACATGTTTCAAAGACGATTTTTTACTGCTTTTTTAACGATTTTCGTTGCGTTAAACCTTGTGCTTGCAGGATGTTCCGGCCAATCTAGTTCAAATGCGGATCAAAAAAGCAAAACAAACAAGAACCCCGAAGAACAACCAATTGCCAAGAAAGAAGGAAATTCCATTGTCATCGCCGTCAAAGATAATCTCATCAGCATGGATCCACATGACACAAATGACACATTATCCGGATCTATTCAATCGACCATGTTGGAAGGACTTGTCGGTTTTGACAAAGACATGAACATGATTCCTGTATTAGCAGAAAGTTATGAGGCGAGCGATGATGCCAAAGTCTTTACCTTTACATTACGAAAAGGTGTCACATTTCATGATGGTACTCCCTTTAACGCCGAAGCGGTGAAAGTCAATATTGACCGTGTTGCCAATCCGGATAACAAGTTAAAGCGCTATAGCATGTTTGAACTTGTAGAAAAAACGGAAGTAATAGATGAATACACAGTCAGCGTTACTCTAAAAGAACCTTTTGGCGCCATGCTCAATCATTTTGCCCATCCCGCAGGAAGAATCATAAGTCCTGCCGCTATTGAAAAGTATGGAAAAGACGTTGCTATGAACCCTGTTGGAACGGGACCTTTCAAGTTTGTTGAATGGAATCAAAGTGATCACTTAGCAGTTGAAAAAAACCCAGACTATTGGGAAGAAGGCTTGCCAATAGTGGACGGGATAAAATTTAAGCCAGTGCCAGAAAGTGGTGCGCGTGTAGCCATGTTGCAGACTGGAGAGGCTGACTTTATTTACCCCATCCCCACTGAACAAGCCGAATCCATCAATGGCACTGACGGCATTATTGTTGAAAATAGCCCCTCTATTGTAGCCCGCTATATGTCAATGAATACGACAAAAAAGCCCTTTAATGATATAAAAGTTCGCCAAGCGATTAATTACGCAATTAACAAAGAGGCATTTTTAAAGGTTGTTTACCGAGGATATGGAAGTGAGATGGATTCAGTCATTCCTGCCGGACTGCAATTTTATTCTAAACAAACACCCTATCCTTATGACCCAGAGAAGGCGAAGCAATTGTTACAAGAGGCAGGTTATGAAAGCGGATTCAAAACGACGGTATGGGGAGGAAACAACTCTGATGCCATTAAGGCCATGGAGTTCATCCAGCAACAATTAGGTGAAATTGGGATCGAAGTAAATGTTGTACCCATGGAGGCAGGAACGTTATCCGACAAAATTTGGTCCGTTCAAGAGGCAAAGGATGCCGAAGTTGAGCTCTTCTATGGAGGTTGGTCCTCTTCCACAGGGGATGCAGATTGGGGAATTCGTCCATTGTTGGCGGGAGATGCAATCCCCCCTAAATCTTACAATGTAGCATATTACGAAAACGAAAAAGTGGATCAACTAATTAATGAAGCCCTGCAGACAGCAGACCCGGAAAAGCGAAAAGCGGCTTATGCAAAAATGCAGGAGCTGATTTGGGAAGACGCACCTTGGGCATTTCTAATGGTTGAGGACACGATGGCAGGCAAGAAGAACTATTTAGAAGGTGTTTATCTACTTCCTGACGGTTCTATGAATGCCAGAGAAGCTGAAATCAAAAGATAAAACATGGACTGGAGGCTGGGACACAACTAAATTAGCTGATGAAAAAACAAACAATAAAGTGAAACTTCATTCAAGGAATGCTTTTCTCCTTGAATGTTAGTTGAACCAATCGGGCATTTAGGTGCCGTTTCTCCCACTTAGACCTTTTGTATTCAATCAAGATTTTGATGTGGGAGTCTTACGGCACCTTACATGCCGGATCAATTGCCCCAGTGTAAAATACGCAAGCTTTTAGCGTAGTCAAAATAGGTAGATTCCTGCGGGAATAGCTCGAGCTGAAGATCCCGCAGAAAGCGACCTTTGGTTTCCGAGGAATCTGAAAAGACCTGCGGAAAGCGAAATATGTTGACGTAGCGATGTTTGGGATTTTTTTAACACAAATAATATGTATTTGCTTATGTCCCAGCCCCTAATCAAATGACGCTCGGGAAGGAGGAGAACGATGTTTCTCTATATTGTGAGACGGTTATTCGGGATCATACCGACACTCATGATCGTAACTATCTTTATTTTTATGTTTGTTCATTTAATTCCTGGAGATCCGGCACGATTGATCGCGGGTCCGGATGCCAGTTACCAAGATATTGAACTAGTTCGGCAGGAATTAGGCTTGGACAAACCGATCGTGACCCAGTATCTAACCTATATGAGCAACTTATTGCAAGGAGATTTGGGCACATCCATGAAAACCAAACGTCCTGTTTTTGATGAAATTGCCGATAGATTTATGCCCACATTCTGGTTAACGATTTGGAGTATGGCGTGGGCTATTATATTTGGTCTATTGATTGGTGTTGTCTCTGCCACCAAACGAAACAAATGGCAAGATTATGCAGGTATGTTTGGGGCGGTTTCGGGGATTTCTCTCCCCTCTTTTTGGCTGGGCTTGATGTTCATTCAATTATTTTCAGTGAAATTGGGGTGGTTCCCAACGGAAGGCATTGATTCTTGGAAAAGCTATATCTTGCCATCTGTCACTTTAGGGGCCGGAGTAGCGGCTGTTATTGCCCGTTTTACACGTTCTTCATTAATGGACACTTTAAGGGAAGATTACATTCGTACAGGCCGGGCCAAAGGCTTAAAAGAAAGTATTGTCGTATGGAAGCACGCCCTGAAAAATGCAATGATTCCTGTTGTGACGATGACTGGTTTGCAATTCGGATTTTTATTGGGAGGCTCTATAGTAGTTGAAACTGTATTTAGTTGGCCCGGATTGGGACGTTTACTGATAGACTCCGTTTCATTCCGTGACTATCCGGTTATTCAAGCAGAAATGCTGCTTTTTGCATTGGAGTTTATGTTAATCAATCTGCTTGTTGATATCTTATATGGAATCATGAATCCACAAATACGTTATGAATAGCGGGAGGGATAAATGAAATGGAACATGGAGCTGTCACTGTTTCAACGGAAGAACAGATGGCGCAACAGAATAATGAAAAGATTCGGACCCCGTTTATGGCGTTTTGGCGGAAGTTTAAAAAACAGCGATTGGCTATGATAGCCGGAGGCTTTATTGTTTTACTATTTGTTATTGCTCTTATCGGCCCTGTTATCGCCCCTTATTCATCAACAGAACCCGACTATGAAAATATTTTGAGTTCCCCATCATTCAAACATTTGGCAGGAACAGATGCGTTTGGCAGAGATATTTTTAGCCGGATTATTGAAGGAACGAGAATTTCTCTTTTTGTCGGATTAAGTTCTGTCTTCGTCGGAGCTGTCATTGGAACTGTTCTTGGTCTCGTTAGTGGATTTTATGGTGGCTGGATAGATAGTATCATCATGCGGTTTTGCGATGTTTTATTTGCTTTTCCGGGTATTTTGCTGGCCATTGGCATTATTGCCATTTTGGGACCGGGTCTTGAGAATGTGATTATCGCCGTCGCTATTTTTGGCATCCCGACTTTCGCAAGGATTGTTCGGAGCAGTACCCTGTCTATTAAAGAGACGGTTTATGTAGAATCAGCAAGATCCATTGGAGCACCAGCCAGACGGATTATTTGGAAACATATTTTCCCAGGAACAGTATCTAGTATTATTGTTTACTTTACAATGCGAATTGGAACATCCATTTTAACTGCCGCCAGCCTTAGCTTTTTAGGTTTGGGCGCTCAGCCGCCATCACCAGAATGGGGCGCCATGCTCAGTTCCGGGAGAGACTTTTTGAACACTGCCCCCCATGTTACTTTCTTTCCGGGGTTCGCGATCTTCATTACCGTACTTGCCTTCAACTTATTAGGTGATGGATTGCGAGATGCCCTGGATCCCAAAATGAAAGATTAAGAGACGGGAAGTGATGAGATGAACAGGAAGCTATTAGAAATTACAAACTTAAAGACCTTCTTTTTCGTGGATGATCGCCAAATTCCCGCGGTAAACGGTGTCGACCTCTATATAAACGAAGGTGAAACTTTGGGAATTGTTGGTGAATCAGGTTGTGGCAAAAGTGTCACCTCCCTCTCCGTCATGAGGCTGCTCTCTCATACGCCGGGAAAAATCGTGGGCGGTACAATACGGTTTAAGGGAAAAAACCTTTTGTCTTTGTCTGAAAATGAAATGAGACAGATTCGCGGCAACGAAATGGCGATGATTTTTCAAGAACCGATGACTTCATTGAATCCAGTCTATAAAATTGGCGAACAAATCGGCGAAGCGGTAAAACTGCACTTAAAATACGACAAAAAAAAGACGAGAGAACATGTGATTAACATGTTAAAACAAGTAGGAATACCTCGCGCAGAAGAAATCATTCATGAATTTCCGCACCAGCTATCGGGTGGGATGAGACAAAGAGCGATGATTGCGATGGCCATGTCTTGCAATCCAACCCTATTAATTGCGGACGAACCAACCACTGCTCTCGATGTAACGATTCAAGCCCAAATTCTGGAATTAATGAAGAAATTGAAAAAAGAAAAACGGACTGCCATTATGTTGATTACGCATGATTTAGGTATCGTAGCTGAAATGTGTGACCGCGTTGTGGTCATGTATGCCGGACAAGTTGTAGAAGAGGCTGATGTAATAGAATTATTTGAAAATCCCAAACATCCCTATACAAAAGGATTGCTTAACTCGATTCCAACATTAGGCCAAAAAGCAGACCGGCTGGAATCTATCCCTGGTAATGTCCCTACTCCCGCCAATATGCCCAAGGGCTGTAAATTTTCTCCACGCTGCACGAAAGTGATGGATGTTTGTAAAGAGCAAAATCCAGAATTACTGCCCATCTCCACAAGACATCGCTGCCGCTGTTTTCTCTATGAAAATGTCACTGCAAAGGAGGAAAAAATAATTGGCTGAGCTTTTGGTGAGAGCAAAAAATTTAAAAAAATACTTTCCTCTTAAAAAAGGACTGGTTCACCGAAAAAATTCATATGTCCGTGCGGTCGATGGCGTATCACTTTCTATAAAAAAAGGAGAAACATTGGGGCTGGTTGGGGAAAGTGGCTGCGGCAAATCGACAACAGGCAGAATGGTCATGAGATTATTGGCGCCAACAGAAGGAGAAATTTGGTTTGATGGAAGAGATATCAGCCGTTTAAATGACAAACAATTGCGGAGTACAAGAAAAGAGTTGCAGATGATTTTTCAAGACCCTTATGCCTCTTTAAATCCGCGAATGAAAATTGGAGACCTTATTGCCGAGCCATTAATTGTTCATAAGATAATGACTAAAAAAGAAAGAGATAAACGCGTACATGAATTATTGGAGTATGTTGGCCTCAATTCCTATCACGCCAACCGTTATGCCCACGAATTCAGCGGCGGGCAAAGACAAAGAATAGGAATTGCGCGCGCAATCGCTGTCAATCCCAAGCTGATCGTCGCAGATGAACCCGTTTCAGCCCTGGACGTTTCCATTCAATCTCAAGTGCTAAACCTCATGCAAGACTTACAAAAAGAATTTGGGTTGACGTATCTCTTTATTTCGCATGATCTAAGTGTCGTTGAGCATATTAGTGACCGAGTTGGTGTCATGTATCTTGGAAAAATTGTTGAGATGGCCGATAAAGAGTCTTTATATATGAACCCTTTACATCCATATACGAAAGCCTTACTATCCGCAGTGCCTATTGCGAATCCGCGGATCAAAAGAGAGCGGATTATTTTACAAGGAGATATTCCAAGCCCATCCAATCCACCAACAGGTTGCACATTTCATCCGCGCTGCAATGCATGCATGGAAATTTGTAAAACTGTCATTCCTGAATTGAAAGAAATAGAGCCTGGTCACTTTTCTGCCTGTCATTTATATAAATGATAAAATGAAACTTCATTCAGTGGAATGCTTTTTACACGGAATGTTAGTTGAACCAATCGGGCCATTTAGCTGCCGTTTTCTCCCACTTAGACCTTTTGTTTCAACTCAATTCTTAAAGTGGGAGTCTTACGGCACCTTACATGCGGGATAAAGTGAAACTTCATTCAAGGAGTGCTTTTCTCCTTGAATGTTAGTTGAACCAATCGGGCATTTAGGTGCCGTCAACTCACACTTAGACCTTTTATTTCAACTCAATTCCTAAAGTGGGAGTCTTACGGCACCTTACATGCGGGATATACTGGATGTGATTGACAAAGGAGTGAAAAGAAAGTGGCGGAAAAGATACTGACAATCATTTCAATTCAAGATGAATATTTGGATATGATTGCAAAGCAAATGACAGAAATCGCTGGAGATTTAATAAAGATTCGCCCCATTTCTATTAAATACCTCGCAAGAGAAACGATTTCCAAAGAAGAAACGATTTTATTGGGATCTAAATTTATATTACCGCTTGTGCGGCCTTTTTTACCAAAAGAAGTAAAATATATCATTGCCGAACGTGGATTTAACTACGTGAATATGGCAAGATTGCTTTCTGCCACGAAAGGAAAAAATATTCTTGTCGTAAATGATACAAAGCAAAACACCGAAGAGACGGTTCAAGCTCTTAAAAAAGTCGTTTTTGAACATAACTATTATGCCTATAATCCAGATACCGGGATTCCGTTAGATATCGACTTTGTCATTACTCCCGGAGAAATGCAACTTGTTCCAGAAGGGCTTTTTGAAGTAATAGACATCGGCTACCGTGTGCTGGCCTTGGAAACAGTCTTTGAAGTCGTGAAAGAAATTAGATTAGATTGCTCCCAATTTTTTTTGACGAATCGTTATATGAAATCTTTAGTGGCATTGGCAAATGAAAACCAATCAAATATTGAATCCACTTATTTTCGTAAATGGGCAAGAAATACAATCGAAAAAAACGCCAAATATTTTCTTGATGACATGATTGCAAATAGTCAAGCAATGAAAGATGTTTTGTATATCGCAAAAAGAATTTCCAAGATGAATGACCCTGTACATATTTTTGGAGAAACTGGTACAGGAAAAAGTGTGCTGGCTCAGTCTATTCATAACGACTCCTTTAACAAGGAAGGACCTTATCTAAATATTAATTGTTCGGCATGGCCAAAGGAATTATTAGAAAGAGAATTGTTCGGTATTGAAGCAAACGGGCAGACTACCCCAGGGTTGTTTGAATTGGCAAACGGCGGAACATTGTGCATTGAAGAAATAGATGAACTCTCTATTTCAATGCAAGGGAGACTTCTTCAAGTAATAGAAGAAGGGCAAGTGATTAGAATGGGAGGGCATCACCCTGTCCCCGTACGAGTAAGAATGATTACAACTAGTAATATAGATCTTTCATTGTTAGTGGATCAAGATAGCTTTCGTAAAGATTTATTCTATCAGTTGTCGGTTTTAACGTGTAAAATGCCAACTTTGTCAGAGCGGGAAGAAGATTTTGAGTCGCTCATTGAAACATATCTTCATTCTCATTTACATCGGGAAGACTTAATCATTCCCCAAAATATGATTGAACTTTTAAAGCAGTATTCATGGCCGGGAAATGTAAGAGAACTGTTTAACGCTTTATCCTACATGGCCTGTCTGGAAGAAAAAGAATTGACGTTAGAATCGTTGCCATTTTACATAAAAGGCAGGCTTCTAAATAACTCAACAGAAGAAATGAGCGAAAGTGATGTAAATGAGCTGATTAAAAGGATAGAAGAACATGGTTTTTTGGGAGAAAGTCTCGCAATTCTTAACATCTTCGCCAAAGGTAAGAAACAATGCGCTTCTTTTGGGCGCGCTATCGTTAGAAAAAAACTGCGGGAGCAAGGTATCATCCTTTCCGAACAACAGTTGCGATTACGATTGGAAGTGCTGAATCAATTGCATTTATTAAATGTTCGCCAGGGACGTTCCGGAACTACTATCTCAAGAAAAGGGGAACGTTTCTTGAAAAAGATGGCTAAGCAAAAAAGTTTTTAGCGAATAGCAGTTGGCGGTTGAAAATGGCTAAAAATGGTGGAGGTATAGATAAATGACGAGAGTTCGATTGAGAGATTTAGGCATAACCATAGGAAGATACAAAACAGGTACGCACAATTCCATTACAGATATACCAGGAGTGATGGTTGGCCATGTCACTCTTTCCGACAAGAAAGAAAATGGTTGTACAGTCCAAACAGGAGTATCTGCCATTTTGCCTCATCCTGATAATGTATTCCGAGAAAAGGTTTTAGGCGGCGCTTATGTCATTAATGGGTTTGGAAAGACAGTAGGGACGATCCAATTGCAAGAGCTGGGCCTTATAGAAAGTCCTATCCTCTTAACGAATACTTTTTCAGTACCGGCAGTCTCGGAAGGAACCCTTCGGCATCTCCTTCATCAAAATCCACAAATTGGCGATACAACAGGCACCGTGAATGTGATCGTGGGAGAATGCAATGATGGGTATTTAAATGACATTCGCGGACTCCATGTCAAGCCCCACCATGCCCGCCAAGCGATTCTATCCGCTAAATCGGGAGTGATTGAAGAAGGATGCGTGGGAGCGGGAACAGGCATGTCTTGTTTGGGGTTCAAAGGTGGTGTGGGAACAAGTTCCAGAGTCGCCTCCTTTGGAACGGAACAATTTACTGTAGGAGCATTTGTGGTTAGTAATTTTGGATTGAAAAAAGATCTTCGTCCCCCAAGGGGTGATTGGACAAGTTGCTCCGAACAGGAAGAAAAAATGCCAGACGGATCCATTATGATCATTCTGGCAACAAATGCCCCCCTCAATGAAAGACAATTAAGCCGCTTAGCAAAGCGCGCTTCTTTTGGACTTTCCAGAACGGGCTCTTATGCTGCTCACGGGAGCGGAGATATTGTCATTGCTTTCTCCACTGCCCATCGTATTCCTCATGAGTCGCCCCCTCACCCAAAAAGGATACCCTTTACATTTTTGAGAGAAGACGGCGATACTATTTCTCGATTGTTTGAAATGACTGTAGATACGGTGGAAGAGTCCATTTGGAATTCTCTTTGTAAAGCGACCACTACAGAAGGAATTCATGGACGAGTCCGGGAGGCGATACCTTATGATATGTTATTGGGTGGTACTTCTTAAAAAGGTCTTTTTCAAAAAGCAAGGCCATTAAAAATAAGAAAAAAGATCGATACATTTTGTCCATATGGCACTCCATGGCTTGGATGTGATTTATAAATAATGTCCGGGGTGCTGTATCTCATTTGGAATGAGCCTGCGCCTGATGATTCTAAATAGCTCAGCAACCTTTAAGCCACTTAATGAGCAATGAATGTCTCCAATTGCAGAGCAACAAAGGTCTAAGCCTTTTATGTCTGGACATGTATTGTTGATCATACACCGGATACATTTCTTCTTTTGCCGAATCCTGTATCTTTTTAGCATTGATCTTCAGGGCGGTGATGATGACCGTATCGAATCTTCAACCTTGCGGAAAACCGCAAGTGAAAATACCTCATTGAGTGAGCAAATCGGGGGATTTACTATGACAAAAGCGCTCCCCGGCATGCCGCACTGAGTACTCCCCTAAACAGTATGCCTCACCTACAGCTCGTGAAATGAAGGCCAAAAGAAAGCCTTGCTCCGTCCCAATATCGTGTAAGGCCTGGATGGTGCAGGCTTTTTATATCCCTCTTGCAAATCTCTCCATCTAGCATTTTGGAAACCATATTATTCCAATAACGTGAAACAAAACTACTAAAAAGGCAGTAAAAAACGGTCATTTTCCATTTAGATTTTTCCTAACGTAAATTCCCTTACGGAAAGCCGCAATAAGGATTGCGGTGAAATCTGAAAGCAGTGCGTTATAATTTAATAAAGAGTAAGAAATAGGAAATAAGGGGTGAAATCGGAAAAAAATTGTAGAATTTAGGTGCTGTAAAAGCAGTAAATGAAACGAAGGACACCATCCATTAGTCCTATCTGGCTTGTGAAAAAGCAAAACTACATGAAAAGGAGGGGGTTATTTATGAGTATCGTCATTACGGGCATGGGTGCAGTCACACATTTGGGCATTGGTCAACAGTTGCTGCGCGAGGCTATCGTCCATCATAAAGATCCCATACCTGACAGCTGGATTTCAGAAGAACTGCAACTCGCATTGACTGGGTTTCGGGTCGATGATGAACAATACAAAGAATTACTGTCACCCTATAAGACTAGAAATATGGACCGCTTCGCCAAGTTAACTATCGCCGCTGTTCACAATGGTCTCTGTGATGCAAAATTGACAGAGAAAGAAGATTTGGAAACATCTGGTTTTATCATGAGCACCACTTTTGGACCTTGGGAATCGACAAATCGTTACACAAAGCAATTAATTCAAGACGGCCCATCGAATGCAAGTCCAAGGTTATTCCCCAATACCGTGTTAAATTCTGCACAAGGCCATGTCTGTATTTCCTTTAACATAAAAGGACCTACCTCAACCCTCACAGGCTTATCTGCGATCCCTTATGCAATGAGTCTCTTAAAAAAAGGACAGGCAGAAAGAGTTATTGTAGCCGGAGCTGATGAATTGAATGAAAATATGGTCGAGGCTTATTGCCATCTCGGCAGTTCTATTCGTTTCGGTGAAGGCGTTGGGGTACTCGTGCTCGAAACATTAGAAAGCGCACAAAATAGGAATGCGATTATTTATGGTGAAATTGGTGAATATGCACTTGGATGTGAGCCATCTTTACACCTTTGGTTTGAAGATATCGATCCGAATAGTACGATTATGCTTGATTTACTTAAACAGATTCCCCTTGACGAACATGTCGATGAGTTGATCGTCGTTAAAACCTCGAACGGTTCGGAAAAGGTCGAAAAATTAGAAGAAACAATATTTCAGACGTTAAACGATACATATTCAAATATAGAATGGCATTGCCCCAAAGAAAAATTGGGAGAAACATTTGGTGCTTCTAGCATTTTACATACAATTAGCGCGGTTCACCTTCTAAATAGAAATACAAATGCGAAAGAAGCGTTGGTGTTAAACAATGAAATTGGTGGAAACCATATGGCACTTCAAATAAAAAAATGGAATGACTCATATAGTTGAAAGTTAAACCATTTGATGAGACTAAGAAGAGTTGAACAACTAAAGGAGCTAAATGATGAGCACAAATGAAAAGGTTGCTATTGTAACGGGGGCTTCCAGGGGTATTGGAAGAGCGATATCAGTTGCACTTGCAAAAGAGGGCTATAAAGTCGTTGTTAACTATAATCGCAGTTTGGAAGATGCTGAAAAAACGGTAGAGATCATTCAAGAAAACGGAGGAGAAGCAATTCTTCATCAAGGTAGCGTCACTGATCCTGAAAAAATGAAGGAAATGGTTGATACTACTGTCAATCAACTTGGAACGGTTGATGTTTTAGTCAATAACGCGGGAATTTTAATTCCTAAATATTTAATGATGACAAAACCTGAAGAGTGGAATGCCACGATTGATACAAATTTAACAGGTACATATTACGGGATAAAAGCTGTATTACGTCCAATGATTGAAAAAAAGCAGGGAAGAATTATTAATATTAGTTCTGTTGCAAGTATTAGCGGGATTTCAGGACAAGCCGCTTACGCGGCAAGTAAATCAGGAATAAACGGAATGACGAAGGTGTTGGCAAAAGAGTTGGCCCCTTTTAATATTCTCGTCAATTCCATTGCCCCGGGATTTATCGAAACGGATATGACAGGAGATTTTCCAGATCGTATGTTAGAGGAATATCGTGACTCCATTCCACTAAAAAGATTTGGACAACCAACAGAAATTGCTGATTTTGCTTCCTTTTTAGCGTCTGAAAAAGCAAATTATATAACTGGTCAAGTCTTTGCGATTGACGGAGGCCTATCTGTCTAAATATGATTTTGACATTTTGCACAAAAATGGAGGGAATAAAAAATGAGTGAAAAAACATTAGAATACCGCGTAAAAGAATGCATTATTGACCGTTTAGATTTAGAAGTGACACCCGAGGAAATTATCGATAGTGAACCATTATTTAATGAAGGATTAGGACTCGATTCCTTAGATTCATTAGAACTCGTAATTGCTATTGGAAAAGAATTTGATGTCACAATTGGTGACGATGAATATGAAGTGTTAAATACGATTGAAACAATCTGTCATTTTATTCGCGAAAAAAATAGTCAGCTAGTCTAATTAGATAAAGTGAAACTTCATTCAGTAGGAACTCCTACTGAATGTTAGTTGAACCAATCGGGCATTTAGGTGCCGTTTTCTCACACTTAGACCTTTTGTGTCAAATCAGGTCTTGAAGTGGGAGTCTTACGGCACCTTACATGCGGGATAAAGTGAAACTTCATTCAGTAGGAACTCCTACTGAATGTTAGTTGAACCAATCGGGCATTTAGGTGCCGTTTTCTCACACTTAGACCTTTTG
>NZ_JAFBFH010000022.1 GCF_016909185.1 Siminovitchia thermophila | reverse complement strand
ATCATGTCCTCCATGTGTTTTTCTTGGTCGAAAACATTGTAACATGGTCATGATGGTGACCTATTCTTTTTACACAATTATATGGACTTTATCAATGGTTGGGGAAAAGTGTTGAAAAGAACCTTGTTTTGAACATTATCCTTCGTAACAGTAAGCTTAGAATGATAACAGGTTCATGAAAGTTTAGAAAACGGTTTCATGTTTAATCTCCCTTTTAATAGCATTCGGTGCCCTATCGCACCGTGTGCTTTTTCCTTTTTCATCTGGGGGCAAATAATCTTGACTTTGGGCTCCTGGACACCATGCCTCTTTACATCATGAAAGCTCATATACGTTCATTTAAGAGTTGACTTCTTATCCCCGGCTCCTTTTGTCATTGAGATAAATGATGATCCGCCCGATGTTCATGTAGGATTGCCGCCACTTTCTGGAATATGTGCCATTGCCACACTCCGACAGTAAAGTAATAGGAAATCGTTCCAATTCAAGTGGTGATCAATTGTCGGACCGCTTGCCAAGAGGTTTCAAAAATAAGGCAAGGTCAAAGCCGTTCATCTTCATCTTGATTCTATTTTTCAGAAAACCAACCATGCCTGCGAGCGTGAAGCCGTTCGAACTTTTAACGAGGTTTCTTCGTCTTCTCTCTCTTCCCCGATATTCTCAAAGCGCGAACCCAGAATAGATACGAGGATTGCTTCCCCGCTGTCAAAATACTTTGCTGATAAGGTTTTTTAATCGAAAAAGTAAAAACGCTTGTTATCATTCACTTACCATTGACTTTATCTTAAAGACTTCCCATTTGTTTTCCTTTCCTCCTTTCCATAAAATGAACCGTATAGAATGGAAAGGAAGGTTGCATACCTTGAAAACTATTTATAGCGACATCATCCCGTTTCGCGGAACGCACTACGATTTTGGCAAAATGCAAGGCCAGCTTTTAAAGGACTCGCTTACACTTATAAATCGGGAGAATCAATGGAAAGTCCGCAGACCCAGATTTCAGATAAATGCCGCGGAAGCAAAACAGGCGATCGCTTCGTTTGCTCCCGCGATTTGGGAGGAGCTTCTTGGTTTTCAAGAAGCGCTTCAGTGGCCGATTGAAAAAGTATTGACGGAATTTGGTGGTTACCGCCTGGAAATTCCCCGCTCCGGTTGCTCAATTTTGACGGGAAATGATTATTTTATACGTAATTACGATTACCACCCGAAAACATATGAAGGGCGGTTTGTATTTTTCCATCCTTCCGATCATGGATATGCAACGGCCGGGCCAAGCCAAAGAATAACGGGCCGCTCCGATGGGATGAACGAAAAAGGATTGGTTATGGGGTATAATTTCATGAATCGGAAGAAACCTGGTGACGGATTCATTTGCAGCATGATCAACAGGATTGTTTTGGAAACGTGTGCACATGTAGAGGAAGCCGTGGCCCTTTTAAAAGAAATTCCCCACCGGCATTCTTTTAGTTACATTATGCATGATCGCAGTGGCCGAACATTCATCGCAGAAGCGACACCACGTGAAGTAAAAGTTCGGGAATCACGCATATGTACGAATCATTTTGAACTATTACAACATGAAAACCGGGGGCATCTCGTCGACTCAAAGAGAAGGCTTGCCATATTGGAAGAACACCAGGCCCATTTGAGCGAAGCGCGAGAAGCCTTTCATCTGCTTAATGACACGGATAAAGGCATATTTTCCGATTTATATGCAAGCTGGGCAGGGACGATTCATACGGCCGCTTATTTTCCAAATGAATTGAAAGTCTGGTTTGCGCTTGGCGGTGATCAATTTCCCACTGTCTTGGATTTTGGCGCTTGGCTCGCAGGAAAAGACATTTCCATGGAACGAATCACAGGCGAAGTGGATACAGACATCCCGTTTGTTCATATGGATGAACATGCAGATTGGTTTAGAAGATAAAAATGCCCTGCGGGGTCAATTGAAAATGCGATGATAGTAGCGTATGCTTTATTTACGAATAATCAAAGGGGGAGTCACAATGAAACCCGTCATATTGACAGAGGTTGTTCTTCATACGATTAAAATGAAATTGATTGCGCCTTTTACGACAAGCTTTGGCACCGCATTGGAAAAACATGTGTGCCTTGTAGAAGCGGTCGACGAATCAGGTGTATCCGGCTGGGGCGAAACGGTTACGAGTGATGAGCCGTATTATAATGAGGAAACAACGTATACAGCCACATATATGTTAAAAGATTTTCTCATTCCGAAAGTGATGCACAAAACGATTCAACATCCGCTTGAAGTGCATGATATGCTGACTTTTGTCAGAAGAAATCAAATTGCCAAATCGGCGATTGAGACCGCGATCTGGGACGCATTTGCCAAGAAAAACAACATCGCTTTATCCGAATTGATCGGCGGCACAAAAACAGAGATTGAAGTGGGCAAAAGCATCGGCATACAAAGCTCGCCTGTAAAACTCGTTGAAAAAGTCGCTGAATATGTGGATGAAGGCTTCAGGAAAATAAAAGTGAAAATTGCTCCAGGCGCCGACCTTGATTATATAGATGCCGTACGCAAAGAGTTTCCGGATATTCCACTCATGGCGGATGCCAACTCTGCTTATACATTAAATGACATTAATCATTTGAAGAAACTTGATCAATACAATCTCATGATGATCGAGCAGCCGCTTGCCCATGACGACATTATCGACCATGCCACCCTTCAGGAACAATTGCAAACCCCTGTCTGCCTCGATGAAAGCATCCACAGCCTGGAAGATGCGAGAAAAGCACTACAGTTGGGGAGTTGCCGGATTATCAATATTAAAATTGGACGCGTAGGAGGAATTGGCGAGTCGGTGCGGATCCATGACCTTTGCAAAGACAACGGTGTTCCCGTCTGGTGCGGCGGCATGCTTGAAACGGGGATTGGCAGGGCACACAATATCGCCTTGACATCCCTCTCGAACTTTACGATTCCGGGAGATACGGCGCCATCTTCCCATTATTGGACTGAGGACATCATCCAGCCGGAAGTAACGATGGACCACGGGATTATTCAAGTGCAGACTGGTCCCGGGATCGGCTTTGCTGTCGACCGTGAAAAATTGGATCGGGTTACCATCCGTAAAGAACGGATTTCAACAGCTGAAACGGCACACCCAATACCGTAAAAAAAGAGCTTGCAGAGAAAATCGCTTCTTTCTCTACAAGCTTTTTTATAGGGCTCCTCTTCGTTCCAGAAAACTGGGCACAATCAAAAGCCGAATGAGGCTGTCGAGGACTTTCTCACCCCCGCAATCGGTTTAACTAATTTGCTTTTTCATCCAATTGCAGCTCAGACCTTTTCACAAGCAGGTAGTGATGAACTGGCGCATCTTCATGGCGAATGAGTGACACAGCCGTGTATCCAGCATTAAAAAGCTGTCGGAAGATCGATCTTGTCTTCATTCGCCAATCTATGGCGAGCCCCATGTCTTCTTTTTTCATTTGTTGGAAAAATGCAGGCACGGGAACTACTATTTGTTCGGCGGAAAAAGGAAGGTCCAAATTTCCCAGTCGCGGTAAACCTCCCTCACCTTCCTGATACGGCACCTGAAAAGCGTTACTCTTATCTACTTTAAAAGAAGACGGCTTTTCTACGTGATCACTATTGATCCACCACTCTACTTTGAATCGGTCTGTCGGCAAGCCATTGTTCAGCTCGTCTTTCCCCTCGCCATATGAATTGACGATATAAGTATTGCAGACTGAGCGAAGTTTGGTCAAATTCAAATAGGCGTTTCGGCTTTCAAGCGGATCATAAGTCCATGTGAGCATGTCATAGCCCAACTTTCTTGCTTCAGACTTCTGCCTTTCTTTCAACTGATAGCCGATCCCTTTTACCCGATAATCAGGATGGATGCCAAGCGCATGAGAGCATAAATAAACCTTTCCATTCAAGAATCCCGGAAAACTGTAGCTGAAACCAACAAGTTTCTCGTCATGAAAGGCACCTACGATGAGGCCCCCATTTCTTATGGCCGTAACCGTTTGGTGAACAGGAATGGCATCCCACTTCCATACCAATTCTTCCAATTCTTTTACAAGAGCCATTTCCTCCACACTTTGTAGTGTTTTAATGAGTACTTCCGAACTCAATGCTTGAATCCTCCCTCCAATGTCTTCAATATCGCGTAAGCTAAAACTTCTATACCTGAAAGCATGGCCTCACGATTAAACGTCATTTCCGGATGATGAAGACCAGGTGCAAGCCCGCACCCGAGCCCTAGCATGGTTCCTTTAAGCTGTGGCTTTTTTAATGTGTAAAAGTGAAAATCTTCCCCTCCGGATGTAACAATGGGCTCTTCCAATCTGTCCTCTCCGAGTGCTGCAACAATCGCCTTTCTCATCATACGAATGGCATCATGATTCGCTTTCGCAGCCGCGATATGCGCTTTCGTCTCCAACTGAATGTTAACGTTGTGAAGCTTTTCAAGTGATGCGACGATATGTTCAATTTTTGTGGCCAATTGCTCAAGTACTTCATTTGTCTGCGCTCTTACATCCAAACTGAAGGATGCGTTGCCAGGGATAATATTACTCGCTGCGCCGCCTGCCTGGAATTTGGTCATTTTTGCCGAATAGGGAACCATCGGGTCAAGATGAATGCCTTGGATTTGCTGCACGATGGATGCGCCAATTTCAATGGAATTCGCTCCTAGATGGGGCCTTGCTGCATGAACATCGTCCCCTTTGATCTCACCTGATAAAAACATCCCGGCGCCATGAAGGATCGCAGGTGCCGCATAACCATCTTCCAGTTCCTGGATAGGTCGCAAATGAACACCATATAAATAATCTACATCATCGAGCACTTTTTTCTCCAACATTTTTAAAGCGCCTGTTCCTTTTTCTTCTGCCGGTTGAAAAATAAATTTCAGCTTGGCATTTTCGGGAAATCCCACTTTTTTGAGCAACAACATCGTTCCAATTGCCATCGTCATATGGGCATCGTGACCACATGAATGATTTGCTTGAAATTTTCCATTGACTTCCTGCCATAAAGCATCTATATCCGTACGCAAAGCAACGCACCGCTCTCCTGCTCCAACTTCAGCTACAAGACCGGTGCAAGTGCCATCATCAAATGTTTGAACGGCAAATCCTTCTTTGACTAAAAAATCCCGGATATATTCAGTCGTTTTATATTCTTTCCAGCTTACCTCCGGATGGTTGTGAAAATGGTCAAACAACGAGTAAACCGTTGGTTTTAAAGCCTCAATGTATTTCTTCATTACATTCTCTCCCGCATATTGATGTGTCCATTATACCACTGCCTTTTGACAATGTACCATATTCGCCCACTTCCAAAAATGAACTTGACATTATCTATCCCATGCTTTACATTCTTAAATAATAGGGAAATACAAGTAAATGAAATAGCGTTCTCTTATCAAGAGTAGCTGAGGGACTGGCCCAATGAAGCTCGGCAACCATCTATTAAAAATAGAAAGGTGCTAAATCCTGCAAAACATGAATGTGTTTTGAAAGATAAGAGAGGAACCAGTTATGATGAGTATATGACTAAGCCTCTCTTTCTTTTTTTTAAGAAGAGAGGCTTTTTTGTTTCTTGATATTCCCCAAAAACTGGGGGGAAGAAAATGAAAAACATTAGAATATTGTTACTAGGATTACTATTGGCTGTCATTGTTTCCGGATGTGGAAACAATGCGACGGGAACAAAGACGGAAGAAGAAAAGCTTATTGTGGGCGCTACAGCCGGCCCCCATGAGCAAATTATGGAAAAGGTTAAAGAAGTGGCGAAAAAAGACGGATTGGACATTGAGTTAAAGATTTTTTCTGATTATATCCTGCCAAACAAAACATTGGCTGACGGTGAACTTGATGCGAACAGCTATCAGCACCAGCCCTTCTTGGATCAGTTTAATAAAGACCACGATACCGATTTGGTATCTGTAGGCAAAACGATTTTAAATCCAATGGGGGTTTATTCGGAAGACTATCAAAGTATTGATGACCTTCCAAAGGGAGCCAAGTTTGGACTACCCAACGATCCGACAAACGGTTCCCGGGCGCTGTTTATTTTGGAAAAAGCCGGCCACATTCAACTGGCTAATGATGCGAAAGAGACAGCATCACTGAAAGACATAAAAGAAAACCCGAAAAACCTTGAATTTATCGAGCTTGATGCCGCACAAATTCCCAAGCAGCTCAGCGAGGTCGACGCGGCAGCGATCAATACAAACTTTGCCATCGACGCCGGCCTTTACCCAAAAGAAGACGCCATCCTTCTGGAATCAACGGACTCGCCCTATACAAATGTCATTGCTGTAAGGGACGAAAATAAAGATGACGCTGTAGTGAAAAAGCTTGTGAAAGCTTACCAATCTGATGAGGTGAAAACATTCATCGAAGAAGAGTTCCGCGGCTCTATCATCGTAAGCTGGGAGTAAGAGTGAAACGATTAATCAACCGGAGGTTTCAAATGACAAATCCTTTATACGTAGAAAGAAATAAAGATATTGCCATTCTCGTTTTGAATCGCCCTGAGAAAAAAAACGCCATTACGCTCAAGATGTTTCGCAAGCTGTCTTCTATTTTGGATGAACTGGAAAAGGACCCCGCCATTAGAGTTTTAATCGTCCGCGGCGTTGATAAAACAGCCTTCTCCGCCGGAGCGGACATTACCGAATTTCTTGATGTCCGCTACCAGGCCGAAAAAGCAAAAGCCTATAATGAAGCCGCGCTAGAAGCGATTGAAAAGTTGTACCGATTTTCCCGGCCAACGATCGCCCTTATACAAAGGCTTGCGATTGGCGGTGGACTGGAACTGGCCAATTCATGCGATTTCCGCTTTTCATCTGCTGACGGAACATTCGGCATTACAGCCGCCAATATCGGGATTATCTATAATGTAAAAAGCACGAAGCGGCTTATGAATCTAATTGGGGTAACTAAGACAAAAGAATTGCTTTATACGGCAAAATTAATCGGGGCGGAAGAAGCGCGCGACATCGGTTTGATCGATTATGTGTATGCTTCTGACGAACTGGAGGAACAATGCATCCAGTTTGCCCGTAACATTTCCGAAAAATCATTGGTGGCCAATTCAGGAATAAAACAGGTGATCCACAAGATCATAGACGGAGCCACCGATGAAGATGAAGAATTGGCAAAATCCATTCTCGATTCGTTCAGCTCCGAAGATTACGAGGAAGGCATTCAGGCGTTTTTAGAGAAGCGCCGTCCGAACTTTAACAGAATTAGAAACCAGGTGAAAACGACATGAATCAAGCATTACAAGGCATGAAAGTGATTGATCTGTCACAAGTATTGGCCGGACCATACTGCACGATGGTGCTCGGCGATATGGGAGCAGATGTCATTAAAATCGAAAAATATCCAAATGGCGATGATACGCGGGCCATGGGACCGTTTCACAACAATGAAAGCCATATGTATATGATGGTCAATCGCAATAAACGCGGCATGTGCCTGAACGTCAAAAAGGAAGAAGGCCGAGACATTTTATATGAATTAGTCAAAAAAGCAGATGTTTTCGTGGAAAACTTTCGCCCCGGGGTAGCGAAGAAGCTCGGAATTGACTACGACACCTTAAAAGAATTAAATCCCGCTCTCATATATTGCTCCATATCGGGATATGGCCAAACCGGTCCTTATCGAAATAAAGGCGGGTTCGATATTATGGCGCAAGGATTATCCGGTCTCATGGAAATGACAGGCGAACAAGGCGGAAAGCCAGTCAAAGTCGGAATTGCCATTCACGACTTGGCTGCCGCCCAAACAGCCATTCAATCCATTTTGACATCCTACATTTACCGGCTGAAAACCGGAAAAGGGCAGTATATTGATGTGTCTCTTGTTGACTCGGGGCTTGCCTGGACGGTATGGGAAGCAGCAGCTTATTTTGGCAGCCGACAAGTAGCGGGAAAAACCGGAACAGCCCACCGTGCCGCCGCACCCTATCAAGGGTTTAAAACAAAGGATGGCTTCATTTTAATCGGGGCCGCCAATCAAAAGTTATGGGAAACATTTTGTTTACATGTCGTCGATCGGCCAAATTGGATGGAAGATCCGCGTTATTTGACAAACAGCCTGCGCACGCTTCATCTCAAAGAACTTGAAAAAGATATTGAAGAAATATTATCAAAGCGCGATTCCGTGTATTGGCTGGAGCTTTTAGAACAACACGGAATTCCTTGCGGTCCGATTTATACTTACAATCAGACCTTGAGTGACCCCCATATTCTAGAACGGGAAATGATACTGGAATATGTACATCCGGCTGCCGGGGCGGTCAAAACATTGGGCTTTCCTGCCAAATTTTCAGAAACACCCGGAGAACTGACAAAACCTGCTCCCCTTCTTGGACAGCATAATGAGGAGGTCTTATTGGAAACAGGTTATTCCAGTGGAGACTATAAGAGACTAAAGCAAGAAAGTGTTTTGAATTAGTTAAAAAAATTTGGGGTATGCATACTTTTGCAAAGCACGAGTTTAATCAACATGATCCGGCCTAAACGCTTGCTAGAAATCACGAAAAAGAGGCCGGGGCACAACAAAATCAGCCGAGTAAAAAACGAACCATAAAGTGAAACTTCATTCAGTAGGAGTTTTCTTCCATCTCCTACTGAATGTTAGTTGAACCAATCGGGCTTTTAGGTGCCGTTTTCTCACACTTGGACCTTTTGTATTCACTCAAAATTTTGAAGTGGGAGGCTTACGGCACCTTACATGCGGGATAAAGTGAAACTTCATTTCTTGGTATGCCTTTTCCAAGAAATGTTAGTTGAACCAATCGGGCTTTTAGATGCCGTTTTCTTACACTTAGACCTTTTGGTATCAACTCATGTCTTGAAGTGGTGTATATGGCACCTTACATGCGGGATCAATTGTCCTGATGTATAATATGCAAGCTTTTAGCGTAGTCAAAATAGGTAGACTCCTGCGGGAATCGCTCGAGCTGAAGATCCCGCAGGAAAGCGATCTTTGCTTTCCGAGGAAGCTGAAGAGACCTGCGGAAAGCGAAATATGTTGACGTAGCGATGATAGGGATTTTTTTTACACAAATAAACCGAACAATTATAAATAAAATGTTCGGTTTTTGCTACTTCGTATTTGCTTATGTCGTAGCCTTTAACTGCTTTCCAAACATTAGATCGTCACAATCACCATCGTGATAAACAAAATTGCAATATAATTAACAGAAACAACAAAGTTGGCACGAGCCCATTTCACATCATCTTTTACAAAAAAGCCCCGGATCGCAAGTACCAGCCAGACGAGGTTTAGTAAAGTCGCAATCACAATAAAGGTGGTCCCGAGCGACACCAGAAAAAACGGCAGAGGCAACAAGCAGGCTACATACACAAAAATTTGTCGCTTTGTCATTTCAAAGCCCCGGATCACCGGGAGCATGGCAACGCCTGCCGCTTTGTACTCGTCATACCTCTTCATCGCGATCGCGAATGTATGAGGCATTTGCCAAATAAACAGAATCATAAATAAAACGATTGGGATAATATGCATGGCAGAATCAATTGCTCCCCATCCAATCAACGGTGTGACTGCTCCTGAGATGCTTCCGATCACCGTGTTAAATGTATATTTTCGCTTTGTCCACATCGTGTACATGACGACATACGTAAACCACCCGATAAAAGCGTAAAGGACAGCCTCCATCGTTGTAAAAAACAAAAGAATAAATCCCAGGGCGCTTAATGCGATACCCAACCCCAACGCCATTTTTAATGAAATATTGCCTGTCACTGTCGGACGCACTTGTGTTCTGGCCATGACTCTGTCTATATCGGCCTCATACCAGTTATTAAGGACGAGCGCCCCGGCCATGACTAGTGTGCTTCCAATGATTGTCAAGAAAAATAAATTGGGATCAATGACTGTATTTGTAAAGTGGGCGGCGAGCCAAAAACCCGTAAAGACAGGCAGTACATTGGCTATTAACACAACCCCTTTAAAAAGAGCGATTACATCAGCTAAAAAAGAAGTGATTTGAAGCTGATTTCCAAAAGATGCATGCTCTGCACCTGTCTTCTGTTGACTCATTTTCTATCGTCCCCTTAACAATGATCAGATCGTAATATTCTCCCTCCATTATAATATGATTTTCGTCTAAAACCTACATATCGGGGAATTTTCACTAATTGTTAATAACTACAGCCCTTTATTCAGAAAAAAAGCCTGAACCCGCTGTTGCTTCGGGATCAGACCGTTATGCCGCTGTTGAAAATCATTATGGAGCCGCTTTGGGGTTTTCAATTGAAGAAGAAATACGGTCTTTTTTGTGTAAAGTAAACGCTGCGACTGAAGCATTTAATTTCGTCGCCAAATTGGTCAAGTTATTTGCCGTTGATGCCGTTTCTTCACTGCTGGCAGCCGTTTCTTCGGTTGTGGCCGAAATGGTTTCTATATAAGAAAGGACTTCTGAAGATTGTGCGGCTTGCTCTTCGCTTGCACTCGCAATTTCTGTTACTTTATCTCTCGTGTGATGAATCATGGTAATGATTTTTTCAAAACCCTCACCTGATTGTTTCGTTTTGATGACTCCTTCTTCAACAGACTTTACACTGCGGATAATCGCTTCTTGCATCGTTTTTACGATCCTTGAGATTTCATCTGTCGCTTCAACACTTCTTTCTGCCAATTTACGAACTTCTTCTGCAACGATTGCAAATCCCCGTCCCTGTTCACCTGCCCGAGCTGCTTCAATGGCCGCATTCAGAGCAAGGAGGTTCGTTTGTTCAGCAATTTCATCCATCACTTTGATGATTTCTCCGATTTTTGTTGATCCATCTTCCAAGCTGGATATTTGCGCACTAACCTTTTCGGACACTTCTACAGAAGATTGAACGACTTTTTCTCCATCTTCGGCAATCTCTATTGTCTGATGGGCCAATTTTACAGCTTCTTCCGTGTTTTGTGCAACCGAGCTGATAGCGTCCGATAATTCTTTCAACAACTCGTTCATCGTTTGTGCAACATTTGCCTGGTTCGTACTGGCTCTTGCAGCCTCGTCAGTGCTTGCGGAAACCTGCCCGGAAGAAACGGATAAATTTTCCGCCGCACTTAAAATATGTTGGATTGTGGCTCTCAAGTTTAAGATCATTTTGTTGATCGATTGGGCAAGAACTCCCACTTCATCTTTTGTCTGTATTTTGGTTGTCTCCGATAAATCGCCATCAGCCACATTTTCAACTAAACGAGCTACTTGCCGCAGCGGACGGGAAATCATTTTGGCAATGAACATACCAGACACTATACTGAGTATAAAAATGAAAAAAATAATGCCCGTCATTATGACGAGAGTCGTTTCATAAGCCGATTCGGCATCTTTTTGACCTTTTTCAGCCAACGCTGTCTCTGATTGCATCAACTCATTCAACCCATCAAACATCTCATTTTGAAATTTGAGCAAACCCGCATTAATGGTTAACAAGTAATCGGCCTGTTTGCCTTCAAGTATTAACTGAACGGCTTGATCATAAGAAATATTATGGGATTCCCATTTATTATTGAATTGCGCCAACTTCACTTTTTGCTCTTTTGTTAATTGACTTGAACTGTATGCCTCAATGTGTGCCGCAACTTGTTCTTTCATTTTTTTTATTTCTTCCACTTTCTTGTCCGCTTCTTCCGGGTATAAATATAAGTCCCGGCTCGCCAATCTTAATTGCTGAACAAGGTTCCGGGCTTCCCCCAGTTCTTGAGTGGGGATAAGGCTTTCACGATACATCGTTTCTGCCTCTTGATTGATTTTGCTCATTTGCGATAGTGCGATCATACCTGTACCGGCTTGAAGGAGTGCGATAATGAGAAAAGCCGAGGTCAACTTCACTCCCACTTTTAAATTGAAAAACCAATTCATCACTCATACACCGCCCACTTTTTTATCCGATAAAATTATGAACAATGGCATTGCACGTTCGTCAACTCAAATAGATCATCAACTCCGTAATTCCAATTTGTCATACATTAAATCGACATAAATCGTTACAATTTAAGCGCATTTACAGGAACTTAACATAAAAACAAAGGATATTTACAAAAAATTAACAAAGCAATCTGACCGGTACAACCTATACACCAGCTTCATAACGAAAGCACCGAAAATACGACTAGCCGACTTTCGCCATTTAACAAAAATATGGTAATCCCTTATTTCCTTTACGCCCCATCCATTTCAACGGATCATCAAGTCTTGGTTGATTCCCTTAAGGTTGATGAATGTTACCGGTTACCATCATCATAAGATGTTACTATAACCGAAAACGGATGGAGTGACTGTACGATGAAGTTTATTGGGAAAAGTGTGTATCGTAAAGAATCTTGGGAAAAAGTGACCGGGAAAGCGAAATATACAAATGATGATGAAACAGTGGGCATGTTGGACGGAAAACTGGTTACAAGCCCCTACGCTCATGCAAAAATCGTCCAGATTACCATATCCGATGCCCTCAAAATAAAAGGGGTCCGAGCGATTATTACAGGCGATAACTTACCGCTCACCGGTGAAGAGATTCGGGATCGTCCGCCAGTCGCTGTCGACCGGGTGCGTTATTACGGAGAAGTTGTTGCGATTGTTGTCGCGGATAGCATGGCAACCGCTCAGCTTGCGGCCAATCAAGTCCAAGTTGCATATGATCCCCTTCCAGTTGTAAACTCCCCGCGCGAAGCACTGCACCGAGCCGCCCCGCTCCTTCATGAACAGCTTGGCAGTTATCACAAAATAGAGGGCGTGTATCCCGTACCCGGAACAAACATCGCATCAAAAATAAAAATTCGCAAAGGAAATATGCAAAAGGGCTGGGAAGAGAGCGATGTCACTGTACTTGCCTCCTATTCGTTCCATCCCTCAGACCATGCCGCAATGGAAACACGTTGTTCCCTCGCTCAAATTCATGATAATGGGATCATTGAAATTACTTCGTCATCGCAGGCCCCCTTTATGATCAAAAAACTGATTGCCGCGTATTTTCAAATTCCCTCAGGCAACATCATTGTCAAAACACCCTTGGTCGGAGGAGGATATGGCGGAAAAGCGTCCATACAACTGGAGATTCTGGCGTATATCGCCTCCAAAGCGGTAAACGGCAGATTAGTGAAAATCGCCAACAACAGGGAAGAAGATATGGTCACGGCTCCGGGGCATATCGGGCTGGACGCGACGATAAAACTTGGATGCACGAAAAATGGACTATTAAAGGCGGCGGAATTGCTGTATTTATGGGACAGCGGAGCCTATTCCGATAAATCGACTGACTTGGCTCGGGCGGGTGCCGTCGATTGTACGGGGCCTTACCGGATTGAACATATTTATTGCGACTCACTTAGCATGTACACGAACCATCCGTATCCCGGTCCGTTTAGAGGATTCAGCCACTCGGAAGTCCACTTTGCCTTTGAGCGGACGATGGATATGCTCGCCAATAAATTGAACATGGATCCCCTCGAGTTCAGATATAAAAATGCGATCAGGCCCGGCGATACGTCACCTTCCCAAGTAAAACTGAATACGAGCAATGTCGGAAATGTACGACAGTGCCTATCCAGATTGAAGGAACTGATCCGTTGGGATGAAGGACGGATCACCGCCGTTGGCAAGAACAAAGTAAGAGCCAAAGGGATCAGCTGCCTTTGGAAAAACTCCACGATCGACACAAATTCTAGTTCAGGAGTCATTTTAATGTTCAATCCGGATGGAAGCATCAATATCATTTCCGGCGTTGTTGAAATCGGCACGGGAACTAAAACGATCTTGGCACAGATGTTATCGGAAAAGTTAAAAATGCCGGTTGAGAACATCCACGTTCAAATGACCGTTCATACGCAACATACACCGGAACATTGGAAAACCGTTGCCAGCCGGGGAACTTTCATGGCTGGAAGAGCCCTTTTGAATGCGGCGGATGATGTTATTTTTCAATTAAAGGAGAGAGCTTCCTGCATTTTGCTTGCCCCGATTGAAGATTTGGAAGTCGGTTATGAAAAAATATTTTTACGAGATGACCCAACCATTCATATTGCGGTAAAAGAGATAGCCTACGGCTATACGTTTCCCAGCGGCATATCAATTGGCGGACAGATTATCGGAAGCGGAACATACACCTTAAGACACATGACGAAGCTCAATAAAGAAACCGGCGCAGGCAAACACGGGCCTGAGTGGACTGTCGGAGCCCAAGGTGTCGAAGTTGAAGTCGATACAAGAACATACGAATACCGTTTAGTAAAAGCGATATCCGTCATCGACATTGGCAAAGTATTAAATCAAAAGGCCGCAGAAGGGCAAGTAACGGGAGCCATGAGCATGGGCCTGTCCTTTGCAGGCCGGGAAACCTTTATTTTTGATCAACACGCGCGAGTACTTAACCCGCAATTGCGAACATACCAGCCGATTCGGTACGGGGAACAGCCCGAGTATATCGTCGACTTTGTAGAATCCCTTCAAATAGATGCGCCGTATGGGGCGCGGGGAGTTGGCGAGCATGGCCTCATCGGCATGCCGGCCGCGTTGGCAAACGCTTTGTCCACGGCGTTGCAAGTGGATCTTCACCATTTGCCTCTCACCCCTGAATTGTTATGGAGAACAAAAGAAAGGAGGATGTAAGCAGTGCTGCCAGCCTATGTAGAGTATTACAAGCCAACAACATTACAGGAAGCCGTGAATTTGTTCCAAACACTAAAACAGGACGATAAACAGCCAATGTATTGGTCCGGAGGAACCGAAATTTTAACACTTGGCCGATTGAACATAGATACGCCAGGTTCCATTATTGATATAAAAGGAATTCCGGAATGTATGGTTTTACAAACATCATCTCCATTTTTAACGATTGGCGCGTCCGTTCCTTTGACCGCTCTTGAAAATCGAAATATCTTTCCATTATTAGCGGATGTTTCCAGTGAAGTGGCCGACCGTACCTCCCGAAACAAGATTACGATTGGAGGAAATATTTGCGGAAAAATATTTTACCGGGAAGCGATTTTGCCTTTTCTGCTGGCGAACAGCCATGTTCTAGTCGCAGATATGCAAGGGGTAAAAGAAGTGCCGATCACAGAACTAATTCTGGAAGAAGGGCGGCTTCTCGTCCAAATTCTAACAGATACAGACTTTCTACAGCTTCCCTACATTTCGCGAAAAATACGAAAGCAATGGGATACCGGCTATCCCCTCATTACCGGAGCGGCTGTCAAAGCGGATGGACAACTCAGACTGGCATTCAGCGGGCTTTGCCCCTTTCCTTTTCGCTCATCCGCAATGGAAACAGCCATCAACAGGACGGGTTTATCGTTTGCAAGCAGAGTTGAACACACCTTGCAACAAGTACCTGATCCTATCCTTGATGACATTGAAGGATCAAGAGAATATCGCCTGTTCGTTTTGCGAAACATGTTGATGGATTTTATCATGGAAATGGAGGGAGCTTAGTGGAAAAACAAAGATTTACAGTCGAGATGGACATAAACGGGGAAATCGTTGAAGTTGAGGTACTCGCAGGGGAAACGCTCTTATACGTTCTTCGCCAAAAGCTTGGCTTGACGGGCGCGAAACCAGGATGCCTGAATGGTGATTGCGGGGCCTGTACTGTACTCGTTGACACTCTGCCTTTTAAATCATGTATTATGCTTGCTGTCGAAGCTTCCGGCCATACCATCACAACAATCGAAGGTTTGCGGGATGCCCCCATACAGCGGGCTTTTGTCGAGCATTTCGCATTCCAATGCGGCTACTGTACACCGGGCTTCATCCTCAATTGCCATTCGCTCCTTCAACATAATGGCAACCCGTCAAAAGATGTGATGAAAAACTGGCTGTCATCCAATATATGCCGATGTACAAGTTACCAGGAAATCGAAAAAGCCGTCATATCAACGATCAAATGACGGAATGGAACAACGAATCCGCAACTCTGTTTACAAGCCAGCCAGCAAACGTCCTCCAAGAAAGCTTGCGCGCTTTATCTTTGGGCGTAGGCGATGTAGTCCGTGCTTTCCTTGTCTGACACTTCGCTTGCACTTTGTGCATCCTCTACGTCGCCCCGCCTCTTGAAATATATGCGAGGTTATAGGTTTTTGCCATCCAGCTTTACATGAATGGTCAGTAACTTATTTTCCCCATTCGGGATATGAGACAGGATACTACATTCATTACTATCCAAAAAAATCGATGCACTTTCTATCCTTAGGGAACATCGACTTCCTTTAGATTACAATCATTCATTTCTACCATTGCATTACTATGATAAGCGCTCAAATCTCATAGTATCACATACATAATCTGTGAGAGAAAATAATACATCATCATTATTTTAATGGCTAACATTAATCCAATTGAACTCACCCCTCCCTTTTTTCTTAGTTCGCTCATGCTTTCACTTGTATCATAATTCAACTTATTTAGATAGATTATATTTTTTTCAGCTTGTCTTTTATAAAAATAGTTACCTGTATAGCCTAAAACAGTTGAGGGAATTATGAAAAATATAATGCTCATTATGGTACTACTAGTAGTCGAATAAATCTCGTGTGTAACAAAGTATAATATAAAATCAATCAATAAGTTTAACCCCACGAAACCAAAGATAACCCCATACATTTTTCTATAACCTAACCATAAAAATGTTAAAAAGAAAGCTGCCCAATTCCAACTGTATTCATTTTTCCATTTTTCTTCATAGTACTCTATGTTTCTTCCCACAAAAGCTTCTAAAGCAGTTTTCAATTGGTTTGTCCTCCTTTGCTTTTTACCATAAATGCTTCTTCATCTCCAGTTCGCAAAAAAGAAAAAACCTTCAACAAGCCAACAACGAACTTGAAAAAGGTTCAAGCGCAGAAAAAAATATATATTTAAAATTTAGTTAATTCTAATTTTAGTGCCTATACCTAACTAAAAACTGATTTCCCGTATCTGTTGAAGCATCTATTCCTGATGTAAATTCAACATAGTTTCTAACTATCATTTCTGTTATATTATTACCTACAGGATGGTCAGTTCCAGCTGTCCATGCAGTAATAAATCTATACTGCTCTCTACTCGATTCAAGCCCTCTGTATTTACCAAACATTTGTGCTTCAACATACCAATCAGATTGATTCAGTTTCAAATCTTCATCTAATTGTATAGTGGGCTTACTTCTGTAAGGTATTGTAAATGAAATCTGCCAGGGAAAAGAAATTGATAGAGAGTAATTTCCATAATCATCTCCTTCAGTATCTTTTGGAGTAGATTCTATCAATCTACTTTTTAGGTGAGATGGTAAGATATGATTTATACGCATAAAGGTTGCTCTCCATGTGGATCCAAAAAAACTCCCATTATGTTTCATGATTTTTGGTTTTACAGCATTATCAAGTAAAAAATAATCCCAATCAGGGTCTTGTTCGTCAAGTAATTTATACAAATACCAATTCGACTGAATTTCTCCTACTATATCTGTTATATAAAATGCTTCTCCAACAAGTAACACATCATTTCGTAAAACTGGCTCACCAGGAACATTATTTAGTGTAACTGAGTCATTTTCTATATCTTTTTGTTCATATCTTAATATTCCTTTTAAGTAAAGTGAGTCCGGTATAATTTCTGTTTTTCCATTCTCATCATGGTGACTTATATTTAAACCAAGAACTTTAATATTATCTTCTTTGTTTAGGGAATACCCAATTATTTGCAACTTATCAATAGCCTCTATTTCCAAAGTTTTACTATCGTTGCCATTGTTATTATTATTTCCAAATACCAATTTCTTCACTTCATTATTTCTAGTCTTTGTGTCTAACGATATATCAACTTCTAAAACTTTACTATAATCCTCAAAAGTAAGATCCCCATATAAATATACTTTCTTTCCATTCTCCAGATTCTCTTTTAACTTTTTTGATAGTGATTTGTTGTTTTTAACTACTTCATATGAAACAGCTATAGAATCATATTTGTTTATATTTTCTGAACTAATATCATCACTAAAACTAGGAATTATATCCGCACCTTCTACTTTTTTTATTGAATTTCTAGTTTCCGTGATTTGGTGTATTTCGTCTTTAGAATATTTTCCTAAGAAAAGGATATCCCTCTCTTGGTCTTTATTTTCAGCAATGATTAAATTGGGAAAGAGCAATATTACTGTTAAAAAACAAGGCACAGTAAAAAAACAAAAATTTATTTTTTTCAATTTTCATTTCTCCTCTTTTTAACTTGCTTGCGAAGTTTAATATCTCACTCTTCACCAGCGTTATCACTATAGATATTATTTTGCGCCTATTTGGTTTCAAAGCTTAACAACTAATATTTATTATGGTACTTAAGATTATGCTGCTCTATAAAATGCGTCCCCTTTTTATAAAATTTACCGATAACACGCTTACATCTAACAGCATATATAATAACATAAATCGCTTTAATTTTCTATATTTTCCCACGTTTGATATTTTTGTATTTTTATGACAATTTAGGATTAAGTACAATAGTTCTTCCCGAAAAGCTTCTTGTATGGTTAGCCAATTTAAACATTTTCCAAGAGCAGGTATTGCCAGTTCCGCATCTGAGACGTTAGAGGCCGTCTCTTTTAAATAGAGATATAAACTGTTCATGAGCTGTTTTGCCTTTTTTCACTTCTGCTTTAACAAAAAGTAGCACAAACCTTGGTCTTGGTCTGTGCTACTCATGTTCGTATATTTAGTTGTTACTCATAACGCAATGCGTCGATCGGGCTCAATTTGGAAGCTTTATTAGCTGGAAGAATTCCAAAGATAACCCCGATGAATGCAGAAAATCCAACTCCGATTAGGACGACGAGCGGACTCACAATGGCGTTTATCGGCGCAAAAATGGAAATCAGCATTGAGACAAAGAAAGCCAAACTAATTCCCAACAAGCCGCCCAACGAGGTTAGCGTAATCGACTCAATTAAAAACTGTAGAAGTATTTTCCCGCGTGTGGCTCCAAGCGCCTTTCTCAAACCAATTTCCCTCGTTCGTTCCGTCACGGATACGAGCATAATATTCATGACACCAATCCCGCCAACGAGCAAGGATATGGCCGCGATACTGCCGATAAACAATGTCATTACCGTAATAACCGTATTAAACTCTTTTTCATATTCGGAGAAATCGAAGATAGCGTACCGGCCTTGGTCTTCTTCCAATCCTTTCGCTTCTGTCAGTGTGTCTGCCGCTTCCTGTCCTATTTCCGATATTCTCTCGGGATTATTGGCTATAACCGCCAGACTTTCTATTTCCATCGTTCCAAACATCATGGAAACAACCGACCTCGGCATTAACGCTTCCCCATTTTCTGAAAATCGGAATTGCTCCGGGACCGGGGACTCATAAACACCGACAATTTTATATGGATTATCGTTTACATCAACCACTTCTCCGACGACTTCATCGCTGTCTTTAAAAAGCTTTTTCTTGGCTACGGTATCAATCATGAGTACCCGGTTCATCCCGTCATTATCCAGTTGGTTCAGGGGCCGCCCTTCAACAACTTGAATATCTCTTGCCGAAAAAAACTCGCTTCCAACACCCGTAATCTCCAGGTCAACCTGCTCATCATCCACCAACAGGCTTCCCGAAGCCATGTTTGTTGCCAAAACGGCTTCTACCCCCGGAACTTCGGCAAGAGTTTCTATATCGGCCGTAGATAATTCCGGCTGTTCCCCCGTCATCATGGCCATTCCATCTTCTGACATATCCTCCTCATAATACAGTTCCACAATATTTTTATCCATGCTGAATAACTCGTCTGTCATTTCTGTCTTGGCACCTTGTCCAATGGCCACGATGATGATAACGGCCGCCACCCCGATAATAATGCCGAGCATCGTTAACAGTGAGCGTATCTTATGGTTCCAAATTGAGGATAACGCAATTTTAAAGCTTTCCCATATACTCATGGCGTTCTCCTCCGGTCATCTGTAATCCTGCCGTCTTTTAATATAATCCTTCGGTTCGTATATTCTGCAATTTCATCTTCGTGGGTAACAATAATGACTGTTTTTCCTTCATTATTCAGTTGGACGAGCAGTTCCATAATTTGTTTGCTCGTTGTGGAATCAAGCGCTCCCGTCGGCTCGTCTGCCAATATGATCGAAGGATTATTCACCAAAGCACGGGCAATGGCGACACGCTGCTTTTGACCTCCCGAAAGTTCGCTCGGCAAATGCTTTACCCGGTCTTTCAGCCCGACTTTCGTCAGCATTTGCATTGCCCTGTCCGATCTTTCTCTTTTTGAAACACCCGCATAGATTAACGGCGTCTCGACATTTTTCAAAGCATTTAATCTCGGCAGTAAAAAAAACTGCTGAAACACGAATCCAATATGCTTGTTTCTTAATTCCGCCAGTTTTTTTTCACTGGCGGAACTGATTTTTTCACCATTTAATTCAAACGTGCCTGTTGTCGGATAATCCAAAAATCCAATAATATTCATTAATGTGGATTTTCCCGAACCCGACGGGCCCATGATCGAAATAAATTCGCCATCTTCAATGGTTATATTAATATCATGCAAAACAGGAACTTTCAGTGACCCGTTTCCATACACTTTTGTAATATTACTCAACTTCATCAAAAGAGGTCACTTCCATTCCATCATGCAATCCTTCCGTTGGCTCAATGACGACTAGTTCATCCTTTTTGACGCCTTCTTTTATTTCAACAAACTCATCATTCATCGCGCCCTTTTGAACCTCGCGCCTTTCAAGTTTGTCGTCTTTTAATACATATACGACATCCGCGCCGTCTTCTTCGTGCAACGCGGCATGTGGAATAGCAAGAGACTTTCCTTCAGCGGCAACATTAATCTCCAGAGAGACGTGAAATCCTTGCCTTAATTCAGATGTATCGTCCGTTATCTTTACCTTGAACGGATACATCGTTACACTGCCGCCGCTTCCTCCACCGCCGGAGAAGTCCTCACCGCCGCCGCTTCCTTCCTCATTTGGAAATTGTGAGACAGATTCTATTTCCCCTTTCCATTCCCTATCTTTATAAACTTTTGGACGGATAATAACGGATTGTTTTTCTTTAATTTTAACCGCATCAAATTCACTCATCGTTCCAATGACCTTAAACGGTTGGTTCGAAATGATATGTACGACAGGCTCAGGTGATGCGTTTTCTGTACTTACAGCATTTTTGTCTACCTTAACGACCATTCCGTCTATTTTGCTGACGACAGTCATCTCTTTGATTTGCTTGTCCAAATCATTAATTTGTTCTTGGGCAGCAACAATTTCTGCCTTTGTGGTTTCATGTTGGATTTCTATTTCCGTTTTTTCTTTCGTCAGGTCATCGACGCTTTCTATAGGAACTTCTGCTTCCTGTTCACTTGATGCAGACGCAGACCCGGAATTCGCCTTTGCATTCTTTATTCGCTTATTCATGTCCGCTATTTGCTTTTCTTCTGCTTTCGCTCTTTTTTGAATTAAATCTCTTTCCCTAACAGCTTTATTTAACTCGCTTTGCAGTTTGGAAGCATCATATTTAAATAGAGGATCTCCCGCTTTCACTTTTTGGTTTTCCGCTACGGAATATTCTATGATGCTCCCTTTATCCGGCTCAATAAAGACTTTCTGTTCACTTTCAGGAACGATTTTTCCCGTAACAAGTATCGTTTCAGACAATTCCCGTTCCGCTGCCTTCTGAACGGTGAATGTTTCCTCCGACATTTCTTCCGAGACACTTGCGATTCTGTTTTGAATGAAAAAAAAGACAATGGCCGCTATGATCCCCAGTCCTACGACAATAGACAAAATCCAGATCCATACTTTTTTCTTCACGATATTCCCCCCGATTTTACTAATCATGCTTTCTTCTGTTTATTCTATTACCTTTGAAAGAAAAAAAGATTGTCGCTCCTTCTACGTACGATAACAGAAAAGGTTTCAACTTTTTTTATAAAACTTTCCTCCTTTCCTCCTAATTAGACGATTCCGGAAGCAAAAATACTACAAAATACAAAAAATTCTTTTTCCTATATGGGCCTGAATTAGAATGATCTTCCATACACTCGCTTCCCCGCCGCCAATCTTTTATAATGAAACAAGCATAAATATCATTTTCAGAAAAAAGGGGAAGGAGCTGGCGAAATATGAAAATCCTTGTTGTAGATGATGATCCATATATTTTGGAGCTTGTGAATATTCACTTGTCCCAAGCGGGCTATGCGGTTGAAAAAGCGGCAAACGGTTATCAAGCACTTGAACTGATTGAAAACGACATACCCGACTTGGCGATTGTCGATGTGATGATGCCCGGAATGGATGGCTATGAATTGACGAAAACATTAAGAGCCAGAGCCGATATCCCCGTATTGTTGCTGACTGCCAAAGGCGAGTTGGAAGATAAAGAAAAAGGATTTCTCGCCGGCTCGGATGATTATGTCGTAAAACCCTTTGAGCCGAAAGAACTGCTTTTTCGTGTGAATGCGATTTTACGGCGGTACGAAAAAGCGATCGATATGCTGATTGAAGCCGGTCCTCTGACAATCAACAGGAAAAGTTATGAAGTATCCGCTGGAAAAAAGATTTATCTCTTTCCTTTAAAAGAGTTTGAACTTCTTTCCATACTTGCCTCCCGTCCCAACCAGGTGCTTACACGGGAAATGCTGCTCGAGAGAGTATGGGGGTTTGATTATGAAGGTGATGAACAAACATTGAATGTCCATATTAAAAGACTTCGCGATAAACTGGAAAAGTTGGCAAAGAATGTTGTCATTTCAACAGTCCGGGGTGTCGGATATAAACTAGAGGTCCTGGATAAATGAAGTCACTATATAGCAAATTTCTCATTTTTACACTCGTTATCATGCTCACAAGTGCCTTGGTTGCTTTTCTGGCAGTCAACACTTTTTACCACCAAACATTAAAAGCGGCCAATGATGAAAAAAATATGGAGATTGTGAAATCATTCGTTTCTTATGTTGAAAGCACGAAGGAGAATGACTTGAAACAATTTCTTCAAACACAAGCGGATGCCGGTTATAAATTGATCGCTATCAATGAAAAACGGGAAAAAGAAACGTATGGCACTCCTTTTCGTGTCGATAATCTGTCCCCGCAAAACATTGACCGTGTTCTGAAAGGCGAAGACTATCATGGAATGAAACACTTTCCAACAGAAACGTTTATGACCGGCTTTTTTGCCGATGAGTCGGCCAATACGGTTGGGACCTCCTTCACCTATAACGGGATGAATTACGCACTATTTCTGCGACCGGACATTAAGTTCCTGTTTACAGAAGTTCACTTCCTGCTTGCGGGAATGATCGTAACGATGGCGATACTCAGTTTGCTGGCGATGCTGTTTATGGCGAAAAAACTGATTGAACCGATTGTAAAGTTGACTGAAGCAACGAAAAGGGTTGGCGAAGAGAAATTCACCGACCCGCTGCAAATTGATCGGAAAGATGAAATTGGCCAGCTTGCACAAAGCTTTCAATTAATGACGGAGCGGCTTGGGGAAAATGACCGGATCCGAAAGGAATTTATCAATAATGTATCTCATGATTTTCAAACACCGCTGTTAAATATAAAAGGATATGCCAACCTGATCGAAAATGACCCGCCAGCAGTTGAACGAAAAAATTACGCCAAGGTCATTCAAGCTGAAACAGAACGGCTTTCCGCACTGACGAAACAGCTTATGCTCTTGACCTCACTTGACCAGCTTTTATCACCTCTTCAACTCAAAACATTCAGGCTGGACGAGCAATTAAAAGAAACGATTCGCCGTTACAGGTGGGCACTCGAAGAGAAAGAAATGTCATTATCGTTGGAGCTGGATGAGATTGAATTGCAAGGAGATCCGGCTTTTTTGGAAAAAGTGTGGGCCAATCTCCTTTCCAATGCCATTAAGTATACCGAGACAGGCGGCTCCATCGAAATTACTTTGACGGAACAGGACAATACCGTTATAGCAACGTTTTGTGATACAGGGATCGGTATTCCAGAAGAAAAAATAGGGCGCATTTTTGAACGTTTTTATCGGGTGGATGATTCAAGGACAAAAGAAATTGGAGGAAGCGGGCTTGGTTTGGCCATCGTCCGGCAGGTCGTCGAACTGCATGGCGGCAATATTACAGCAAAGAGAAACGGACAGCAAGGCATGACTTTTATCATCTCATTACCGAAATTGTAATGATCCGTTCATGTTCCGTTTATGTTGGGAGCTTATCATTAGGCTAACATATGAACTGGATGGAGGAATTTTACATGGAACAAGAAAAATGGAGCCTTCGCTTTATTCGAATTGCGGCTATTTTTGGGTTGATTGGGGCGTTAATAGGTTCCCATATGGCGGGAGCCGAATCATATGCATTCCGCCCTATCCATGCGCATATTTTATTGGTAGGATGGTTATCGATGTTTGCCTGGGGAGCATTTTACAAAATCTACAAGGTGCGTGCAAAAAAATTACTCACTGCTCATGGATGGACGGCCATTTTGGGATCTATTGGTTTAACAGCCGGCATGTGGCTCCAATTTATTAAGCCTTTTGGGATCAATGAAGTTTTCTCTTTGGTTTTTTATATTTGCGGCGGAGCTATCCTGCTTATCAGCTTTGCCTTGTTTATCTTCATCACATTTATGATTGAGAAAGACGTGAAGCAGATTGGTTAACAAGCCGATACAAAATAATCGCCGCTGGTGGTTCTTCTTGGTGCTCTGGCTGTTGGTCGCGGGTATTTTATCAAGCTTTGCTCCCGGGGCAAAAGAGTTTGTCGCGGCGAATAAAAACGCAGGATTGCCAGCTGATGCAAAATCCATCATTGCAGACCGGCAGCTGGAAAAACACTTTCCTCAAGACAAAGGATTACCGCTTTTTGCTGTTTTTTCCAAGAAAGAAGGTTTTTCCGACGAGGAAGTCATTGGATTTTCAAAAAAAGTGGAAGCAATCAAGTTGGATGATCAGTATGGAGAAGTCGGACTGTTGCCATTATCCAACATGCCGCCAGAAGTAGTGCAATCTTTTGTTTCAGAAAATGGCAAAACCTTTTTCATCCCGATTACACTTTCAGAAGAGTTGGAAGGAAATGATCTGTACGAAGCGGTTCGGAAAGTTAAAAAGCAAATCTCTGTACCTGAGAATGTGACATTATCATGGACCGGTCCGGCCGGTATCGCCGCGGATGCAGTGGAATTGTTCAGCCGCGCTGATATCATTTTGTTGTTGTCAACGGTAGGCTTGATTGTTGTGTTATTATTGTTTATTTATCGCTCTCCTTTGCTCACTTTTATTCCGCTTATCGGTGCAGCTATTGTTTATGCAGTCGTGGACAGAGTCATAGGGTTGGCTTCAAAAGCCGGACTTTTTGCCATCGACAGCCAGGCGGTATCGATCATGACGATTTTGCTGTTTGCGGTCGTCACGGACTATTCATTGCTGATTTTCTCCCGTTACCGGGAGGAGCTTCGGAAACATGAATTAAAAGACGCGGCAATGCGCGAAACGATGCGTCACGTAAAAGAGCCGATATTTTTCAGTGGCAGCACGATTTTGCTCGGAGTGGCCACCTTATTTTTCACCTTATACGAACCGTATCGGAATTTCGCCCCTGCCTTTGCGATCGCGGCTGGCGCCATGCTAATTGCCGGATTGACATTGCTGCCCGCCCTGTTTGCCGTGATTGGAAGAAGAGCATTCTGGCCGTCTATTCCGAAATTTGGGGAAGAGAATACTGATCAAAAATCGATATGGGGAAAAATAGCAGAAGTTGTGGTAAAGCGCCCGCTGTTCTTTCTTTTGCCTCTGATTGTGGTCATGGGGATTGGCGCCTGGAATACAACCCATTTAAAGGAATCTTATGATTTGATTGCGTCATTCCCGGAAGATTTGTCATCCCGCGTGGGCTACGAACAGCTAAGCAAAGACTTTTCGGAAGGAAGTCTTGCTCCAGGAACATTGTTACTCGTTTCCGAGGAAAAACTTGACATGCAACAACTCCAATCTGTCCTGAAAGAAGTTGGCGATATAAAAGGCGTTGAACAAATAACGGCTCAGGGAAATCCGCTTTCCAAAGATGGAAAAAGCGCCAAGTTCTCGTTTATTGTAGAAGGAAATCCATATGAAACCGAAGCCTTCGAAACAGTAAACATAATACGTGAGAACAGTGAGGCCATTGTAAAAGACGCAGGATTATCCGAGACAAAACTGTACGTTGCAGGTGAAAGTGCGGTAAATGCGGATCTTCAAGATATCAATGATCGGGATACAATCGTTGTAATGGTCTTGATGGTGATCTTCATTTCAGTCATGCTCGGATGGCAGACTCGTTCCATCATTGCGCCTTTATATATGATCGGTACGATTGTCCTTTCCTACGCCGCCACGCTTGGGCTCTCAATATGGTTATTCAAAGTTTTTTTGGAGCTTGATGCGATTAATTACAGAATTCCATTGTATGTTTTTGTATTTCTTGTTGCCCTTGGAGTCGATTATTCGATCATGCTCATTGCCCGGATTCGTGAGGAATTGAAATCAATGCCGTTTGAAGAGGCCATTAAAAGAGGCGTAGATAAAACCGGCGGCGTCATCAGCTCGGCTGGATTGATCCTGGCTGCGACATTTCTTGTTTTGGCTACAATGCCCATTTACGAGCTAAAGTTGTTTGGATTTATGATGGCCGTCGGGATTTTAATGGATACCTTTATCGTCCGGCCACTCATGATTCCAGCTACCTTGGCGCTCCTTCGCAAATGGAGTTTTTGGCCTCAAAAAATTTGACAGGAGACTGTCTAAAAATCTCCTGCACATCAATCCAGGAGAAAGGCAACAAATCGTTTTCTCCGTCCCCATTTAACATCTATAGGATGCGCGCTGGCAGGGGCCCGCGCCTTTCAGGAAGTTGTGGGTCATTGCCATAATCCCGATTTCCTATAAAGGGTTGGCGCGAGTCTGGGACACAACTAAATCAGTTGATTAAAAAACAAACAATAAAGTGAAACTTCATTCAGAAGTGGGAGTTTTACGGCACCTTACATGCGGGATAAAGTGAAACTTCATTCAGTAGGCGTTTTCCCTACTGAATGTTAGTTGAACCAATCGGGCATTTAGGTGCCGTTTTCTCACACTTGGACCTTTTGTATTCACCCAAGATTTTGAAGTGGGAGTTTTACGGCACCTTACATGCGGGATAAAGTGAAACTTCATTCAGTAGGCGTTTTCCCTACTGAATGTTAGTTGAACCAATCGGGCATTTAGGTGCCGTTTTCTCCCGCTTGGACCTTTTGTATTCACTCAAGATTTTGAAGTGGGAGTCTTACGGCACCTTACATGCGGGATAAATTGTCCTAGTGTATAATAGGCAAGCATTTAGCGTCGGCAAAATAGGTAGGCTCCTGCGGGAATAGCTCGAGCTGAAGATCCCGCAGGAAAGCGACCTTTGCTATTTTGAATTTGACCTTTTAAAGGACACATCCTTTTCGGAGTTCCCTATGTTCCCTCTCATCGCTCGGCCTTTAAGATTACATACCAACATTATCGAGCATTTATGAAGACCCAGCATGGCGATTCCACCAATCACCTGATCGTATTTCAATTGATAAGGAAAAATATGGTCGATTTGCTCGGGAGCGATACATAGTTGAGCGGAGAGTTGTTTGAGAAATGGATTCGTATTCGCTCCGATTCCCCCGCTCATAAATCCATTTACAATAAAAAGCAGACAGGCCGGCATCAACAATATTCCGCTTAAAACGGCATAACGTTTCGTCTCTTCTTTTTTTACTGAAAAAATAATCGGCCACCACATCCCTGCTGCTGCGACAAAAAGGCCGAACTTAAATAGGGAGTGGATGGTTGGGCGGTTAAGCAAGTATTGGATCAAAAAGGGCAGGTGATATAAAAGAAATAATGCGGCGAATACAGTGAGAAAGATGCCGGAAATGAGAGGTCCTGTTTTGGGATTGAACCATTTGCGGGGAATGCCCAGCAGCAATAACGGCGGGACTAAGAAATACAGAATACTCATGTTTACCATATGGAGAGTAAAAGAAACATGGCTTAACTGCGTGAAAGGAGTTCCTCCCGCCAAGAAAAAAAGGCCGAGGCCTGTATAAAAAAGAACGGGCCGCTTGTCATGCCATTTTGCTTGTTCCTTTCGGTGGATGAATGTGGCATACACAATGGCCGTTATGATAAGGACAGACAAGAGGAACATATTCCATGTAAGTTCTCCTGCGAGTATACTCATGATAACCCTCCAGATCAATGGTCTTGATTCATTTTATGCCTCGGTTGAGCGGTTATCCTTTTAAGTTTTTTGTACGGGCCCAAGAAGGAATGACCGCCTTTTTAGACCCGGATATGATGAACCATTGGAATCTCGGATGGCAAAACACAACCTCTTTTTCGATATCGCAACTTTTTCGCTTCCATAAATCGCTTGCTTTTACGGGGCTGTATGAACAGATGAAAGGTTATTTTGTTTGGTAAAAACCTATACTGGCTATTGATAAAAGAGACATGATTGCTGTCATAAAGAACACTTCATGTACCCCTGATTTTTCGGCAATGATCCCGGCAATCATAGGACCGATCAATATCCCGATTGCATAAAACGACTGATAAAAGCCCATTGCCGAGGTTTTTAAATGACTGGGACTAATCTTCACTACTTCTCCCAGCAACAAAGGAAAAATAAAACCGAGCGCAAGCCCCAAGCCTGCATGGTACATACTGATCGCTACCAACGACTTCGCAAATGGAATACATGCCAGAAAAAAGGCGGTTAATCCAAAAGAGATGATTAAAATCACTTTATGATTTTTCCTGTTTAAATGTAAGAAGGTGAGCCCTAATGAAGTTAAGGCATGTGGAATAAAAAAGGCTCCCATTAACCAAGAAACGTGTGTATTTTTCAGACCAATCGACTCGGCGATAATAGGGCTGAATCCGAAAATGGTTATAAACAAAATCGCATGAGCCACTAAAGAAAGAAAAGTGACTATTTTTAGGCCGGATATGCTACATGTCTTCTTTATATACTCTCCGGTATGTAAATGGGGACGGCTAAACGGCTGTCCCTCAACTTCTTTTATATGCCAAGCAAAATAGATCCCCATTATGGAGAAAGTGGCTCCTAACCAAAAAGGAAAATCCCAGCCTCCGACATGAATAAAATAACCGCTTGTGGTCATACAGACAAGCTGGGTGGCAACCGTGTTACATTGCATGGCTCCCATTGCTTTTGTGGCTTTTTCAAGAGTGAAATAATTTGAATATAGGACAGTCGCCATCACCCACATAGAAGCCGTAATGCCAGTCAATAATCTAGCGAACAATACGGCCCAAAAATCTTTAAAGAAGATCAATATCAGACAGCTGGCGAAAGCGCAAACAAAACCGCCTATCAGCAAATGCTTTCTAACGCTCAGTAACATATCGGATAAAATACCTAATGGAAAACGCAAAAGAATTTGCGAAATCCCGTAACCTCCTAAAATGATGCCCACTTCGGCATAGGAAAAACCAATGGATTCTAAATAAACACTAAATAAAGGCGCGTAAATATAAATAGAAAACCAGAAGCAAAAAACCGCTGCATGAAAATGAAGGTGATTGCTCCTGGAGATTTTTTGCTGTGCGTTTAATTCCTTGATTTGTTCGATCATAAAACCTCCAGCACCTGGGTTATGGCACAGAACGAATTCCTATGTTTCTATTTCCGCTTTAGCTCTATAACGCTTTTGAAAAGTTTTGAACAAATCTCCACTGTTTCCAGTGAGGTTTCCCCACCTGCTTTTTACTTCGGAAATTCCGGCTTGTTCCTGCATTTTTTAGATCAGATCGTTTTAGCATCTTTTGACTATACAACCAGACAATCTATGGAGTGTTGCCAACAAATGTTTGATCAATTTTACTTTACTTGCCGACTATTTCTTTTTAAAAAGTTTCTTATTGCGTTTGCCATGTAGCTTGCCGATAACTCATATTTATCTAAAAGCTGCTCATTGGGGGCAGACTCGGCATTTCGATCCTTCACACCAATCCGCAGCATAGGAGCGGGCTTTTCCTCAACTAGAACTTCGGCAACAGCGCTGCCCAGCCCGCCATAAATACTGTGCTCCTCAGCGGTAACGATGAAACCTGTTGTCTCAACGGCCGTTACAATCGCTTCTTTATCCAACGGCTTGATAGACGGCATATGGAGGACAGCAATGGAAAAACCTCCTTCTTGTAATAGTCTCGCAGCTTCTATCGAACGGCTCGTTTGAGTACCCGTTGAAATGATGGTTAAATCATTTCCTTCTTTCAAAGAAACTGCTTTACCTAATTGGAATTCATCATCCTCGGAGAATATAACTGGATAAGGATCTCGCGCCAAACGAATATAAACCGGTCCATCATATTGATGGGCGAACCGCATCATCTTTTTCACTTCCACACTATCAGCCGGAGCAAGAACGATCACATTCGCCAATGAACGGAAAATGGCGATATCTTCCAATGATTGATGTGTTTTTCCGGTTAAACCGGTAAGCAAGCCACTGTATCCCCCAATCATCTTTACGTTTACATTCGGTTGGGCAATTTGTACTTGAATTTGATCAATGGCCCGTTTGGACAGAAATGCGGCAAATGTGACAGCCCAAGGTTGTAAACCAGTTGTAGCCAATCCGGAACAAACACTAAGCATATTTTGTTCGGCGATACCCATTTGCAAAAACTTTTGAGGATTTTTTTCGGCTACCACATCTATTTTCGTTGAATTTGCCAAATCTCCATCCACAACATAAACTCTTTCATCTTCCATTGACAACTGCAGCAATGTTTCTCCAAAAATTTCTCTCATTGTCTCTTGCTTGTCCATTAGTAAATGATCCATCGTTTATCCCCCTATGTTTAATTCCGCTAACGCGTTATTTAGTTCTTCATCTGATGGAACTCTTGAATGCCAAAGATAGGCATTTTCTATAAAACTGACACCTTTTCCTTTTACTGTATTGGCCACGATCATCACAGGTTTTCCTTTCACTTTCTTTGCTTCGTGAAAGGCTGCTGACATCTCGGCAAAATCGTGTCCGTCGATAGTGATCACATGCCATCCAAAAGCCTCCCAGCGTTTTTGAGGATTCGTAACAGGAATTTCCCTGGAGCCATTTTCGCCATTCCAGCCAAATTGTTGAAGTCTATTATTGTCTAACATAACGACTACATTATCCAACCGATACTTAGAGGCAATATCCGCCGCTTCCCATACCTGCCCCTCTTGTGACTCGCCATCGCCAATCATGCAGTAAGTTCGGAAATCTTTATGTTGCAATTTGGCTCCCAATGCGATGCCCACTGCGGCCGATATTCCTTGACCGAGTGATCCCGTAGACATGTCTAAACCGGGAAGTGTGTTCATATCGGGATGTGCCTGTAATCTGGAGTTCAAGGAATCAAAAGTCTTCAATTCTTCCACCGGCATATATCCCCTCAAAGCCATAACAGCATAAAGAGCAATCGCTGAATGTCCTTTCGATAGAACAAATCTATCGCGGTTCTCAGCCCGTGGATCTGTTGGATCGATATTCATTTCGTTAAAATACAAATAAGTTAATAGATCAATCGCTGACATGGGACCACCTATGTGTCCCGCTCCGGCGTAATGGACTGTTTCAATAACGTGACGTCTTGCCTTCTTCGCCTTATAGATTAATTCTCTAGTTGATAATGTCATGTAAATACCTCCAATTTCATTTTGAACTTGCTGGGTGTCTCTTTAAAAATACATCTCCAATTGACTATTGTCGTGAATGAGGTCGAATGGAAAAAAGAACATGCTCGACTTGTATTCTGAATAGCGCACTTAAGCAGTTTATTCAAACCACATTGGAACAGATATAATAAAGTTGTTCATGCCTCAAAAAGTTAAGCGCTTTACTTTTTTAAAAAAAAGAAAGCAAAAGCGTACATTCGCATCATCTAGTGAATGATGGTGAAAGTTTTCTTTTCATCCGTGTTCTAGCTTGCACAGTCTCATGATCTTCTCTTTTTACATTCAGTAGAGTTGCTCGTTTTTGCGTATGGAGCACACGCATCCAGAACCTTGAACCAGATCGTTTAAAAGATCGCGATAGTACTGTTCCTTCGGTACCATCGCTACTTTTTGATGTGGATCATGAATGAAGCGCTTGTTTCCAATGGAGGCAACATCCCACTAGGTTAGCTTAACTGACCAATATACGAATCCATTTTAATAGGGCGCTTTTCGATATATGATTGTTTTGCGGCCTGGGCGATTCGCTCTGCTTGTAAACCATCGTTTCCGTCACAAGCTGGCGGACGATCATTTTGAATCGCCTCTATAAATGCCCGAGTCTCAGCTATATAGGCATCTTTATAACGTTCCAAAAAGAAATGCTGTAAAGTATCTTTGTAACAACCTCCATAAGTACTTAGTTCTACCGTTGTTGGCCGATCATTTTCACAAGTTAAGTTGCCTTTTTCGCCAAACACTTCCACCCTTTGATCATAACCATAAACGGACTTTCTACTATTATCTATCACTCCAAGAGCACCATTGGCAAATGTTAATGTAGTAATAGCGGTATCTATGTCTCCAGCATCCTCAATATATGGTGCTATCAAATTGGCTCCGGTCGCAAAAACCTCAACCACTTCACTATTGGCAAGATACCGCGCCATATCAAAATCATGTATGGACATATCGAAAAACAAGCCTCCTGATTGTTTTATATAGTCAACCGATGGCGGTTCGGGATCCCGCGATGTAATCTTTATGATATGTGGTGTGCCAATGACACCGTTTTTCACTGATTCATGTATTTTCAAAAAATTCCGGTCAAATCTGCGGTTGAAGCCGACTTGAAATGTAACATTTGCCTTTTTGACAGACTCTAAAACGTCTTTGGTTTCTTCTACTGAAAAACTGATTGGTTTTTCGCAAAAAATATGTTTGCCCAGTTCGGCAGCTTGTTTAATAATCGGCACATGAGTATCTGTTGGGGAGCAAATAAAAATAGCGTCAATTTCTTTATCCATAAGAATGTCATCATAATGAGTTACTATTTGCTCAATCCCGATTCCTTTTGCCCAGTCTTTTACATGTTCTGTAAATAAATCGGAAATAGCTTTCAGTCTGACATTGGGAAAATGAACGATATTTTCAGCGTGCAGTCTGCCAATTCGCCCTGCACCGATAATGCCAATCGTGATTGTATGAGGCATTGTTCTCGACCATCTTTCTTTAGTAAAATTTTTTTCGTAAAAACGTTTCTGGAAGCTTTTACACGGTAGTCCCTTTGGGCCGCGGTTTTTGGATGTCTTTATCATTGTCTATTGGAATTCCGCTATCTATTTTCTTATCATCAAGTTCACTTTTAATGATTTTTATCTGGCTGGCTTGGATGATGTTAGATTGGATTGACCGGCGGTTGTTCGATGGATAGTTACTCCGCGATTAAGTGATTTTCGGGAGCATCGAAAACTGGCACTACCGATGCATGTAATGATGCCAGATCATATGATTTTATTTTCCGAGCAATTGCTTCACTTTCTCCAATTTATCTTGCGCATTTTCAATGGTAATGAGTTCAATCCCACTATTGATGTTCTTCTCTACCGGATCACCTTTTATTGCTTTTAATGCGTTTTCAACAGCGAGATACGTCATGTTAAAAGGTTGCTGTTCGATTGTTGCTGTGACATCGCCTTGCGCAATAGATGCTAAACCGTCTGTTGTGCCATCAATCCCAATAATAGGTATATCGAGTTTGTTTGTTTGAATCGCCTGGGATGCTCCCAAGGCCATTTCATCATTTGCAGCGAATACTCCTTTCACTTTCGGATGAGCTGTAATCATATTTTCCATCGTGTTCACGGCCTTTGTTCTGTCAAAATCGGCTGCTTGAACAGAAGCAACCTTTATTTTATGCTTCTTAAAATAATCCTTTGCACCAGCAATCCTGGCTTCATTTTGCGCCGCACCAGAAACGCCCTCGATAATAGCCACTTCATCCCCCTCAGACAACATGGAGCTTAAATGCTCGGCCGCTTTCTGGCCAGCCGTAAAATTATCAGTACCAATATAGGTTAATTGATTTTCCCACTCCAAGTCCGTATCAATTAATAGAACCGGAATATCTTTTTCGTGATATTTGCTTAGGGTTGGAATAACCGCGCTAGTACTTGGCATGACAACCAGCGCGTCCGGACTATTGGTCAATAAATCTTCTAGTAAATTGATTAACTCTTGCTCTTGTGTTTCCTTTGTTGCTGCAAGAAACTTTCCTTCAACATCAAAATCTTTAAACGCCTGTTTTGCTCCGGCTTCCGCCAATTTAAAATACTCTTGATCAGATCCTTTTAACACAACAGCGACTTGTGGTTTCCCGCCGCCATTCTTTTTTGTATTGGCGGATTCGGCATGGTCCTCACTTGCCTGATTGCCGCAACCAACTATTGATAATATAGCGATTAACATACCAAATGATAGGAAAGACTTTTTGATCATATTTTTTACTCCTCCATATGATGTGGGTATACCATGATTTTGATTGCCTCTCCTTTTCGCATCGCGTCGATTGCTTGATGGATATTTCGCAATGATGTCCGATGAGTGATAAGGCTTTCAATATTTAAAATATTTGATTCTAATATTTTGATCACTTTAGGAAAATGATTGTTTTGAATAATCGTACCGTAAACGGTTATTTCCTTTTTTGTTATTTCACATTGTTTGATGGGACGATTGGCACTTTCATTCATCCCTACTAATAAAACTTTACCGCCTTTTCGAACTACATGTAACGCTTGGTCAAATAGAACGCCAACACAATCAATAACGATGTCGGCCCCTACGCCCGTTATCTCTTTTACTACCTCCCCTATATCGTTATTTGCTGGATTTAACATATGGGTTGCGCCTGATCGCTTCGCCTGTTCCAGACGGTAATCAGATAGATCACTTACGATAATCTGTCCGGCTCCAGACGCCTTTAGTACTTGTGTAAATAGCTGTCCCATTGGGCCGGCGCCTAGTATGACTACACGATCGCCAGGGTTGATCCGAATTTTTTCACAGCCATTTATGACACATGAGAGGGGTTCAGCTAAAACGGCTGATTCGACTGGCACATCCTTTGAAATGTTACATACATTTTTGGAAGGAACCACACTATATTCAGCCCAACCTCCATTTTGAAAAATCCCAATGGTTGAGAAGTTTTCACATACATTTTGAATGCCCGTTTGACAATAATAACAATGGCCACATACAGTCGTTGGATCAACAACAACCCGGTCTCCTACAGAAACATTCCTGACATTTTTTCCAATCTTGATTACTTCCCCGACATATTCATGACCTTGAATAATGCCTTTCGTTGCGGGATGATAGGGAGGATTTGCCAATATATGAATATCTGACCCGCAAATACTTGCCACTTCAACTTTTATTTTTACTTCATCATCTCTTGTGATTTCAGGCTCCTCTATTTCTTGTAATGTCAATTTTCCTATGTCTTCAAATACTGCCGCTAACATATATTCAACTCCTTACTGAAAAAAATCAGAAGTAACTATTTATTTAAATACTGATCAACTTCCGCGATTCTTTTTTCAACATTATCTTTTGTGTACACTTCAGTACCAGAATCAATCCTTTTCTCTACTTTTTCTCCCTTTATCGCTTTGTAGGCGGATTCTACTCCCAGGTAACCCATTTGGTAAGGGTCCTGTGCGATATTTGCGATCAATTTTCCATCCGCAACAGCTTGCAGCCCGTCCGGGGTGCCGTCAAAGCCGATTAAAGGAATGTCTTGACTATCTTTATTTTCCAATCCTTTAAAAGAACCTAGAGCCATTTCGTCGGAAGTAGCAAATATCGCTTTTATATTCGAGTCAACCGTTAAAGCATTTTCAACAATATTGACTGCTTTCACACGATCACTTTGGGCATCTTGTACAATAAAAGTAATATTTTTGTCCTTTAAAGCATCCTGGAAGCCTTGGGTCCTTTCATCATGAACTTTCGCCCCCATTTGTCCGCGAACAATCAAGACTTTATCACCCTTATCCAACTGATCACGTATAAATTCTCCACCTTTGAAGGCAGCCTCATAGTTCTCTGTTCCAATAAAAGTAACACGGTTATCAAACGCGTCTACATTCGCGTCAGCTAAAACAACAGGTATGTTTTCGCTATTTGCTTTTTCTAGCGCCGGCAAAATCGCTTCGGGTAAACTTGGCGCAATGACCAGCCCATTTACATTAGCGGAAATTAAATCCTCTACCATTTTTACTTGTTCTTCATATAACGTTTCTTCAGCCGGTCCCAGTATTTCAATTTCCACACCCAATTCTTTAGCCGCCTCTTTAGCTCCGGCCATATGGAGTTTCCAATATTCGGAATTTAACGCCATTAGAACAACGCCAATTTTCACCTGTCCACTGTCTCGACTCTTGTCGGAATCGCCTTTTGAGCCTGCTTTATTGTTCGAGGAACAAGCACTTATCATGAATAAAGCAGATACAACCATAATGATGATGAGTCTTTTTTTCATTTCAATCCTCCCCTGCTAAATCATTTACTTATTTTTGGAACGTCTGCGCAATACATCCACAAAAACGGCCAGTATGATCACTACTCCTATTACGACGGTTTGAACATCTGTTGAAGTGCCTAATAGATTAAGCCCGTTGCGAAGCACCGCAATAATCATTGCTCCTATCAAAGTTCCCCATACGGTGCCGACCCCGCCAAAAAAGCTTGCCCCGCCAATAATGACTGCGGCAATGGCATCCAATTCATATGTTAATCCGGCAATTGGGGATGCGGCATTCGTTCTTCCAATCAAAACCAATCCACCTAGTGCTGCCATTAAACCACTAATGGTATATACGATCACCAATACGCGATCAACAGGAATACCCGACAAGCGAGCTGCTTCTTTATTACCTCCTATCGCATAAATATATCTTCCTGTTGCGGTTCGGGTTAAAAAGATATGGAAAAGGAGACAGACAAAAAGTACTAAAATAAAACTAAAAGGGATAAATCCAACATCGGCTTGTCCTGCAAAGTTGATTAAGTAGGAAAATCCAAAAATGGGAGACGCGCCAGTAATAATTAATGCCAACCCCCGAAACACATTCATTGTGCCCAGAGTGGAAATAAAGGGGTGCGGCAATTTTAATTTGGTTAACAGCAATCCATTGAGTAAACCGGCTAACGCTCCAACTAAGAGACAAACAAATATTCCCAGAATCGGGGGCATGCCCCACATGACCGTTACAACACCGGTGATCACAATGGAAAATGCGAGAATAGAACCTACCGACAAGTCAATGCCCGCTGTTAAGATGGGCAATAACATGCCAATTGACAACAACGCATTGATAGATAATTGCCTCGCTATATTCATAATATTGTCCAATTTCATAAAGCTCGGTGAAAGGATCGCAAATACAGCCGATAGAATGACCAATCCAAATAATGCGCCAAACTTATTCACCATATATTTCATATCCCGAAACTTGTTTTGATCCTTTATACGCATTTCGCTTTGTTGGATCACTTCTGATTGATCTTTCATTTATGAACAACCTCCTGTCGCGGCTTTCATGATTACTTCCTGATTTGCTTCATCTCTATTTAAATTTGCTGTGATTTTTCCCTCGTGCATCACAATGATTCTATCTGAAATGCCAAGGATCTCTGGCAACTCAGAGGAAATAACAATTACCCCGGCACCCTCTTCAACCAATGAATTCATTAATTTATATACTTCCACTTTTGCGCCGACATCAATTCCTCTTGTCGGTTCATCAAAGATAAACACTTTGGCATCCGTAAAGAGCCACTTGGCAATGACGACTTTTTGTTGGTTTCCTCCGCTAAAATACTTTACAAACAAGTTGATATTATTGGGTCTAATGCTCAGATCTTTTATATATTTTTCCGCTACTTCTTTTTGTTTCCTTACATTAATAAGTCCTTTGCTTTTTACTTTATTTAACTTTGTGATTGTCTTATTAAAGGTGAGGGATTGGTCGAGAAACAATCCTTCTTCTTTTCTGTTTTCAGATATAAAGGCTAAACCGGCTTTAATGGCATCAATCGGATTTCTAATATGTTGCTTTTCTCCAAAAACAAATACCTCTCCCGAATAAATGGGGTCTGCGCCAAATAACGCTCTGGCCAATTCAGTACGTCCCGCCCCCACTAATCCAGAAATCCCCAAAATTTCACCTTGATATGCGGAGAAGTTAATTTCTGGCGCATCCGGCGTTAGTTTAACGTTTTTTACACTAAATACTTCTTTGCCTTTTTCAAACTGGATTTTGGGAAATTTATTGTCAAGCGAACGGCCAACCATCAGCGCAATCATTTCATCTATTGATGTTGCGGCGGTATCAACAGTCCTAATTTTGCTGCCATCTCGTAAAATCGTTATTCTGTCACTGATTCTTTTGATTTCTTCCAGTCGATGAGAAATATATATAATCGTCATTCCTTGCTTTTTTAATCTTTCTATCGTTACTAATAGTTGCTCGGCTTCCCGTTCACTTAAACTTGATGTTGGTTCATCCATAATAATGAGTTCACAATTTAAAGAAAGGGCTTTCGCAATTTCTACTAATTGTTGTTGACCAACGCCCAGGTTCTGGATCAGTTCGTCCGGGTCAACATCTTGACCTAAACGCTCCATCAGTTGCTTTGCTTCATTTTTCATTGTCGAACGGTCTAATAATGAAAACTTGCCACTTCGCTTTTTTTCATGCCCCAAGAAAATATTTTCCGCTATGGAAAGCTCCGGAATAAGGTTCAGTTCCTGATAAATGGTTCCGATTCCAGCATTAATCGCATCGCTTGGTTTATTGATGACAAGATTTTCACCCTTCCATTTTAGTTCTCCCGTATCTTTTTGATATGCACCAGTGATGATTTTAATAATGGTTGATTTTCCCGCTCCATTCTCTCCCAAAAGAACATGGACTTCACCTTTTTTGATGTCAATATTCATATCATGCAGCACTTGAACACCGGAAAAAGCTTTACTAATGTTTTTTAGTTCCAGCAACATATGAAATCACCCCTATCTTGTCAAAAGTAATGCAATAGACTCCCCTGTATTCATCATTTGCCCCTTATGAAAACGCATACAAATTCTTTTTATTCGCACTAAAAATGAACATTTCACAACACCGGATACCCGTATCTGCCATTACAATTTCAAGAGTCATTTTTCCATCCAACGGAGGGCTGTAATGGTTCATTTCCAATTAATACGCCTTTTCAACATCTCAATGGAAATCCTAAACCTCTCATTCTTTTTAAAAATCCTGACATCCTTTCTTTGCCGTCAACCACTTCCTCTCTCTTTTTTTGTTTTCAAGTAAGCGCTTGACTTGCTTCCCGAAAAGAAAGGCTCCATACCGATCATGCCAATCATTCATTAAGATTTTTTCTTCGTATACACATCAAACCAAACAGCAAGGACTAATATGAGCCCCTTTACAATGTATTGCCAATATGCCTCTACATTTAATAAACTCATTCCATTATCTAAACTTGCCATAATTAATGCGCCAAGGATCGCACCGTAAATCTTTCCTCTTCCGCCCATGAGGCTTGTACCACCTATCACTGCCGCCGCAATCGCATCCAACTCCATCATCATGCCCGCTGATGGGGAACCCGTATTGAGCCTGGCCGATAAAATGATGCCTGCGATGGCGGCCATTAAACCATTTAACATAAATACGATTAATACTACCTTTTTCACTTGAATCCCGGAAAAAATGGCGGCCTGCAGGTTTCCTCCTATTGCATAGACACTTCTGCCAAACTTTGTTCTATCTGCTAAAAATGTAAATAAAATGACGAGGAGCAACATGATAAAAACTGGTACAGGCATCCCTTTATAAGCGGTCATTACATAAACAAACCCGATAATAAGCAAACTGTAAATGATTGGTTTCATATATAGAGATCCGGATGGTTGGGCGATTTCATACCTTTTACTATTTTTAAATGTGGTATAAAACAGTACTAGAATAACGATTGCCGCGAAACCAAAGGTTGTGGCATTTGTTACATATGCCTGCCCAAACAGCTTATATGCATCATTCATTGGGGCAATGGAAGCCCCCTTCGTTATTCCGAGCAGCAATCCCTTAAATGCCATCATCCCGCCCAATGTGACAATAAAGGCTGGCACATTTAAAAATACAGTGGCAAACCCTTGGATAAATCCTGCAATGAAGCCAAGTAAAAGTACCGCAAGAACTGTTGTCCAAGTGCTCCATCCACCCCAAACCATTAGGGCGGCGGCACATCCTCCAACTAACCCTACTAGTGAACCCACGGAAAGGTCTATATGACCTGTGACAATGACTAAAACCATTCCTGTTCCCAGTATCGCAACAACAGCCATTTGCATGGTTAAATTCGAGATGTTTCGCGCTGTTAAAAAGGTGCCATCAGTTAAAATCGTAAACATGATCCAGATGATCACCAAGCCAACTATCATCGTATAAGCCCGAACATCAATATTTTTTACCATTTCTTTATTAAAAAAGCTTTTCTTCTCAGTTGTTTCTATTGTTCTTTCCAAGTCAAGAACCTCCAGTAGCATAATAAAGTATTTTTTCTTGAGTCGCTTCCTCTATTTTTAAATCTGCCCTTAATTCTCCTTCCGAGATGACGAGAACACGATCACTTATGCCAAGGACTTCTTCTAATTCTGATGAAATCATAATCACAATAACACCTTGATCAACTAATTTATTCATTATTTGATAAATTTCAAATTTAGCTCCAATATCTATTCCCCGAGTTGGTTCGTCCAAGATTAACACTTTTGGGTTTGTCAGCAACCACTTTCCTAGTACTACTTTTTGCTGATTCCCGCCACTCAAATGATTCACAATAGAATGAACACTGGGTGTTTTCACATTTAATTCTTTTACATACTGGGTAGCAGCCGTTATTTCTTTATCATGGTCCAGAACGAGGCGTGATCCACGATCAAGACTAGCCAATGAAATATTTTCTTTAACAGTCATTTCAAGCACCAAGCCAGAGGATTTTCTATCTTCTGAAACAAGGGCGATTCCTTGTTCGATTGCATCAGCTGCGTGGCGAATACGTCTCTTTTGTCCGTCGACATATACTTCTCCAGAACTTTTACCGGGATATACGCCAAATATACTAGTTGCCATTTCTGTCCTTCCCGCACCCATCAATCCCGCTATTCCTAAAATTTCTCCCTTATATGCTTTAAAGTTAATATTGTTAACCACTTTTCGTGATGGATTTTCTGTATCGTAGACCGTTAGGTTCTTTACTTCAAATCGACATTCTTGACTTATTCTTTTTTTACGCGGATATAATTTTTCTAATTTTCTGCCGACCATCATATAGATTAAATCGTCTTTATTGATGTTGCCAATGGATCTAGTTCCAATAAACTGACCATCTCTTATGGCTGATACAGAGTCGGAAATCGCTAAAACTTCATCTAACTTATGGGAAATGTAGATAGATGTAACTCCTTGTGATTTCAACTTTTTAAGGATATTTAACAGAACTTCACTTTCTTTTTCCGTTAATGCCGAAGTAGGTTCATCAAGAATAAGGATTTTCGCATTTTTAGATAAAGCTTTGGCAATTTCCACTAATTGTTGATGTCCTATGCCAAGATTTTTCACTTTTTCATTCGGGCTGATGTTGAGTCCCAAGTCGTTTAATAATTTCTTCGTGCGATTGTACATATCGCTCTGGTGAACGACGCCAAAATAATGCGGCTCATTACCTAAAAATATATTTTCTTGGATCGACAATTCAGGAACAAGTGCAAGCTCTTGATGAATACAGACGATGCCATTCATTTCCGCATCTCGTATATTGTGAAATTCTTTGACTTCACCATTTATTTTGATCTTTCCTTCGAATTGCCCAGAGGGATAAACACCGCTTAATATTTTAATTAATGTTGATTTCCCGGCGCCATTTTCACCGCATAAAGAGTGAATTTCTCCCTTCTTCACTTTCATATTGATATTGTCCAGTGCTTTTACCCCCGGGAAACTTTTATGAATATTGACCATTTCCAAAATATAAGCACTCATTCGATTCACCCGCCCTTTAGCAGTTTATAAAGAGTGAACTTGCCATTTAATATATAGACAAGTGCTCATTATCATTATTGTTCGGGCCATTCATCTTTCGGAACATTTTTATATACTTCTTCAATGGAGTGAAATCCATCTTTAAGGATCGTCTCCACCATATTTTCTTTCGTGACATTCGTTACATCGACTAAAATACTGGGAACTTCTTTTACCCCGTTATCTGTTTTCCCATTTACGAGGCTGTCTGCTTTTTCTTGGTCGCCTAGTGCTAAAGCATGGACAAGCTCCATTGCTTTTTGATTTAATTGTTTTGTTGGTTTATATACAGTACTTGTTTGTTTTCCTTCTACAATTCTTTGTACGCCTTCCAGTGCGGCATCTTGGCCGGATACCCCGACTTTACCCGCTAGTCCTTGTGCCTCTAAAGCTTGCACAGCACCACCGGCAGTAGTATCATTTGAAGCTAAAACCGCAACAACGTCATTGTTGGCAGCAGTTAATCCATTTTCTGTATGTTTTAATGCTTCTTCAGGGCTCCAACCCTTTGTCCATTGTTGTGTAACAATTTTAATATCGCCTTGATCAATCAATGGTTGTAATATTTGTTCATGTCCTTCTTTTAATAAGGTGGCATTAAAATCCTCCGGACCTCCTAGCAGCCAGATATAACTTCCTTTTGGATATGCATCAACTAGTGCTTGCGCCTGCAGCTTTCCTACTTTCACTGTGTCAAAAGTGACAAAATAATCTAGTTCTCCATTACGGACCAATCTATCATAAGCCACAACTGGCACGCCTTCTTCATGGGCGATATCCACTACTGCTCCCGCCGATTCTGAATCTTTCGCAGAAATTAATAACACATCAATCCCTTTTGTAACCATATCTTCTACTTGTTTCACTTGCTTAGAAGCATCATCATCAGCTGATTGGACTAATATTTCAAATCCATGTTCTTTTGCGTATGCTTTCGCCATATCAATTTCTCGTTGCCATCTTTCCTCTTTCATAGTACCAAGGGATAAACCAATGACGATTTTATCATCTTTCGATTTTGCTTTTGGTTGATTAGAAGTGCTTTCGGTTTGTATACAACCAGCGAGAACGAGCAAACAACTTAAAAAAATAACAGCCAGCCAATTAAAACGTCGTCTCATGGATAAGCCTCCTACACATCAAGTGTCTTTTTTAAAATGGAAATGTCTTTTTTTAGTAAATCGATTGGATCAGAATGAGTGAGTGATAGAGGCTTTTGATCATAATAATTCTCTAACATCATCCATCCGTAATAGTCTTTTTGCTTGAAAACATTAATTGTTTCAAAAAAATTTGAATCTCCTTCTCCCAAGAGAGCTCCGCTTAAATCATTATTTTTCCCATCTTTGACATGAACTTCACAAATCAGAGGAAATAGTTTATCGGCCATTTCAGCTACATTGTATTTTTTGCGTAAATAATAGTTTTGAGTGTCAAAATATAATGTAAGATTCGGCCTGTCTACTCTCTTAAATAGCTCTTCATTTTCTGTAATAGATAATAAGTTTTCCGTTGCAATCATAATGTTTTTGTTAAGTGCTTTATCGCAAGCTTGTTGTAAACATTCCACGACTCGGTTAAAATCTTCTTCTGTTTTGATTTCACCATCTTCAAAACTCGGCAACATCACTTTGTTTATTCCCATTGATTCGGCAATATCTATCCCTGTCATGACTGCTTCAACAGCTATATCTTTTTCTTTTGTCCCGTTTTCCCTAGTCATACCGTAATGATCCAGTTCTCGGACTGCTAGAGATGTTATCGTTACATCGTATTGTTTAGCCATATCTACATAAGCTTTTTGGACAACCGGATATGAAAGTGAAAATCCTCTTTCATAACTTCCGATATCCAGTTGTATACCTTGGAGGCCTAATTCAGAAACCAATTTGATTGCGTAAGGACCTTCAATCGGTAATGACCAATGACATATTCCAATATGAACACTCATAACATCACTTCTTTATACTTTTCTTGATTTCTTAGTAACACGGGGCAACCATTATTAAATGATCTTGTAGCCGCAATGGCAATTTCAAGAGCCCTTTTTCCATCTAAAGCCGTACACAATGGCTGCTCTCCCTTGCGCAGGGCTGTAATAAAATGGATCATTTCCAATAAATACGCGTTTTTAAACCTTGTTGGAAAATCTTGAACCAGATCATGACTGCTCTCATTCTTTTTAAAGATCCTGACATCATTATTTCTCATGGACCCTATTTGAATGGCTCCATCGGTGCCGACCACTTCACCTCTGATATCATAGCCATATGAAGAGATTCTCATCGTTTCAATGTCTCCTGCAGCGCCTGATTTGAATCTGATTTGTGACAAGCCCTGATCTATATCTTTATATTTCTCCATCAACCGATTGGACTCCATTAAGATGTTCCCGCTTGATTGAACGGAGTAAATTTCATCGTTCATCAGAAAGCGCGCAATATCATAATCATGAATCGCTACATCCAAAAAGATGCCTCCACTGTATTTGATGAACTCTTCCGGGGGCACGTTGCCATCTCGGCTGACCGCTTTAAAGTAAAGAGGTGTTCCAATGTCTCCGGCTTCTATCCTTCTTTTGGCTTCTACATACGCAGGGTCGAACCTGCGCATAAAGCCCACTTGGCAAGTAATTTTGTTTTCCGCGATGACTTGCAATACTTCATCTGCTTCTTCCAATTTTTGAGTCAATGGCTTTTCTACGAAGACATGTTTCCCATGTCGCGCAGCCAGTTTTATCATTTCGGCATGTGTACTGGTTGGTGTAACGATAATGACAGCATCGATATGTTCATCTTCAAAAGCGGTCATCGGATCATGTGACCACTTGTCCACGTTCAACTCCCGCGCGACCTGCTCAGCTCTTCCTTGTAACGGATCTACAACTTTTACCAATTTGGCGCCCTCGATTTTGGTGGCAAGATTTTCAGCGTGCCAGTAACCAAGGCGGCCAAGTCCCAAAACCGCACACCTGATGAACTCTTTCATGAATTCCCCTCCAGACTATTTTTCCGCTTTAAACGAATGGATGACCATTTTTTGTAAAAATGATAACGATCGCTTCGCATATTCAACTGGCTGATAAATTGTCGGGTCTTGCTCTCCTTCTATTAACGCCCAGCCAGTATACCCTCTTTTTATTAACGTTGTGATAATCGGTTCAAAATCTAAACAACCTTCTCCCGGGACTGTGAAAATACCACTGCGGATTGATTGACGAATACTAAAAGATTCTTCTCTAGCGCGTTGCAGAATATTTTCCCGGACATCTTTTAAATGAATATATTTTATTCTGTCAAAATACGTATCCAATAATGTCACGGGATCATTGGAGCCATAATAACCATGCCCCGTATCATATAGTAATGAAACGAGATGAGGTTCCGTCATCTCCATCAACCTGGCAATTTCATCCGGCTGCTCCACCACGGTGCCCGCATGGTGGTGGTACACTAAATCCATTCCATGTTCCTTGCATATTTCTCCAGCTTTATGCAGTCCTTCTACTAAATACTTCCAACCATCATCATCCAATCGCTCAACGAACGTTTCGTCCTGTTTACGGCGGGGATCTTGATTAAGCATCGAGCCGCCAATTTCGGCTGTGCTCACAACCTTACACCCGAAATATGCCAGAAATTTCACATGATCCCGATAAGCCTGTAATTCGGCTTCATGTCTTGTTGGGTCCGTGAAAAAGACAGATTTCCATTGCGTTGTTAAAACAAGATTGTATTTGTTCAAGGCGTTTTTTAAAGCAATTGGATCTTTTGGGAATTTTCTACTGACTTCTGTCCCTCTAAATCCCAATGTAGATATGTCTCGCATCACCTGCTCATATGTAAAAAAGTCACCATGCTCCAAAACATCCTCGCCAACCCAATTAATCGGATGAATGCCCAGTTTAAATGGAAGATGATCAATCGGCATAGCTCTTCCCCCTATATTGAATTTGCAGGTTTGGCTATAGAAAAACCTATAGCCAAGCCTGATATGGACTTTATTTTCCTCATCATAGCTTTGTTAACCACTCATGGTCTTTGTCATTGGTAAATCTCCATTTTCGGATGGGGCCGGCCATGACATTTAGATAATATAGTCGATAACCTGGAGGTGCCGAACAAGGATGGTGCCCCTTGGGCACGAGGACAACATCGCCGTCGTTGACGATGATCGTTTCATCAAGAGTGCGATCATCCGTATAAACTCGCTGGATGGCAAACCCTCCTTCTGCCGGGTCGATTTTATGATAGTAAGTCTCTTCCAAATACGTTTCGTCCGGATAGTTATCCGTATCATGCTTATGCGGCGGATAGCTGGACCAATTTCCGGCCGGGGTATAGACTTCAAATACGAAAAGGCTGTCGGCCGGCTTGTCCTCTGGAATAATTCCATTAATCTCCCTTTCCATATAACCAGAGCCGCGTTGTGCCACATCGACATCTTCCGGCCGAATTAGCCGTGCTTCGTAAGTCCCTTTTCCAGGAGCCGTGCAAACAGCGATTTCCAGATCAGTCAAAGCTTCCAATTTTACTTGGTCATCATTTGGAATATACACGGTATATGCCGGGGTCTCGTCAAACACACTCATTCTTTCTCCAATGTTGGCCCACGATTGGGATTTCGTTGCTGCATTGGCGCGGCCGGATAAAAGGACGATGGCCATCTCCCTATCCCCAGTCTCTTTTGCAAACGTTTCTCCAGATCGCAATGTGTATACTTCAAAACCCACATATTCCCAATTGGCGGATTCCGGTGTGACACGAAGAATATTTCCATCTTCAGCAGGCTGTTCTTTTGGTTTTACTAATAATGTAGACAAGGCGCATTCCTCCTATTTGTTAATCGTTTTAATATTTTCTTGCTTTGCTTTTATGTGCTTCCATCACCGTATGTGCTTGTTCGACCTTCGGGCTTTCAGACACTTCCGCAACCCCCAAATGCCACCAAGACTCATAAGTGCCAGAACCTGTGCCAGGTAAAACCTTTATATCAATCAATGTAGTGACTGTTTCTTGCTTAGCCATTTCCAATGCCTTTTTCAATTCATCTATTGTGCGGGCTGTATAACCTTTTGCCCCCATACTCCTGGCATTGGCCGCAAAGTCGATATCCAAATATGGACCGCTTAACCGGTTGTCTTCCTCCGAACGATAGCGAAACTCATTGCCAAACCCTTCACTTCCTTGACCGACCTGCAAGCCATGTATACATTGAAACCCATTATTATCCAATAAAAGCACCGTTATTTTCTTCTTTTCTTGAATGCTTGTCACGAGTTCTGAATGAAGCATCAGATAACTCCCATCGCCAACGAAAGCATATACTTCTTGATCATCATCCGCGGCCATTTTGGCCCCCAGAGCCCCCGCCACTTCATAACCCATACAGGAAAAACCGTATTCCATATTGTATGTTTTTGGCTCCGTCGTTCTCCATAATCGCAAAAGGTCGCCGGGCATGCTTCCAGCCGCGCAAGTGATAATATCTTTTTCACCAATAAATCTATTAATCTCGCCAATTACCCGGGTTTGCGATAAACCGCTTTCAAGCGTTTGAGAATAATAATGATCCACTTCTTTTGTCCATTCATCTTTCAAATCTTTTAATCTATTCAGGTCATAATCGCTTTGATAACTTTTGTTTTTCAACTCTTCTGTTAATTTCTCAAGAGCTATTTTAGCGTCAGCCACAAGCATTTGAGATTCCATTTTCATCGCATCGAATCCGCTTACATTTATGCTTAAAAACTCGACTTCCGGATTTTCAAAGGCCCATTTGGAAGAGGTGGAAAAATCGGTTAACCTTGTTCCAATTGCGATCACCAAATCAGCTTTTTTCGCCAAAACATTCGATGCCAGGGAACCGTTTGCTCCCATACCGCCCATGTTAAATGGATGCTTCCATGATAAAGCGCTTTTTCCGGCTTGGGTTTCGCCTACCGGAATTTGGAACTCTTCGGCAAACTGGGCCAGTTCTTTTTCCGCAAATGAGTAATGTACTCCTCCACCCGCGATGATTACCGGATATTTCTTTCTCGAGATAAGTTGAACAGCGCGCTCAACTGCTTCATCTGATGGTATTTTCCTTTCAATATAGTGAACTCTCTTTTTAAAAAACTCGACTGGATAATCGTATGCCTCCGCCTGAACATCTTGCGGCATGGAAAGTGTCACTGCCCCTGTTTCCACTGGATCGGTCAGCACCCGCATCGCGTTTAAAGCCGCGGTCATCAACTGTTCAGGGCGAGAAATACAGTCCCAGTATTTGCTGACCGGTTTAAACGCATCGTTAGAGGAAACGGTATAGTCACGCGGGTCTTCTATTTGCTGTAAAACGGGATCGGGCTGACGACTGGCAAAAATATCACCCGGCAACAACAAGACGGGTATTCTATTGACTGTCGCAGTGGCTGCGGCAGTCACCATGTTCAATGCCCCCGGTCCAATCGATGTGGTGCAAGCATAAATCTCCAGCCGGTTTTTCTGTTTAGCAAAGGCAGTGGCGGCATGGACCATCCCCTGTTCATTTTTACCTTGAATATATGTCAGCTCGCCTTTGTGATTCTCCAATGCTTCACCTATTCCCGTCACATTCCCGTGTCCGAATATTCCAAATACACCTTTTACAAATTTTCTTTCTTCTCCATCAAAATGAACATATTGATTGTCTAAAAACTTGACCAATGCTTGTGCCATCGTTAGTCGAATCGTTTTCATCACTTTCAACTCCCCTTATTTAACGCACATATATTTTTTTATTCGTTTTATACGATTTTGTGGCCGCTTCAGAAATCTGCAATGCCATCTTTCCATCCATTGCATTCACACTCGGTTGCGTATTGGTTTGTATACATTCAATAAAGTGTTCCATTTCTATTAAAAAGGCATCTTTAAAATAAGTGGGAAAGTCGGGAATCGTATCATAATAAGACTTATTTTTTGTAAAAATAATATTGTTATGTTGTTGCAGCGAGCCAATTTGTATCATGCCCTCAGTTCCTAACACTTCTCCCCTAATATCATAGCCAAAGGTAGAATTCCTGCTTCCTTCTATATCAGCTGTCACGCCACTTTCAAATTCAAGATATGACAAGGCCTGATCCGCATCATCGTATTTTTTCATGAACGGATGAACGAGTACTTTGCCGAAGGATTGAATAGATTTCACTTCACTTCCAAGTAAAAATCTCACTATATCAAAATCATGTATACACAAATCCAAGAATATTCCGCCACTTGTTTTTATATATGCCTCAGGCGGCGACCCGGGATCTCTGCTCACTCCTTTAAAATGAAGAGGTTCACCAATATCGCCTTGCGCAATCCTTTTTTTGGCCTCCAAATAAGAGGGATCAAACCTTCTCATAAATCCGACCTGACAAATGATCTGATATTTTTTCAATTCTTCAATCACCGAGTCCGCCTCTTCACTCGTTTCGGTGATGGGCTTATCCACAAAAATATGCTTCTTATGTTTGGCAGCCTGTATAATGATTTCAGCATGTGTATTTGTTGGTGTGACGATGATAACCGCTTCAATGGCATCGTCTTCTAATACTTCCCGAAGGTTGTTTGTAAATTTGTCAATCCCCAACTTTCGGGCAGCTTTTTCAGCGCTCTCCATTCGCGAAGCGACAATTGTGGCAACTTCGGCATTCGGTATATGATAAACGAGATTTGCCGCATGGATCATGCCCAGGCGTCCAACTCCTATGACTGCGCATCTCACTTTCTTTCTCACGATTCCACTTCCCTTAAACAGATTATCGTTTTCAGTATAGCGCTTAACTAATGCTTAAAAACAATCCTTAAATTACATGTTGATAGATGGGCAGACCCCTTTCCATCGGGAGGGAAACTTCTCCTTAAATTAACGGCTCTGCGTATTTGATAAATTCAGCAGTCATGGTATTGCCTTTTTCATCGTACCAGTCGATTGGCACAAATTTTTCTTTTCCGGCCGCGCTCGCTAATGGTTTGGGACGATAAGCAATGACATAATCATGTTGAATGTTCTCCTCCCTGTCCAAGCCGACCATGATGCTTGAATATCCTTTTTCCGCATACATCCATGACTGTTTTCCGAGCTCATACGCTTCTTGGACATCTGTTTTGGAAGAAAGAAACATGCTGCTTCTTTGCCAAATACTCGGGGCAATGGATCTGGTCTCTATTCCGGTTTCAGACCCAATGACAGCTTGTAAATAAGTTGATACTCCTCCTAGTTTCGGTCGGCCCAGCGCGTCAAATTCCACATCCTTTTCATTTATCAACTGGCCTTTATCATTTTTAATTCCTTCCGCGACAATCACAAAAGTATCTCTTTTTTCTTCGTGCGCCTGCATCACTTTCATCAGGCATTCCTCCAGATGAAATGGAACTTCCGGAATGTATACCAGATTTTGACTGGCATCCGTTTGGCAAGTGGCCAATGAACATGCCGCAGCCAGCCAACCAGTATGCCTCCCCATCGTTTCAATAATGGTAATTCGCTCACTATAAGGGAAACTCGCCACATCCATCTTCATATCCAATATGGAAGTCGCCAGAAACTTAGCAGCACTTCCATATCCAGGTGAATGATCCGTTCCCATTACGTCATTGTCGATTGACTTCGGCACTCCAACTACAACTAGATCAAACCCCATCGTCTTTGCCCTGTCGTCTATCAGCTTAGCCACATTCATAGAACCATTCCCACCAATATAAAAGAAATATCGAATTTCCTTTCTCTTCAATAAATTAACGATCTGATCTACTTCATCACCGGTCAATTTATGCCGACAAGTGCCAAGAGCAGCTCCCGGTGTCCAGCGCAACCGATGGCAATCATTGTCTGACAGCGTACTTAAATCAATAAACGATTCATTGATTAAACCATGTATGCCGCCAATTGATCCATACACCTTCCCTTTCGTGCCTGTCAGTTTCATTTGATCAAGCAGTCCTACCATAGAATTATTAATGACCGCGGTCGGTCCGCCCGATTGGACAATCAGACAGTTCCCTGCCAACGTTGAACACTTCCTTATTGATTGGATTAAGCGCTTTACTTATACAAAAAACGCATTCAAGCAGCACGGCTTTCAAATTTAAAAGTTTAATTCGTTTTACAAGCTACATTCAAAGCTTGGGTTGATTTTCTGGTGACCAATGAAGGGAGAAGAGTCACTCGGCTCTTTTCTTCTTTTTCACCATTGATAATAGACACCATCAAATCCATTACTTCCCGACCCATACTTTCAATTGGCTGCGCAACAGTCGTTAGCGGCGGGTCTATGACTGTGGCAATAGATGTGTTGTCAAAGCCAATAACCGATAAATCTTCCGGAATTTGTAAGCCCCATTCTTTTGCCATTTGAATGACACCGGCGGCCAACAAATCATTGCAGGCAAATATGGCTGTAGGCCGGTTATCTCCTGTAAGATACTTTTCAGTCATATGTCTTCCAGCTTTAATATGGTCGTTAATGTCCTTTATAAAATCAAAGTTTTTATTGATCTGCAAACCATGACTTTCCAAGGCATAATGAAAGCCTCTTAGCCTTTCCCGGTTACTCCATAAATCTCTGGCAACGACTCCCATATTTTGATGCCCTAATTCTATTAGATGATTCGCCGCCACATAGCCGCCCATAAAGTCATCTATTGCTACGGCATTCACCGAAAACATGGGAAAGTCGCGGGCGACGATCACTACGGGAATTTCTTCTTTTATTAATTCTTCCACTTTCTTGAGATCTTCGAAACCTGAAGCCAGTATAAAACCGTCTACCCTTTTTTGCTTCAATAACAATAGATATTTGTTTTCTTTGGCACTATCATAATCCGTGTTGCAAATGACAATGTTATAACCTAATTCATGCCCTCTATCTTCAATCCTTCTAGCTAATTCAGAAAAAAACGGGTTGACTAAATCGGGAATGAGCAATCCTATTGTTTTCGTTTGCTTGCCCATTAATGCGGAAGCCAACATATTGGGGTAATAATCCAACTCTTTCATAATTCGTTTTACTTTTTGTCTCGTCTTGTCACTGATGTTCCCGGTATTATTGATCACTTTTGAAACGGTCGCAATTGAAACATTGGCGGCCTTTGCTACATCATAAATAGTTACTTTCAATTTTTATCACCATGTTTTTCCAAAGTATATGTATATTGTATTATATTTCTATCACTTTGGAAGCATTCCGCATTGATTTGTAGGCACTTTCTAAATATTTTACGATTTTTAGTGAATCGCTTTCATTATAAATCGGAGTTTTATTGTGGATGACACACTCTTGAAAGTGGTTAACTTGTTTTACATATTGATCATCCTCAAATGACTTTCTCTGTATTTCATGACCATTGAGATCTAACAATTTTACGATACCGCTTCCATCTTTTGAAACATCCGGCCTAAAGGCCGACTCAACGATAATCGCGCCTTTTTCGCCAAAAATTTCATAGCGATCAATAAATGATCCTTCAAAAGAGGCGCTGACTTCCGCGCAACGATTGGAATCATCCTGTAAAAAACAAACAGAGGTCGTGTCCACCTGATGCTCGGGATCCACTTTTCCAATCATGGAAATATGTGTCGGCTGCATTCCCACAATCTGGGTAACTGCATGTATGCCATAACATCCGACATCCCATAACGCTCCCCCGCCAAGTTCTCTGTTAAACCGGATATCCTCTCGATCTTCCAGAAAAAATGAAAAGTGTGCTTTTACATATCGATAATCACCGATTACCCCTGAACCCATCAGCTCCTTGACATACTGATGCTGAGAGTGGAATTGATACATAAAGGCTTCCATAAAGATTACATGATTCTGTTGCGCCGCTTCGCACATTTCTTGCATATCATCCTCAGAAATGGTCGCAGGCTTTTCCACTAATACATGTTTTTGTGCCGACATGGCTTTCACGGCCCACTCTTTATGGAGTGCGTTCGGCAAGGGAATGTATACGGCATCGACTTGGTCGTCCCGCAGCAATTCCTCATATGAGTCATATACATTGGAGACATGAAAGCGCTTAGCTTTTTCTTTGCTTTTAGAAGCAACAGCAATTACGTCCCCCATACCAGAACGGCGAATGGCCGGTACAACTTGATCGTATGCAATATTGGCGGCTCCGAGTATTCCCCATTTTACTCTGTTCATAGACTTTTCAATCTCCTCACTTGATTCAAAAGTAAAGCGCTTTACTTTAAACCGAATTATATATTATTTTTGAATAGTCCGCAACATAATTTTTAAAAAAATATGAAGTTTAGTAAGATTTTGTCGTAAATGCAAGGAAAATATCGATACATGCACACATCGAGACGGCTATCATCACCACTCTTCTTTTCTCTGCCAGTGTAAAAATGAATGCTGATGATTTTTTTTACTGTCATAACACCTCAAGCTGGATTCACTTTAAGGGTGTAACTCATTTTTTGTACAGGTAAGAAAAGCAAATGTTTTTTTGAATATAACCATTTTTGTGGTTTCCGCATATTTTTATAATGGGTCGAAAAACTCATAAAGTATCTAAAGGTGGGATAAATAGTGAAGCCGAAGTTGGATCCAGTCCGTGGTTTTTTTAATAAATGGGAAATGTACAAAATTGTGAAAGAAAAGCCCGCACCGTACTTTCGCATACCTCATACAGATGTTTTTTCTCGGCAATCTTTTGAACAGTTTATAAGTGAGTATGAATGCATTTTTATAAAATCCGTTTTTACTTTTGGCGGTGAAAAAATCAGCAAAATTACGAAGGAGAACGGGCAGCTCGTTTGGAAACTGCAGGGACATCCTGGCAAGGGCTTTGATCAAATCGAACCACTGTTTGCTGAACTGTCCGCCGTTTATAATGATGAGCTTTGTATTGTACAGGAAGGGGCACCTTTGTTGATGTACAAAGATCGTCCCATCGACATTCGGGCCCATTTACAGCGGGATCTTGATGAGAAATGGGTTTATGCCGGAGATTTAGTCCGTGTAGGAGGACCCGAGTCGATTGTGTCAAACTTTGAAAGCAATGGAACTGTTGAACCTACAAAGAAAGTATTATCTACCTTATTTAAAAGCGAAGAGCGAGCTGCCCAAATTATGGAAAATGTCGCCAAATCAGCCATGCACATTTGTCATTTGCTAGATGAACATGATATTTTCATGGAAGCTGGAATCGATTTCGGTGTTGATGACAAAGGAGAATTGTGGTTGATTGAAGTGAACACAAACGACTCACAAGGAGCTCCTGACAGGGCATTGTTTAAGAGACTGCCCGACCAGACATACTATAACGATATTATGACCAGACTAACAAGAGTAAATGAGCAATTAGTTAAAGACCTTTTTACGTACTTCGAGGAATACGTTAAAAAGAATAAAAATGAACGGGTATAGCCCTCCTTTCCCAGTGCCCCTTCATGAAGAAAGACTTGCTGACCATCATGGCGAAGCAAGTCTTTTTTTATTTTAGATGCTACAAATCTAAAAAATGTTGACTTGAATACCTTTTCGTTATATGGTTAATTACATAAGTAACTAACCAATGTGGTGGTGAAGCGGTGAAACATTTAGTAGATGACGGACGCCCCATTTTTATACAAATTGCCGAGCGAATCGAGGATGACATTATTTCAGGCAGTTTGTTGGAAGAATCTCAGGTCCCGTCAACCAATCAATTTGCGGCCTTTTACAAGATCAATCCTGCTACTGCCGCTAAAGGTGTCAACTTGTTGGTAGATGATGGAATTCTTTATAAAAAGCGGGGGATTGGAATGTTTGTGGCGGAAGGCGCACGTTCGAAGCTAAAAGAAAAACGGAAAAAGTTATTTTATGAACAACATGTCGCAACGGTGATCCGAGAGGCAAAGAAGCTTGGAATTACGTCGGAACAGTTGATTGAACTTATTCGGGAAGGAGCTGAAAAGTAATGGAATATGCCATCGAAGTAAGTGGATTGGAAAAAGCGTTTGGCAGCTTTAAAGCTGTAAATGATGTTAACTTTTCCATAGAAAAAGACAAAATATATGGCTTGCTCGGGAGAAATGGAGCCGGCAAAACGACATTAATGAAACTGATTACTGCGCAAATTTTTCCAACTGGCGGCAACATTAAGGTATTCGGTGAAGATCCGTATGAAAACAGGGAGGTGTTGACCCAAATTTGTTTTATAAAAGAGAGTCAAAAATACCCGGACCATTATACCATCCGGGATGCAATGGCCGTTGCTAAATCTATTCTCCCGAATTGGGATGAAGAATTTGCCCTTTCATTAATGGATGAATTTCGCCTCCCTTCCAAGCGTCGGATTAAAAAGCTCTCGCGCGGCATGCATTCAGCGGTTGGAATTGTCATTGGACTGGCGAGCCGGGCTTCCATAACGATATTTGATGAACCCTATTTGGGTCTTGATGCCGTATCCCGAAATGTTTTTTACGATCGGCTGATGGATGATTATGGGGAACATCCACGTACAGTGATTCTTTCTACACATTTGATTGATGAAGTGAGTAATTTGCTTGAGCATATATTCGTGATGGCAGACGGTGAGCTGATCCTTGATCAAGATGCTGAGAACCTCAGGGGAATGGCCTTTACGCTCACCGGCCGGGCGCCTGAAGTTGAAGCTTTCATTTCCGGGAAAGAAGTGATTCATCGAGAACCGTTCGGAGGATTGCTATCAGTTACGATTATTCGGGATCATCATGGACATGAGCTAAAACAAGCAGAAACAATCGGCCTGGAAATAACCCCTGTTTCACTGCAACAGTTAAGCATATATCTGACAACAAAGAGCCGTGAACAAAAAGGAGCGATGACCAAATGAACATGAAAGCTGTTTTCAGCATTCACCGGAAAGATAAATGGATTTGGCTCTATATCCCGTTAATCATTCTCTTTTCAAGCTTTATTGTCAATCTGATTGTCAGCTTATTGATCAATAATGATGAAAAATTTTACACGGGCGGCGTCATTTCCATCTTTGCCTATGTGCTTACATTGGGGATGATCGTCGTTGCACAGTCTTTTCCATTTGCAATCGTGATGTCTGTCACGCGCAAAGATTATTTCTGGGGCACTGCTTTGATGGGTCTTACGGCAAACTTTATCATCGCCCTTTTCATGAGTATGTTTGCCTCCCTTGAAAACATGTTAAACGGCTGGGGAAACAGATTTCACTTTTCCATTTTCCTTATTTAAATGAAGGGATTTTTATGGAACAATTGGTGATGTACACGATTCTGTTCACCTTTTTATTTTTTCTTGGATTTCTGATTACGAGCTTTGCCAAGCGTTTCGGTGGAAAAGGATTGCTGCTGTTATTGTTGTCCCTGTTATTGGCCAGTAGTATCGCGGTATTTTTATCCCATCATTTCCGATTGTGGTCCGATATCTTTCACTGGTTTTTGTCCCAAACGGCGGCCGGGGTTTCCTATTGGCTTTTGCCACTGATTTTATTCAGTATGGCCAGCTCATTTTTCTTGCTTCGAAAAGCGCCCGTTTAATACCGTTTATAAAGTGAAACTTCATTCAGTAAGGCTCCTACTGAATGTTAGTTGAACCAATCGGGCATTTAGGTGCCGTTTTCTCCCACTTAGACCTTTTGTATCAACTTAGATCTTGAAGTGGGAGTCTTACGGCACCTTACATGCGGGATAAAGTGAAACTTCATTCAGTAGGGCTCCACTGAATGTTAGTTGAACCAATCAGGCATTTAGGTGCCGTTTTCTCCTTTTGTATCAACTCAGGTCTTGATGTAGTGTATACGGCACCTTACATGCGGGATAAAAAGCTTGCTCCCAATTTTTATTCAAGAGCAAGCTTTTTTATCATCTATATTTTCCCTTTTAATCCACTCTTCGAACAGCGCTTGCCGAGGGCGCATATTCGTTGTCACACATACTTTTTTTCCTTAATAATGCGAGCCCAAGAGTGGAAATGAAAACAGCCCCGCTTGCGATGAGTATCGTTATTTTTGAAGTAAATGCGTCCGCGAGAACGCCGCCCAAAAAAGGACCAACGATGGCCGATACGGCGAAAAAGATATTAAATAAACCATATAGAGCCCCATAAGAATTTTGTTCACTTTCGCCTTGGGTATTGCCCAGCATTGTCAAAGTCGGTGAAACCGCCAATCCCATGCTCGCCCCCACAAGCAACAAAGCAATGACCATTTGCAAGCCGGATTTAGCAAAGACAATGAACGGCAAAAATACCCCAACAAGAAGCAAGCCAAATAAAACGACACGGCTCGGTGTGTATTTGTTTATTAGCAAGCCGGAAATGGGCGCCATAACGCCATAAGCCAATGTTAACACCCCAAACATTAAGCCGATAAAGAGGGAATTACCGCTGAATGTACTGGATAAATACATCGGCAGAATAGGTTCTAACATCGTCAATGTTCCTTCACTGATGAACATAATTGTCAATATCCAGATGACAGGACGTTGTTTTAACAGCTCCGTTATTTTCTTTGGTTCCTGCACATTGCTCCGCTTCGCCTCTTTTAAATAGATGGCTGCAAGAATGACAACTACGATGAGGATGGCTGATATCGTATAAAAGGGTGTTTGATAACTGCCAACTTCAATAAGCAAGCCACCTACTGGCGCTCCCAATAATGTACCCGCAGACAGACTGGTCATCGCCAGCCCCATGGCAACAGCCCGTTCTTTTTTGACGAATAAATCGGCAAGCAAAGAAAGGGCCGCCGTCCAAGTTGCCGCAGCAGCAATGCCTTGTAATGCCCTGGCAATAATTAACACTTCAAACTGGATCGGGTTAGAAAAAAGGATCGTAGAGAGACTTAATCCAATCAAGCCGCCAACAATCGGCTTTTTCCTGCCGATCCGATCTGTCAACTTTCCAAAATACGTTGTCGTAATCAGTAATGTAATAGAATAGCTGCTAAATAAAACGCCGATCATCGTGGGTGAAGCGGCAAATGTCTCTTCATAATAAGGAGTTAAAGGAATAATCACACTGTATAACAGCATATCCAAAAATAAAATGATCACAACAAAAGTTAAGCCGATCTTTTTTCTTCTACTCATTTGTTTCAAAAAACTCATATAGCACCTCTACAAAAATATGAAAACCATTTTAGTTTTTAAAGTTTTCTCACGAAAAAAAATAACATAATGGTTGCAGAGATGATTAACGTTCACCCTGTTCTGCAACCATTCCAAACAATAAAACATTCACAATACCACTCATAGCCTCTTCCACAGTGATCCTGTTTTCCCAAATGAAGCGGCGGTCCAACGTAAGATTCGTTGCATCTATAACGAGTCGCATGAGCAGATCAATATTTTGATCTTTAATGACCCCGTCCTCAATCCCCTGTTCAAGCAGCTTTTTTAAAGGCTCCCACTCATTTAAAGAGTTGTGCATTCTTTCCCATTGCTTTGGATAGTACTTTTTCATCTGTTCCAATATGTGCAGATCATAAAATTCATCATATTTCGGAACAACCTTAATGGCCGCTTTTATTTTTTCCAGCAGGGTTAGGCTGTTATCTTGAATAATCGCCTCTGTTCTTTCATCAAATTCGCTGATTGTCAACTCTATCAGGGCATCTAAAATATCCGCTTTTGCCGGGAAATGTTCATACAATGTCCGTTTACTGATCCCCAACCGGCCCGCCAAGTCGTTCATCGTAAATTTAATCCCTTTATCCTTCATTTCATCCACAAAGGCTTGCATGATTCTTTCTTTCAACCTATACCCCTCCACAAAAACCATTTAAACTATAATAGTTTTAATGGTTTAATAACATTTCTTATTATACAGGCAAATAAATGTAGCCACAAGCTGAAAAACAAAAAAAGGGGGATGCCCGAAGGTAATATTGCATCTTGAAAACTAAAAAACAAAACCCAAGAATGCTGTAAAATCAACATTCTCGGGTTTTAAATTTTAATGCATTTACTCTAAATTGGACTTTTTAGACATCCCCTAAATATCACTATTTAACATTTATCTGAATCCGTGATATAACCCGTGTTTCGTGTAAGAATTTTTTACTTAATAGAAAATGTCATAAAGACAGACTCCCTGTGCCTCTGTGGCATTTTCTTGTTAATTTTGTCAATTCTTTTTAATTTTAGCATAAAAAAGGAAAAGCAATGCCTTTGTACCCTATCCTCTTGTTTTTTTCGACAGTTTTTTCCCCATTTGGCTGTTTAAAAAATACTCATATCTAAGCCCAAAAAGCCTAAAATTCGCTCCACTCGCATTCTACTGTTTTCCGGAAGGACCCTTATGATTTTCCTTCTACATAAGTGCACGATATCGACCGTAACTAGAATTTCCAAGACGGACTCCCCTATTGTCCCCCCTTAAATCTAAAGGCCTTTTTGATCCTCCATGCTTTTGCGAAATCAAGTATTCCAAAAGACAATAAACCATAACGCTTAACATCATCCCATAGGCAAAGGCTTCTACCCGTTCCGGCTTTTACTCTTTCAGTACTAAAAAAGTCTACAACCATAATTTAGTAAAATGTTACGAAGCTCATAACTCTCCCGTTATCATTAATTACCTATATCAAGAATTTGTGCACTTCGGTTTCCTTTTTGGAATGTAAAAATAGCAAAAATCGTTGAGGCTAAATAAAGGATAAATGCCAAGTAGTAGACGTAAACTACACCAATATAGTCCGAAATCATGCCTGTTATAAACACTGAAAGCGCGAATATCAAATAATAAAGGTTATCCTTCGCAGCATATAATTTAGATAATGTATTATCTACCGCAACTTTTTGGATATAGGTTTGCTGAGAGATATCCCTTAATTGGTAAAACGGACCCATTAAGATTACTAAAGCAAGAGCTATCCAGGCTGTAGTGTTAACAGCATAGAAAAATACCAGTATACTAACCATAAACGACCCTGTGATTATTCCTTTTATTAAATGCTTTTGAAGCTTGATGGAGAATAAAGTTATAAGGATCCCGCCTATAATACTTCCTGCAAAATAACTCGTATTAATAAAGCCCCACCATTGCTCTCCTTTTTTCAGTACTTCCTTTACAAATACCAGGCTTATACCACCTATCCAAATTCCGGAAGCAATTCCTTCTAATATATCCATCGTCGTAATGGTTCTCATATGGTTTTTTTTGCTAAAAAGAATGAACCATCCAGCTTTGATAGTCTCCCATTTCGGCCGTTTTTTTGCTTCTTTAACTTTTGTGGTTTTTAATTTTAATGATGAGAAAAAAGAAAGCATCAACAGAGTGAAGCTTGCTAGTAAAACCCAACTGCTTCCATAATAACTAATAGCTATTGTTCCGACGGACCAACCGAGCAAAGCAAATGTTTGATCAGTGGTACTAATTAGACTATTTGCTTTTCCTATTTTTGTGTCTTCCACTAATTCAGGTATTAGTGACATCCGGGACGGTGAGACAAATCCATCCATAAATCCTGCTAGGCAGATTAAAGAGTAAATAAACGTTAATTGCAAAACCTGATTGATTTCCATGATTAATACACCTAGTAAAAACGCAATAATAAGCATTTGAGTAAATAGTGATAAACTTAGGATTTTCTTCAATGGTGTATTTTCAGTAGTCAAAGGGAATACAAAGGAACTTAGGACTTTCCCAATTACATGAATTAGCATAACTACTGAGGCGAGAGTGGCAGAATGAGTAAACGAGTAGATAGTTAAAGTAATGGTCATTGTATATATTGATAAGGCAAGCTTTCCAAAAGAGATACTGACCCAAAGATAATAAAAAGATTTATTCACTTTTTTATTCCTCGTTTCTAAACTTCATAAACACATCTGAACCCAACATCAATGTTCCTTTCAATTAATAATCTTTTTTCATAAAAAGCTGGGTGTAATAATTCACCTATACTTGTGAACGATCCACCCTTTACAATGGTCCATCCGGACCAATCATCCCAAACTTGAGACTTATCCATACCTCTAAAAGAGGGTTCTTGCTCTTTCTGATCCAAATATCTTGTTCTTGTCCATTCCCAAATGTTTCCTATCATTCCGACAATACCAAAAGGAGATTGATTACAATTCTTTTTAAAAACAGTTTGAGTTTTAATGATATGGCTTTGCATAATTAAAGTATTCCTCCACATATCTAATGGAAAATCTTTAATATTGAAGGCCTGAATAAAATCATTAATTAAGGTTTGCTCGTTTCGGTAATCATAACCATTTTCCCCTCTTGCAGCTTTCTCCCATTGATCAGCAGTAGGCAATTTCTTTCCCTTCCATGCAGCAAATGCATAAGCATCATACCAATCTACTCCGGTGACTGGATGATCAGGTGCGGCACTTTCGCTATAAAATGAAGCTCTTCTATGAGTTTTATTGCATTCTTCATCTGGATGACACCAAATGTGTCCATTTTTCTCAATAGCTTCACAAAATTGATCATACTCCTTGTTCGTAACAGGGTATTTGTCTATATAGTACTCTTTTAAAAAGATCTCATGTGAAGGGTATGCGATCTCCAATGAATTTATTATTGGATTCTCAACTATTTTATCTATTCCTTTTTTAAACTTTCCCTCAGGTATTAATATCATGTTGTATAAATCGACATCTACTTTTTCCCTTGTTGTAGACATTACGGGCTTTTTAAAATTTTGTAGTTTTTCCCATAATCGTAAGGCTGTTAGCCCCCTTTTATCATAAATAGGGATATCACCTATTATATTTTTTCGACCACCAATAATTTTTTCGATTTCTGTTAAAAGACTTTCTTCAAATCCCTGAATATCGAACTGTTGGATTATGTTCATCGATTTAATCGATACTGATTCATCTGGATCACGGATAAGCATTAATAAAAATTGGGGTAGCCATGATATAGTATCCTTTATCCTAGGTAGGTGATTTAGAATGCATATTTTTAATTGTGCACTGTCACTTTCTATTACTGATGAAAGGACTTCATCAAGCTCATCCTCAGTTAAATAAGGAAAATGGCTATCAAGCAGATTTTGAATTTCAAGGATTTCCTCTTTACTAACATTCGTATCGGCACAACGTAAGCAAAATTTTTGAACTAAATTGCTTCTTACCTTTTCCGAGGGATTCATTAAAAAACCTCCTAAGCTTGAAATATTTTTTTTACATTTTGTTTTTTAGCTTCCGAGCTAAACGGGAGACCTTTACCAGGGTAATCGCCTCCGCAACAATACAAATATAATGTTCTTCTAATCCCGTTGTTTACAATCGGAGTGGTCGATGAATGAAATATACTACCAATATGACAGATCATATCTCCGGCTTTTACTTCTACTGTTACGGGAGGTGGAACGAATTTGGTCATAGGCCGGTTATGACTTCCTGGTATTACTTGAAGACAGCCATTTTCAACAACCGAATCGTCCATATAGATACCAAGAGAAACCACGGGGGATAACACGTGATCGTCGTTAAAATCTATATGCCAGTCTATTTTTTTGTATTTGCTTCCATCATTGAAGGTCTTTGTTTGAAATATTGAACCATGCATAGTATCTTCCAGGAACCAAGCTTCTTGTCTATTTAGTAAGGATCTTCCCAATGCTAGAAGATTTTTTGAGTCTATGATGTTTTTTGTTTGTGGGCAATACTTGGTGAAGTAAGGCAAGCGATGCAATAAAATATTACCATTGTCATCTATTCCGGGTGGTGTTAAATCATCAATTTCATCCTGCGGGATATCCCCATTCAATGTGGCTTCTGTTAGTTGCTTTGATTCTTGAATAATGATATTCCTCTCTTCTTCATTTAGCAAATCCTGATAGATGATCAAACCCCATAATTCAAAATAATCCCTTTGGATATCTGTTACTTGTCCATTAAATATAAACTTGTGCATCGATAAACCTCCTTTATTTAATATTAATAATTAACTGGCAAATTTGTATTATTTGAATTTTTATTGTACACTACATATATGAAATTGGAAAGGGGGTTGGTTAGGTTGAAGAAAATGAAGAAGAACTGGCGTAATCGTTTAGCTATTTCAATGCCTATTTTTACGCATGAGAAGTGGTAACAAAAAGCAAGTGCAGAAAAATTTTTCTGCACTTGCTTAATTTAGGAACATTCCTGTATTTAAGGAAATTTGAAGGTTGAATAAAAAATAGCCTCATTGGTATAGTACAGGGTGTCAATGTTTTGACCCCGAATTAAAAAATACCAATGGAGGACTCGAAATGAATTATACGATAAAATCTCGCAAATTACACCGTCTACATTAATTGTTGGCGTTGATATTGCCAAAGACAAACATGTAGCCCGAGCGCAGAATGACCGAGAGTTCGAATTTGGTAAAAGACTGGTCTTTGAAAACCAAATACATGGCTTTTAAAGCTGATTAACTGAGTTCTGCGGCTTCAAAAAGAACATCAAAAAACACATGTCATGTTTGGTGCAAAGCCAACCAGCAATTTTTGGAAAAGCGCTGCCCTCATGTCAAATAAAGCAAGGAATTGGATGACAACTCACCAAACGCAGCCGGAAACGGATGAGAAAAACCCTGTTTCTAGCTGTTAGGACGTTGGTGGGAAAAAATCCGATCTTCAGGTACCCTGCACCATTATTATGCACACAGGCCAAACATTCCCTTGAAGAAATTGTAGTCCCTGGTTGCCATATACGCCAAACTGCTGCGTGTATTGTTTGGGCAAAGACAGTGTGAATTTGATGGAGATAAATTATAATGTGCTTATGGCAAACACCAACAGTGCAGAACCTGAGCTTATTTATTCCATACGGGCAATAGACCCGGCTGAGGAGCAAATCTGGCCTTAACCTTGTGGATACGCAGGACGAAGGAATGTATGGATGAGATCCCGTAGGATGTGGCAAGGTAAGCGACCATAAGTAACTTTGGGAAAACACGCACGGTTATACCAAGCTTTTCATCAAATATAACCAATTTGGTCGTTAGAATGGGTTTGGATATGTTTGAATATTGCCGAACTGAGAAGTTTTGCATTTAAGCTTTCAAAAACCCTTCGACAGGTGTACAGGTGTGCGAGCATTTAAGAGAAACACTATCTTTATAAAGGGAGAGTGTATTTAAAATGAAACTATATATTAGTAATTCACATAAAAGTTTATATGAAAAGGATATTAACAAATTACTGAAAATTGAGGATAAGTTTGAACAGGATCATTTGGATGGACTAGGTGTTGATGAATTAAAGCATGAATTTGATTTTACTATTATGCCAATTATTCACTCTATTGAACATCCTGTCGCAGCGGAATATATTTTCGGTATGGCTCTAGGTCATCCCCACACTTATACAAGATATAGATTAGTTGATTTCGTGGAAAGGTGGCTTCCTTATTTTTCAGCAATAGAAACCATAGTTAGGTTAACGCATGATCCTGATGATTTAGTTTCATTTAGAGCAATAGAAATATGTGGAAAGGAGAGAATTGAAGAAAGCTATAAATTTCTTTCTACCATTATTGGTGAAGCTAGCATAAAAGTTCACACACCAAATAAGCCCGTAGGGCTAGGTGCCCAAAAGGTTCTAACTTCTCTCGTTGATTTATTGGGTACAGAAGATCCAGAAGAACTTGAGATTATTGAAAAATTCTATCTAAACAAAGGACATTTGTTTAATAAATATGATTTCGAAGAAAAAATCCCTATTGATTTATTAGAAGAGTTTTGCAATAAAGAAGAAGAAGGGATGGTTTTGATTCCAGGTGGTTTTTTCATTTATGGCTTAGATCCACATCAAATTCCCGATAAGACTTTTGGATGGGAAGATGCAAGTCCTTCCCAAAAGGTTTGGCTACCACCATTTTTCATTGATAAATATCCAACGACTAATAAAGAATATGATGAATTTGTATATAGTATAAAAACTGATGGCCATATCTTTTGTCATCCAAATGAACCTGAAGAAAAAGAGCACCAAAGAAATACATATTGGGATAAAAGATTTAAACCCGACCACCCCGTAACAGGAATTGATTGGTATGATGCTTTTGCCTATGCCCGTTGGAAAGGAAAAGAATTACCTACAGAGTTTCAATGGGAAAAAGCTGCAAGAGGTACGGACGGATTAATTTGGCCATGGGGAAATTCGTTTGAAGGAAAAAAAGTTAACTGGGCTGGGCGTTGGTTAGAAGAAGAACCTTTAAATTTAAAAGACTGGAGAGAAGGAATTACAAAATTTAACGAAAAAATCCCCTTAGAACCTATAAAGAAAGCTCAAACCTTTGAAAACACATCGAGCCCCTATGGAATTGTAGGAATGATAGGTAACCACTGGGAATGGACACGCAGCGACCTCGAAACAAGAAGGGAATTCCATCCTATTTTTAATGATAAGATGGGTAAGGATTCGAAACGACATGCCTTTGCAGTTCTTAAAGGTGGTTCATTCTTTTCAATGCCGGGATTGATGTATCCTTCCTATAGAGGAAAAGATATCCCCTTTTGTCGTCACAATGAAATGGGCTTTAGATGCGTTAGGAACATTCCCATTAACAAAATTAGAAGAGCTATTGGAAGACCACTAACCAATAAAGCAGTATACTAAAACCAAATTACGAAAAAGTAAATTCACTTAATACTAATTTAGTTTCCTCTTGGGAACAATTTACAAATCCGGGAATTAACCCAAATTAGTAGTTTTGCTGAATACTAATTTAGCGGTCTTTTGGAAAATACAAATCCGGGTACTAAATTTATGAAAACTGCCTCCCTAAAATGAGGGGGCCAAGAATTTCCAATTTAATCAGTTACAGTTGGTCATTCAAGTTGTTGTACACCTTGAACCATTAATCTAAAAACCTGTTTATGAAGGTAACCTTCCTGAATATTTAACATAATTTTCCTGATATGAGACACAAATACGCCTACAGCTTGAACGATTTCCCCGCGAAATCTTTGGTTGGTACAGCTTTTGATGGGGGCAGAGCAATGATACATCTTAAAAAGTTCAAACAGGTTGTATGTAAATAATTTCAGTAGAAGATCAAGTTCGCTGGCTTTAAACGAGTAGGTTGGAATCCGGTTGGTGGAAAACCCGTGTTTTGCTTCCTTGATGTAGTTTTCCATGCAGGCCCTGTTGTTGTAGAATTGCCAAGTGTCCATCGGGGGCCAATCCATCGTATGAAACATAGTTTCATGTTCCCAGATAATCAATGAACTGCATTTGATCCATATCAAACAGGTCGGCTTTGCGGATAACCGAAACGCTTCTTGGCTTGGCCCAGGAAGTTGCCTGAACGATATCTTCATCAACGAAACGGATACATGGGCTTGAGTCTATATAAACGGCTTTAGCCAGCCGGCTCGTCCATCTGATTTTGCCAACATAATTAATTTGCTTTCCTTCCCAATAAGAATAAAATTCTTCCCCGGCAAAGCCTTTGTCAAAATGGGCATAGGACCCAACCATTCCGGAAGTGCGTCATGGAAGAAGGATGGAAAGGCTCTTTATCCGAAAATAAGGCAAGCCAATGAAGAATTGAAGATATGGGTTTTCCGGTCTCTTCATCACTTACATCAGACGTTCCTGAATGATCAGCGCTCCAAGAGCTAGCCGGACGGAAAAAGCCCTATTTTCTTGAGTCACATCTCCCAATGACTTGATATATTCTTTTTCAGATTTCGACCAAGGAATCAGGTTGGCCAGAACTACCCAGCGGTTATCTGGGTTTAAGCGGCCGCTAAACGGGAGAAAAAATTCATCCGGCAGGATTAATTGATCAGTATTGCGTTCGTACATGGTTTCTCGCTCCAAGTGCAAGGCTTTTTAATGGATTTCGCTCTTATCCTTGCATATCAATTCGACAAAAAAGGGAAAAATCCTTGTTCATATCATTTTTTTAGTTATTCAGTAGACCCTAAATAAGCCTAGGGATTTTTTTTATTTTTTAAGGCTATTTGTTTTAACGATTAGGTTCAATAAAAAGCGTACAAGAGCCTTTCAAAAATACCGAAACCAGCGATTGTGCCTGTGGATTTTTAATTTCCACTGCTTGCAGTGATAGACAAGCTTCGAGGCCAAGACAATTATATTTTGAATGACAGTTCGTATACGGCGTCTTTTCACATTTTTTCTTAATGGGGCGTCATCGGTTCTCAGGCTTTCCTGTCCGATGATACGTAGCAGATTGTATGTGCGAACAGGCCGAAGTGAAGAACGAGGTCATTCGTCGCAAGCTTTCCCGAAGGAAGGCGCTCCATATCCAGTTCTGTCTTTAATTCACTGTGAAACTATTCGCTGGTTCCAGGGCGATTATAGTGGGAACCGGCGCAGGCAGTGACGTATAGTAGGTTTAGAATTCGACTTCTACAGAATCTGTCCGTCTTTATCGATCGTCCGCTCTATGACTTAAAAGGCAATACGGACGGGAACTCCCATCCCCTTTAATGCTGGAGAGGCGGACGCCTGTATATACCTTTTTCCCTGGGCGCTCTTCAAGGCAAGTGCCCTCGGCTTGGGGGATAGCCAGCCAATCTTCGCTGTTTCTTTCCGGGAATTCCGCTTGATGACAAAGTCCACACTGTTCATCGTACAGACTTTTATATTGTCAGCACTGTCACATGCAGAATCCATTCGAAGAAGAAGCGCTTGGTCTGTCATACATTTTGCAGTTCAATTGTCTTCTAAAGAAAATAAGTTCTCGAAACGCCTTCTTTAAAGGTGTTAGAGTTGTCAAAAGGAGAGACATTCATATCTAGGGGAAGGTTCGGCTTGCCGCCTACATGGACTGGAGAAATGGGTACATCCAAACGACGTATAAGTCTGACTGACTCTTCAATCAGAATCTTTTTCAAGCCCTCCATCAAAGCAGCTTGGTCTAACCGTTGACTAAGAGTCGGGCTGGAAGGGACTTTGTCGAGATTCAGTACATAATGGAAAAATTCGTCTTCTCGGAAAGCTTCAATATGGTCGAAGCACCTCTTGCCTTGGCAAAGTAAACCAATGTAAGAAGCACCAGCATTTCCGTTAGAAATTTTCGAGTTCCGATCGGCTTTTCGGGTTTGGCTTGATTTAATCGCTGCGGCAAATTGGTGTGATACAAAAGGTCGCCGATAATGGCTAACCCGGTATGAGCTGTAATTCATTCGCTAGTAGTTCAATAAATAAATTTTTTCATCATATCACCTGCTGGGTGAAGTTACTAAATTCACATTTTTGGCATATTATACTTAATTTCACTAGCTTTTGGGTGATTATAGATTAATTTAGTCACGGATTAAGGATTTATATAAAACTCAGCCGGAATTGAACCAAAATTTCTTCGGTGATATAACATGGGGTCCCGCTTCTCTACACGTATATCAATGACTTTTCCAATTAAAATCGTATGATCTCCTGCTACAATCGGGAGCCCATGTTCTTTTTGCTGATTTTTCATGTAAGGCTTTTAATACAACCCGCGGGGTCTAATTTCATCTTGATAGGCATATCACGAATCATACCTGCTCCTCTTTTCAGTTTTCGCACATATGCTTTTAGCGGTTTCAGGCTGGAAATGAAATGGTGAATGGCAAGTTCTGGATCGGTTTTTTCTCCACACGTATAACAATCAATGGCAATGAACGATTTTTCCGGATAGCTATGAATGGATAAATGACTTTCCGACAACAGAATAACAGCAGTCATTCCATACGGTTGAAACTCTTTACATTGAGCGGATACGATCGTGGCTCCGGACATCTTGGCTGCATTTTTCGCCAAAGCGGCCAACAATACATTGTTTTTGATAATGGATGGGTCAATGGACCATAAATCGGCGGTTATATGGATTCCTTCTGTTGTATATTTCATATAGGCACTCAAACCTCCCTTAATTTTAATCACCTTTATTATTTAGATATCTAAACAATCACTCGACATTTTTTACCTCACGTTTGATGAGGTCAAAAGTTTTATGATAGCAGGCACTGCACCCTGTCTTTTTCAGTTGTTCGATTGTTTTATAATGTTGATCGAAACCAACATGATAAGTTGTTCGGCATTTTTTGCAACTGTACTGACGAAGCGTTTGTTTGATTTCCCCTGTATATAAAGGTTTTTCAAATGTGTCTGTGTACAGCGGAGTTGTTTTGCAAGTTGTTGTCAATGTCATTAGTTGCCCGCTGCCACCGAGAATTTGCGCTCCTTCATATTCATTAAAATTCGGCATGATTTCTGTTGCAGACAAACCTAATTTGGTTATCTCTTCTTGAATACGTAACATGAAATTTGGGTGTTTATGCGCATAGGATAAATATATTTTCAATCCTATTTGGTTTTTTAGGGCTTCAATTCCCCTGGAAAGAAACAATGAAAGGCCAGATGATGTATATGGCGGGTCTGTAAAAACACAATCAAACTGATCCGCCCATTCTTTAGGCAGTGGATTTCTTACATCCCATTGCAGGCAGTCAATCTCTAAGTTGTATTGCCGCGAGATATTTTCGATATGTTCCAACATCTTATTGTCGATATCTATGACCTGTATGTTTGTGTGTATATTCCTGTTTGGTAAAAGCTTTTTCAAAATGAGTGCAAGTGAAACACTGACTAAATCATCATCTCCGACACAAAGTACTTTTTTACCGATCACGGAGTGGGAACGTATAGCATGTATGGCCCGCTTAAAACTTGTTTCGGGCGTAGATTTTGATTGATCAATTACAGCGTTGATCTGTGGTCTGGAATCATATATATGTCGATATTTTTTTACAAAGCGATCTGTTGGGAATGAAGGGCTGCTGCTGATTTTGTTCCATGACTCCCTATGAAAACTGGTATATCCCAACTCCGTTTCAACAAATCTTTTGCCATGGAAAGTACAGCGAGTTCCTCGTTGGCATGTCAGCGCTCCCGCTTTTACCAATTCATTCCTAATAGCAACCGTGATCGGAACAGGAATCTGTAAAGAGCGGGAAAGTTCTTTTGTTGAAATTCCGGGCTTTACATAGCACTCAATCAGCAATCGTTCAACTGCTTGCCTGCCTTCCTCCACTTGGACCTTTTGGCAGGCCCTATCAATATAATTCATCGGATTTTTCCCACCTTTTTGATCAATTCCCGCTCATTAGCTTCTCGAGCTTAATAGTAATGTTTTTCAATGTAATGATTTCTTCCAAACTGAGCTTTGAATAGTATTTTTGAATGATCTTGATTTCAATATGGTCCCTCTCCGCAAAGTACTCTTTTCCTTTTTGGGCGAGGGACACAATGATTTCTCTCCTGTTGGCAGGATTGATGGACCTTTTAATATAATGATCTTTTTCCAGCTTTGACATAATCTGGCTAACTGCACTGGAAGTTACCTTCATATGCTTGGCCAGCTCACTCACTGTTAAAACATTATATTTTCTCACCAATTTCAATAGCATTTCCTGCTTCGAGGTTAAATCATATTTCATGAGCGGTCGATATTCATTCACAATGGCCAAATTACAATTTTCTTCTGCCTGATGCAGTTCTTTGACATGTCGAATGTATTCATTTAACATTTCGTTTAAAAATCTCCTGTTAGTCACCTAAAGTGTTTAGTATACTTAATTATATGGTTTTATCATAATAAGTCAAGACATTATTCCGCATCTGCCCGCTCGAAGGTTCTATTTTTTCAAGATGACTATAAATGTCAACGATGATATGTACACTTTTGACTGTTTTAATATGTACGATTTTGATAAAAGACAATGGCTACAGGAACCCTAACTATATACAGATCATCTTCACGTGATCAAACAGTTCGTCACCCATGATCACATACCATTACTGGCCATTGCTTTCTTTATTCTCTTTCACAAGGTGGTTTTTCAGACGGTAGGAGTCCCCGGCTATGCTCACCACTGTGGCATGATGAAGGATTCGGTCCAAAATGGCATTGGCGATTTTAGTATCTTGGAATACCTCTCCCCATAACTTGAAGCTTACGTTTGTAGTTAGGATAGTGCTTTTCTTTTCATATCGCATGTCAATCAGTTGGAAAAACAGTTTGGCATCTTCCGCATCGATAGGTAAATAGCCAAGTTCATCAATAATAAGTAGCTTATATTTGGCGTAATGTTTCAGCCTGGTTTCCAGTCTGTTTTCAACGTTTGCCTTTTTCAGGTTTAGGATCAGATCATTGCACTTGATGAAATACGTGCTTGTCCTTTTCTTTGCGGCTGCGATGCCGATAGCCGTGGCCAAATGTGTTTTACCGACTCCGCTGGGCCCCAGGAACACAATATTCTCCTGCAATTCTATAAACCGCAAAGTGGTAAAATCCAATATCTGCTGTTTATTCACCGATGGCTGAAAATCAAAGTCAAAGTCTTTCACTTCCTTTAAATGCGGAAACGCCGCCACCTTGACCATCGATTTCATCATATTGATTTCTTTTATATCAATTTCATAATCCGTCAGCTTGATTAATGTTTCTGTAAAAGATAGCTGGTTCTTCATCATAAAATCAACGGTTTCATCCAAATGCAGAGCCATCTGGTTTAACTTCAGATACTCCAGGTTTTTAACCAGCTTTGTATAATGGCTATTCATTTTTATACACCTCATTAATCGCCTCTAAATTCTTCCTGGCCAGTTCCTCAATATCAAGATCATCGGTAGACGGCAGGCCTCTGGCTAAAATCTCGTTATAATGTTCCGGCTTATAATTCATCCGTTGCTGGCTGATACGGTGTTGGACGATTAATTCTGTGTTATAATAAACGTAAATATAGTTGTCATATATTTGCAGACCTACAGTTCTTCCTATGTATCCAGCGGGGACTGAATACTGGTTGGACTTGTAGGTGATCATATTCGAGGTGTTTACTTTCACCGGTTTATGATCAATCTTATAAGAATCTCTTATTCGTTCATTTGGCAGTGGGCGTAGGAGGTTCTTTTCTTTTTTCAAAGCGAGTATTGGTATTTTCCCAGTCCCCTGATGATAGCTGTTATTGATCCGGTTACAGAGTTTTTGGATAAATTGATGGAGCTCCTCGTAACTGAACTGCCCCTGATAAGCATGGACCTCATCAATAAACTTCATTGGGGCTTCCACCTTGGCTTTCGTTCTCGGTTTCCCCGTAATACAAGGCCTTACCTCAAACCCCATATCTTTCGCGAATTGATAGAAACGTTCATTCACCTTTCCTTTCTGATACTCCGTCCGGGGAGTGTCCATGACGGTTTTCATATTATCTGTCAAAATCTCCTTGGGAACCCCTCCAATGGCTTCAAAACTCTCTGTTAGGAAAGATAACAATACACTTTGGGATTTTGAAATGGATAAATAGTAGGTCCGGAACCTTGAATAGGAAAGTAATAGCACACAAACATTCACATAGATCATTTCGCCATCCTTCGTGATGTAACGGATATTCTCTTTCCAATCGAGCTGGGCCTGTTCTGCCGGCGGAGTTTCGAAACGGACCACTTCACTCGCCGCACTCTTTCGCTTTCCGGATTCAAAATATCTTTGAAATTCCGGCTTTTTTGATATGTAGGCCCTAAATGTTGACTGGGAGCATTCCAAGCCGTGATTATCTTTTAAATACTGCCAAAGGACCCTTTTATAATAAAAGACCTGTTTTGATTCTTTGGATAAAAGCAGGGAGATCACGTCGTAATACTCGTCTATTTTTGATGTTCGCTTCCTGAAGCTTTTAGGCATATAACCCTTGAAATATTTATCCACCGTCCTTCGATCCACACCCATATCTCGCGCCAATCTACTTTTATTTATTTTCATCTTTAAGCTCTCCATTAGTGTATTTAATTTTGGCAAATCCGTAAGATGGTTAATCTCTATATTTGTGTTGACGTCCAATGTTATGTACATAATATTCACCTCAAGAATATTATGCGGTTATTGGTCGAAACTGTACATTATTAAACAATCAACTTTGTACATTCTTAGAGTAGCATTTATAGATGACCAAGATGTGCTTTTTCTCATATAGAGTGCGACGTCGTCCAAGTCCCCCCTTCTTCCCCGGCAAATTTCAATCCACTCACTCCATATAGAGTGCAACACTCATACCGCTTATCCAGTTCATATACAATTGGAAATTTCAATCCACTCACTCATATAGAGTGCAACTACTTCTTTTCCTCCGGAGACCTTAATAGACTCTCGGCATTCGCCGAGTTAGATGGGTCAAAGGATCTCTTGACCCAACTGTTTGATTCCCCTCCTACTTTGTAGGAGTTTTTTATTTTG
>NZ_JAFBFH010000021.1 GCF_016909185.1 Siminovitchia thermophila | reverse complement strand
CAAAATAAAAAACTCCTACAAAGTAGGAGGGGAATCAAACAGTTGGGTCAAGAGATCCTTTGACCCATCTAACTCGGCGAATGCCGAGAGTCTATGTAGGATAATGGAGGGAAAAAGATGACTTCAAATAAATCATACGGATATTGGTCTATATTGTTCAGTGTTGCAGGTTCTTTACTTCTTGTTGCTTCATACCTGATTTCTCCAAATGAACCTCAAGGAATGATCGTGATTGGCTTACAAATCATGTTACTATCAGCAATCGTCCTTTTGGGTTTGGGGGTTGTAACAAGCACTTTGGCTATAAGAAAAAAAGAGGAAGGCATAAAAAAATACATCGGTATATTATTGCCAGTGATTATTATTTTGTTTGCTGTATTAGTTCCTATTCTAATGGGGATAGGTTTCATGTTGAATGACAACCCTTAATTGAATCAATTCACAACCAGAAAAGAAAAGTAGGGCACGAATTGTCATGCCCTACTTTTTTAACATCTGAAAGCTAACATTTTCGCTTGGAATGCTACGACAACCCGGTCGCTTCCGGCGTTATCGGTCCCACGAGCACAATTGATGAGGGTTCTATCGCATGAACAACGTGCAGGATATGACTTGTTATTCACATAGCAGCAGTCGTGCGACTTACAGCAACGATCCAATGCGTTTACCGGGGTTGGAGTGCTGCCGCAACCATTACCGCAATTCGCTCCACACCATTTATATGTTACGAGTGGATTCCACGGTAATCCATTATAACGGAATTTACAACATGTTCCGCTTCCATCCCAATTAAAACATGGAACAGGTGACGCCATGATGGAAACATCATCTGAATCGTGTGGAACTTCAAGATACGTTGGAATCGCAAATGTGTCTACTTCTCCGACTTCAAAAGTATCAGAAAAAGTAAATTCCCCATCATCAATTGAAAACTTTTCAATTACTTTTTGATTGTCCGCATCCTTTTTGACTTCAACGTTAACAGAGAAAAAACTTCTTTCCTTTTGATCGGCACTTTCAGCTTTGAGCTGTGTCATTCGGATTAGCACATCATCCTCATACTTTAAATAAAGAGTGAGTTCCTGAATTGTTACTTCTTCCTGCTCCGAATCAACCTTCGTGATTACTTCAAAACCCTTTGACTCAACAAATTTACTCGGGTTAATTCTCCTGTCCTCTTTCACCTGATTGATCGCTTTGTTAAAATCAGGACGTTCCATAAATTCTTGGACCAATAAATCTAAGTCCTTTCCTTCTAAAGCACGTTCAAATACACCCATTGTAGTCTCTCCTTTTTAATATGATTTGAAGACAACAACTTTATTTCGCGATGTCGCCTTTCATCTATAAAAAGAGATAAGAAGGACAAAGAAATCAATTAGTACAAACAATTAATACTTTTGTTAAGAGAATGTTTAACACATTTTTTAATCATTCAACCAACAAAAAAACCGGCAAGCAGTTTTTTTCGCTTACCGGGTTTTTGTAATTCTTATAGCAGGCTTAAACGTTCAAGCGTGCGGCTAAGGATTTTTGCCATTTGACCTTTTGTGATGGCTTCATTTCCTTTAATGTTGCCATTGTCACCGCCAATGATGTCTAATGAGATTAGCAAATCGATGTATGGTTTCGCGTAATCGGAAACACCATTAGCATCTTTAAATTTCGATAGGTTGGTTTGGTTAGCATCTACTTCGAATCCTTTCGATTCAAGCAAGCGACCCATCATTGTGAATGCCTGTTGGCGTGTCAGGGAGCCGTCTGCATCGAACGAGCCGTCACCCTTTCCTTGTAGTACACCAAGTTCCGTAAGGGCGTTCACGTATCCGTCTGCAACGTCAGAGTATTGATTGTTTGTCGATTCGTTAATGCCGAGAGATTTCCCGACCATCGTTGCAAACTCCAAGCGATTTAACTTGGCATTCGGCTTAAAGGAATCTTGTTCCCCATCAACAATGCCGCGTTCTGCAAGTTTCTGGATGTAGTCCTTGTATTGGTTGCCTTCAATGTCCTTGATATTGACAATCGGATCGACGAAAATCAATTCCCCGCTCTTGTGAAGCGTCAAGATGATCCTTCCGTCTAAGATGGTATATGGCACGGCTTCAATACCTTTTTCTGTTTTGAGTTTGATGACCTTTCCGTCACCAAGAACATCAAGTGGCAGTGCAATTGTCGCCATATTGTCGTTCGTCACTTCATCGAATGTTACAACAATCGTTCCATTCTTGGTTGGCTTGACACTAACAGCAGAAGAACTTGTGATTTCGATTTTGTCTTCCGTTAGGAAAATGTTACTTTCATCTGTTGTATCGTCCTTGTCCAATTCTGTTTCGTCAGTTGGTTCGTTATCCGTGGACGGTTCCTTTTCAGGCTCGGATGGTTTCTCTTCTGTAGAAGGCTTGTCAGGCGTTGGAATCCAAGTGTCTTTGCCATCTTCATTGCCATTTGAAGGTGGAGTCGTTGGTTGATCTGGCTCTGTTGGCTCTTCTGGTTCTGTTGGTTTTTCCGGTTCTTCCGGTTCTGTTGGTTCTTCACCTTCGGATGGAGTTTCACCATCGGTATTGTCATTGTCTCCTTCTTCACCTTTACCGTCATCGTCATCCCCATCACCACTAGAAGGTGGGTTTGTCGGCTGTTCAGGCTCATTCGGTTGCTCCGGTGTAGTTGGATTTTCCTTTTCATCCGCATCATCGCCGTCGCCTTCCCCGTCGCCAGGCATTATAGGTTGTTCCGGTTCAGATGGTTGTTCCGGCTCCAAATTCCTTTCGTATTGATCAAGTTGATCAATCAAATCTTGAAGATTGCCTTCAGGGAATCCGGCTGCTCGTAATTCTTCAATCGCTTCCCGTGCAGAACGGATATTTTCTTTTGTTGGATTTTGATGAGTTGCATTCATTTTATCCACTACATCGTCAATCAGAGATTGCATTTCTTCGTAGGGTTCGGATGGTTCAAGTTGACCCGGATCTTTCTCTAAATCATCGAGCATATTGTCAAATTCCGGCAATGTAACGCCGATTTCCTTTAATTTGTTATGAGCATCCCGCGCTGCTTGAATGTTTTCTGGAGTTGGATTGTTCACAGCATCGTTAAAAGCGTTAACAGCTTCATTTAGAAGTTTGTCATAGTCTTCAGGTTTTTCGGGAAAAGAAGGTAATTCACGGTCATCCTCGCCAGAATCAACATTTTCCTTGTCATTATCACTGTGATCTGTTTCATCGTTTTCTCCACCGTCATTAACCTCTTCCGCGCCCGGCGTTTGTTCTGCTTCACTTTCGCCTGTTTCTCCGATTTCAGGCGTTTGTTCTACGTCACCTGTTTCATCCACTACTGGCGTATCATCCACCACATCCTCCAGTTCATCTGCATTAGCAACTGTCGCTCCGATCGCGATAGCCGGAATAGCAGCTGTCGCCGTAATTGCTGTCATCATTTGTTTGGAAAGGATCATTTTTTTCTTTGTCATGTCTTCATTCTCCCTTGTGATATGTTTTTTGTTCTGTCCGTGGCAAAAGCAACAACCCGAACAAAATCTAATTCATAGTTTCCAAGAACCTTACCCCCTAATTAATTGGATTCGATAATAGGAACGCCTGATACAGAAAGAGGTTCCCAATCTTAGCAAACTTTTTTTTGATTGCTTGATTCACTAAACTAATAGGAACGCCGGACAAAAGAATGGATTCCACTGTCTCCTTTTTTTACCTTCTTGGGTCTTTTAGATATTTTCTATTATCAGAAACGGGGTATTCTTGTTGATTCCAAGTATGATCTTTCGCTAACTCTTCAGAATTCACCAAAAAGTATTTGTAACTCACATAACCCTTTTTGTCGGGTGCAGGGTCGTCCCAAGTGACATCCATATGAAAATAACTTCCATCCAATTTCACCATATTCCAAGAATGTAGACCTTCGGAAATAGAACCGTGAACATAAATAGATTCTATGTCTAGTCGATCCAATAACAAATTTGCAGCTCTTGTATAGCCATCACAAACCGCTACACCAAGTACCAAAGCACCATACGCCGTATAAGAATCATTAGATATAGTTCCGTTTCGATAGTTTTCGTAATCATAAGCCGTATTCAATACAAGATAATCATGAACTGCCTTCACTTTATCGAAATCAGTATAGGTAGGTTTGATAATTTCTTTAAGAATCTTATCAACCTTTTTATTTAACAATTCATTTTTTTCTCTTATATTTTCTAACGTTTCAACATAATTGAATTCAATTTTACCGGAACTATAAACAATCCAATCTTTAATGTAAAAGCGGTTAGGATCAATCTTTATGAGATTATTAATCAAGTAGCCAACATCCAAATAATCCATTTCATTAGTATCAAAGTAGCCGATTGGATCATTAGAAGAGAGTGCAAAATGAATCATATTATATGAGTTTGATTGTTTCTTATATAATTCATCAATAGATAAATAACCTTCTGTGGAATAACTTGCTAATACCTCTTTTACTGTTCCCCCTGTAAACATTGTAAAAGCTATTACTCCAATGGCTATTAACCTAATAATGGAAAACCTATTCATGTTATCCTACCTTTCCTTGTTTTTTTAATTTTTCCATTTCACAAATAGAACGCCGGACAATAGAATAGGTTCCCCTGCTTTCTATCATTTTCTAAAAAAGTTCTATGCACAAAAAAAGCCCTCCTATTCTCAATGAGAAAGGAAGGCGTTCACTATTTTGGTCTTATTGAACAACACCGATCAAATGAAGGAAGTTGTACAATCCCCAACGAAACAAACGAAGTACGACGAATGCAACAAGGGCGATTGAAACGAACAAGACCGCAAGTTGCGGATATAAGCCTTCAAATAATCGGCTCTCTTTATTTTTGACTTTTTCTTTATTTATAGACTCATAACTAACAACTGTCCGCATTTACAAAACCTCTTTCATTTCTATTTTCTCTTCCACATAAGAAAGATCATCCATTTTGACAACCAAGACGCTGTTTCCGGCCGCAGCACCGCCGTCTATACCGATATGGTGTTTTCCTTGATAGAAACCTTCACCTTGATAATCAGGCATGTACTGAACAGGCGTGTGGCCGTGTACAATAAGTTTTCCTTCCAAAACATCACCTTTTACAGGTATAAACGATTTAAAAAAGGCTTCCCGAATCCATAGCATATCTTCTTTATATTGATCTTCTAATCGTCTATTAGAACGAAAACCTGCATGAACATAGACACAGTTAAGTTCTTCGTCTACTTTGTAATAAGGGAGCTTGATCAAACGTTTGATTAAATCAGGTTGTTTTTCTATTAATGAAGAACGAACAGCGTAAAAATTATCGCGTTCCAATCCTACTTCATTTAGAAAAGAAGATGCCGTTGCAAAGCCTCCGTTTTGAAACCAATGCGAACCGGTTATCATCATGTCGATATAACCATTGGGAGATTCAGGATTAGTTGTTACGAAGTCCAAAAACATCTTCTCATGATTCCCCATAAGGTAAGTAACTTGACGTGGATAGCGATCCATCAGTTCAAAAGCCATTTCGACACAAGCTAAACTATCTTCTCCCCTATCAATCAAATCACCGAGGATTATCAATTCATCACCTGACGATAAATCAATATTACTTTTCACAAGTGCATCCAACCACGCATCGAATTGCCCGTGAATATCGGAACATGCATAAGTAGACATAACGAAACCTCTTTCTTATTTTTATTTGGATTTCATATAGATAGAAAAAGAACGCCTGCTAAACGCACGACGCTCTCCGTTCATTTTTTATTTTGTTTCCATCGGCTTAATACGCTGAACCTCCACTACGCGAACAGATACTTCCTCAACGGCTTGTCTTCTTCCAGACGCGATCATGCCTTGAATAAATTTGCCGTTATGAATGTATTTCTTTTCGATAAAGTTTTGAACTGCTTCATTAACAGCTTCATGATCATTAACATATGGTTCGTCAAACCGGATGATTTTGTATTGTTCTGCTTCTTCATCTTCACCTTTTACTTCGATCAAGAATTGTTGCAGGCGATAAGTTTCAATATTCTTTTTAAATCCCTCGTCAACCTTCATTTCAATATTTGCAATTTCTTCCTTAGTGACAAACTGCAAATCAAGCAACGTTGCTACTTTCACCGCATAGGCAGCTTCCAATGCATGAAGGCAAGGCGTTTCGCTTGGATTTTCATTAAATTCCTCTTGATAGGACGGATCAAGCAACGCATATTGCCAATCGTGATAAAGCTCTCTTACTTCTTTCAATTGTTTTTGTTTCATTTCGATAATGCTCATTTCATTCTCTCCCTTTTGATTTTTATATAGAAATCACGCATTGTACCAAGTCGTCCAAAAAGCTAAACCCGAATTGTACAAGTGCAAGTATTTCTTCCAACCGACTTTCTTATCTACGCAATCGCGTGAGCAATAGGTACTGTCATCTGTTTCGAAATAGTATCCTTCCTGCATGAACTCACTACACGAGTTACAGAACCGATATTGTTCTTCAGGAATGGCTTTGATGTGCAGATTTTTGCTCAAAAGGCGTTGCTCCAACTCTTTCCTTGTAGTACAGACAACTCCAATATATTTGGATACCGGATTGTATAAGCCGGCAATGCCGCTCATTTCAATCAAAAGGAGAGGTTGGACAAAATGCCCGTTACTCTCCTTCTTTTCCTTATCCACTAAATAGATAGGCGTTTTTTGGATTTTTTGATTCACAAACATTGGAATCACTCCCATCATTTTTTCCGAGAAACGAACCGTTTCGTAACGGTCTTCTGGCCGAGTTTGGCAAGAAACGCTTCATCCCATTCGAGTTTTTTTAGATTGGAAGCAGTGATCCCAAGATAGTCCCAGGGATTGTCCCCACCAAGGGCGATGTGTTGTGCGACCTCTTTTAGTTGTCTCGCATCAAACTTGTATGACACCGCTTCGTTAACATTCCAGATTGTGTCTGCTGTTTCAACTGGACCATTTTGCTCAACGTATTTGCGCAGATCAGCTTTCATTTGCTTTGCTGCTGCTTCGATGCGCTCAATTTCATTTGCAAGTTTTACAGCTTCCTCTAATGTCATTGTCTGTTGGTTTGTGATGTTTACTGCTTCCATGTTAAATAACCTCTTTCTGTTTTTTATTATTAAAAATGGACTCTCCGTATTGCCCCGTGCCTTCGACTTTGTACATGCCATTCGCAATTCCTACGCATAGATGCAAGAACTGCTGATGGGAAATTGCGGTCATGACCAACGAATTACCGTCAATACGGTAAAACGTACCGCTTTCGATAGCAACAAAAAAACGCTTGTTGGTGACAGGCGTTTTTAGACAAAGATAGGAACGATCCTCTGTTAGCGTTTGAAACGCATTTCTTTTTATAGTTGGCATAATGAACCACTCCTTTTTATTTTTATTTGAAATCGGACATCATTCTTTCGATTTTCATTATGATCGGATCGTTGCCGAAGCTACGCCGTAAAAGCATATCGAACGTTACAGAAGCTCTTTCGCCGAACATACCCCACCACGCGAAGATAACGACGAACACAAACGCGATAAGTGCTAACGATACTGCGAATCTTCCTGTTGTTGAATAGAAGAAATCTTCCATTCTAGTCATTTCATCACAACCTTTCCTGTTAATTTTTAAACACAAAAAAGCCGACTGTTCTGGCGAGTGAAAGAACAATCGACTTTTTATCTATTTGAGCACAAAGGCGCAAATAACAACTTAGGTATTGTGCAAACATGCAAACTTTGACGATGAACGTCAATCCTGCTTTTCTCAAACGAAAATGTCAGGGTACGGAATTTATGCCGAATCTCCTTAGAAAAGAAATACCAAGGTATGACGACTTCTACTAATTGTGTAGCTTTCAAATAATTATATACATAGAGTGTAACAAATGGGCATAGAAATTACAAGAGTTTTAGGAAGGGGCTGGTTGTTATTGTTTACCCTCCGATGTCTTCATGTTATGCAGGGGATATGAAAGTAGCTACCTTCCTTATTGTGACGTCACCTGAATCCCTTTTAATAAAGCAGATGTACATTGAATTTGTTTTATGACTTACCATATGAAGAGTTTCCGGCAGCGAATCCAACGACAAAACATTTTCCAAGAACTCTCTATCTTCTTCATACAAACTTACAATCTCCATTTTTACAGCATCCTGTATCTCTTCGAGAAAAGTTTCCTTTAGAGCTTTATTCCTTTTTTCTTTTTGGTGTTCGAGGTAGATGAACAAACCGCCAAAGATAAAAACAGAAGCAAGCACAACATAGATATTAAAAGATTTAGAGGTTACTACCCCCTCGAACGCCCATACGACTACTATAAACGCTATGACTAAAAGACAAAGAAATTGCATCCCTAAATATCTAATCAAATTCCCTCTCCATTTGATTTCATACAAATCAAAGTTGTTTTTCAGGTTCATATATTTTTGCTCCTTTTAGTTTTCATTTCCTTTACAACCATCCTGGCTTTACCAACAACATCGTATTTTTTGCTTATTTTGATGACAGCATGAATATCATTTCTTGCCTTGATATATACGACTTGTTTCTCACCGGTTTTCTCCCAACGGATTTCCACTTGATATTCTTGGAATCCTAACAATTTTTTTATATTCACGAGACTTGTTCCTCCTTTCTTAATTGAAGAATTTGCCCTTTATATCGAATGATCTGTGCAAAGGAATTATCTCGTAAATCCAACCAAACTTCGTAAAACATTTCTGCTTCATTATCAAAGAATTTATACTTTCTAAAATTCTTCATTTCTGTGGATCGTAGGAGGAAGGTGCTTTGACTTTTAGTATATTTCTCCATTTCCGTTTGTACTAAAATCATTTGAAAAGACTTTAGATTTTCATAAGCATGATTTAATAGAGTCACCCGTTTAGAAAAAAACCAAATATATATACCCGCAGTTGTGCTCACAAGAATCCAAAACATTAATTCACCTATAACTCCGTTCAAATTCAAGATGAATATTAACAGGAGAACCAAAATTAAAAAAATTGAAATTAAATAAAACATCCTAGTTACTTTTTTACTTTCTGAATTGTATTGTTCCAAAGGCGTCATATCTTTTTCTCCCTTCCTCTTTTCTCTCATTTTTAATTTTCTAATAGGACGATACCTACCGAAGAAGGTTTCTTTCCAACAAAAACACGCTACCTTAGCAACGTGCAACCTCAATCCTTTTGCTCTTTAAAAGTCCCTACTTCCAAAAACTTCACATTTGAATTTTCTCTCTCGCTAATATAGGCATGGTAAATTTTATTTCCTGCTACGACTTCGAATTTCTTATCATTAATTTTTTCTGTTACATAAGCATCTGATGTGGCATATTTACGATTCGCTTCTGCTACAATAAACTCTTGTTTATTTTCTTCTATCTGATTTTCATACTCAAAGATTAAGAGCCCTGCATTGACAAAGACTAACATCAAACCTACGGATACAAAATAGCTCGCAATACGTGTAGCTTTGTTGAAAGTCAGACCTAATCCAATCAAAACCACTCCACAGACCAATAAAACAGAGAACAAATGAAACAAAACAAGTCACTCCTTTTTAAGTGTATGAAATTTTGAATTTCTGATTAACTTTGATACAATATACAAAATTTGTAGAGGTGATTTTTATGTGCGGTAGATTCACTCTTACAGCTTCGTTTGATGAAATCATAGATCGCTTTGATATAGAGCAGATGATTGATGAAAGCTTATACAATCCTAACTACAATGTTGCACCTTCACAATCGGTGTTAGCCGTAGTTCATGATGGATCTAAGAATAGACTTGGCTATTTGCGATGGGGGCTGATTCCCTCTTGGGCTAAAGATGCTAAGATAGGATATAAAATGATTAATGCCCGTGCGGAAACTTTAACAGAAAAGCCGAGCTACAGAAATGCATACAAAAACAAACGCTGCCTAATCCTTGCAGATAGTTTTTATGAGTGGAAACGCCATGACGATAAAACAAAAACACCTATGTTATTAAACTAAAATCAAACCATTTATTTGCTATGGCCGGACTTTGGGATACTTGGCAATCTCCATCTGGTGAGCCGATCCATTCCTGTACGGTAATTACTACAAAACCAAATAAACTTGTTAAGAACATTCATGATCGAATGCCAGTTATCTTAAAGCCCGAAGACGAATCAATTTGGCTTGATAAAACAATTAAAGATACAGATTATTTAAATCACCTATTAGTACCTTTACCTGAAAATTTAATGGAAGCATACAGAGTGTCTGATCTTGTTAATTCACCTAAAAACAATTCAATCGAATTAATTCGTGAAATTTGTTAGGGGAGCGCACTCCCCCTGTTTTTTCTTAATGCATAGTCTTATTCTTTCTAAGCTTATCCTTACGAGAAATCAAAAACTTTCCTTCTGGTAACATTAACGGTTCATCGTCACAAGTTCTATAGTCTATATTTAAAAACTTGTTGTCATAAGTTAAAGTGTTACTATTTAATGACCTCAAATATCCATTCTTTATTTCAAAACCAATCAACACTGACTTTTTTGTTTTTCTTAAATACCAGATTGCTATTTTTGTAAGCATTTTTATCTATCCCCCTCACAATTTGTATTTATTGAGCATTACTTATAATCAAGCCCCAGACGAAAAATAAAAGAAATAATGCACCCGATATTACAACCCCCATAAACTGCCACTTTAATTTCTTTAAGAGAGCTTTTCTCTCCATTTCCCTCGCCCTTTCTCCATAAGTGCCGCTTTTTATTAAGGACGCTGCTTAACCAAATAGGTTTCCTTCCAAAAGAAAAACACGCCACTTTCGCAGCGTGCCAACCATATAACTGGGTCTATCTTATTTTAAGAACTCTATTTTCACTTTCTATTCGAACTATGCATTAATAGCTTCGAAATATTTTTGAGAAACATTACGACGAAACACTTCTCTAAGACCCTTCAATGTTCCGAAATATACAATTTCATCTTCTTTGTAAATTCTTTTTGTTGCATACCCTTTAATGCACATATCTTCCCATTCATCATTGTTTTTATTGCAATGATAATAGTTCCTATATGGCTTTTTTGAATAATCCAAACCAAATGCGTGTTTAAGTTTACCTAGTTGATAATCGGTAAGTTTCAATGCTTTTTCACCTTCGCTTGTTACTCGGAAATAAGCCATGTCATTTTCCCAACCTGGATGTTTTGAAGCAAAACCTCTATCAACTAATTCGTTCCAGTCTTTGTTATCAGCTTCCGCATAAAATCTATTGCCATTTCTTAATGCGTGTTCCATATCCTCAACTTGAACTTTGTTCAATTTACTTCCTCCTTTTCTTTCGCTTTTAGTGTCTTGTTCATTTACAAGAAAAAGAACGCAGCGAATAAAACACTCTACGTTCTTTAATTAGTAACCGGAACGGAATTAACCCCAATGATCATTTCGCTTCATAATCTCGATAATATCGTCAATGTACGGTTCATCAAGGTTAATTACAACATAACTGTTAAAAGGAGCTTTTCCATCCTCTTTCCGACCTTCCTCAATCCAATCAGCCACATTATTGAAAACCGCAGCAAATTCTTCTTGCAAAGAATCAGGAACGTATTTTTCAAAATCTTTCTCGTTAATAATTGTAAAACGCCTTTCAAATCCTTCTTTTACTGTCCCTTTAAATGCTGATTCCGGCACTATTTACACCCTTTCTTTTTTAGATTTTTCACCTTTTTTATTTGAAGTTTGCTCCAAAACAAAGTTCCTCTTCGCATTATCCCTTAATGATTTTCACATAAGGCTTGTAAACAAATTCAACGGTAAATTCCTTACCACAATTCTCACAATCATGAGGGAACGAACCTTCCATTTCTCCTGTATCCATTGCTAAATCATGAATATCTTCTGTTTGAGTTGTTTTACATATAGGACAAATTACTTTTGATGTTTGAATCATTTTATAATCTCCTTCTCCGTCTAAATCTTCTTCTTAATGGACGCATATCAAGCCGAAATGTTCCTTGATCTTTGGGGACGTTCGGACATTTCTCTTAACGTCTTGAAAAAGGCATTCAAAATAACGTCTGCTGAATCGTGTGATAAATTGAACACACGATCTTTGACATGTCCTTCTTTAACACAACGCAACACTAAATCTAATTGGATAAAAGCACCCTCTTCTCTTGGACGTAGGACAAGTGAAACGGGATTGACAACACCGTCTGTCCGATCGTAGAGCAAGACCACTTCTTCTTGCACCCTGCCATTCTGGTAGTCTTCCAGAAAGTTATCAAGACAGCCAATACGGTTAACCGTTTCCGATAGCCAGTAATCGAGAACCCTTGTCCTTCGCAATAGATTGGCAGGGAATACAAGTTTGTATTCCCCAACCACCAAGTTCTTATATAGTGGATCTTCCTTTTGATATTTCATATAACACACATCCCTTTCTAATTTTAAATGGTCACAAATGTCCGCAAGCATTCTTTAGCAAAAGGACAATGCTTGCAATGGCTCGATGGCTTCGAGGGAAAAATGCGCGTGGCTTCTTCCGGTATCATTCCATAAAGCTCCATTCGTTCGTTTATTTCATTTGCAAGTCCAAGCGCCCATAATCTTGCTTTTTCCATGTCCGCAGGCATGAAACAGTGACTACTTTTCTTCTTGAAACGCAGGAAATACAGCGTCCCAACAACATAAGGAACAAGGTATAGTTTGTTCATAGCCCACGCATAAAGCCCAACCTGATGGTTGTCTAACACATGGTACGGCACTCTGTTTGTTTTCCAGTCAGTAATAGCCATTCCCTTATTGAAAACCAGATCAATATATCCTTGCAGCATAGGGGCATCTTCCGTATCATCTAAAGGCAATATGAAATGAATTTCTGTCTTTCCCATGCCGGGTTTGGCATTTGAGCGGGAAACAAGAAATGAAACGTCTTCTGCTGTCACTTCTGGATGGAACTCCGCTTCAATCAAACCGTTTAATATGGCTTCTCTATGTTGCACACCATTGATTTTATCTTCTATCGCCTTATGAACCGCCTTACCTAACGCAAGGGGCAACGTTGTCGGTTCCTCATAGCCCAATACATATTTTTTGAAAAAACGGTACGGGCAGCTTTCATATAAATTCAAACGAGAAAAGGAGAAAATCATAATTCTTCACCTTCACTTCACCTTTGGCAAATAGCCAATTTTTTTAAAAACTTCCATTTAAAAAAAGAAAAGCCGAACCCCTAAGAAGTCCGGCTTTCATATATGAAATCAATTCTTTAAATGCTTTTTACACATTACACACACTTGCAGTCTTCAAAATGGAAGGTCGTCATCCGATACAGTAATCGTTCCGTTATTTGCAAATGGATCATTGAATCCTCCATTTTGTGGCGGTTGGTTGAAACCACCTTGTCCATAACCTTGTCCTTGGTTTGGCTGTTGTTGATTATAACCTTGATTCTGTTGATTATAACCCTGACCGCCTTGATTGTATCCTTGTTGATTTTGATTGAAACCATTTTGGTTATAGCCCTGTTGATTTTGATTATAACCTTGCTGTTGTTGATTCTGGTTATATCCCTGTTGTTGGGAGTAGCCTTGATTTTGCTGTCCTTGACCGTTCTGTTTCGGATCGAGGAATTGGACATAATCTGCTACCACTTCCGTCACATAGACACGCTGTCCTTGCTGATTCTCATAATTGCGAGTTTGGATTCTGCCAACGACCGCAGCTTGACTTCCTTTACTAAGAAAGTTTGCTGTGTTCTCCGCCGTCTTGCCCCAAGCCTGAATCATGATGAAATCCGCTTCATTTTCGCCATTCTGACTTTTGAACGGGCGATTGATTGCAAGCGTGAAATTCACAACTGCCTTGCCTGCTGGCGTGTATTTTAGTTCCGGGTCTTTTGTAAGTCTACCAATCAAGTTTACTGTGTTCATAATAAAATCTCTCCATTCATATTTTATAGTTTTATAGATTCACAATAGGACTATCCTATTGCGTGATAACCATCTGATTTTGATTGAAACCTTTCTTTCTTAGCTTGGCCCGTTCCCTTTTCCATTGATAATGAAAGAAAGGAACATACAACACAATCTTTTCAAGTTCAAAATCATGTGTTTGATAGCAAGCCTTCCATGCCATTCGTGCGAGAACTGTGCCTTCCCTTGCCCAATCGGAACGGAACGCTTCATCTTTCACATATTCTTCAAGCAACCTCGAAAAGCCCATATGAATTTGCTTAGCTTTCGTTCTTTCCATGAGATAGCGAAGCAATTCTTCATGTCGTTCTTTTGGTGTATCGAGAAATGCGATCACCGTGAACTCCGCAAACAATCCGACAAGTTCGGTATACTCATATTCCTGCCAGTCACGAAACACCTCTTCCCGGCTTTTTACAAACGCCTTGCGATCCTTACGCTTTTTCTCTCTCCATCCAATTGCATCTAACTGTTTCGGATTAAGACGTTCAGCAGGATGCAAAGGTTTCCGTAGCTTTCCTAATCGTTTTTCCTTTACCTGTTCATATGACAGACCCGTTAGTTTCGCCTCAAATTGAAGGACACCACCGGATTCTCCGCAATACCAGCAGCGAAAAATCTGTTCATCTGTGTTTAGGGAAAGGTAGAACTTTTTTGCTTTGCCAGGTTTACTGTCTTCCTCACAAAATGGACATTTACATAAAACCTGTTTTTTTCCATAGGTGTTCGGCTTAATTGTTACGCCGTTTTCTTCTGCTACATCCAAAATCTTAGGAAGCATGTTGAGCACCTACACCAACAAGGTATGTCCATCCATTTTCTTGGCGTGTCTGCAAGGAAACCTGCATTCCTTGTTGGAATCCTTCCGTTGCTTGGACCACTTGTGAGTCATTTGCGATGATAATGATTTCATCTTGGCTACCAAAAGGAGTTGCAAACAATTTCACGTATGGAACATTACCAGATGCAGTACCTCGCTCTACTCCATTTATCACGAAAGAATGGAACGGATTTTCATTCGTTTGTGGCGGTGCAGCATTGGTTTCCGGCTGGGCCGTTTGGTTTTGCTGTACGTTGCCACTTACATTCCCTAAATAGCTTTGAAGGAAATAGAACCCATTTTGTACGTTCATTACAAGTTGTAACTCTGTATTAGGCTCCACTCCGTTTAGGGAATTCATCAATTGTTCATTATCCTTTACAAGAACACTTAATGGTTCACCCGAATCTTTTCTTACAACTTCTAGCTTTCCAAACTGAATCTTTTGTGGACTAGTATCTATCGTATAATTACGCACGATGAATGCGCCTTTTACGACATTAGCTTCTGGTGCTGTTTGCTCCTGTCCCGGTTGCATGTTTGCCCCTTGTTGATTCTGGGGATTGCCCTGATTAGCAGGCTGCGTATTTGGGGCAGTTTGACCTTGCTTAGCCTGTCGTGCACCATGCAGCATCATGAGCAACTGGTCACGCACTCCGAAATACTGCTCTACCGGAACTTTGTCAAGACTTCTCGCATTCAGCGTTCCAAGTACGCTGTCGTACGGAACATTCCGTAACTGACTGATTTCCTTTGCGAATCCATCAAGTTCAGCAACCTGTTCCTTACTGATATAACGCGGGACGGAATGGTCAATTCGATTTTGGAAACTGTCAGGGTCGTCCTGATCGGTCGCAATGTTGAATTGTTTAAGCAAGAAGTATTTTTCTGCATATGTTAGAGCTTTTCCAACACCCTTTTCTCCACTTAAATCAATTCCTTGTGCATAGAAAGGAACGACAACTTGATCCCATGAATCTTGATCGACCCAAGTGAAATCAATGTCCAGTTCGGTAAAAATATTGTTCCGGCCTTTTGAATCAACTGTAACCGTGCACTTTTTACCTACTACACGCGGAAACAGCATCAATCCGAGTTCATCCATCTTTTCGCGTAATGCACCAAGTACGGAAGCAGAACTGACGTACTGAAATTGTGCGCCACGTGCATCTTTTTGTAGATAAGTTACCGTCTTTCTTAATTCCACCAATTTTTGAATGATGTTCGATTTTTCGTTTGGCTGTGCTTCGCTTTTGATAATGAAAGTCATTTTGAATCAATCTCCCTGTCTTTACTTATTTTTAAAAAGAAAAAAGCCGATGCAGCGCAATATGCGATCCTCGACTTTCACACAAAACCATTCGCAACAAAACGTATTTTGTTGACATCTTCCTACATGGCAACACCCCTATAATTATTTTCTGAACACAAAAAAGCCGATGAATCCCGAAGGAAACAATCGACTTTATATATTGACGCTTTTCCAAAAGAGAGGTATTTTTCTTTTCGTAAGCGTGAATATCAAACTGTAGTATGCAAATGCAATCTTTTGACGATACTTCGTCTGCCTAACGTTTCTGAAACGAAATCCAAAGGCGGGGATTTTGTGTCGAATCTTTCCTGCAAAAGCAAGAATGTAACGACTTTCACTGGAATAGTGACTTAAAGATAAATGTTATATATGTATTGTAGCAAATCCACCTACTCGTTTCAACAATAAATATACTTTTTATACTCAATACGTGTAATAAAAAAGAAGAGGGTTCCATGTTCCCTCTTCTTTAAGTAAGTCTGATCTGCTATGAGATTAATCCGATTATACGACTGCGATGCTCATCCATAGCACGAGTTAGCATATTTGCATTTACACTAGCCAACATTTGCTGTTTTGTCATTTCCATCATTTCTTTTGCTATGTCCGTATCTCGAACGCGATTAAGGTGATTCATCGCTTGATCATCCTCTTCTATAACCGAATTCAAACGATGTTCAAATCGGTTGGATTGAATACCTACTCCTGACCTTGCCTTTGCGATTGGTTCCAAAATATAGGTATCAATAAAATCTGTACTCAACAAGCGATCCATAACTGGATTTTTGGATTCCTTATCACTGACCAACTCTTCCTTCGGTTGTTGTTCAGTGATTGGATACTCTGTAATGGTTTCAGTGTGTTCGGTGGTTGTTTTGGATGACTCAACGACGACTTCAAATCCTCCCGACAGTCTTTCCTTCCAATCGCTTTTTTCCCCATTCGAGATTGCTTCTCTTACAATTCCCAACACACCGCCTAGAAGCCCACCAAGTTTTCCTGAAAGCCATTTACTCGTATTCTTTTCGGTTGAATTTTCTTGCTCGTATTCGAAACCGCCGCTTACAACTATTTTGTTATGCTCTTCCGTTATAGTTGTCGTTTTTTCTGTCACTTTAATCGAGTTGGAAGAGTTTGTTTCTGATTGCTGTGTTTCTTCTGATGAATTATTTGCAATTTCCTTCAACACATTCGCAGCTTCATTAAAATGGAGAGGTTCAATGGTGAGCGTATCCCCAGAACGATCACCTGCTTGTATGTAAACAGGGTCCTCACCAAATACATTCTTTTGATTGAAGGTAGTATTCTTGCTTGTATAATCCATTTCCTCCAAGAGAGACATGGCTTCCTTCTGGATAGCAGCTCGGTCATTAGAATGCAGGGTATCATTTTCATATTGAATCGACAATTCCCGAAGCCTTTGACCTAAGCTGTCCATCTTGGACAAACCACTTTCCTTCATTTCCAAAAACGATAAGGCGTCTTGAATATTTCGTTGAGCCATCCGGTTCCCTCGCATCACTGCTTCTGCCCTGCTCGCTTTTATTACATCAACAGGATTATCTATTTTTCCTTTGAAAGAATCTCCCGTTGAAATTCGTGACTTATGAACAAAAGCCCTTTCGTTTGCCATATTCATCTGATTGAACATTAATTTCGTTTGGCTCTCATAACCTCTACTGATATACAATTGGCATTTGCCCCTTCCTTTTGAATAACTATGATAAAATTTACTTTTAGAAGAAAGGCTTCCCCATCTAGCAAGGAAGCCTGTTTTCGTCTTATGGACATCCCGCCGTTTTGAGAGGATGCCGTTTCGCTTGGAAATAGTCAGTTACATAAACACTTTCACTTTGCATGTGCATTGTGATTAGTGATAAGTGGTAAAGGACAAAGGCAGGCAGAAAAAATACCTTTGACTCACCCTCAAACTGTGCCACATAAGGGACATTCTGAATTGTCAACTCTCCATTGACAAAATCCCGTAGTTCGATCGTTTCAGTATTTAACAGCAATATGGCAGAACCAATCAGCAGGCAATCCCCGGACTACTGGCAGGGCTTGAACACTTGCGACGATTCCATTTCTCTCCTTTCTTATGCGTAGCCGCTTATTTTTTCTTACAGGCGGACCGAAATATCGACCGCTTTCTTCTGCATGAAGTGCATTAGGACCAGATTCATTGCATAGAACGAACAAATGATGAAAATACTCGCCGCTTTATATGTGAGGAAGTCAGCCCATAGATTCGGCAGCATAAACGCCATCATGACAGCGATCGCAAGTACCATTCCTACCATGAACATAATGTTCATTTTCATGCCTTTTCGCTTTTTGAGCAGTTTGTCTCTTTTTTGTACTTCGCTTACCATGCGCCTTTGAATCAGATCGAACAATTCTTTCGCATCGCCCCCGCGATCATATTTGACTGCAAGGTTCTGATGAAACTGATTGAGCGAAGGGAAATCATACTTTTCGAAATGTGATGTATCAATCACCGTATCTTCCTTCAAAATTTCAACGGTCTTCTCTATGTCTTTCCCAATTTCAGGATTAACAGAATCGATGGACGCTTGAAGTGAACGCATAACATTCTCGCCTGAATGTAGGAGGAAACTCATATTGTTGACATACTTTAATAAATCCCGCAAGTTGTTCTGATAGGCTTTCAACTTACGATCTTTGTATGAAAAAACAAGGAAGAAAAATACAAGACCGACCGTTCCGAATACCACGCTGACAAACGGTTCCTTCGTTAGATAGTAAATATACGCCGTGTTCCCGCCGAAAAAGATAAGAAACAACACAATTAATTCAACAGGTGAATACAGGCTATAAAAGTTATGCCAGAATTGTTTCAGACGTTTCGAAATCGGTTCCTTTTCCAGACCCGCCGCAGGGGATCTTGTATTCTTTTGTTTTTTGGGTTTTTTGGAGCGCCTTTTCTTTTCTTCCTTCACAGCTCCGTTTCCTGTAAACATCATACCGCAAGCACTCCTTCCTCATTTTTCGGTAGGTATAATTCAGGAATCAAGTGATAGAGTTTCGCGTCCTCTAATCTCGACAGTAAATTTTCTGTCAGAGGGCTTGTTTCTTCCGTGAGTTCATACTCCTTCGTTTTTCTATTATATTTATTGGTTTTCTTATATAGATAATTCCCCTGTGCTCCCCGTACATCGTGGAATCCAGTAAACTCAACAATTTCCTTAATACCCCGAATAACCCCAACGCCTTCCTCTTCCCTAACATCAAGATGGACACCGATTGGTAAAAACTCAATTAATTCATTGGCGATCAGTGTATCACTCATATTCGAATAGGAGCCGCTTTGTCGAACCATCGACATATACCGGGACGGGATATTCATTGCACCTTTTGCGTGGAGTGTTGTAATCAGTGCATGGTTGGTCTTGGCCGCATCCAGCATGTCCGCAGCTTCCGCACCACGGGTTTCCGATACAATAAGCCAATCTGGTAAGTTACGAAGTCCTGACTTAACGAGAAGTTGTTGAGTGATTTTCTTTTCCCTTTCATCTGACATTAACACTTGAACACTTTTAATATTTTTGTTGGGATACAATGCTTTGATATGACTATCCCGCGTATCTTCAATAAGATAAATCTGCTGTTTATCATCAATGTATTTGACGAGCAACTTTTGTAATTCTGTTTTTCCAGAACCTGTAGCGCCACTAATGATAATATTTATTTTTGATTGGATTAGCACAGCAAGCAATTGTTCCACCGATTCTTGAATGATTGGATTTTCACTCATTACTGATTCCGCAATAGACTTCACTGCCAGTTTTGGCCTTGAAACCCGAAATGAAAATGTCATTCCATCAGGGCTGATCGCTTCGTGTTGAGCGTTAAGACGCAAATATCCAAAATCCGTATCTAAGATTGGATTTGCAACAGTTAATTCGTCATTTTGAAGGTCTGCGATCTGCTTAATAAGCTTTCGGACTTCCTCAATAGATGGATGTTTGTCCAGATTAATGGACCCTTTTTGATTGTGTTTAAGCGACAACTTTACTCCATCGAAGTTGATGTCCGTGATTCCTTCATCTTGTAAATATTCATGCAAGAAACTTTTCTCTAAAATCTGTTTTGCCCGTTGCTCAATAAACTCTTTGTCTTTATACAAACGCATTCACACCTTTCTATTTTTTTATCCACCAATATTCAAACTTCCCATGACTGGCCCGAACAATTTAATAATCATGACGACAAGGAAACCCATGACCAGATACATTGAAATGAAGATGGGAAGGAAACCGAGGTATTCCATGTCATTCATTTTTTTCGTGATGACTTCATCTTGCTTATTTGATTCAAGATCCATTACGAATCGTTCCAGCTCTTTCAACGGTTCTTTTTTGATTCCAAATTCACTAAACTGATAAATCATATCCATGACCATGTACGCTTCGCTTGTACCGATATAATCCGCAAAATCCATATAATGGTCCCGTCGGTTATCGTCCTCAATTTTCGCGATTAATTCCTCAAGTCCCGTACGTAATGGTTCTTTTGTGTATGGCAGCGTAGCAACAAGCGTCTGATAAACGTTCCCGGAAGAAGGTATCAAACCAATAAAACTTCCGAGAAAGTCCGGGAACAGGTATGAATTGTCATTGTCGATCCTACTCTTGTTCTTCACAATGTTGTAGTAGGGATACTTAAAACCAATTAGAAACAGCACTGGTAACGCTAAATAATATAATTGATTCCCCATCATATAAATCATCATTGCAGCAATGAGCGTGAGGATAATTCCATAGATGATACGGACTTTTAAGAAATCCTTTTTATCTTTTTTGAAGTAGGCTAAATGTTCATTCAGCCTACTTTCGTTTATTAATTCGAAGAACAATCATTCTCACTCCTTTTCTATAAATCTGTCAAACATGATTTTTAACGGTACTCGAATATGAGATCATATTGATAGCGGTTTTCGTAGGTTCTAGTATCCTCTCCTTTTTTTGTCACCGTCCCTTGATACTCCTGTGTATATTCGAACGTACGAGTGTCGCTTCCGCCTTTGGTAACCGTTCCCCCGTAGCGATATTCGCGAGTATCAACAGCAGGTTTTGTTACTGTGCCTTGATAACGGTAAACTCTTGTATCTTTTTCCGGTCTCGTTACGTATCCCTGATACCTATATTCCGTCTTTGTAGTCTGCGGCTTCGTCACGTACCCCACATAACCCATTTCGGTAATCATATAGTGGGTATTACTTACCCATCCACCGCTACTAACTTGTACCAATTTTCGAAGTGTACGCCAATCTGGTTTTAAAAATCCTGTTGCCATACCGTCATCATAATATAGCAAGCTCGGAAAACCGGAACCAGTATCTACTAAAACTTCTCTATCGATGGCTGAAGTAGTCATCCAATTTCCAGAGTTTCTTAAATCCCCAAGTGTCTTTATCCCGTTGTTCAAATCATTCCATACCTCAGAGCTTAACCGATATCCTCCCCACACATGATGGAGGTTCGTCTGTATCGGAATGTTTGTTTTCTTTTCAAAATATCCGTCCACATCTTCACATGGGTTTACAGGTCCCAAATCAGCTGTACAATGCTCTCGTGACAACTCCCCATTGTGAATACTCATAAGAAAATCCTTAAATTCATCATATACTGCCGAGTAATACTCTATGGCAAACGGACTTGGTATAACATCTTTCATTGTATGACCGCGATTGGTGTTCGTTATACCCTTATACATCATAATTTTTTGATGTTTATAGACCTTCTCTCCTGGTACTGTAACCTCTCTGTACTTATATCTATTCAATACTCCTTTATATCCTTCGGAGTTGTAGTTCTGCGATGTTTGATTTGTTACCCATTTTGTATCACTTGGAGTATAGCTACCGCTATGAACATACTGCGACAGTGTACCTCTGTACCCTTCTGAATCCGAATAGTTTGCCGAAGTTTGCGCTGTCACAAACTTATTCTGTGGAGGGGTGTACGTTCCGCTATGCACATAGCGTTCCAATGTGCCTTTAAATCCTTCGCTATCGGAATAATTGGGTGAAGTTTGATTTCCGACGACCTTTGTTTCACCGGGAATTAATTCTCCGCCCGTTTGCTTTGTTTTCATTTCTCCTGTTTTAGTAAGCGTTCCAACAAATCCATCCTTGTTATAGGTTATACTGTTTGGAATTTCAGATGACTTTGTACTAACCACCTTGTCGGTCACGATCTTTGTTTCATCCGCTTTTACACTACCACCTGTCTGGACACGTTCCTTCACGGAACCACCAGATGCTCGTATGGTCACGCGGTTTCCATCCACTTTCACTACTTGAACCGATCCTGTATTAGTAGTCACTCGAAGCAAATGATTCATATTCGGTATGATGAAGGTTTGCTCTTGCGTTGAATTACCGGATAATGTAGTTTTGGCTGTGAAAGTTTTTAGTTCACCACCATCAGTGTTTCCACCATTATTTCCTCCACCACCAGACCATCCCGGCGGATTTACACCATTCCGTTTTGCAATGAAGGCTTTATTCGTGGATTCAATCGTTTGGTCTTTGTACACACTTTTATAGGTGTACTTGAAATTTACATATACAGTATCACCGTAATTCATTATTCCGTTCACTGCTTGTCCAAACTGATCCTTGAATGTAATCACATATCCTTTTGGTTTGTAATCATTAACAACGGATTTGACTCGATCACTAACCCCGGCGTCTTCCTGAACAAGCTCTGTGATTTCCTTCGTTACTTTAGCAAAGGAGTTTTGATGCAGGCTGTCAATCGCAAACATCAAAAGTGCTGGGACAATAATTCCTATAAAAAACAAGGCAGTAAACACCGCTGACTTCATTTGTGACAAACTGAATTCCCTCCTTCCCGTAGATTAGTAGATTTACTCATATTCAAACGTCAAACGATATTGGTAATAAGTATCATAGGTCCGAGTATCGAGTCCCTTCTTGGTTGCAGTCCCTTTGTATTCTTGTGTGTATTCGTAAGTTCTTGTATCAACCGCAGGTTTCGTTACTTTTCCACCATAACGCCATACTCTTGTATCTACCGCAGGCTTTGTAACAACGCCTTGATACCGATACAATGGAATCTCTACAGCCGGGCGTGTCACATACCCTTCGTATCTCCACATCACCTCACCTTTTGAAAGATCATAGGCAGTCCCAGACAAAATAAGATGTGTTGTAATCTTATTAAATTCAATCCTATCCCCCTCTTTAGGGTTCGGAAATAAATGAGGGATTTCATCGACACTTACATTTCCTGATGAAGAAAGTTTCAACTCTTCTCTTGTTCCTGTTTTTATCCCCTCTAGGCTGGATTTGATTTTGTATTCAAAGTACGGTTGTTCTAACGTTATTTCCTCTCTTTCTGTATACCTGCCAAACCAACTTCCTTCTTCATAATAATTTGGCTGTCCACAACCTGATCCTCCCGATCTGCTCTTCCATCGACCATTTTGATACACATAATATCCTGAAGATATAGCATTATAGCAATTGATAGTTTCACTAACAGGCTTAGATGGGGCTGTCCCTATATAGCCGACATAATCGAGAACACCTACATATCCATCACGATTGTATTGGTATGTTTTCGAGCTAGGCTCGACCAATTTTCCCATCGCCGTTTCACCTGAATGGTTGAGTCTAACAAATCGGGTATGTTCAGGCGTCACTTCCACATCGTAAAGATATTTTGAAAGAATTCCTCTAAACCCTTCATCGTCAATATAATTTTGAGTTTCTTGCGCTTCCACAAATTTACTTTGCTCTGGCGTGTATTCCCCGCTATGCACATAGCGTTCCAATGTGCCTTTAAATCCTTCGCTATCGGAATAATCAGGGGATGGTTGGTTACCTACTTCTTTGGTTTGTGCAGGGATGAATTCTCCGCCCGTTTGTTTCTTATCAACGGCTCCGTTACGATTTAACGTTCCTTCATAGACATCTTCGCTATAAGTAATCGTATTTGGGAGGTCTTTTTCATTAGTCTTCACAATAGTTTCTGTTACGATCTTCGTATCGTCAGCCATGACCGTTCCACCAGTTTGAACCTTCTTACTTGGCGATCCATTTGTCGCTCTCACGGTGACACGGTTCCCTTCAACTTTCACCACTTCGACGGACCCTGTATTTGATGTGACGCTTCTTAATCGCGTCATACCCGGAATGACAAAAGTTTCTTCGTGAGTGACATTCTTCGATTCGGTTGTGAGCTTCACGACCGTACGTGGTTGCAATTCTCCACCATTATCCCAACCCGGTCTATTTTCTCCGTTGCGTTTTAGGATGAATACTTTATTGGATGATTCAAGTGTTTGATCTTTGAATACACTTTTGAATGTGTATTGGTAATGAACTTGTATTGTGTCTCCGTAGTTCGCGATACCGTTTACTGGTTGCCCGTACTGGTCAGTGAACGAGATTGTGTATCCTTTTGTTTTGTAGTCATTCACCACCGACTTCACACGATCACTGACTCCTGCATCCTCTTTAACCAATTCAGTAATTTCTTTGGTTGTTTTAAGGAATGCGTTTTGATTCGTACTGTCAATAAAAAACAACAGAAACGCAGGAACTATAAATCCAACAAAAAACAACATCGCGAGCAACATTGACTTCATTTGAGACATGTTTTCGCCTCCTTCCTTCTGTTGCTTATTAATTGCTTGGGTAGTTGAGCGCGAGCCTTCGTTCCGCCGTCGCTTTTACTTCCCCTTTATCATCCACATACTGCACCCGAAACTGGATGCCGCGGATCAGATTGTCGTCCTCCGTCACGTTCCCTTGATTATCAAGGAACACATAGTCAAGTTTCACATCGTATCCGAGTGTCTTTTGTGCTGTAGAAACATTGGCGACAAGGTTTGCGACAAGTTCTTCCTTATCAAAATGAAGGAAACCGTCTCCGCCTTCTTCCACTTCTCCACGGATGATGCCGGCACTGACACTTTCAGCCAACACTTCGATTTCGGATGTCGTAGTTGTAGCCGAGTTTTGAACAAGTCCGCGATAGGCAATAAAAAAGACAACAACGCCTACTGTTGCGGAAATGACAAACCATTTAAAAGGAGTGCTCATATTCACTCCCTCCCTTTTTAAATTTTTGTTGTTCTTTGTTCTTTTTAAAAAAAGCGCTTTTTTTAAAAATGCCCCTCACCAAAGGGAGGGGCAAAGACTAGGGGTGCAGATGAGATTGTGATTACGAAAATGAAAGATCATCTAATAGTGTTGCTTTAGGATAGTGGGTATTTTCCGAACCTATCAAGGCTGTGTTGGATTCTTCGGAATGTCAGTGAAGACATTTGTTACCATACCTTTGAATCCTTCGCCGATGTCTGTAAGGATTGGAGAAATGTAGTTTTCTCCGAAGAATACCCATACAGCGAATAGCATTAGAACTGCGATGAGTAATGTGATGGCTCCCTTATGCTCTGCCAATAGCTTTCCCTCCTTTTGTTAGTCTTTGAAACTCGCCATAAAGGAATCATCAGATCCGAGTTGCTTGTTTCAAAATATTTTAGTTGTACGAGGAAGTTTCACGTTTTGTTTGTCGCTGTCTTCCTTGTGACTTAATAATACCAAGCCCCGAGTACCTGCGAAGTCCGCAAAATGTACGCAAAATGTTCGCGAAAAGTCCGCAACAAAAAAGAAAAAGGAAGGACAGAAGCAAAACGCCACAGTTCTTCCTTTTCTTCAATATTCATTGGAAAAAGTCTACTAACCTATCTTTGAATGAACGATCAAGCAGCCTAAATTTGTGAATCCTCTCTTTTGGCCGTTTTCCTTCTTCCGCGGCAATGCGTTTCAGATCATCATATTTAATAATCACAGTATGAACTTCTTCGGGATTGACCCGAACTCGTGATTCCACTTGTTCGATTATCCATGCGTCATCCGCTCCTGACCCGAACATATACCGTTCAAATTGAAATGTTTGGTCGAATCGGAACGTGGCATCACTTAACCCCAAATTAGAAAGGACAATATGATTTCGGTATTGCTGGCCCGGATGTAGAATGGAATCTGGCGACACCGGCAACTGATAACGTTGCAATTTCTCCCGGTTATCCTTGCTGTCCGTATCTGTGTAAAGGACATCATCGACCAAACGGTATCCTGTTTCGCGCTCAAAGTTCAAAAGAAGTTTTGTTATGCCCTCAATTGTTACCATCGAAAAGGATGGAGATTCCTTATTCACAAGAATCGCTTCTTTTGCCGCATCCGCATATGGGTAGCCGACAATATAGCCTGTATGCTTCCCCATAAAGAAGAAATCACCCACGTAGTCCATGCTGAATGACCTCGTATTTCCTGACGTCCCCTTATCGGTCATGACATTTTGTTGTAAAGGGAACATGTACTTGTATTCCGTGTAAGCTGTCGTGTTCTTGTAGTCTTTTTTTAAACTATCATCAACATCCGGCGGAAAGAAAGAACCGGAACTCAATTCGTATTTCATCGGATGGAATGAAGGTGTCAGTTGCAAACCAGACGGAAGCGATACTTCATAGATTACCCCACCAACTGAAACTGGAATAGCCGATTGAGTTTTCAAAACGTGTTCTGATTGATAGTTGCTATCTGGGGATTTCCGCCACTGTTCGAAGAAATCTTTTCTTGAAAGCTTAGTTGCACCATTCCAACGATCTTCTTGCCCGACAAGCAACTTTTGTTTCAAGGCTTCTTCTAATGTTGAAAATTTCAAAGTGTCGCCCTGTCTATGATTCATCGTAAATGTATCCATAATTGCGAATGTCTTTCCAAGTTCCCATACAGGCGTACGATCCTTGAACTCCCATTTGAAACAATCCTTACCCTGCTGCTCAACACATACATAATTGTCACGATAGAAATTTGTATATTCATAGGAAAAGCCGTATTGATAGGTATCCCCTTTGACGAGCGATCCTGCTGCGACATCTTGTATCGGATTCTTTTGTTCTATGAAACGTCCTGCAAAATCAATGTGATGTTTTTGATTCCTAACAGCATAGTGCTTCCCTGTAATAGAGAATTGATTGCTAACGGACACATCACTTGCTTTCGATCGATCGTTCCGCCTCAGTTCCCAATAGGCAATCCCATCTGCCTTTCCGTCCGTCGTTCCCTTCTCTTCATAGTTTTTGCTCGGGTCAGGAAGGGATCTACGATACTTAAAATCTATGGTTATTTCTTTTTTTATGATTCCTTTGAAACTTTGGTTTGCGGGGGACGCGACATATGGATTTCCATCTTTATCTTTGAAAAATCCCGAGCCTTTTGGCTTTGCCGCAAACTCATGATTGAGAATAACCTTTTCCTTTTCGGTTCCGAGGACCTTCCCGGTATCACTATCAATATGCCGGATGATGACATCTATTTTCTTTAAGCGATAGCTCAAAGTTGCTGTTGTTCCTCCAAAAGTCCAATAACTAGAAGATGTCCACCGTACAGCATTACCGTCATGCGGACTTCGCACACCATACCAGACAGCGACACCCGTGCTCTCATCCTGATTCACACGTTGATATGTCTGACCCTGCACAAAATACTTGCGGTTCTCACTTGGATTAACCCCTCTCGGAACAGCTCTGCGGATCACGTTTTCAGCATTCATCACTAATTTGTTCGTATCCTCACCGCTATCAAGACTTAATTCACCATTAAGGAAATCCAGACGATCAAAGGCGAACGGCATGATAAGTTCATCGTAGACGATATGCCCGTCCACATTTTTCACAATGTAGAGAATCCAATCTTCTTCCTTATCAGGATCAGGAAACAATTCATCAAGAGGGAGCCATGCTTTAAAACCGACCCATTTGTATTCCATGTTGCAGACATCGGAAGGCACATTTCGAACGCTGCTACCACAAAGGTTGTTAATCGGTCCCGTCGCTGATGTTTTCCCAAATTCCATATCCTTCCCTGCATTAAGGTTGGTCATTTCCGCCTTCACGATGACCTCCTGCTTTGTCCGTTGGTTGACAGCAACGATATACGTTGCCTGATTATCACGATTATGATGCTGTCTCCCCTCAATGACACTCCAACCGTAAAATTGAAGGAAGGACTCCAATCCGCGCCCCTTGTTTGCTTTTGTGATGGTCCAACTCCGTTTCAGGGAATCGTTTGAAGCCCCTGAATAAACATCGTAGACGAGTTTTCTTCCTGTTCCGGGACGGTATTCTTTCCCACCCTTTGTTTTTCTCCAATTTTTCTTGACGGTAGAATCGACCGCAAACGGATTGAAATTGGCTCCCGTAGCATTGCTATCTGAAATAGCAGCTTCAATATGATGAAAGAGAGGAATAGAAAGCATTCCTAAAGCAACAAATAACAGAAAAAACTTTAGAACAAAACTCCTTTCGTTTTTCAACTAAAAGCCTCCTTGCTTGTTTATTAAGTTGTTAAAAGAAAATACAAATAGGCTGCCCTCCTTTTTCTACAAAAATCGACAGGCACAACAAAAAAGCCCCCACCAAACGTTTATTAAACGCTTAGTGGGGGCTATTCCAGAAGGTAAAAAGAAACATCTTTTCCGTTTTGGATTTACATAACACAACATGTTGTGCCTTTTTACGCTTCTGTTTATAAAATATACCATATATTGTAGACGCTTTCAAATCAAATTATCAGTTTTATTTTTTTTGATTCCTTTATCCTCTCTTACTCTCACTTTCTTCCTAAAAAAGCTAGGGAACATATGGAAACATAAAGTATTTTTTATGTCACTGATCAGAAGTGCCGTATGTATCATAATGATGACAGATAATATCCTATAAACAAAAAAAGCGTCTATCTTTTTAACTTCAAGATAGACGCTTTCTGTCTTTTTATAATCCGAGTTCAAGAACTGCCTTTACTTTATCGGTGAAATCCCGGTCCGCAAACCGGAGCTTGTGCATTTTCGTTGTGGTCCGGTTCATCTTCATTTGTGCGAGTTCTTTCACTTCCTCATATGGAATAAGAATCGTATGCACATTTTCCATTGAACCGATACCTTGCCTCGAATCGACTTGCTCGATGTAGAAGACGTCATCCGCACCTGATCCGAACAGGAATCGCTCGAATGTGAAGGTCTGATCAAATCCCACCTTTAAATCGCTAAGGCCCATGTTTTTCAGAATCGTGTGGTTCTTGTATTCTCGCATGGGTTCAAGTGGAGAATCAGGATCTACAGGAATCATATACCGTTTTAGCTTATTAAATTCGTTTTGATCAGTATATAAGATGTCGTCTTTATAAACTTCCCCGACTTTATTTGCAAATGCCGCTTCGGAAAGGCTTCTTCCTTGTGACATTAGCGAAGAATGTGATGGAAGACTTACATTGTTTACAACACTGTTTTTCACATCCGCCGCATACCCATAACCAGTTTGGAATCCGGTATGTTTTGTCGTGAAGAACAAATCCGTTTCGTACTTCCAATCAAATTTCCGTTTGTTTCCGCTCATGCCCTTGTCATTCATGATGCTTTGTTGCAATGGAATTGCATAATCATAACCTGGCTCACCTGTATTATTAGCGTATTCTGCTTTCAGACTGTCATCCACATCCACCGGATAATAGTGGCCGTTTGAGAGATCAGATCGTAATACTTTGTAGCCAGCATCCTTATGAGCTTCGGAAGGTACTTCAACTTGATATTCAAGATCACCCGGTAAGATAGGCAATGTAGATTGCGTTTTTAGTTCGTACCGTGATTTGTTTGTATTGCTGCTCGCCTTATTCCATTCTTCGTGGAACACTTTCGATGTCTTACTTGAATCGTTCCATAGGTCTTGGCGACCGACGACGAACTTTTCCGCGACTATATCTTCAATTGTATCTTTACGGATTGTATCCCCCTGTTTGTGATCTACAGGGATGGAGCCTGCAAGATTAAATTCTTCGGCCGCCCTCCAATCCGGGCTTGAATCATATTCACAGGTTTGTTCCTCCCCGGACCCCGTGCAGACCCAACCAATCTCTTTGTTTGTGTATTCGTAACCAAATCCATATTCCATGCTGACGCCTTTCGCTTCCTGCGCGTTCATATGAAATTGAATTGGTCCTTTCTGTCGGACATGCTTGCTAGCAATTGTGACGGTATGTTCCTCGTTTCGAACCGCCACGTGCTTTTCATATGGCACTTCGAACGCGCTGTATGCATACAGTTCACTTGGGGCATTTGGGTTTGTTCTTTGAAGTTCCCAATAAGCTTCCCCGGTAGAAGTCCCGTTTTCCTCGCCTTCCCAAGTTACATCGAATGTCATGGTGATATAGAAATCCAAGTTGTTATAGAAGTAAGCTAACTCCCCGTCTTGGCAATCTAAAGTTCTTGTGTCATTACTGTAGATTACATATTTACCTGTGGGACCATGGTGTGCGTTTTGTGGTGTATTGATAAAGCGATCGGGTATTTTTGAATCGGGATCGTAATGAAAATGTTGTCCCGACTCGACAGCCATATCATACAATTCCTGTCCGTATTTCGAAATAATTTCATTCCGGAATTTAGTGGGACTATGTGTGACATGACTATCAATGGTGTTCCATCTGTCGTCTTCTTCCCATGGTGACCTTGGGCTTCCATCATCATTATATTTTCGATTTCCGTTCTCATCAAAAGCTAAATCCCTGTTACATACAAAAGCAGCTCCACTCCAACCAGATCGTCCGGGTTCACTGGCCCCTCTTGTTTTGATCAATTGATGAATCTGATTCACATTTGTAGGTTCAACCCCATGAGATTCGCCTACAGTATCAGGATATAGCAATGTAAGAGTATAGGAATCAGTGACTGGTTCAGAAGCTGCTTTTACTGGTGCAACTGTGCTTCCGATAAACGAACTAGAAAGTAGAATGCCTGCACAAAAGGCAATTCCAGCTTTCTTGAAATACCTCTTCAAATAACGTCACTTCCTTTTTATAAACCTTTTCGGATTCCAGACAAATGAATTTGCCCATTTGTGTAGTCATAGAATACTGTGAAAGTTTTACCATCATGAACTTTTCCTGTGTCAATTGTCCAATTAATAATTCGAACAAGTTCATCTTTAGAAATCCCAATATATTCGGCATCCCTTTGAACTTTTTCATCTAAAGTCTTTGAGAGAATACTGAAAGACGCTCTAAAACCATGTTGGTTTTCTTTCATGATTTTCTCTACAATGGCATTTTGTTTTTCAAAATGTTCGCCTGGTACATACCCATCTGGTCTTGGCACATCATTCCAGTCCTTTACATCGCTATATTTAATTTTTGATTCATCTTCTTTCGGCTTTTCTGGCTTTGGATCAACAGGCTCATCAGGTTTTGGTTGTTCAGGCTTTGGTTGTTCCGGTTTTGGTGTTGGTTCAGGCTTTGGCTCCGGCTTCGGTTCTGGTTTTACAGGTTCGATCGGTTTTGCTTCAAAATCCTCGTCCAAATTCATCAACCGCTGCAAGAATGCCGCATAATGCGCCCTTGTGACCGGATTATTCGGTTTGTAGTAGCCGCCATCCCCCATCGCAATTCCATTGGAGTATAATGCACGAACATGTTTATTACCCCAATGTTTAGTAGGAACGTCAGGGAAATCATAATCTGCCTTCACTTCAAGTCCAAATGCCAAGTCCAAAACTTTTGCCATCTGTACACGGGTCAGTGGAGCTTCCGGGTTAAAGTTTCCTTTCTCATCCCCATCGATGATGCCTGCCATTTGTACCTTTTGAATGACGTCATGATACGGGTGCGACTTTGGAACATCTTTGAACTCCTTCGCTTTCCGTACCGGTTCTAATGGCAACGCTCGATCCAAAAGTGCTGCTACGTGTTTACGGGTAATGTTCTCGGATGGGCGGAATGTACCGTCCGGGTATCCGTTGATGATTCCTTGATCTCGCATTTCATGAATCGCGTCATATGCCCAATGCGATTTCGAAACATCTTTGAATGGAGAAGTTGCCTTGACATTCACCACCTGTAATTCCTTTGAATCGTTATTTTCCTTCGCCGCTTCGGAATGGACCGGGGCAACAGCGGATGGAATTGCAACCGCCGCGGCAAGTGTCGCCACAAATAATGCATTTCGTTTTTTCTTTTTCGTCATTTCGCTTTCCTCCTAATGGTAAATAATTGTGTAATGTCCTTTGACGCTTCCGAGGACAAAAAGTTCCCTGTATCGCCTTACAAAATTGTAAGTTGTCACAGATTACAATTCCGATTGCGTCGGTACTGTACCTTCACCATAGCACGCTGTTTATTAAGCCCTCCACAAATCGTAAGGAAGATATTTTTATGCAGAAGAGCCACAAACGCGAACACAATACACAATTACTCCCGTCACAGGCAATCCCTTAACTACTCGCTTCTTCTTTCTCTCCTTTTGTCCAAAGAGCCAATCCTAACCAGTAGAGGGCTTCCTTCTTTCGTTCGTAATAAAAAGTTCTTCCGATGTGCATTTCACTGTATACGAAATCATCAATTGGATAACTTCCTGACACTTGAATTTGAAGGTATTTCCTTTCGATGATCTCCCGATGAAGTTCTGGCAGTTCGTGAAGCTTGCTATGAAAGAAATCAATCCACTGTTTCGCCTGATAAGAATGACTATATGGATTTTCCACCCCTTCGGTTGTTGTTTTCTTTTCTGCTGCCAACTTCATTTCGTAATATTTACTGATCCACTCATCAAGGGCATACTTTACGAATCTTTCCTTTTCATCATTGAATTTTTTCTTTGCCTTCTTTTTGCTTGAATGGATTTCTAAATGTGTATTCACCATGTCAAAATCTTGATAATCAAAATCGACCAAGTTATGAATGTTCATATACTTGAAGATATGGGATAATTGGAATAGTACCTCATATGGAATAAAGCCCGATCCCTCATTGTCATCGCTTGGAAGATAAGGCACATTGAAGACTTTTAGATTCCCGTTATAGAATGTCTTGAATGCGATTTGTTTTCCAGGCTTCACTTGAAATATCTCGATGTCTCCTTTTCTGGTAATCATCAATACCGTCTTTCCCCCTAATCTATTGTTGTATCCTTTACCGCTACCTACCTTCGTAGAAGGCATCAGTAAAGAATCGACTAACTACACCACCCCCTATATCCCGTGACTCTGAAAACTACTGATCTTTTACGAAGTCCCCATCTTTTAAGAAATAGAAGATATTCTGAACATGTTCCGCTTCCGAGAGAAGATCGGAGTCGAGCGTAACTCTCGCTTTCAACGGGAGCAACGCATGTTTCAGCAACTCCAAATGGCGGATTTCTTCCGCGATGACAATGACTCGTTCATTGAACCCATCACCTTTCCATTTCATATACATGAGAAAATCGTTGATGTCGCCCCTTACCACGTATACATACAGAAGGGATTGCCTGAATTGGATTGCGCCGATGAATGGGTTTGGCGTAGGAAAGATGGCGGATACGGCTTTCTTTTCCTCCGCCCCGCTTCCATGAAAACGTTCGTACAGTTTAAAGAACAGGATTCGTTTCAAAACGTCTTCTGTTTTGTACTGCACCCAATAATTTAATTCATAAGCATCTTCCATTCCGGCGATTAGTGCACCGTTCATCCCGAGCGTATAGATGGGAATGATTTTTCCGTCGAGCCGCATTTCATGGCGTACAATCTTTTGCTCCGCGACCATGCGTTTCAGCCGTTTTTTGTCGATATTGAACAATTTTTGTAGCTGCTGCCCTCCGATGACACCTACTTTGCTAATCGCGTCAATTGCCTGTTTCTCCTTGTTTGACTCCGAACTGAAATGCTGAATGCGTTTCAAATTGGATGGTAGCCGTTCCCAATGCAATGTCCATGAGTGGGAAAGAGAAAACGGACTGATTGTTGCATTGGCTACATTCACTCTATTCACCCCCTTCTTTGCCGGATTGTCTGCAATTTAATAGTTGAAGTAAAAATAGCGGAATATTGCTACTGCACAGTTCAGGTATATGAGTGTTCTCAAAAGTTTCCAATAAGAAGGATGCAATGTTTGATCACCTAAATTCAGACGATTTGAAAAGGGATTGAATAACAACCCCTTTTCTTGTTTGCTTAATAAACAACACGTACAATTTTCGCCCGAATTTGTTGTTCCTTTTCGTCAATCCCAATAATCCGCACAAGCACCCGGTCCCCTCTTTGAAGGTTTTGATATTTCAAGTGGCTTGCAAGAGAGTCTACGCCAGCTTCTAAGTTGACGAATACGCCAAACTCACGAACACCGGAAACCGTTCCGACGTATTCGGCTCCGCGCTTATATCTAGCCTTGCAGTCCTCCCACGGATTCTTCATGAGTGCCTTCGCGCTAACTCTTACTTCTTTCTTCTCTGTATCAATATCCAACACCTTGACTCGTAGGTGGTCACCCGGCTTGACTTCTTCCGTCAAATCGTCGATCCATCCATATCGAATCTGATCGAGTGGCAATCTTACTTCAATGCCACCAATATCAGCACGGACGAGATTAGGACTGACTGTGCGGACAACAGCGACAATTTCATCTCCTGTTTTGATCCGGCGAAGTGTAATTTCCGCCATTTCTTCAAGAGCCGCTGTCCGGGACGCCATAAATATTTGCTTTTCTGCATCCTCGATATATTCAAGCACCTTAAAGGCTACTTTTTTTCCAGTCAACGCACGCAACTGACGCAAGTTTTCGACTCCTGTAAATTCCATTGGAATATAACCTTTGATCTTACCAACATGGACTACCGCACATTCCTTACTTCCGATATTCTCGATCCCAACAATTTCAGATTGGAGAATCTTATCGTTTTGCCTTGCCCCAACTACCTGTTGCCAATCTTTATCGTATTGTTCCTCTGGGGCGAGTTTCCTCGCGTCAAAGCCTTCAATCAACATGGAAGTGACATTCAATTCTTCCGCCATTCAACAAACACTCCTTTTTTATGTTTTGTATCGAAAAGCCCCCACGAAATGATTCATAGGGGCCTGATACTAAGATGAAATTGTTAATCGACTTTTTGTTTTCTTTTTCTATTTTTCAGCTGCTTCCTTTTGGACTTTTTCTCTGATTCGATCAATACCAAGAATATTTTTCTTCTGCTGTATCTGTATTTTTCACCGGCAAATATGCAGCAATCGTCTGTTTTGACATCCTATATGAACTTGTGCCTATCCACTCCTTTCCATCGTTTTGACTATTTTTCTGTATATACACAATACGAGTAGAATATTCGTATTATACACACATTGTAGACCAAAGGAAATACCAATACAACGGTTTGTGGAATTGAAAAACAAAAAATAACCCGACGGCACTTCCTTGCTTCGTTGCAAGAAAAACCGCTTCGGGTTATTTTTCGGAATAGATCACACTTCGGGAAAAGGTAGGTGCAATAGTTTCTGGTGTCTGTTCTACGGAACATGTTCATTACATGCCACCATTTAATGTCTAAATGTAAGTCGAAACATTTTGAGAACACCGCTTCGTATTATACAAGCCACAATTTATAAAAGAGTGAATTCCAAGGTTCAATTTATACCTGTATACGGGCTATTGATAGCAGCTGGAATGATGGCTTTTAATGGAGCGGATATGAGTCAAGCAACAGAAGTGTACCTTAGCTTCTTAGCTGTTGCGTGTCCGATCTATTTTCTCAAGTAATGCAGACAAACCATCAGCAAGACAGACACCAAAACTATTCATTTTGTGTAGCCCTGCGCCGACTACACCTTAATACTACACAATATGAATATAAAATACAACAGTTTGTGTAACTTTTTTTAGTCCCAGAACCCATCATCGGATCGTAGTACCACATTAGGCTTATCTTCCTCTTGTTTCGGTTGAGTGAACACTCCCCCTTCTTGTCGTTTCGAATATGCTCCATCCTCTCTTTTTGTCTTCGGGGATGGGGGCGACTGCTTCCGGTTGTCATACGTTTGCACTTCCCTTTGATCGGCACTTTCTTTCTTGACTCCATGAAGGGATGCCAGCTTAGGCTCCCGCATCTGTGTATCGGAAGTCGCAACCTGTTCTTGGGGGATTGCCTGCATGTGAGAATCTTGCGTATCTTCTTTTGGTGCTTCGATGTATCCGCTGATGACAGGTTCCTTTTTCTTGTTTTTTCGCTTATACAGCAACATATTCAAAACACGTTTCATATCTGCACGATTATTCTTCGTCGGACTTTCAGTTTCCCATTCTCTACGTTCTTTCCAATCTCTAGGGACGAATATTCCCTTGCCAATCGCAGGTTTTTGTGGTGTTCCATCTTTCAACAACTTGTGAATGAAATGAAACTTCGGCAGTCCATCCATTAAATCGGTATAATCAAATCTGTATTCCTCTTCTTCTGTATCTCTATAAGAATCAGGAAACAAGTTTGGTAACAGGATTCTATTTTTATAAGTGCTTTGTCGCATAATAATTTTATCTTTACCAAGTTCGTCAGCAAACTCTTTAGCATCTTCACTCTTTATCCCACCGAAAGTGATGATATTGCGGCAACCACCTAGAATCGCCCTTTTCATTGCTCTGGCGCTTAATTTTCCTGATTCAATTTCTAATTGACCAAGTGATTGAGTGGCAAATATTCCTGCAACTTTATATTCCGCCGCTAAGTTAAGGAAGATTTCAACATCTGGGTTAATATAACGCGAATATTCATCCACGATTAAGTAATGAGGAATTCGAGTGTCTTCTGTTCCTGGTCTACGAAACGTCCCATTTTGTAGATGCATGATTACAAACTGCCCAAAAGCATCGCCTGATGTGCGTAACTTACCCATTGCTGTATTCACAGCTAAGATTCCGCCATTTTCGAAATGTGCATCAATATCAATACTACTCTTTCCGGTCATGATGCTACGAAGTGCATCGTTTGATACCACGTTTTCAAGTTGGGCCCGTAAACCAATAACAAATTGACGGTACTTATCCCGCATACTTCCAAGAAGTTCTGATTCAAAGAAATGAACAAGATCCGTCATACCGTCTCTTTGTTTCAATTCCGCCACTTTCGCTTCAAGTACAGCTTGATCTCGCAGCGTGTTCATTACGTCTATAATATCCATGTTATCGCCATGAAGTTCTTTCAATAGCTTCGTGACGTTCCGTGCGGATAGCTCCTGTACAGTCGCAAAGAAGGCATCTTGCTTTCCAAATAAACCTTTCAGGACGACGACTGTTGCTTCCGCAACATCATTAATTTCTCCCTCCATCGGATTAAATTTATCAGTCGTATCAGGTTGCATTGGATCAATATGTGTATAAGGCAAGCCCATCTCCCTAGACATTTCTGCAACCATAGCAGCCACGTCCCCTTTCGGTTCAACAACCGATAGACCAAGAGGAATGCCACGTTTCTTTTGAAGTAGCAACTGATAGATGATCGGTTTTAATATCGTGGCGGTTTTCCCACAACGGGTCGGGCCGACAACCAACATATGGGTAAAACAATCACTTCCGCCCCATGTGATCGGTATGATCTGTGGATTCGCTAAACTCATGCAAATAAAACTCCTTTCTTTTTTAAAAAAACAACAACAAGCGACACCCTCTATGTTTTGAAGGCATCGCTTGTTATCAACTTTTTTATTGGATGTTCACTTTGCTATTTCTCCCGTCATACATTCGAAATGAGCAAAACATCTTTCTTTTTCGGACCTATAATCGTATGCTGTAGAAACCTCCGTATGGCTGATATACGTATACTGTTTGATAGGGACGGGAATCCCCACTTGCATTCTTTACTCGCCATGCGAATGGATTGACGCTCTTTACGTCCTTCCTTTTGAGCAGCTGCTCATAGTTCCCGGTATAACTGAAATAGAATTTCAGAAGCGGAATGTTCTTTTTGGAGTAATAGAAATCCTTGAACCGAATTCCGAGCAATATATAATAATGCAGATAATCATTCGTCATTTCCGACACTTCTATTGGCTCGTCGTGGCGTACACTCTTGAAAATATAAGCTGTCATATCAGGATCGAACATTTTGAGTTCATGATAGATGGTATCGGCAATTTCGATTTTCCGTAATCTTCCCTTTACCTCATAATTATCAGGGTGTGTTTTCTCCACTTTGAAGTATCCGTCTTCAATGAAGTGAACTTCGTCCTTACCCATGACAAGTTGCTTCAACCCTTTGTAGGCCACTGCATAATACTGATTTTTAAACCGTATGAACACATATTTGCTTTTCGGCATCAAGGCGTGTTTCACGCATTCTTCGAGAGTTTTAAAACCGTCGAAGAAACGGTAGCTGCCTTCGATATGGTCGAGCCATTGATTCAATTGAAAATCATTGATTTTGATAATGGGGTGCGCGGACCGAGCATTCTGCAAAGAATACAGAAATTGCCGTTCATCATACTCTCTAATTTTGCCGCTTTTCTTCAAATACGAAAGGAACTGTTGCTTATCGAAGGGATATTTAATATTTAGCAATTCCCTTCTTATTCTTGCATAATGATTGGACTTATCGGCATGGTTCATGTAAACAAAACTCCTTTTGTTTATTTAGTTTCTTTGTAATATCTGACTGATAGAACCAACAAAACAACAGCTACACTAAATTGGTACAATAGAGACAAAATGCTTCCAGATGGTGGTATTTTTAACAGTAAGAACAGTGATGTATAGACAAACAGCCAAATTGAGACAACAACTATTCCTGCAATCGCATAGCCTACAAACAACTCTTTCTTTGCTTTGTACATTAAAAACAACAAAATGAATAAGCCTACTGTTAAAGCGAACATGTCACCCACGATAAACAACCAGCTATAGATAACAAGCGAAATAATAAAACTAAATCCCTTATCCAATCTTATCCTCCCTTTCTTTTGCTTGAAAAATAAATACTAAAAAGCGACATCTTCTAATTCAGAAGACATCGCTCTTTTTCACTGTACAACTTTATTTATTAATTCCACTAATTTCTTGGATGGGTCAGCGAACTTTGGCAATACGCTTTCGAGTTCTGGAAGAATCGCTATGAGTTCCTTGTTCAACTCTATTCCCGGCTGTGGCATTCCCAACATGGCAAGTATTGTGACGAGCGATGAATAGGCATCCCCAATAAAAAGGGCTTGCTGATTGCAACGTTTCCGCATTTCCTCTCCGTTCGGGGCGGCTTTCGATTCCTCACCCTTCACCAACATCCCCACATCTTTGGATAATTGGTAGACGAGAAAGCCGAACAGTTCCTTCTTCTCATCTTCCGAAGGGATTCGTTCCCGTCGCTTGAACACTTGATCCGTATAGGAAAAGGACGTTTCCGCCGACAGTTCTCGGATAAGACCGAAACAGGAAGCTATCAGCGCATCCTTGATTTCCCTAAGCAGCCGCTCCGTCCGTTCGTTCTCACCTGCCTTCTGCATGTCCTCTTTCGAAAGACTTCGAAGCGCTTTGATGAGTGAGAAGGCGATCTGCGAATTTTGGGTATTGTAAAATTCCCTTTCAAAATCCTCTCGTGTGAGGGGAATTTCTACATTTTCCTCTTTTCGACCCACGTCTTCTTGCTGTTTCTTCTGTTTCTCACCTTTCTCATTGTCCTTCCACCATAGCCACATACCTTTTCCTCTCCTTCAAATCAAAATGTGTTTTGTTTATCCTGCAAATTGATACGTGATTCCGCCACTCTCGTCCTTTTCATATTCAAACCCTGCTTTATCAAGCACTTTCACCATCGCAGCATCACGCTTCTTCAAATGGGCGTTGTAATCCTCAATCGCTTCATTCAATTCTTCCAATGTTGTTTCTTTGGACACGAAGACATCCGCCACATGTTTTGCGATTTCTAATTGTTTCTGGTAATACTCACGTAAAGGCGTTAATTCTTCAATATCTGTCTCTGTTTTTTCTTCAAGTTTCGTAATAGCCTCTGTAAACAAAGAGACGGATTCCTCGCTTGGCTCCGCTTCCTCCATAAGCTTGTTCAAGTGATCGGCAAGCAAAGTATCCACATCAATACTAAACATCTTTTGTACGTACATATGAATTTCTTCTTTCAAGACATCTTCCTCCGACACCTGTTCAGCCTTCACTTTTTCCGTCAGCTTGTGTAAGGCATCCGGGAAAAGGGCGTAAGCAGATGCGAACACTCCTACGCCAAGGAAGAAAGCCAGAAATCCGAACCATAATTTGTTTTTTTGTTTTTGCTCCTTATTTTCCAAATCCATTTCCTCCGCTTTAATTAGTTTTTCACGACATATGTTTTTGCGATGAAGTCATGCAATGCACGTTTTTCCTTTGTGAATGCTGCCATGATGTATCCAACATAAAAGATCATGCCGGATAGATACTTACTGAAATATCTTCCGATGGCCCGTCCAACAGAAATACGTCCGCCATTTTCATCGACAACTTTGATACCGAATACCATCTTTCCAATTGTCGCCTGCTTCTTTGAACTTTCCATCAGAACATAGTAGATAATGGTCGCGATCATCGAAAATAAACCATTTACAAATACTGCTGTTATATTTGCAGCTGCCATTTGTGATTCGTTTCCCATTACAGGGACCAAAATGAGCAAATTAATAAACATTTGAATGAAGAACAGTGGGATTCCTAAAACAAAACCATCAATCAGAGATGCTACAAATCGAATCCAGAACCCCGCGTATTTTCGTTCTGCTATTGCCATGTTTCTCATCCGTTAAAACCTCTTTCGTTTTTCAGTTACTTCTACACTTTACGTGTAGGTTGAAAGCAAAAAAATGCAATTAACTACGCCTTTTTCCTCTTTTCCTTATTTCGTTAATCTTTCTTTAATCCGCAGAATGCTAATTACTACGACATAAAGAACAATCACAGACAAGATTGAAATCATGAGCAATAGAAAAAATTCTTTATTACTTCCACCATTAATCATAAAAAGAATATAGATGGCAAAAAAAACAATTAAGTTGAACCAAAATCCTCCATTTCTTGCTCGTTCCGTCATCTATTTCATCCTCTCTGCGTTACGGTTTTAATTGTTCATTCATTACTGCATATTTCCCTTCCTTCTCTTGCTTCGCTTCCACGTTTTTCCACATCGCTTCCTCAAACAGTAGCTTAATACTTTCCCTTACCTCTTTCGGGTCCGCATCTGGGTTCACGGTCAAAATCAATCTTTGCAATAGGAATCGGTCGATCAATTTCACCTGACATGCTTCGGCCAGAAGACGGGCGTTTTCCGTGAAGACAGTGTTTGTTATGAGCCAGGCTTCTTCCACTCCATGGTAAATACGCGCCGCCACGATTTCTTGAACTGCACGGACGCCTACCCGTGTATTTTCACCGAGACGATTAATCTGCAAAACGGCTTTTGTTTCCCCGTCCAAAAGGAAATCCGCCCCGAACAACACTTCCTGTTCCTCGACTTCAATGCTCTTGAACCCGACTTCTCTGAATAATAATTTGATGAAAGCACCGAATTCTTTTTCATCCATCCGGTCAATGTCCCGAATGCCGGATTTTCGTAAGTTCTTTTCGTAATTCCTTGCCCTCAAAACATGAACAAGACTTGAAATGGCAAGTGTAAGAACCAGCACTGATACTACCCATCCGATCAATTGTTGTGACAAACTTCTTTCTCCTTTCCTTTGTGTTTATTGGACTCCCTACCATGACGTTTCAAGTAACCCCAAGGTTCCTTTCGAGTAAGGAACGCAATTCTGAATGAATATCCTTCCTCATGAACGGCTCATAGTACATGAGATTGATAAATTCATAGCAAGCACGCATGTATTTTTCATCCTGAAGCGCTATTTCGATGTCCTTCATATTTTTCTTGTAAAGCTCTGTAGCTTCCTTATCTACCTTTTTCGACGTACCAACTTTCACAAGCTGCTTATAATAAGAATGCAAGGCGGCTTTTGCTTCCAAATTCTTACGCCTTCTCTCCGGCGGTTCACAATCCTTCGCATTCCACCAGTCATCATGGTTTGTCAGGACCGTGTACAGCCGGAACAGTTCCATGTTGGTCGGCTGCTCCCTTTCTGGTTCCTTCTGATGTTTCTTCCTTCCGCCGAATAATCTTTGAACAATATTCATTCCCTTCATTCCTTCCCCCATTCAACTTCCATTACCAATTCTTGAAGCAGGAATCAAACAGAGACTGCGAGTATGGTGAGAGCTTTGCATTTTCACAACTTCGCATCTGTCGAATCACTTCATTCACACTTCCCATTTTTCTATGCTTCGAGACGACAAAACAGATTTTATATTCCATTCCTTCCTTCGTTTTAATCACGATAAGCTTTACAATTTTTCCTCTTCTTGAACTTGTGGATAACTCTGTGGACAAATTTACTAACTTCCTTTCTTTCAATCTGTTTTCTTTTTGTTTATTTCAAAACAAGTTTTATTTTTCCCGCTGTTTCCCTACCGGCTCGATCATATAGATATTGGTCTTTTTCTCATACACATCGACCATGTCGTCCACCGGGCCTTGTGCCATTTTCACAAAGAAAATGACCGTTCCCCCTATAATTAGAAAAAACAAAACGAGGATGATATTCAAAAAATATCGTCCTCGCTCGTCACCACTCTTTGCTGTCGCCCGCAAGTTTTCAAAATATCGATCCTTGCTGTCATATGGTTTATTCTTCATTGTCAGTCGATTCCCCCAATACGATCATGACTTCCTGCTTCGGTTTCTGCTTTCGTTTTTTCCACTTTTCATATGCACTTTCCTGTGGCGGCTCCTTAATCCGTTGATTTCCCCGTTTCTTTTTATAGGACGATTCAGCTCGAATGTATATAAAATTCCCGTATACTCCTATCAGCAGAAGCATGAACAGAATTGCTTTCATTATCATTTCAGCACTGAATATCTTATCGAACGTCCATACTGAATGGAGGTAACTCGACAATAGCAACGCTATATAGACTGTCAGAGAAAACACGAGCAGCCGTTGTAATTTCCGGCTATTCCTCTTTGTTATGAAAGCCGCCACGTAATAACCGATCGTAAGCGTCACCCCTGTTAGTAATATCAATTTTGGCGAGGGAATGTAATCTCCCCCAAACATTAACGCGACACCTATTCCCCCTACTGCAAAATGGAGTAAAGCTATCAGCAGTTGTACCAAATATTGCCCCCTCCTTTCCGATTAATTGAAATCACCGGCCATTCGATTTCCTGTATAGGGTTCCGATCCATGTTTTTCTTTGAATGCCTTTCTTCGAATTTCCACTTCGAGAATAAGCGCCATTTCATCCGAAAGGACGTCTTTTACGATTTCGAACATTTTCTCTTGTTCTTTCTCGGTCAAATGCTCGCTGACTTCCTGCGCCAGATAGTTTCCGTTGTTTAGTAAAGAAAATAAATGCTTTAATTCAGGTGTCACTTTATACTGTGTCAATGTGAAATGCCATCCTTTCCATTCCTTTATCTTGTATCCGGCGCAAGACATAGTTTTTTGTATCCTTTACCGTTCGTGTAATACCTACTTCTTTGTTGCTACCATCCGATGAAAACAAAACGTCTTTTGATGAACAGTGTGTAATTGAATATGAATAGTGTCGGGCTACCTACTTTTGCTATTTCGTACCTCATTACAACTAAATTCTTGTTGAATTCAAAACGTGTTTTGAAGGACAGGACGGTTCCTGTTCGCTGCCCTATTTCAAGTTGTTCAAGTAGGACATGACTTGATTCGGACCTGTTTCCAAATAATCAATGTGGCGGATTTCTTCCAGCAGCTCCTTGTGAAAGGCGATCTGACTAAGAACAAGTAATTTTCTTCCGTCTTCTGCATATTTCTCCTTCCGGTATCGAAGCAAGTTGAATATTTTTTTCAAATCCGTATCAAGCAGGTTCACAAAATACTTTTCCTCGCCTTCGTGCCAAACGACTGTATCTAAACCATCGTGGCGGATGGATGAACCTGTGAGTTTTTCCTTGAACGCTACACCCATTTCCGAAACAACAAAGCCAAGTATCTTGTCCTCATTGTCATAGTGCTGCAAGTAATTTTTTCCGAATGAATGGGGAAATATTTTGATTCTCCTACGCTTCCCGACCACGCTTCCGCCATCTTCATCAAGAAGTCCTTTTGCAATTGATTCGAAACTTTCCTTTCCTTTGGTGAATATCAAGAAATCGTTAATCTGATCATAGTCCCCAATTTCTCGAATTGTTTTCTGCAAGTTCTTTGGGCTGGTATTTGCTGAAAGAATGTAGATTCCATACTCATCCATCGTGTGGCGGTGTAGCAGCATTCCTTGTATATTGTCACTTCGGTTCAAATTGAATCTTGCTTTCGTATCACGACTATCCGATAGTGTCCATCCGTAGGGTTCTAAATCAACAAGCAAGTCATTCGTCATTAAGACAAAAGGCAAGTGGTACTTATCAATTTTCAATTGGTACGCTTGCCGCTCGACAAACATCCCCTGTTTTCGCAAACAGGTGATGCCCGTCTCGCTAATACGATGATATTTTCCCTGACTCCGTTGTGAAGTTAAATAGCCAGAAATCGGTTCGCTATGCAACAGTTTTCGCTTCCGCAACACATGTAACTTTTTGTACGTATACGGCATCGACATCCCGTACATACGTCCGATCTGCTCCGTTGTCAACGCACGGTACTCATAAAGCCCCGCAAGAATTTTTGTATCTAATTTGCATAAACGTTCGTTTCCTTCCAAACGCATGTCCCCTCCTACTCCCCTGCAAATGGAGTCTGTATTCCTGTTTTTTGCGATTCATTGCCATATTGAGTGCATGGATTGTTTCGTTACGCCACATTGTCATGAATAACAACATGGCTAACAAAACTTCGTGGATTTTCACCCCCATTCCGATATTGGTAGGAAAATAGCATAAAACCAGCAATATCAAAGTCAAAACCGATCCGAAAAAGGTATAATTTAAACGTAAAACCGAGGTAAGAATTAAGGCTTTCATAAACCCATTTAGTTCTTACCTTTGCGGAAAGGTATAATCTATAAATCGGAAGGTATAATTTAAAAGAATATTAGTCCCAATATGGATTAGAATCACCTGATACTAAGTTGCTATTATTCTCCTTTTTTACGATCTCTTTAATTGAATTAATATCCACATCACTGAATATTATTTCATCATCCACATCATTCCTCTTCTTACTCCGCCATTTCAAAAAGCGAATAAAGTTATCCCTTTCTAATACAAAAACATCAATATAAGGGTCTCTCTTGGTCAAGTTTGCTTCCTCAAACAGTGTTAAAATTTGTGCATTGTCATCAGGTATCAACCCTGTCGCTCGAACCGCATCAATCAAATATTTCCGATTTCGGTTATCCAGATCACGTATGCTCGCATCCTTAAAATGATGTTCAATTACTATGGCAGCACGCTCGAAACGGAACTCGATAGATTTGAAATTATACTGATTGAATGTTGCTTCCAGATACATCCGACGAATAAGCCCCTGATACTCCTTGTCATATGAATCGTATAGCGGCAATGTTCCCGGATATGAAAAACGAAAAACAGGAAAGCCATCTAGTTCAAGTGGCCCCGACTGTTTTTTTCGAAAATTAATTTCGGGTACATAACTCAAATCTTCGGAAGAATAACCAGTCTCTTTTATCAAACGAACCCGAAAATCCTCTAAACTTTTTAGCAACGGACTCATTTCTTTCGGCAATGTAAATACCTCCTTCGTTATGACGTTGTTTTCCCTTGCAAAGCATTGAAATCATTGAGATTTCGAAATCTAACGTCGGACAGCTAAACAGCCTATTTCTAACTTATTTTTACTTTGTCAGACGAGAGCATTAGATAGTCGAATCAAAACGTTGATAAATGCGCCTTCATAAGCTCCCAACAACGTCCAACAGGAAAATTTGATAACGTCCGACAAGAAGGGGATTGACCTCTTTTCAACCATTGATAAAGGATCAGTTCCCCTCATTTTTACTGTCAGACTTACCAACCTCTTTGCATAGAAACAATCATTTATCTGAAAACACCCTGTCAAGCCCTTCAATTTCATTGACAAGCCACTTCTCATTCAACTTGACAAGATCGGCATAATACATTTTTCGTTGTGTACTTACCGTCTTCACGCCGTCCAATAGTTGCCAGTCCGCAAAGATAACGAAACGCATTTCATTTTCATTCTTCGGTTCAGTCGCAAAGATTTCCAGATTGGAAATATCACGTTTCTTATCATCTTGGCTTAATTGAATATCCTTAATTGCTTTCTTGTAGAAATGCTCCGTAGCATACGGTTGCCATTCGGCTTCATTCGTTTCATCTAACATCCATATTGCCATCGTTTTTGTGACAGTTATCCTTGCTTGATCGACTTGTTCTTTTCCATACTTTTTTACAAATTCAGCTTCAAAATCAGGTTCAGTAGGCTGATCCACCGGGGCTTCCATTTCATCCTTTGCTGTATTGTCTTTTTTCGTCTCGTCTTTTTCGACAGTTGGCGTCACTTTCTTATCTGGAATCTTTACTGGTTTTTCGTCTACTGAATCATCTTCGCTTTGGACAGCTTCTTCTTGTTTTTGCGGTTGTTCTTGTACTTTTGGCTGTTCCTTCCCTTTTATCAATGAAAAAATGACAAAGAACAGAACAATTGCCATTGCAACAATGCTTATGATTTTCGTTTTATTCATGTTCGAAATCCTCCTGTACTTTATTCCGAAAAGTCTGCTACTCTACCGAACCCGACAATTTTCGGCTTCCAATAGGAATTAAAAGCATCGGAATATCCGATGCCCGAATGGTTAGAATCGTACATTTTTCCGTTTCCGACATACATGCCAACATGAGTGACCGGCGCATAAGTATCTGTACTAAAGAAAATTAAGTCACCTGGTTGTAATTCATCCTCTGTAATACGCTGGCTGAACTTGTACTGTTCATAAGATGTCCGAGGGAGTTGAATACCTGCTTTGGCATACGCCCATTGCATCAATCCTGAACAATCAAAACCAGTGGAAGGATTATTGCCCGCCCAGACATAACCCCAACCTTGATATTTCAGCATTTCTTCATAGATAATCTGAAAAGCGTCATTTCCAATCGCCGGGATTCCTTCACAATTCATGATAAGACCGCCAAGTTCAGCCGCAAATTCCGTCACTTTCGGAACCCAATGCTGATTTAATCCGTTCGGATCATTTTCCGCACCAATAGGTGCATATACTGCACCAAGTTTTTCAATGGTATCAAGTCCATCATCAATAATCCGTCGTTTCAAGTTTGCCATCGTATAGCGTAAGCCTTCCTCCATGGTTGGGAATCGCATGAGACGGGACCAACCGGATGCAGGGTCCATGATGCCCCCCGGATTGTTATAGTTCCTCACGGCGTTTGAAGTGCCTCTCCCCGTTTCATGCAACATAATTGCAGATGCAAGTACAGGGTCAATCCCATATTCATCCGCAAGGCTAATGATTGTATCTCCATAACCAGCAAGAGCACCGACTTTGGAGGGGTCTGCAAAATTTGCGTCCCATATATCGAAATCCACTTCTCCTTCAAGCCGGCAGAAAGAACCAAAACTGCTTGACCGTTCCTGATCTTCTTCATCTACGATAATGATGAACATGCCAGCTACAATAAGGAGGAATAGACCGATCAGCAACAAAGGAAGGCAACCAAGAGCCGCGCCAATACCAATAAGCCAACCTTTACCGCTTTTTTTGTTTTGTTCGTTTTCCATACCTCATTACTCCTTACATGCGTACTTGTGTCAAAAAACAATAGGAAAAAGCGTGAGGACATGCCTTCACGCTTTTCTCAACATTAATTTGATTTATTTTCTCCTGTGTTTCTCGCACCCTGTTCAGGATTTAACCGTTCTGTTTCAGGAATCTGTGATTGCGTACTGTTATTTAGATTACTTGAAGCAGGAGTTGATTGAGACGGTTCCTGCATCGTTCTATTGCTTTCAATCGGTTTTGCTTCAAAGGTGCTTCCTCCAAAAGAACTTTGTTCAAGTGGTTTGGCGTCCATCCCTTGCCCTTGCATAGAAGTGCTGTTCATAGATGTGCCTTCCAAAGATGAGCTTTCCATGGAAGAACCACTCATGGATGAGCCTTTCATTTCACTCCCGCCCATTGGCGAACCTTCTATGGACGAACCTTTCATTTCTCTGCCGCCCATTGGAGTAGTTTCCATCTTCGAACCGCCTAACGGATTTGATTCAAGTGGCTTGCTTTCTATCTGATTATTGCCGAGTGGATTATCTCCCATCGGTCTTGATTCCATTCCCCCGCCTTTCACCTCATTTTTATCAAGAGGTTTGCTTTCCATTTGACTACCGCCTATTGGATTATTGTTCATTGGAGAATCTGAAAATTTATTACCGCCCATATCACCGCTTTCCATCTTCTTTGCGTCCATATGGTTACCGCTTACCGGATTATTGCCAACCGGGTTTGTATTCATTTCCTTTCCTGCAAGAGATTCGTTTTCCATTGGTTTGGTGTCCATTGTATTGCCTTGCAATGGTGTTTCTCCCATTGGTGAAACATCCATATTTGTTCCGCTCATTCCTTCGCCTTTCATGGAATTTTGGTCAAGTGGCGTTGCATTCATATCGCTCTCATTGAGAGAAGTTGAATCCATACGTCCGCCAGTTGTTGAATTTCCTGTTACAGGAGTGGAATCCAAACCTTTTTGGTCCAACTTTGTCCCATCAAGAGAACCATGTTCCATCGGTGGAGCATCTGAACCAGATGTGTCATATTTCTGACCATCCATCGGACGAACTTCTGACTGCTTGCTACTGTATCCTGCGGTCTGAATTGGATTGCTGCCGATAGGTGTGTTTTCCGATTGGTTGGTATTCTGATTGTTTGCCCTGTTAGGAATCGGACCAACATCCATAGGACCGTCTTGCACAGGTCTGGAATCGTCTTTACTCTCGTCCATTGGCTTAGTATCCATTGAAGTTGTATCTCTAGGTTCTTGGTCGTAAAGTGATTTCAATTCCATATCATTGTTTTCCATTGGGATGGACTTTACTGTAGAAGGTTGCTCGGCCCCATTATCTACTGTTTTAATTTCAGATTTTGCATTTGCAAAAATACGTTCATGCGACTCATAATTTGCATCCTGCATTCGTTGTTCTTGAATGCCAGTAGCGAATTCACTAGCAAAATCGCCATTGAACTTTCCTTTATCGAATTGTGTCTGCATACGAGCGTACTGTGCTTCCATTTCTTCCATACTGACATCTTTCAAACCTGCTTTTTCAAGGTTTCCAACGACATCTAATGTAGCATGATGTGCACCTTTCTCATGGAAGAATCGGGCAGCGTTCTCGGATGTTTCTGTAGGTTTCTGTTCCTTTTCGAGTATACGTTGCTGTTCTTTAATCCGATTGTCTGCACGCTGTTCTTTAATCCCTGCCGCCATCACTTGGGAGAAATCTTTGTCTAACTCTTCCCCTCTTGCATCTTTCGCCATCTTTTCATACTGCTCTTCAATTTCTTCCTGTGAAACATCCTGCAAACCATTTTTCTCAAAGGCGTCTATTGTATCCTTGATTGTCTGATCGTCAAAACCTTTTCCTTTCATGAATTCAGTAATATCTTCTTTCTTTTCCTTACCAATTTCAAAGTCAATATTCTTTCTGGCATCAGACAATTTACTTAGCTTGCTAAAATTAGCTGCACGAGACGTTGCAGAAGCAACTTCTGCGACTCCTGCTTCGCCTGTAACCGCTCTGCCTGCTGTGCTACCGATAGAAGCTCCCATAGCCGCTCCTGCTGGACCTGCCACTGCCGCTCCTACTGCTACTCCTGCAACTGTTGCTGTGCCTTGAACACCTTTTTTGGCAATAGTGAACGGATTTACAGGACCAGATGCTTCACGCAAGCCAGCAATCATTTGTGAACCGGACGCGAAGATATTGGAAATTCGCTTTCTTAAAAGGAATAGCGTAATAAATAGCACGAAATGGAATACACCCACTGCGATATAGTCAATGATGGATTGCGCGTTATAACGTTGTGCAATACTCATTGAGAACAACGCGTCCGAAAGGACCAGCAATAGTACAGTGAAGAATGCGAAGAAAACTTTAAGTCCAAGTGGAATCACGAATTCAATCGCATACCGTTTAAGAACCCCAAAGAAGCCTGGAATCGAAGCAACTAATAAAGCGAACGGTGCAATGGCCGCAATGATGAGGAACCAAAATTGCAATACAATCAAGAGAATTGCAAGCATGAAGATCGGCATTGAGACGATTCCATTCACGACCAGATAAAAGGCGCTGAATGATAACCTATCAAGCACGGAACTATGAACCATGAAATCGTTGTTATGCCCTGCGACTTCATTCGTCAACACTTTTTCATATCGATCTTCTCCTGTAGGTGTTTTCAACAAGTCTTCTACCCTGCTCTTACCAATCTGACCCACATCATGCGTACCATATTGCATATACAGATAAGGACGATCGACGAACATCGTCCACAAGGAATCCTTCATTGTAGTTTTCGTATTGCTATCAACAGTAATGTTGCTGTTTTCATTCCATGTGGTCAAACCGATGATATACCGGGTTGCATCATGAGTGATACTTTGCGCCCCGCTAATGAAAGTTGCATAGTTAGAGAACAACAACAATGATAAAGAAAGCGTAACGACCGTTTTCATCAAAGAACCGATGGATTCAAGGAAAGCACGGCGAATGATGAAGACATACAGCATATAGAGAACTGCAAGGACAGCCACCATCTTAATTAAGCCACCAAATAAGCCACCGCCGAGGAACTTTCCACCCGAAATACCAGTCATATCTTGGATGCTATTTTGAAGATCATGAACCAATACGCCAATAATGTCGATGTCAAACGCAAAATCAAGCACCATTATCATAGTGTTCGTCATAAAAAGGTTCATCTTAAAAGCCATATTGACGATCATGTTTAGGAATGTATTGAACTTATCCATGAAGTTCCCGCTGAAATCTGTCCAACCGAACAGCTTATCCTTGATATTTTCCCACACGCTATCCTCTCTTGCTTTTTTCGCATCGCGTTCCGTGACTGAATCTAAATAATAATAGTTTCTCCCTCCATCCTTAAATTCTCCCATTTGCTCTCTCTCAAAAGCATCCACGATTCCCTGATCGACACGTTGCGAATCTTTTTCAGCAAACGCAGGCGTGGGGGATGATGCCCCGATTCCCCCGATGAAGACAAGTAACGTGAGAACCAAAAATACTTGCTTAAATATAGATATTTTTCTTCGTTTCATAAGATAAGGGGAAAAAAGAAACTCCCTACCATGTAGGGAGAATCCTTGTTCACACCTTTTACCTCCTTTCTAAAATACAAAAGTATAAAGGTTAATTGTTTTTTATCAAATTACCTTTGCCATCAAAATGCAATTCAGAAGCCGTACCTCCGTACTTTTCCATTGATTGAGGAAATATCGAGCTTCTTGTTCCGCTTTCTTCTACCCTCCATTCATTCTCATCATTCTTTGTTAAAGCAAGATTTACCGAAACCGCGGCTGTTCCATTCACATTACTTCCGCTTCCATACACATAGGTTTGATAATACAATTTTCCTGTTTTCTCATATTCCGACGAGTATCGAATAAAATAATATTCGTCTATGTCTTCAGAGAAAACTCCGTTATTTTGGGCTGACAAGTTTTGGCGATCATACTTTTCAAAATCCTCATAACCCTTGCTGTCCGGTAGATATAACGCTTCTAATGTGTCTAGGTCGCTTTCAAATCTTGCAACAAGGAACTCGCGGACAACTTCATCCGCATCTTTAAATTTTTCGTTCATTTCAGCCTGCATTTCTTTTTCAAGTTGTAATTCATCCTTTGATTTACCTTTGTCAATTTTATTGGTATCCTCCGTCTTTGGAGCTGTCTGTTCACCGCCGGATGAACCTGAACACCCACTAACAACAAGAGTAAAACCTGCAATCACGGCAATCCCGAATGCTCGTAAACTAATTTTCTTTTTATCCATTTTCATCATCCCTTTGTTTGTTTTCTAGTTTACAAGCATTATAGGACATCCGCGGCCGGACAGACAAAGGATTGACAGGAAAGATTTACCGCACACGTTCTTTTTCGCGTTCTCGTTCTTCTTCGGTCGATGTGGACGAGTCGAACGCATTCAACAATTCTTCAAAGACCGGATTGATACGAATGACGGCGGAACGACCATAGATGTCTTGAAACAGAGCTTCCCCACGGTCGAGCCGTTTGAGCGTGTCGATGTTCTCCTGCGTTCTTGGCAAGTTCAAATAATCAAGCATTTCTTCGCATTCACTCGTCTTCCGCAAACCGAAACTGAACTTCATCCCGATGTTGGCGACGTCCTGCCCGTGGTCGGAAGCGTTTTGAGAACCTTTCATGAGGGTCGTATTATAGTAGCGCCCCATCCGAACGATAAAATCCATCAATTCTGACCCGATTGCGCTTCTTTCGATGGCACTGGCTTCGTCTTGAAGGATATATTTATGGACACCACGTTCGCTATTGAACATATATTGCTTTGTCCATGCTGTTATGGAAATCATAATGGCTTCCGAAATCATATGGATTGGACGTTTGTTTTCCAATTCGCTTCCTCGTGGGAGATTCAAGTTCTGGATCATCAATACTTGAATTGGCTGTTCATGTTGCAACACTTTGTAATTTTGTCCAACTTCCCCAAATAGCAACAAGGACAATTGATTTCGCTTCAATGTCGTCAGTGTATTCAACAAGCTTTCTAATGCTAAATAACGCTGATCGGACATGTTTGCAGGTCGATTGTCATAAAGATTATGCAAGTAGGACATCACAACTCCAATACATGGATCTTCATGTTGTGGTACAATTTCAACCGCTTCACTTAAAATACTGTAGGCTACATCGTCTATACTGACTTTCGCCAAATAAGATAGGATGTCCATAGTGATGTCCTTCGCTTCTTCCATACTCGTACTAGTACGGAAAGGATCAAGTGAACCTGCATCGTTAGGGTCAGTCCCTAATGTCCAAACCGAAATGTATTCTGGTGGAATAAACGGCAAGCCTTTATCCCAATCCATTCTATCGCCTTTAGGGTCGATAACCAGACCTTTAGAACCTGTGAGGGTAGCGAGATAGACGAACAAGTTCATGAAGAACGATTTCCCTTTCCCTGTCATCCCGGCAACAAGAACAGAAATGGAATCTACAATATTTCCAATATCGAATGCCTTCGCTGCTAAATCAGGTTGAACAAATACAGGTTTCGATAATCTTGAAGTATGGCCGATATAGAATCCACGGTTATCACCAATGTTTGTTGTTGCACCGAACATCATGCCGCCAAGAATACCCGGCGAAACTTCGATCTTGTAATCCTCATGCATTTTCTTAGAACCCGGAATCATTTCAAGTAACAAAGGAATCTGGTAGCCATATGGCGAAAGGACTTTCAGACCGAATTTACTCATTTCGTTTCTCAACATATCAACACGTGTTTTTAGTTGTTCCTCATTTTCTGCTGTTACTTTCAAAACAAACGAACACGCATAACCTGGATACCCCGTCTGTTGGAAATAGTTCTCCATTTGGACAGTTCCCTGCTCTGACACTTCAACGTTCATGTCAACACCCTGTCCGCCTTTCCACGCTTCTTTACGTTGGTCTTGAATTTCAAGTTTGGCATTACTAAGTCGTTTCTTCACCATTTCATTTGGTTGGTGATCTGCCCGGATAGAAATTGTAACAGGGAACGGCATCCTCAATTTGATATAATAGAGCCATTCAAAACCCGGATGAAAATGGACATCGCCCATATCAGCGATAACAAGATGCTGACAGAGCAATTCTTCAATTTCGTTATCGTCTGTGATACGACTTAACAAAAGCTCTTTCGGGTTAATTTCCTCGATATTAGTCCCTTGCAAGTCGATGAAATCTCTCTTATCGCTTCGGATCGCCTTATGCTTGACGCCTTTCTTATCAACCCCCTCAACAACCCTTCCAGACGCAAACCTATTTCTCAATTTTACGTCAGAGTTATTGTTCCGCGTGCTGAACATCTTTTCTGCAATGTATACCGCCTCCGCTGTCGTAACACGCGAAATGCGAGATGAGAAGGCATTTACAAGTGTCGTTTCGATCGTTGCTGCTTGACTACGGTATGCTTGTATTTCACTTTCAAGAATATCGTTCGGGTAAAGACCAACCGCCTGATACACAGGTGAGTTGAAACCGTTGATAAAACTCTTGAACGCATTAATTGTGTCTATCCCAACATTCCCGGACGTATATTTGTTTCGTTCTTTGTTCAATTGAACACCAAGATAATCATGATATTCACTAGATTCATTGAGTTCCTTTTGATCTTCAAGCGCTGCTTTCACCCGTTTCATAAATTCGATTCCATTTTCTTGGAGAGGATAATTTTTTCTTTTCATTTCTTCAATTGTTTCGTCTAATATACCCCCAATATCAGTTGGATTCGGTATGGAGAGAAAATGCAAATCAAGTCCAATGTTCGTGAAAAATGACATTTGCTGTTGAAATGGAACACTTTTTTCATCATCGTCTAGAAAATCATAGTTAAATCCGTCAATTCTAAAATAGGCCCATACGGTGTTATCGTGGGCAAACACAAGATTCCCGTCAATGTGTTTAATTGGAAAATCAATCTTCAAAGATCCCACACTCCTTTTTATAAAAGTCTCCGTTTTTTCTTCATTTGATTACGTTCCGTGCGTGACCCGACTTCCACTAACTCTTTTTCTTCGGAAGGTGTTTCAACCTTTATCGGATTTAGGCTAAGCAATTCGAACACTTCCTTCTTCACTTGCTCCTTATTTTTTTCCTCTTTGCGCTTAGCGGTGAGGGGATTGAGTGGTTTGAGGGTTGTCAATATAGCTTTGCCTACCGGTTCCTGTTGCTTTGACTGTTCTGTCATGTTGCTTTCCATCAGTTTTTCAAGTGAGACGACCTTCTGTTCAAGTTCGGACAGCCGCTTTGATTCCTCTTGTTCAGCCTCTCTATTTATGCTTTCCGACGTATGGGCTGTATCCGACTGTTTCGGTTCTTCGTAAAAATGGGTTTGGGTAGACAAATCGTTTTCTTTTTGATAAATCGATGGATCTGACTCACTAACTTTCGTCTCTTCCTGTATTTCGGTTTGGGCGTTTATCTCATCGACTTTCGCATGTACTTCTATTGGACTAACCGGTCGGACAACTGTTTCTTCGTTGATCTCTTGTACTTCTTGAACATCAACTATTCCTTCACTAACCGGTTCAGTTACAAAAGAAGTTTCGTTTTCGTCCAATTGTCTTCGAACGACTCTTTCTGCTACTTTGACTTCTACTTTTTCCGACTCCATTTTTACATGTGCTTTTCCTGTAGGAACCGGAATTGTTTCTAGTAAATCATTTTTTTCGGGGACGGATACCCGTTCCTTCGTCACATTTAGTGAAGGTTCGGTAGAAAAATTCGGTTCTTCCACAGTTTCCTTCTGTTCCTTTCTTTGCTTTGCGAATTTCTCTTTATGTTTTTTCAGAAGTATCCAAGGAGAAGATTTTGCAACTTTCTTCTTAGGCGCATCAGTTTCAACTTGTTTTGTTGATTCCAACGCTAATTCTTCAAGTGCCTTTACTTCTTCGTCTGAAACCGTATAAGTAAAATAGTTTTTGAATTGGTAGACCGTCTCTCTTGGAATTTCTTTCCCACGGTAATACGTCTTCTTTGTTATAAAATTCCTAACCTGATAACCAATAAACGAACGGAAAAAGTAGATTGGTGATCGGTTCTCCGTACCGACGTCGGCAAGCAACCATGCGAGGCCGATCGGAATCAGGACCAGTACACCCTTCGGCATCCAGTTAACAAGATTTCCAAGATACGGAAGGTTATAGAAAACGATAGTTCCGACACCAAAGACAATTCCATACAAAACTGCCTTCATCCGTAATGGTCGTCCTAGTTTTAAACCAAAAACCTGATAGATTTTCTTTTCGAATTTCAAAAAGTTGTTCAGGACATATAACGGGATTCTATTAATCACCATTCACCACCTGTTTTAGATTTCAAAAACAAAACAATGGGAATCTATAACGGATTCCGCCGTTACAAACTCCCATTGCTGTTATGAGAAGATGCGTTATTTTCCGCCGAAATTGAGCAATCCTGTCAGCCATTCAGCAAGTGTGATAATTAAGTCAGGCTTCACAATGAACATACCAATAAATGCAAGTCCGATGACAACACCGACCATCGCGATCCAAGCACGCTTAAAAGCCGTGACGATTAGCAGGACTAAGAGAGCGATGAACAAAGCCCATTTTACTTCCCCTGCTAACCAATCGAATAAATTCTCTATTGACATTTACCAACTAACTCCTTTCAATCGTATTCATTGAAAAATATAATTTGTTTTTCATTCCCAAAAACCGTATTCTCACAACCGCAGCATGAATGCCTTATATTGACAGAACCACCCCCAACAAAGGCAATCAAGGGAATTATTCTTCCGTAGATTGCTCTTCCTGTTCTTTTTCTACTTCATCGCCTTTTTTATTGTCTTCCGACGAATCTACATCGGTTTTATCAGCAGTCTGTTCCGCATCGTTTAGCATATCGTCAATATATTTCTTGCTATTGAGATGCTTAACAACGAAACGATCCTGTTTCTCTGCCACGACAATTTGATAGTTTGATGAATATTCAATTCCGGTATCTGGCTCGGCAAAGATGACCGTAGCACTTACGACTTTTTCTTTTTCGTTTCTACCTTCATAAACTGTGACATTCTTGACCGTGACAAACTCCATAGTCTTGTTTAATCCACTTTGACGGCGTTCATCATCGAAGAGATAACTTAGCTTCTCGCTCGAATCGTTTGCATAGGCTTCAAAAAATGTATTCAGAAAATCTTTGACAGCGTTTGTTTCGTTTCCAACAACAGTACGCAGGTTGTCCGTTTCCATTTCAGGACCGGATGTATTCGGCGTATCTTCGAAATAGGTGAAGCTTGGAATCTGATAGATTACAAAACGATTTTGGTCTGCATCGTAATACAAATGAATTGTCACAAACTTTTTCTTTGTGATTCTTTTAACAATCCCTTGTTCATTCACCACAACATCCATGCTGTCAGGAGATAGATTTTCTACAGAATAGGTATCTTCCCCGTTCTCGCCAAGTGCACTTTTTTCCTTTTCAATCGCAGCAAGCGTCTTGTCATAGGTAATGTTTACTTGATAAGTCAGAATGGATTTATTGTCGCCTAGATCCTGTGCTTCTTTCAAAAGGACTGCATCCCGTTTCAATGTAGAATGCCAGGTTTTCCCTGTTATTCTCCCAATCTGGTCAACAATATCTTTTGATACAAAATACGAAAGCGTTGCATCCCGGTCATTTTGATCCAACTTATCGAGATTCCACGTGAAATATTTCGAAAGGAAATCCTTGGAGAATTCTACAGCTTCCGTCGATACTGCTTTACTTGTAGTCGGCTCGTTAAGAACCATCGCTTCTGTCTGTTTCTTACCCCCGCCCGAGTTCACAACCACAATCAAAAACATTAGGACAAGCATCACCCAAAAGGTAACAACACCAGCTTTTCGTGCACGATACCCTTTTGGCTTCTTTTGTTTTTCCTTCTTCTTTGCATCGCTTTTTCGTTTTTCATTTTCGTTCATTTTCAGCGCGACATCTTTGATTTTTTCAAACTTGCTTACTTTTTTTGTTCTCCGATGAGTAAGTTTGCTCAATTATTTACTCCTTTCTCGCCATGCTATTGACGTAGATTCAAATTTTCTTGTTAGATGAGCCAACCAATATAACGACAGCCACAATAATCATGAGTGTTGCGGCAGTTCCATACTTAACGATAGACATTTCATACAGATTAGTAATGTGCATCTTGAACTCTTCCCACAACGGCACGAGGCTCGGAAACTGATCCAAAACTATATTACCGACGACCGCGATCAGGAAAATCATGAAGATAATCCCGAGCATCATCCTGAACATGCACGTTCCTCCTTTTCAAAGAAATATTTATTTATAGGGACTGCCTGTAAATTTACATGTCAACCACCACCAATGAGCAAACATTCGATACGCTGTAATGAAATAACGGGATTACCTTCAAGATTTATTGAATGTTGCGCCCCCTGTGGTAAAGAAAAAGAAGAGGATACTTTCATTCCCCTTCTCCATCTCACTCGCCTATCCACTTTTAGGGATGAAAAACAGAATATCCTGTCACATCGCTTCCACTTGCTTCAATTTACGGCAGACCAGATATGCGCCTACTCCTGCTACCGCAACAAGTGATAGCAAATATCGTTTCTTCAACCTACCCCTCCCCTTCGGCTTGCCTGTATGTTGTTATCTTCATTCTAACAACCAGCACCGGTAGTGGAGTCCGCAAAAAGTCCGCGAATGGATTTTGGTAAAGAAAAAATGCCCGACCGATTTTGGCCCGACATTTTATTGGTTCAACATATATGGAAATTCGTTGCGGATAATCCGCATAGCCTGTTCAACGTTTGCTGCCCGTTCCTGACGGATAAATAGGATCATCGCTTCTAACACCTTTTTGCTTTGGTACTCCGCCGGGATCGCGCATTTCTCATTGAGTGCTTTTTCGATCGTGGCGTAGTTATGTTCCGCTGCCTTTGCGAACTCAAAACAATTCAAGAACTCTCTGTCCCGTTTCCCTTTCAATACATTCGTCCGTTTCTTTATGGCATTGTATACACGTAAGCCAAGCAATACCGAAAGTGCGACGCAGCCGCCCATAAAGAAGAATAGAGGGAACCAGATAAAAAGTTCCCGCATTGGACGGACAGTTGAGTTTAGCAGGAAGAAGATGAATGCAGAAGCACCCATTGTCGAGAGAACAATCCGTAGTATTGTATTTTTCTTTACAATCCCTTTTTGCAGAAAAGCATCTACTTTCGCTTTCCATTCCTCCCGTTCTTCCGTAAACATCTCTTTCAGCAGCACCGCCTTGTACGTTTGCTCCAATGTCATCATCATAACCAACTCCTTTTTGTTTTTGATCTTACACCAATGATAGCACCGTCTACAGGTGTTCAACCAATTATCGTAAGGAGAGTTTTCAACGTCATGAACAAAACGTCTTTCGTTCTGAAAACAAGACTAATTAACAAGATATTGCGGTTTGCATTCCTGTATCAAATACCCGAGCCATCGTTTCCCGATCGTTGTGTTCAGGAATTTTTCTGACAAGTTGATACTGTTCCAATGCCGGATAATACCCCACTCCATGAGCCAAAGCACGGAAAAGGCATCTGAAATGATGACCTTCTTTCCATTGATGAGAGTTTCAGCCTTGAATTCATGAATGCTAATGTCGCCGTTGTTTTTGCATGTATGCACACGCACCTGTTGCACAAGAACCTTTAATGGCCCATGTTCCTTTTCCATCGCTTGTATGGCTTCTACTACATTTGCTTTCCACTGCCACTTGTCTAAATGGTGGAAAGCCGGTTCCTTAACTTTTGATTCCAACCTCTACACTCCTAATTCAAAATGAAACAAGCAACCCTGCTGACAAGGTTGCCCGTTCTGCTATCGGCGGATTCTCGCCTTCCTACCTTCAAGTTCAAGACTTGGCTTGTCGAAAGCGTAATAATCACCCCTGTGTTCAAGGCGAGTAAACAGATAATATCCACCTGCTTTTGAATCCTCATCCTCTACCCAAATGTCGAGGGAAGAGCCGCTTGACAATTCATATTCCCCTATCGCATATCGACCATTACTTTTCTTTTTCAAATAGCCCTCTATGAAAGTTGTTTTGCTTAACTCTTTCATATAGTTGTGTGCTTTATCAAGAGCTAAATGGCTTTGGTAAACCAAAAGATATTTTTGATATTCGTCGATGTCAAGAATTAATGTATTCGTATTATCGAACATTTTGTCAGTATCCTGTAAAAGAGACTCAATTTCCCCTCCGATCTTTTTATACCGTTTTACGATTTCCTCCAAATTACTCATTTAGCTATCTCTCCTTTTGGTTGAATGACAGACATATCAAACCCTTTTTCAGTTACATATCCCGAGACACCCCAAATGCCAACCTTTTTCTTTTTCGCTTTTTCCTCTGCCTTCTCGAACTCTTCAAGATACTTTGTATTCGGCGGGTAAACATAAGCTACACGTGCATAACCTTTCTCAATCATATGCTGATTGAAATTCACACCATCGACCCAAATATAGGCAAGCAACCGATCGTAATTATCACGCTCCGGGTTCCCGATTTCGACAGTAACCTTCCGGCCTTCCTTTAAATATTGTTTAGCATAATCTGATGACTCCTTCCCAAGCCATTCAGGTTCCTTTGAGGGATGGACGCTTTCAGGAGTGTCGATCAAGAGCAGCCGAATACGTTCCTCCTTTCCTTTCAAATCGCCTTCTGAAAAACGGACAATAACCGTATCGCCGTCTACAGCCCTAACAATAGAAGCTTTCGTTTCTCTTAATTGAAAATCGTCTTCTTGTTCCGGCGACGCAATTTCAGAAGGGGCTTCCTTCCCTCCACCTTGCAGAAGGACCGCCATTAGAATGAATAGCGCGACCGCCGACAACAATGCATTTGATAAGTTTTTCATTACTTATCGGATTCTTCCGTTGCAGGCTTCTCTATCTGCAATTCCTTCGCATTTTTCTTCACGTCTTCTGGTAGGCTGACAGTCGCCTTACCATAGTCACTGACGGTGAGCATGGCGTCTACATGGACATCCCCCTTACTTCCTTTTTCCTCACGTGCAACGCCGGACAAATCAAAGATATAGTGTAGGGACTTCAACTCGTGACTATCTTTGTCAAAAGTGAAATTCACGTCCATCTTAGTAATTTCCGCACCTTCCGTATTCATGAGCCAACTAGTGACTCCTTTGTATTTCTCTGTCAATTCTTTCTTGTCAGCAGTAAACGCGAAATGGTAGGAACCATCCTTTTCCGTCACTTTGAAATCATCAATATTACCCTTGAAGGCATTGAACATGTCTTGGATAAAACGGTAGTCATCATTGATGTACTCGTTCCCCGGTTTTACTTTATTCCAGCTTTTCTCGGTCGTCTCGTTTTCAAAAGCATGATAATGGTATCCGTCCACCCAAAACATTTCAGTTTGATATTCTCCAAGAGGGGCGATATTGGCTTTCGTGATGACATGGGCCATCACTGGATCTTTCGAGAATTCTGTTTCCTTTGTGATAGAGCCGGAATCTTCCTGATCACCGAACTTAAATGTCTGCTTGTTCTCTGTGACGAATTTCATGCTTTTTGCGTTTTCGAATTTCGTTTTCGCTTGTTCGAAAATCTTTTTCGCGTCTTCATCCACTTTCTTTGCGACATCTTCCGTTTTTGTATCTGTCCTTGGTGCATTTTCTGTATTGCTGCATCCAACCAACCCTATTGCAAGTACACCAACTGATAAAACTTTCAACCATGTTTTCTTTTCCATCGTTTTCCACTAACTCCTTGTCTGTTTGTATTTTCTGTTAAATTATGAATTTCCTTATATCGGCTTACATGACCTTATCCGTTTTCCATCCCTTACTTTGATAGATTTTATCTAAAAAACCATTCAACTGTTTCGGATTGGAAAACCCGAGCGCATGTTGAATAGATTTCTTTGTCGCTCCCTGTTCGAGCAAATATAGGACTTCATCCGCTGTTAAATTTTCCCCTTTGGAAAGAAGAAATTCAATGTTTGTATCCTTTTCCCAAAGTTCGGCTCCCGCACTTCGCAACCTCTTGTAGATGGGACAATTTCCACATACCGACTGATAGGAGTTAGGTTCCTCTGGGGCAGCATCGGAAATTGCCTGTCCATTTTTTGGACAGGCGTCACAGATTTTAAAGCATCTGCTGATTTCCTTGAACATTCGTTTTTTCTGTATTCGCGTTTTCTCCTTGAAGCCACTCTCTATCTTTCTTTTAGTCTTTGCATCTAGCATGTATATCTCCCTTCCATATGGCTACTCCACACCGCCGAAAGAGGTAAGGAAAGCTTGCGCACTGTTTCTGATGGCATCTTCCGATACGGCATCCTCCTGTTCCACTTCTTCTCTTGCATACTGACCCGGAGCAACCTTGATCCCTTTGCGTAATTCCTTTAATAGTTCTTCATGTTGCAATTGGTATGATTCCTTGAAATCAAGCAACGCCTTTTTCAGTTCATCCAGTTCCTTTTTCTCTTTCCGTTCTTCATTCATCATGCGGTATGCGTATTTAAGCATATTCCGAATCATTTCACTTTTTTTGCTGTCCGGTACATTTTCAAGCATTTGGCCGAGGTCTTCATCGCCATCCGTTAATCGAAAGCTATACCGCTTTTTCCAATTCGCAGTCATCGTCGTTCACCGCCCGCTACCTTATTTCCGATGATTGAAAATGGCGTTACCAAGTCGCAAATACCCAATCGCATTTGCGAATTGGCTTTCTTGAATCTTAATTAACCGTTCATCGAAAGGTTTCTGAATAAATGGCTCAAATAATTCGCCCCCACCACCTGCAAGGAAGATGGCATCGAACAAATCCGATTCTTCTCCCCACACGTTTTTAAGTCGATCTACGATATTCATAGCAATCGACTTTTTGCTGGAATGGATAACATCTTCAAAATCAAGTGTTTTTCCTTTATAAGTCAGCCTTTCATCCTGCATGACACGATTCAAATGAAATTCGTTCAAATCCGCTCCACCTGATCGCACCTTGAACGCTTGTCTAATATCCCGTGTCAAGTTAATAACGCCATCGTCAATTGTACCGGACAGTTTGGTCATAGGCATAAATCCATTATTCTCTTGAATTTCGACAACTACAAAATCTGTCGTCCGATATCCAATGTCGATTAAACCGATAAGTGCTCCTTTATTCATGTATTGAGGATATGTCAATTTTCCTTCATGGTTGAACAGTGCTGCATATACTGCCGATGCCCCTTGAGGAAACACAAGTGCATCTTCAATGTTGATCTGCTCGGTACGTCCGGCAAGGGAACCCGATACCCATTCAATTGCAGGATGAACACCTTTGATAGACTGTTGAAAATCCTTTGCCTGTGCGCCATAGAAATCAAGTGGCAGACCCGTAGATAATTTCACAGAACCACTTTCACCTTCCGTCACAAGCTGAATCGCCGTATTCAACAAGATATGAGTATACAAATGGTTAAACCTCTCCCGTTCAAAAATCCGAGATAAAGAACGAGACTCCTTTGCCAGTTCACCGACGAAGTAGTTTTCTCCTTTGTACATGACGTTCATATTTGAAAGTGTGTGTTTTTCCTCTCCGAACATGTTCGTAAGTCCTCGATCATGTCCCTTACCAACAAGTGATGGAAAAACGACCCTCTTGCCTGTCGATGACATTGCCTTAACCCACCCGTATCCTAAATCTACTCCTACATAAATCATATTCAAGCTTATATCCTCCCTTTCGGTCACTATCAAAAAAATCTTCCACTCTCTTAATTTTCTCTAATCAATTAGCCAAACTCAAAAAATAATCAGTGAAATCTTTCCAACCAAAAAACAATAGCATCAACATCATAGCAACTCGGCATATTCGATCATTCACAAAGAACACGAATGGAGATACTTTCATGCCAACTGATAGTTTAAAAGGGTAAAATAACTTGACCCTTCCTGTCAGCATATCCCCCACGGCGTGTGCGAGAACCCCTGCCGCAAACGCAAGACCCACATTCATGTTAAAAAATAAAGCTAATGTCAACCCTGTTGCTATCGCGAACAGAAGCGAATGGGTTAGCGTTCGATGCCCCACCAACTGATTAAGCGGAAGCGACACGGGAATTAGAATCTTCCCAAATTTCGATTTCGGTTCATCCAGATCCGGGAGAATACCGGCAATGCCTCCGATTAGTCCACCTTTCCAGTCACCACCCGTTATCATGTATCCAGCAACAACACCGGACAACATATGCGTTTGCCACTCCATCAGTAGGACGACCTCCTTTCGGGATAGGTTCCAACGCATTCTACTACCGACGATGACCTGTTGAAAAGCCTTTTGTCCTCTACGTGAGCCGTTGTCTCTTTGCAGCGATAACACCATAGATGTTTAATATGCCCGTCCTTTTTCTGTTTCCCTTTGTGCCGGAACATCGGGTAGACGTTGTCACATACGCTGCAAATCAGAAATGTTTCAACCGTCCTTATACTTTTCCGCCCCAAAGACTGTCACCTCCCCTTTATTTGCTTTATCCTCTTTGTTTCTGTCGGGGGGATTGCCTGTAGTTAGGCAAGAGAATGGCGATCTTCCCCTGTATTCTTTGGTTCCTGAGTCTCATTTCTTGAAAGTCTGCTGGCTCCTGCTCACTTTATCGTTCAGTTCGTTGTAAAGTTCTTCCAGTTCCGCATCCGAAAGATTTTGGTAGAAATCCCTGCTATAATTTCCCCATACATAGCACCATTCCTCCATAAACGCCCGATCCGACAACAAAGCTGGATCTCCATCTTTTACCGTCATACAACCCCCTCTTTTCCATCCACACAAAAAGGGGCGACCCTTATCAGGTCAATCCCCTTGTTTGCATGTTTTTTTCACTGGACTTTGGAAGTACCACTAGATTCCTTGATTTTCTTTTCCTGATAGAAGTCGGCAACTTTGAAGACGAAAATTCCACCAAGCAGAAAGAATAAGATGCCGCCAGAACATATGCTTAATATCAGGTAAAAGAGAAATAAGGCTTTCACTTGTGCTGCCGAAACAAGTAAAGTGTACGTTAGGTACGTCCCTAAAACGCCGGATAGTAAACCGACTGTGTACGCCCATATTAATGTGCGGTTAAACATTCGCGGAAACCAACCACCCCCTTTCCGTTGATTACTGTTATACCTTGAAAGGTAATTCATCCATGACAGAGTTACGGACGGATTCTGCAAAAAGATGCTTAATAGGTAATGGAACTGTACAAGATGTTTCGCCATAAAACAGAATATTAGGATTGACGAACACCTTGTATTGAGCCGTTTTTGAATTAGTTTCATTGTTCGTTTCCTTTTTAAGCAGCCCTTTCCTTTCCAAAGCTCTGATTAAACGATTTGTATTTTCCCTAGACATCTCCATACGTTGGGCTAACTCACTTTGAGTAAGATACCGTTCGCCTTCGCGATTGATGCAATTCTCGGCATCGAGAACAGTGGATAACCGGAACAAAAACGCCATTTCCGCATCAGAGAGATATTTCTGTTCAGTGAAATAGGAAATATTGGGCGTCACAAAGGTTACGACGTTGGAGGCCGTTTTTGACTCTTGGATAACCAAGTTAACCAACTCCTTGCCTTTTTGTCTGAATTATTAAGAATCTGACTCTATATATAAGAGTAAGAATAGCGCCATCGGATCGAAATACGAATAACCGCGTGGAATCAACATTTTTAACCTTTTTAGGGTGTGACTTTTACGTCACGCGAGCGTGATTTTTAAGTCACACCCCTAACGCACTATTTTGGCGTAAATTCTAATGTGTGAAAAAATAATCACACTCCTAAAGACTCACTTTTTCTTACTTTGTTTCTTGTATTTCAAATAAGTGGAACGACTCAATATCTTCCCCGCTTTCTGGTCATGTGTATGCCATACTTTCCATTCAAGCAGGACTTTGTTTTTTTCGATGTAGTCATATTCCATGACCATGTCACAAAGCATCGGATCGATTTCATCTTTGTTGCCTTTGTACATGATTTCGGGATTCACGAACAAGGGCCGTGCATTGACATTCCGTTTATAGAGCTTGATTTCTCGTGCGCTGACAATCTCATACATCAATCCCTTGTCTAACATTTTCTTTATCGTCCTGCTTAGGGTTTCCCGTTTGAACCCTAACACGTTTGCAATTTCGGTAATGGTCATGAAGTGATCCGTTTCGGGATGTTTGACGGCATTAGAACCCATTGCAATAAATGGAGAGAGAGCCGATAAAAACCCAAGTTCATTCATCGTCATATACTTTTCTTTGATGAGTATGTCGATGTTTTCGTGGAACATCTGTACAAAAGGCGTTTTGTTCTTCTTTTTAATTTTGTATAATCCGTATCCCATTTGATTCGCCTTCTGCTCCTGCTTAGCGACCTCACTTAGATCGACACGCCTTTCGGATTCGCGTTGTCTGGCACGTTGTTCCGCAATCTCTAATTGTCGTTGTAGTTTCATTCGTTTCCACCTCTGTATCCCCTGTGTGTATTCCATAACGCACAATAAAAAGGAATCAACGGAATTCGTTGACCCTTTCGTTTTCCTTATAGCGATCGTTATAATGGATTTCTGCTATGATCCGTTCCGATAATCGACTATTGCGTTTTGTGATTTTATCGTTCGCGATTGCCATATTCATTGCTTTGTCCGTTCCAATGAAGACCGCCTTTTCCTTCGCTCTCGTCAGACCCGTGTACACAAGATTCCGTGCAAGCATAATGTAATGGCTTGTAGTCATAGGAATGATGACAATAGGGGCTTCTCCACCTTGTGACTTGTGTATCGTAATAGCGTAACCGAGTTCAATTTGATCCAAGTCCTCACGCTTATAAGTCACGTTCCTGCCGCCAAAATTAGCAGTAAGGATTTGGATGTGTTCATTTAACTCCGTGTCGAAATATTTGTCGATGGCACGAATAATGCCGATGTCACCGTTGTATACATCCTTGTCTCGATTGTTCTTCTTTTGAAGGATTTTATCCCCGACACGAAAAACCCGGTCCCCAATTTTCCATTCATTTGTATAGGCGGTTTTTGGATTGATCGTATCTCGCAACATTTGATTCAATACGATTGTTCCGACAGGACCTTTCTTCATTGGGCTTAATACCATAATGTCAGATAAGTCATATCCAAGGTTCATAAAACGGACAACGCTCAAAACAATGAGCTGCGCGATATGTTCTGGCTGATCATTCCGAATGAAATAGAAATCGTTCTTAGTCGTATCAATCAACAACGGTTTCCCTTTATTGATTCGGTGAGCATTGGTTACAATTTGACTTTCCTCTGCCTGCCGGAACACATCAGTAAGTCGGACTGTTGGTATACCGGCTTGAATCATATCAGCTAAGACATTACCAGGACTTACTGACGGCAACTGGTCTGTATCCCCAACAAGCAGAATTTTTGTATCATTTTCGACGGCTTGAAGGAGCAGGTGCATTAGGTGAAGGTCCACCATCGACACTTCATCCACTACAAGAAAGTTTGCAGGGAGTTTGTTATCGTTGTTGTATTCAGCCTTGTCTCCGGGACGGTATCCAATCAAACTATGGATTGTTTTTGCTTCTTGTCCAGTGACATCTGAAAGCTTTCGGCTTGCTCTTCCGGTAGGGGCAGCAAGTGCTATTTGTGCTTTCGGATAGACGGATTTAAATACATCAATCATTGCCTTAACGACAGTCGTCTTGCCTGTTCCGGGTCCCCCGGTCAAAATGAGCATCTGCTCAAAAAACAGCCGTTTGACGGCTTCACGTTGCTTTTCTGCAAGGATGATTCGATTCTTTTTTTGGTATGTCGTAATCTGTTTTTCCAAAAAAGACATGGCTTCGCCACCCCGCGAACCTCTCAATCTTGAAAGTTTCCGGGCTAAGCTTTTTTCATAATTGAATAATCGTTTTGGATAAATACTACCGTCTTCGTCGATGACAATGGTGTCCCCGTCGAGACGAAGAACGCTTTGTTCAATTTCTTCCATTGTGACAATATCATCCCCTGTGGAATGATGATTAAGGGCAAGTTCGACTTGCTTGAACAATTCATGTTCTTCCACATAGCAATGCCCGGAACTATAACATGTCTTTGTTAAGACGAATTCCATGCAAGCATCAATTCGGAAACTCGAAATCGGAAGTATCCCGATTTTCCTTGCAATTTCATCGGCTTTAAGGAAGCCGATATTGTCGAGTTTTATCAATTCATATGGATTTTCCAGTATGATCGCAGCGGCATTCGGACCAAATTCCTTATAAGCTTTCATGGCTACTTCCGCCGTAATGCCGTATACGAGCAATTCACTAATAACTTTTTGAACCTCGAATGTGGAACGAACACTTTCCACAATCTTGTTTCGCCTTTTTGGACCAATACCCTTGATTCCTTCCAGGCATGATTCCCCTTCTCCACTTATGATGTCGATAGCATTTTCCCCTAACTTTTCATAAATCATGACCGCTTGCTTAGGGCCACAACCTTTCACAAGAGGGGAAGCTAAAAAAGCGATGACTTGTTCTTTTGTCTGTGGAATAGGTCGTTCCCATGTTTCAACTGCGAATTGCCTTCCATATTTAGGATGAGTTTCCCATTTTCCTTTGATTGCTATTTCTTCGCCTTTTTCCACGCCGTACAGACTACCTTTTATTTTGATACGTTCTCGTTTATCTGTTTCCATATAACCAATCAAAAAGTCTTCTTGCCTGAAAACCACGTCTTTTAGAGTACCTAAATGTGATTCAGGCATGAGAGCTTGTTCTTCATTCATGATACACACACCCTTTCTCGGTAGATTCACAGAGCAAATCTTTCAATCGTTCCAAGAAAAGATGGCGGTCTTCCATCACAAACACGTTCTGTTTCGAAGGAATTGAGGTATTGGGATAAACAGTCTCAAAAAGGGATAGTGGCATTCGGATACGCTTTTTCCTTTGCCGCACTGAAACATTTATAGATTGTATTTTTGAGTGGATGGGATTACCTGTCCACTTCTCTTTTTGTCTTTGGCTATATTCGGAAAGTATATCTTCGATTTCTTTCTCGATAGGTTTCCTGTAATTATCCAGTCTGTTCAGCAACCATTTTTCTTTTGGGCTTCCGATAACCTCGTTTGCTTGTTCGATTAGTTCGTGTTTTACTTGTTCATCTTCCTCAACGTCAGAAAACTCGTCCAATTCGATTTCAATTTCAGGCGAAATATCGATTTGTGTGAAAAAGGAATCCACTTCTTCTTGCGGTACATTGTTTTTACTTGGCAGTCCAATGATCTTTGGGATGCTATAAATGATGTGCAATAAGTCACTAGGAAAACGGCTTATATTTTCATGAGTTTCAATGAGAATATAACCATTTAGGACCGACCCGATCCGCTTGCTTCCCTTACGCAATTCTTTCAGTTGCTTCGTAAGTGTGCGGATGTTTTCTCGGTAGGAGTCAAGAAGTACGAGCGTATCTGCATCCTCGTACCTTTTCATGGCTTCGCAAGCATGGCGAAGGTTTGACAATCCCGCTTGCAATCGTTTCGCGTGAAGATGTTCAGATATTTCATCGCGGTCGAGTTCAGTAAGCTCTTCTAAGTCTTCACTTGCCTGATAGACGGACTCCACTTTTTCCATTGCATAGATACATTTGACTGTTCTGTTGTTAGTTCTTGCCAAAACACTCTGCAACATTTCTTTGGCTTCAATTTCAAATCCTGTATGAACCTGCAAGACAAAGAAAGATCCCATTTCCAACCATCCTTTCTTTTAGTGTTTATGCTCTTATGTATAGGAACGAAAAATAGTTTCATAGGTTCCTTGCAGACGACTCTCTTTATGTAACCGAGTTTCAAACGCTGTTTTCTTCCATCCACTTAAAAACTTCATCCCTTGGATACCTGGCTGAAACAAAACGAGCTTTCGGAAACCCTCTTCTTCCGACAATTTTGTTGACTGTGGCTTCCTTTACTTGAAATATTTCTGCCAAATCTTTTTTAGTCAGTAGCAACGGGTATTTGTATTGCTTTTTAGAATCTTGAATACCGAGTTCATATGCTTCTTTGAAAAGTGCTTTTAACTCTTCTTTCATCAATTCCGATTTCAAATGATCTAACATAGAACTCATGATTTTCCTCCTCCTTAGTTACCTTTAAATGAATATTTACAAGGTGTGTATATTTTAAAGAAAAATTGTACACAATATGTGTATGTTTTAGTCAAAAAAAGGACGTGAAAATCCACTTCAATAATCTCTGAAATCATTAAAGCTGTTTCAAGTGTTAATTTTATTTTTCCGCTTTCAATATTGGCATATCCAGAAGGTGTTTTGTATCCTAACCTACGCGCCATATACGTTTGGGATATTCCTTTTTCAATCCTAATTCGTTTCAGTCGATTAATGTTATAGTTCATTAGATTCATGATTACATCTTTCAACAGCCTTTCATTATTTATACACGTTACGGGTAACTTACCAACATAGTAACTTACTCACATCGTGTATGTCAACCTAACTATTTGTCAAATCGTGAAAAAACTTTCATATTTTGTGTAAGTGTGTTAATATATTTATAAATGTTTGGAAGTCCGTTTCTTTATTTTTTTATAATTTGAGGGAAAAGGTGTGTATTAATGAAAAATAATCTCTCGGAAAAGTTAAAAGCGTTACGCGAAAGTAAAAGTTGGTCCAAGACCCATGTTGCAAAGAAATTGAACGTCAATACTTTATCGACTTATGCAAATTGGGAATACGGGTTACGGACACCAGATAACGACATGATCGCCAAAATAGCCGAGCTTTACGATGTTTCCACTGATTACCTTTTAGGTATTACAAGCAAGCCTACTTCTGCGCACAGGAATGAAGAAGAAGAAGAATTTTTAAAAGCGATAAGCGATCCTAATTTAAAAAGATGGTTTATAGATCTTTCTAAGTCTGACCAAGAAGATTTAGAAAAATTACGGACTATGTGGAATTTGATTAAAGGTGAAAAAAGAGACGATAAATAAATAAAAAGAGATAAACAAACATTTTTTGTTTTTGGTTAAAATATAGAGATTTTAAAACGCGTTTAGAATTCAAATCTGAATACCTACCGGACGGTTTTTATATCTACCTATCGGTAGGTATTAAAAATGCCTTTTAATAGAACGTGTGTTTCGTGGAATTTGTCATGGTATAATAGTCATTGTTATATATGGAAAATATTAGAAGGTGAGGGAATCCGTTGATTGGTTTAGGGCTTCGATACGGCCAGCCGGGCAGCGATACATCCTAGTAATTCCTTCAAGTTGGCTGCTGTGTCTTTAATTTATATCTATAGCAACTATGAACAAGATGGGAGGAAAAAGCATTATGCATAATTTCATTAAAAACATTTATTCTGACATCAACATTCATCGGTGGGAACAATTGAAAGATGCATCAGTGGAAGAAGTCATCTTAGATATTTCAGAAAAATTAGGATTACATATACACTTTTATAATTACCCGACCGAACTTAACAATCTTGGTGGGGAGTGGAGAATTTACTTAAACCAAGAGCAAAGCAAGCATGATCTTTGGCAGGACTTTGGAAGAAGCATGGCTGTTTACGCTTGTTACCAAATGTTTTTGGAAGGTAAAGCAACTAGAGAATTGCACAACTTCCATTTGTATTTTTGTGTACCAAAATTTCTTATGAACCAATTATCTTTATGCGCCCAAACTATGACAAGGGAAGAAATCATACATGAAATTTCAAGGGTGTTCCATGTTGAATATGATTTTGCTGAATTGCGCCTACAATTACACTGTGCATCTTAACTAATAAGCAATACCGCACAAATCTTTTTAGGACTAAGTATGAAAGGAGGGAATCGAAACAAATATTTTGAATGCTGAAAGGAGAAATCGAAGGAGTGGCATCATTTTACAAATACCAAACAAAAAACGGGGTGTTTTGGAGGTTTGTAATTGATAATGGAAAAGACCCAATCACAGGAAAACGAAAACAGACAAGCCGGCAGGGTTTTAAAACTAAGCGAGAAGCACAGGAAATGGCTTATGAATTGGAGAAGGAAATCAAAGGTAAGGGGAGTATTTTTCAAGGAGACAACAAATCTTTTTATGATTTTTGCAATATGTGGCTAGATATTTATCAAAATCAACGAGCTGTAAAACCGGGAACTATTAGGATTAGGAAAAATGAAATCAATAATTGGCAACACTATTTTAGACATATTTCGATTGAAGATATTACCCTAAAGATGTTCCAAGATGCAATTAACGATATGAAAAAACGGTTCTCTGAAAGCACATTGGAAGGAATCTATATTACCGGAAAAATGATTTTCGAAAAGGCGGTTGAATTGGAGATTATTAAAGAAGACCCAACACGCTACAGCTACTTTCCAAGATATACGAAAACAGTTGAAGAAATCGAAAATGAAGAAAAGCTACCTAATTATATGGAAAAGAATGAATTGTCTAATTTCCTGAAAACCTGTAAAGATCATGGTCTTCTTCATGACTATGAAATTTTTCTTACATTGGCATATACCGGATTGAGATTAGGAGAATTGTGTGCTTTAAAAACAACAGATGTATTCGAAGAAGAAGGGACTTACTTTCTAAAGATTTCTAAAACACTTTATAACCCAAAGAATATTATAAAGGATTATAAGCTGGTGACTACTAAAAACAAAACATCGAGAAGAACCATTGATATTGCACCGGTCGTCTACGACGCTTTACAAAATGTCATTTCTTATAACGAGCAATTGAAAGAAGCTACGGGAGAAGATTATCACGACGAAGATTTTATTTTTGTTAATAGCAATAAATATCCGGGGTATCCACATTACATTAAATTTGTACAACATCGAATGAACCGAATTCTCCGAATCGCAAATATGAATCAGCATTTGTCTCCACATGCTTTTCGTCATACGCATACCTCTTTATTGGCAGAAGCAGGAGTGGAATTAGAACGAATTATGAAAAGGTTAGGACATGCAAATGACGAAATCACTAAAAGGATATATCTGCATATTACTAAACCAGTTCGAGAAAAAGATGCAGAACGATTTAGTCAGTTAATGGATCAGGTTATAAATATCGAAACGTAGAAAACAACACGATAATGAAGCTTCAGAAAACCTTCAAAACCATTCGCAAAATGAAACCAACCCGTTTTGAAACAATCGTTCAAAACGGGTATATTCTAAAAAAAGACCACCATTTTTATGAGGGTCTTTTTTAAACCTATATATTGATACTAAAATCTCGTTTCCCAATTATACCGAAAGCCCATTTTAAAAAGAATATCATCGAAGCTTACAGATGAAAATTTATTTTCATATTCATTAAAGAGCAGTTTAATTTCTTTAATGAGTTGCTTATGATCTTTTCTAGGTAAAACAAGTTTAAGGAACGTTATCAAGGTAAACAACCTTCCATTATTTATATGATTTCGTGGAATGCCTAATATTTTTCCAATTTGAGCGTTTCTGGGTGGGTTGTGTACACTAAAGCTATACATTCTTTCTTCATGAGCACATACATTTCTAAAGAAATTCGCCATTTTTAGTACATCCAAAATTATAGCCGGTGTTATTTGGCAATTTTGTTGGTAATCTCTATTAAAGTTTATTGCAAAGTCCTTAGCGATAGTGTTCTGTAAACTATCAGTGAGACACATGTAAAAATAATTGATGTTGCCTAATGTTAAATAATTTACTAAAACCCATAGCGGAACACCATCATGAAAATCCAAATAATGTTTTATTGGATTCTCACCTTTTGCTTTACCTTTTTTTGATATAGTATTTGAAATTGTTGATATTAAATCAAGTACGTTTTTTAATTGATCAGGATTACGAGTATAATTCTTCAATACTAAATAAGCATGCTGTTCTTTATACTTCTCCGAAAAACGATAAGAAATTTTTGCTTTAATACTACTTTCAAACATTAATATATATTCTAATATTAAGTTTCTCAAACTTCGATCAAAAGAATAAAGCTGATATATTTCATCAAAGGTTGTACCTTTTTTATATTCCTCTGGATCAAGTGGTTTACCTTGAGTATCTAATTTAAGAAAAAGATCCTTATACCCATTTATCAAAGCATAATATCCTTCTTTTTCGAGTATTCTCAATGCTGTTGATCCATTTTTAACTTCTAAACCACGGTCACGTAAGATTCCCAATTGTTGTCTATGAGTTTTAAAAGGTTTCAAACGTCTTCATCTCCATAAAAATAGCCCAGTCCTCGTAAGGATCTGGGCCTGATCGCTAAGATCATTATATAATATGCACAAAAACATGTCAACATAACCGGTAAAGGTATAGTATAGGAAAAATCTTTGATTGAGCATATCTAAAGAGACAAATCTTTATAAAATCCACATGAAATACCGTTGTCTTTTTGGTTCTATGTCAAATGTTGGGGTGGAGTGAGATGGAATCTCACCCTACCCAACATGACTTCCAATTTTTTTATACTTATGTAAAAGAAGTATTCT
>NZ_JAFBFH010000020.1 GCF_016909185.1 Siminovitchia thermophila | reverse complement strand
CATAATATTCACCTCAAGAATATTATGCGGTTATTGGTCGAAGCTGTACATTATTAAACAATCAACTTTGTACATTCTTAGAGTAGCATTTATAACAAGATATAGGCAGAATGAATGTACATAGGTTACAACCGTCTCCCACCCTATGCTTAATCCTCTTGTTTGTTGTTTTCAGCTATCGCCAAAAAACATGCGGGATCAGACAGCTTTTTCAGTTCTCTAGTATGGAGGTTTAGCTTAAAATCTAAGGAATCTGACCGGCTCTCTTTCCGGTACGCTATTTTACCTTGTCGGCCCATACTTACACAGAGTTTATCGCAAAGCAAGAAAGGAGGAATGAATCAGCCGCTGTTTATACATTAGTGTTGACAAATATTATTTTTCAATTTACAGTAAACTTACAATGAATCCTAAAATGAAAGTGTGGATTTTTCTAGAGGTTTCTCTATTTTCGCCACACAGCTGCCACTTTGCAGCTGTGTGGTTTTTTTTGTAAAAAGGGGGCGGATGAGGAAAAGATATCATGTTCCGGTGCTGTGAAATGACCATAGTCCAAACTGTACCAAGCAAGATTTTTTTAATGGAGGTTTTTTTATATGCCGAGTTTATTAATAAAAAATGCAAGAAATATTATTTCTATGGATCAACAACGCCAGCGGTATCCCGGGGGAAGTATTTTTGTCGAGGATCAAGAAATAAAGGCAATCGGGACCAACATTCCTTATGAAACAGCGGACACCGTGATCAATGCCGAAGGGAAAATCATCTACCCTGGCTTAATCAATACGCACCATCATTTATATCAAACCTTTACTAGAAACATTCCGTGGGCACAAGACTGTGAGCTTTTTGATTGGTTAATGACACTTTACGATATTTGGCGGCATATAAGGCCAGAAGATGTCTACCTGAGTGCGATGGTTGGATTGGGAGAATTATTAAAAAGTGGCTGTACTACTTCTTCAGACCATTTTTATGTGTTTCCCAATGGGATTTCCGGGGAACTGATTGATGAAGAAATTAGGGCCGCACATGATTTGGGTATTCGCTTTTACCCTACACGGGGTTCCATGAGCTTAGGAAGATCAAGGGGAGGGCTTCCGCCTGATGAAGTCGTCCAAGATGAGGATATCATTCTCAAGGATACGAGAAGGGTCATTGAAACGTATCATGACCATCATCGTTTTGCAATGGTAAAAGTGGGGGTCGCCCCTTGCTCGCCATTTTCTGTAAGCCGGGATCTCCTCAAAGAATCGGCCGATCTGGCAAGAAGCTACGGTGTCCGGATGCATACACATTTAGCCGAAACAAAAGATGAGGAAGATTTCTGTAAAGAAAAGCTCGGCTTGCGTCCTTTGGAATTTATGGAGGAAACAGGTTGGGTAGGTGATGATGTGTGGTACGCTCATGGAATTTGGTTTAATGATCATGAAATTAAAAAGATAGGAACTTGTGGCTGTGGCGTCGCTCATTGCCCAAGCAGCAACATGAAACTATCTTCAGGAACCTTTCCGATTTTGAAAATGCTTCAATCGGGTGTAAAAGTAGGGGTAGGGGTAGATGGTTCTGCTTCAAACGATTCATCAAGCATGCTGCTGGAATTAAAGATCATGAATTTGCTCCATAAGCTTCAGCATGGCGCAACAGCACTAAGTGCCGAAGATTGTTTACATGTGGCTACAAGAGGTTCCTCTAAAGTTCTTGGCTGGGAAGACGGTATCGGTTCTTTAGAGGTGGGAAAGGCAGCGGATATGTTTATGGTGGACGCCGGTAGACTTGAATTTGCCGGGGCACTATTTGATGATGCCTCACTCCCGATCATCACGGGGACATCACAGGTTGATACGACTATTGTTGGCGGGAAAGTAGTCGTGCAAGATGGCCGGCTAGTGAATGTAAATGAAGCTTTGCTTTCCACCCAAGCACAAGCCGCCGCTAGAATGCTGGAAACTGCCGCCAAACATACAAAAATAGATTATAAAAAGATAAGGGCAAGAGAGGCTGTTACCAACGCTTGGCATTATTTACGTTAAACAATGCCATGACAGGGGTTGTCTGAAATAAATGAAAAGAGAACGGGGCCCGCACAAAACCCTGTAAAAATGTAACAAACCGCATGGAAACAATTTAAAAACCTGGTGGTTCCCCCTTGATTTCACGCGGTTTTATTCTTACGATTTTTACGAATATGAATCAGCTTTCAACTTATGTCCCAGCCCCGTCCCAAGAAAAACTCAAGCAGGAACGTAGTCAAAAAGAACTTGGCTCGATTCACCAAAGAGACTGGCTGGTTTTCTCCCTTTCCTTCGATGACCAGGCTGTATCAGCGTGGCTGGGCATGATGAACTGAGATGAATAAGCATTGCTCGGCAAGCTTCGCTGTGTAGAATCTGTATGAAACCAACCAATAGATGCTTGATTTATGTGAAGGACTTCTCCCTATTTCCGCAAGTTCCTTTCCAACTCTGTTTCCCCCTTTTACCACAAAAATGAGTTTCTCTCTGAAAGCTTATGGCATCAATGCCATGTTGCCGTTCGATATGGCTCACTTTGTTTTGAACGCCGGCCAAGCACGCATTTCCCCCTCACATTGCCTCCCCCCATGACATGATCAAAGATTTTTTCATTTTAACCTCTCCCGTTCTCATCGGCTCCATATCAGCATAGACCACTTGTCCAAGCACGCATATGGAGAGTTCCGCTTTCATTTATATTCAGAGATTGGTACGCACTTACAGATTCCTATATTGGCATTTGACAAAAGACAACCTATATTCCATAATATAAATAGAACGCACGTTCCTGTTTTGCCGCGTTATCAGATTAGAATACGGAGCCAAAACAAAACCACATGTATTGATGGAGATTTCTAACTTCGTGAGGGATCGCGGTGGCGAAAAGCCAGCGTATTCTATTTAACAAGGAGAATCGGGAAAATGAATATCTCAGATCCTATTTATGGAAAATATACGGTAGATGGACTTCTTAAAGAGCTTATTCTCAGCAGTCCCGTTCAAAGATTAAAAGGAGTTTACCAAGGAGGAGCCAGTTATTTTGTGAATGAAAAGTGGAATGTAACAAGATATGATCATTCCATAGGTGTCATGCTTCTGATTCAAAAGCTTGGCGGCTCTTTAGAAGAACAAGTAGCGGGCTTGCTGCACGACGTTTCGCATACGGCATTTTCACACGTAATTGATTTTGTGTTTGAAAATAAAGCGGAAGATTACCACGAAACAATTTATGATCGAGTCATAGCCGATTCTGAAATCCCCCGTATTCTTAATCAATACGGTTTTGATTATCAGAGCATCCTTTTGGATCACTCTAAATGGACAATACTTGAGCAGCCCGCTCCCGAATTATGTGCGGACAGAATTGATTATACACTGAGAGATATGTACCAATACGGAGAGATTACATCCGAAGAAATAAACATGTTCTTAAATCATTTACGATTGCGCGACGGGAAAATATACCTGAAAAGTATAACAGCGGCTGAATGGTTTGTACAAACTTACTATAAAGAAGTCATTGATTTCTTTATGAATCCTCTGAATGTTTATGGCTATGATATGCTGGCCAAGACGATAAAAATAGCTTTGGAAAAAAAGATTATTGATCTCGATACGCTGCTTTTAACGGATGAAGAGGTCATGTACTTATTACGAATGACCCAAGACAAGGAAGTTAACAATCTTGTTAACAACATAAAGCGTCATGTAAATGTCAAAGAAGATAAACTTACATATGATTTACACCGTAAAAATAAAATAAGGCTTATTGACCCATCAGTACTTTGTGACGGTCAACTCATACGCGCTTCTGCATTATCAAAGAAAATTAAAAAAATGAACGAAAAGGCGAAGAGAAAAGCGGAAGAAGGAATGTTTGTAAAAATCATTTCCACGTAAGTAAAACATCTTCAGCTTGAACATAGGGTAATGATTGAGGGTAAGCAGCAAAAAGCGAACCCTCCAGTATTTGGAGAGCCCTTTTTAATGATGAGAAAAACTGTATATGAAAACGCTTTAAAAGAGACGGGTTTAAAACAAGTAATAGAAGTCAAAAGCCAAATTTAGAAAAAAGATGGTGTGCACTGCTGCGAAAATAATTCCTTGCTTAGTTGTTTTGTTCATATACTTGCACCTCCATGGAATTTGTGTAATTAGTATATATCCTGAAGGACATCTTTGCAAACAAAAATTTTTCATTTTTTATTCACATTTTTTATTCACTTCCTCTTGACACCACACTTCTTATTGCTCTCGCAATCAATCTTTAAAACAAGCTTGCGCTCATTCATGGTTGTCCACTTAAAAATTTTACATTGCCAGCGATGCGCTTTGAATAAATGAGTATTATAATGTTTATCACAACAAAGAAAATCAATTCATCGTGTGTGTACGTTATAAAGAGGAAATGGGGAATGAACAATATGTTTAATGAACTTGCGGGCGAGAAAGTGCGGATTGTTCCAATGGATAGACAGCATATACAAGGTTTATATGATGTCGGCAAGGATAAAATGATTTGGGATCATTTACCAAGAAACATTTATTCATTAAATGATATGGAGTCTTTGGTTGAAGAAGCGTTAAACAAAAAAGAAACGGGAAAAGAATGTCCATTCGTTGTATTCCTTCGTGAAAACAATCAAATTGTTGGTTCTACACGATTTCTTGATATTTCACACCCCAACAAAAGCTTGGAAATCGGCTGGACATGGTATTCTCCATCTGTATGGGGAACACATATTAATACAGAATGTAAATACTTGTTATTAACGTATTGCTTTGAAACTTTAAAACTAATACGAGTTCAATTTAAAACGGACGAGCAAAATGTCAGATCACAAAAAGCGATGAAAAAATAGGTGGACTGAAGGAAGGCATTTTAAGAAATCATATGATACGTAAAGATGGAACCTATCGTAACTCAGTATATTACAGCGTAATTGAGAGTGAGTGGAAATCAGCGAAGGAGAGATTAGAAGATATGTTAACCACTTCCAACAAACAAATGTAAGCCGATGATCCTTTGATTTTATCCTTGTTCCAACAGTGTTTGTATTTTCACATATATGCCGATGAAATACCAAACTTTCTCTAAGTTGGGGTTCATGTCATAAGCTTCTAATCTTCCTCAACTTCTACTTCTTGCGCGCCAATACTGAGATTTTAAGTTCATGTCATAGACCTCTGATCTTCCTAAAGAGCGATTTTTTCGTACCAATTTCCAGCAAACCTTCGCTAATGGAGAATACAGTAAAGTGTCACTTGAGGCTTTTCGAATTCCGAAAGACTTGGTGTAAAATCGGACTGCGAAAGATGCCCAAGCCCGGGCGCACCAAAAAAGGCAACTTCCTTTTGGGCGTTGCCTCTCTTGTTGAGTGATAAAAGGGAGATAGAGAACTCATTATAATTCATACTCCCACTCATCTTTCATATGCAAATAAAGAACGAGAAGCGCGTTTTCCAACTCAACCTGCTCCTTTTCGCTCATATCCATACCGAGTTTTCCAAAGAGAATATCTGCTGTTTGTTTCGTAAGTGCGCTTCTTTCATGTGCCGTTAGTCCAGAAAGCCGGTTTCCGTATGTTTTTATCAATTTCCAATCTTTTGCACCCAAAGAATCGAGTGCCCACTCACCAAGATCGAGATCATGTTTCGCAAGGCCTCGTCTGCTTATTTCCTTCTCAACCGGGGAAAGGCTTTTTTTGCTTTGGGCCTTTCGCTCGTGAACAACAATCGTTCCGGCAACAAGATCACCGACCCTTTTATGCTGGGGATGAAAAAAGATCATAAAAATGCCGACCAAATAGCTGCCGGGTAAGGCATCGATGATGCGGAGCAAGTTGCGAATAAAGCTTGAAAGCAATGTCAGACTATGGCCGTTATCCTGAATGACACGGATGCCGATGAGTTTTTTTCCGATCGTCCTTCCTCCGGAAAAAAACTCAAACGCGATGAAATATCCCCAATAGATGACAAACATCATGATAATGATGATCCCAAACAAAAATAAGCTGATAGAGGAGGTATCAAAAAGAACCATTTCTCCAGTAAGAATAACAAATGCGATAACGTACATCAGCAGATTGGCCACCATCAATATGGCTGAATCAATTAAAAATGCGGTGGCCCTGCTCCCCAGGCCGGCCAGCTTAAATTGCAGAGAGACATATTCTGGCGTTTTAATGCCAACTTGTTCTTGTTCCAATAGATACACTCGCTTTCAATATTTGATTCCAAAAGAAAAAATGACTATGATAATAGAATAACAGAAGAAAATGGAGACTACATATGAACGCAAAGCAATTTGTCAAAAATCATCGAGATGATTGGAAACAACTTGAACGATTGATGGCAGAATTAAGTAAAAGAAAGCCTGATATTAATGGGGCTGGCATCAACCAATTTTACAAACATTATCAAAAAGCAGCCAATCATCTGTCATATGCCCAAACATATTTTCCACAAGAAGATGTGACTCTTTATTTGAACGGTCTTGTTTCAAAAGCCCACAACTTATTATATAAAGATCAAATATCAAGTGTAAAACAAATGCGCCATTTTTTCAGTACAACATTTATCGGGCTCCTATCGGAGCAATGGAAATTTGTACTGGCGGCTTGCGTTCTTTTTACATTAGGCGGACTCGGGAGTTTCTTTTCTGTCGTGAATGACCCCTTAAATCTTTATTCCATCATCCCTGCTGATATCGCTCAAAACGTCGACCCGGACCAGCTGGGCAGTCACGATGGAAAAGTGCTCTCCTCGATGATGTCGGCCAGCATCATGACGAATAATATACAGGTTGCCATATTGGCTTTTGCCGGCGGGATTACATTCGGTCTGTTAACCGTCTATGTACTTATTTATAACGGCATATTGATCGGAGCGCTTTTCGCCTTGTTTTGGCATTCAAATAAAACATATGAATTCTGGGCGTATATCGTTCCCCACGGAATGATTGAACTGACGGCCATCTTTATTGCCGGAGGCGCGGGATTATTAATGGGATACAAACTTTTTGTACCCGGGTCACTTCCAAGAAGGATTCATTTAAAAATACAAGCAAAACGGTCCGTTCAACTGCTTTTAGGCACCGTTCCACTATTTGTCATTGCCGGATTGATCGAAGGTTTTATTACTCCTGCCGCCATTTCTTTGGAAGCCAAGTATTTTACAGCTTTCGCCACCGTCATAGGTCTTATTTTCTACATTGTGATCGGCAAGATGCGGATTGAAAAGCACCGGTCTTCATCCAAGACTCATCATTCTTACTCTGGATAATATAGATCATATTTGTCTGAGGGAAGAGAAAAAGAGGGAGTAGACCACATATAAGCTGGGGCTGTCTTAAAAGGCAAATTAGGAATATATGCATTAAAATGTAAAACCCAAGAATGTTGATTTTTACAGCAATCTTGGGTTTTGTTTTTAAGTTATCAAGCCGCAATATTCTTTTCGGACAGCCCCGGAAAAATTACAAAACATTGCGATTCATAATCTCGATATAGCCGGAAATTGCACTTGCCGCCAAGCTTTCTTCGGGTGCTTCGATCAACTGCAGACCCTGCCTTTCCCATTTTGCTTTTTCGCGCTTTTTAAAAAGGATCTGCTGTTGGGCGATGCTTTTTATCATAGCAGCCTGTACCGTAACCGGCTCGTCATCGGCCCTTTCCAAGAGTGGCAAGTCTTCCATCCCCATGATCAAAAACTGGTGCCTTCTTCTGAGCGATTGCAAATAACTCAGTGCCATTTCCTCATGAAGAAAGGTCCTTACATCACTAAACAACAGAAGGAGACTCCGTTTTTTCTGGACGGTTTCCAAAAAGGCAAAAACAGCGGCATAATTCGGCTCAACTGGATCTGCTTCCAAATCATAAATGGCTTCCAGAATCGTTTGCAGGTGTTCCATCCCTTTGGCGGGCGGAACGTATTTTTTAATCTCTTTGGAAAAAGCAAGAACGGAAACATAGTCGCCTTTTTGCAGAGCTGCTGCTGTTACAGCCACAACCGCATCCAATACTCTTTCCAGGCGGCTCCCTTTTGCGAGCTCTGCCCCCATCATTCTCCCGCAATCAATCAATATCATAATATATTTCCCATGTTCCGGCGCATATTCATTTGTCATCACTTCACGCAACTTAGCCGTTTGCCGCCAATTAATCATACGCGGATCATCACCGGGAACATAGCGGCGAATTTGAGAAAACTCTCCCGTTCCTTTTTGTGATTTCCGGATTTTCGTTCCCTCATAAAGTAAATATCGTTGAGCGCTCTCCAAATATCGTTTTGTCTCCGTTAAATCTGGAATGACTTTGACTGTTTTCGGCAAATCAAAGGTTGTTTGCTTTTCCCAAAGACCCAACACACTTTTGTATCTGACATAAAGCTTTATAATTTCATATCTTCCCCGCTGCCAAGCGGTCGTTTCATATGAAATGGATGCTGAAGATTCCTTTTGCATATGGCCAAAAACAGGAAAAGGACATTCAAACGTTTGCGGAAGATCGTCCATAAATTTGTATGAGACGAAGTGTTGCGACCGATTCCTTACTTTTACTTGTATTTCGTCGGGAAGCCCTCTTTCCATTTGCTCCGGAAGCTCCCTTTCAAAAGTCAGTTCACCCTTCTTTGGGGACAAAAGCAAATCAAGAAGACTTGCCAAGAAAAGCAGTATGTTGATGATGATGACTGCTCTCCAAGATATTTCGGAAAAAAATCCGATCATGAACAGGCCCATAGACAACACGCCAAATAAAATGAGCAGGCGTTTCGTCGGCAAAATCCCTCTATCGCGGAACAGGAACCGCCCCCACCAGTTCTTCGATAATTTGGTCAACGGCTGCTCCCTCCAGTTCAACGTGCGGGGATAATTGGATCCGGTGCCTTAATGCGGGCTTTGCCACCATTTTAATATCATCCGGAGTCACATAATCCCGGCCTGCAAGATATGCCCATGCCCTCGCGGCTTTTCCGATCGAAATGCCCGCCCTCGTACTCGCTCCGAAACGAATGGCATTAGTTTCGCGCGTTCTTCTTACGATGTGCATGATATATTCCAAAATGCCATCTCCTACTGTAACCATTTCAATCTCTGATTGAATGGCCGAAAAGTCAGCCAAATCCATGACAGGAGACATTAAACTCGCATCCAGTTTGTTTTCCAACACATTCCTTAATACTTCCATTTCCTCATTATATTCCGGAAAATTGATATTGAGCTTGAATAAGAAGCGGTCTTGTTGTGCTTCCGGCAGTGAGTAAGTCCCCTCAAATTCAATGGGGTTTTGGGTGGCCACGACAAAAAACACATCCGGCAACGGGTACGTTGTTCCCTGAATCGTCACCTGTTTTTCCTCCATCGCCTCCAAGAGAGCGGCTTGTGTTTTGGCAGGCGTCCGGTTAATTTCATCAGCCAGTAAAATATTTGTAAAGATTGGACCTTTTAACGTTTCAAATTTTCCTTCCTGCATATTTAAAATCATGCTTCCCGTAATATCACTGGGAAGCAAGTCAGGGGTGAATTGGATCCGCTCAAACTTCCCTTCCAACAATTTTGCAAGTGTCTTTGCCATCGCTGTTTTTCCCGTTCCGGGAACCCCCTCGACCAATACGTGGCCGCCAGCCAAAATAGCCGACAATAACAGCCGCAGATTTGACCGTTGTCCTAAAATAGCACCCTCATATTGCTCCAGCAAAGATTGTATCTTTTGTCTCATCCACGCTCTACCTCTTTTCTCACACGATCTATTTTCTTGGACCATAGCAAGTATTCTTGTTTGCTAACACTTTCCTTCTGTAAAACGTCAGCCAACCCTTCCAAAAAAACAGTTGCTTCTTCTTTCTTCCATCCCCGTTGTAGAAAGTAAGGTGTTAAATCTGTCCAGCCATTCTGAAAGGGCACACCCCGCCGTTCTTTAAAGATCTGTTTTAAAAAATCAGCTTGTATGGCAAGGGAATCCCGATACCGTTGCCCCCTTATATACCAAGTCGCGATCGCTCGAATACTTTCATCACTGAAACGAACAGACTCTTCCCTCGGAATCAATACCGGGCCGAAACGTTTGCCTCTGTACCACAGCCAAAGTATCGCCATTATCCCCAATTGAAACATCATTAATAAAAACCATTGCGGATATAAAATCAATGCTTCCCCAGAGCCTTTTTCACGATGGATATATTCGTCAAAAAGGACTTTGTCCCCGCCAGCTTCATTAAGCAGGGAGATTACTAATGATACATGATCCTCCTCCATCAGCTGGCCATTCTCTAACCAATTTGGGAAAAGAGAGACAATCAATTGGCCGTCGCCAACCTGCCGCTTTAAAGCGATTGGGCCGAATTCATCGTTTAAAAGCACCTGATCATCAGGGGCGGCAATGAGCCGCTGCCTATATGAAATCATCGCGCCATGCTCTTTCTTGTTTTGATCCGATACCTTGCCATTACCGTCACCATCTATAGGTTCTGTGGACAAGCCAAACATTCCTTGCGGGTTCATTGACCATAATATGATGGAATTTCCCGCTTCCATAAATTGTTTGTAAGCATCCATTTCTGCCCCGTCCGGTATGAATGCGGGCTGGACCATGATCAGTGTTTGATTCGGAGAATCCACGTTCAAGTGTTCCGGTGAATGACGCCATCTTTGCACAACGTTTTTTTCATCTTTCAAATATGTATACCAAGCTTTTAAACCCGTGGGAGAAGGCGATTCGGAATCATAATCCCGATACTTTTTCGGCTCCTTCATGTCCAAAAGGTAGGTGGATACAAGCAACAACAAAAGGGCGATAACGCCCCAAAACCACAATTTGTTGTTTGAGCTCCTTTTTTCCAAAGCCCCATCCCCCTTTCCAGCCTAACTGCCCATTTTCTCTTCAACCTGTTCCAGCCATGCCATAACTTTGTTTCGGAAGCGGCTAAATTCTTCAGGTGATATTTGTTTCTCCCCATAAGCAATTTCGTCAAACACCTTTGCCAATTCATAAAATCGTTCGGCCCAAGAAATATTGGTGTGTTTGATCTCTTCGTAGTACTCCCAATTTGTCTTCCATATTTTTGCTTTCAGCCACCCTTGTTCATCAGAATAAAGAAGGAGCGCCAAAAAAAGATGACGTACTGCAGGAGAAAGCTCTCCAATGTTTTCCAGCTTTTTGGCTTCAGACAAATGCTTTAAACATGTCCACTCCAAATATTTCTTGGATTGAAATGGTTGGTCATCACGAAATCTACGCGATCTCGATACAGTCCGTGCAACAAAAAATGCCGTTATACCAAGAACGATGACAAACATTACCACAACCGCAATAAAAAGCGGGCCTGAAGCGGACTGAGGAGCTTCCCAAGAAGGGAATAATCCTTCGAGCCAATTTGCAAACTGCTCCTTGATTTTTCCCCACCACTCCGATAAAGGATCACTTTGATACGCTTGGTATTCATCTTTGCCCAAAATCTCTTTCAGCTTTTTGCCCGCCTCGTCCGCTTCTAACATAAATCATCACCTGACTTGTTAAGTAGTCTGATAATCTCCAATCATTTCCTTTAAGTCGTCTGCATCGTGACGTGCTTTCAAGTCAAAATACATGACAGCATAACCAACGGCAAATATGAGCGAGGTAAACAGCGTGCCAACATTGACGATCATTGCCAATAAAACACTATTACCCAACATAAGGCCAAAAGAAAATTCCAATGCCATGGTGATGCACGTAAAAATCAAAGTAAATACAACATAAATCCCAAATGTTGGCCAAAGGCGGCCTTTCGTCAGCTTCCAGCTTCTAGAAATACCAGGTGTTTCTTCTTTTAAGACAACTGAACCGAAATAAAAGCTCAAGCGAGTCAAAAACAGGCCGAGCCCAAAGAGGGTTACCAGAAAAAGAAAAACAGCCACAATAATGCCGGCAACAGGAAATATAGCCGCGCCCAAAACCCCTAAAAATATAATGCTAATCAACGGAATAAAATAAAGGCCGCCCGCAATCAAGTAAAACAAAATATTGCTTCCAAAAATAGGCCAAAAGCGTGAAAATGCACTTTTAATAACCGATCCTACGGTGTATTCTTCTCCTTTTCTCATATGGTTTACAGCAAGTATAATGGCTGCTCCAGCTATCGGTCCAAATATTAAAGAAAGCAAAGCCGAAAAACCGATTGCCACATCCCTCATAGTTGAAATTTCATCGAAGCTATCCAAGGTGCGGTCATACCAAGCACCTTCCGCTTGAACCTCCCGAAAAAAGCCGACCCCTGAAGCCAGTTCCAACACCGCTTGCAACACAAAAATGGGTCCCAGAAATATGAGCATAATCAATATAAATTCCGAAAACTTCTTCCTGCTGATACTAAAAGTCAAATCCAGTATTTGCCCGAACCCTTTCGGAGTATCTATTTTTGATTCCAATTTTCTACCTCCTAAAATGTGCTTATCAGCTTATTTTATCATTATGTGATATGTATAGGCACTCTAATTTTACCAGAAATCAAAGCGAAAAAATGATTCGCTCACAGCTCGGCTTCCGAAAAGCAAATCCAAATATCGTGACCGGAGAAGATGAAGGGAACATATCTGTTATGTCGGATGCAACCGTCCTCACATTGGGGATATCTATAATGTGAACTGGAAAATAATCCCATAATAACAACCTACATTCAGCAAGAATTATACCATATGGAATCGCAAATGCCGATATACAAATTGTACCTTACATCAGCATCCCACAACATGATGTTACGGTGGAAAAAAATGATTTAAAGGGGTACAAGGTAGCATGTACTTCAGATGAAAAAACATGCAGGCCAATGTTAATGCGGCAGTCCATTCAGGAGCAAGTATCGTTGCCGGCATTCAATTTATCTCACCCATCGTAATTACTTTTTTACCGGCAAGCCCTGGCTCAAGCTGTCTTGGATGCTGCCCGAAAGGGGGATACTGTTGCCCGTGCGTACATGCCAATTGTCCAACTAGTCCGAGAACCATTACCAATCAAGGAAGTTCCCTCACAAAAGGAATCTTCCCCGGTGTGCGAACATCTAATGGGGAAAGAGGCTGGTTTCACTCCTCTGCAAACCCGGGACGCTCTAAATAATCGGTTGCGTCACGGCAGAATGCCTATATTTTAAGAAAAGATAAAATGTAACCGCTTTCCCAAAATATTGCGAATATTATATGTGTTATTTTTATAAGTATCATGTTATAATATAGAAATGTTTATACGAAAGCGGAGGTAGAAATGACGCCATGAACACAACTAAGGAAAAGACAAAGACCGTGAATCTGGAAGATATCCTCATTGCTTATCAATTTCTAAAAGACGTAGTGGCCCATACGCCTTTGCAAAAAAACGAAAGATTATCCGAGAAATATGACTGCAATGTATATATAAAAAGGGAAGATTTGCAGCATGTGCGTTCATTTAAGCTGCGCGGTGCTTTTTATAAAATGAAAACGATCGAAAAACAAGCTCGTGAAAAAGGCGTTGTTTGTGCAAGTGCCGGCAATCATGCCCAGGGTGTCGCATATGCATGTGCCCACTTGGGAATAAAAGGCACCATTTTTATGCCGCAAACAACCCCAAAGCAGAAGATCGACCAAGTGAAAATGTTTGGTCGCGAATACATCGAGGTCGTTTTAACGGGCGACACTTTTGATGACAGCTCCAAGAGCGCTCATGAATTTGCGGAAGAACAAGACTTGATTTTTATCCACCCGTTTGATGACCACCAGATTATTGCCGGTCAGGGAACTGTTGCGGTTGAAATTATGAATGACATTCATGAACCGGTGGATTTTGTTTTTGGAAGCATCGGCGGCGGCGGGTTTATGGCGGGTTTAAGCACTTATATCAAAAACGTTTCTCCGCATACGCAAATGATCGGGATTGAACCGGAAGGCGCGCAAAGCATGAAAACATCGATTGAAAATAAAGCCGTTACCGCGCTTCCGGCCATTGATAAATTTGTAGATGGGGCGGCTGTACAATGTGTCGGCAATCACACCTTTGAGCTTTGCCAAAAATATGTCGACGATATTGTTTCCATACCGGAAGGAAAAGTGTGCACAACCATTTTGGATTTATACAATCAACACGCGATTATCGCCGAACCCGCCGGAGCCCTGCCCATTTCGGCACTTGACTTTTACAAGGACAAGATTAAAGGAAAAACGGTTGTTTGTGTCATCAGCGGCGGGAACAATGACATCGGCAGAATGCAGGAGATTAAGGAGAAGTCATTGATGTATGAAGGGTTGCTGCATTATTTTATCGTGAACTTTCCGCAACGCGCCGGAGCCTTGCGTGAGTTTTTGGATGAAGTCCTTGGACCCGATGATGACATCATCACTTTTGAATACACCAAGAAAAACAATAAAGAAAGAGGACCGGGCTTGGTCGGTATAGAACTGAAACGCCGTGAAGATTACGCGGGCCTGATTGAACGGATGAACAAAAGAGGCATTTCTTATACTGAAGTAAATAAAGACAGCACATTGTTTCACTTGTTAGTATGATGAAAAAAAGCGCCCGGGCGGCGCTTTTTTTGTAAGGTCAGCATTATGGCTTTTATAAAAATATTCCACGCAAACATCCCATTCTTTTATACTTGAATTGACTAGAAACAAGAAAAGATTGGAGTTGCGTGCAAGTGAATTTGTCATAAAATTCCTGGTCTTTAAGATGTATGGATCACTAAAGTGGAGGAAATGGAAGATCGTATTGCGCTTCATAGAAGTGGCTGTCAAGGTACACAAGTGTCCCAGCTGTGGTGAGAGGACTAAGAAAGTTCATGATTATCGCATTCAAAAGATCAAACATTTAAAGTGGTTTGAACGGTTGACTTACCTCTTCTACAAAAAGCGTCGCTATGTCTGTTCGTGCGGGAAACGATTTGCGAATTTTTTTCCGGTAACACACATTTTCAATACGGTTGACCGAAGTTGGTCTCCACTGCAGGTAGAGTTGTTATTAGTATGTAAATAAAATAGTTAAATGAGGTGTTTCGTTTTGGGTAAGAAAAGCAAGCAGTTTGTAGAAAAAATTACTGCAATGGAAGATGATTTTTCACAGTGGTATACCGATGTCGTTAAGCAAGCAGAGTTGGTTGATTATGGTCAGGTTCGCGGAACGATGATCATTAGGCCGTACGGGTTTGCAATATGGGAAAATATACGCGATGTGTTAGATAAGAAATTTAAAGAAACAGGTCACACGAATGTTGCGTTTCCGTTATTTATTCCAGAGAGTCTGTTGCAAAAGGAGAAAGACCATGTGGAAGGATTTGCTCCTGAAGTAGCTTGGGTGACACATGGTGGGGACGAAGAGTTGGTAGAACGTCTTGCCGTTCGCCCTACTTCAGAAGTGTTGTTCTGCGATTATTACTCTAAAAATATTCATTCTTACCGTGACTTGCCAAAGCTTTATAATCAGTGGGGAAATGTTGTTCGTTGGGAAAAAACAACACGACCATTCTTACGTTCCTCCGAATTCCATTGGCAGGAAGGGCATACTGCACATGCAACTGATGAAGAAGCTTCCCAAGAGACAGAGCGGATGCTAAGTATCTACGCGGACGTGGTGGAGAAGTACTTAGCTATACCAGTCCTTAAAGGAAGAAAGACGGATAAGGAAAAGTTCGCTGGTGCTAAATATACATTGACAATCGAAAGCCTTATGCATGATGGAAAAGCTTTGCAATCTGGAACCTCTCACCATTTTGGTACAGGGTTTGCGGAAGCATTTGATATTACGTATTTAGATGAAAATGGTGACAGTCAATATGTCCATCAAACCTCTTGGGGATTATCCACTCGGATTATGGGGGCTTTAATTATGGTTCATGGGGATAACCATGGTCTAGTAATCCCGCCACGCATTGCACCAACGCAGGCGATGATTGTGCCGATTGCGCAACATAAGGAAGGTGTGTTGGATAAAACGTATCATTTACGTGACCAATTAAAGGATCTTGTAAGAGTAGACATCGATGCGAGTGATAAAATGCCTGGCTGGAAATTTAACGAGTATGAAATGAAGGGTATCCCAGTGCGCATTGAAATGGGACCAAAAGACATTGAAAAAGAACAAGTGGTGCTTGTCCGTCGTGATACAGGTAAAAAGGAATTTGTTATATTAGCTGAATTGCCAACGCGCTTACCTGCTTTGCTTGAGGAAGTGCAAACGAATTTATACAATCGCGCAAAAGCTCATCTACTGGAAAAAACAAATGTCGCAACAAACATGGATGAGTTTGCAACAATTTTGGAGGAGCAAACAGGCTTTATTAAAGCAATGTGGTGCGGTGATATCGCCTGTGAAGAAAAGATTAAAGAAGACACATTAGCTACATCACGATGTATTCCATTTGAACAGGAAAAAATAGCGGACACATGCGTATGCTGCGGAAAAGAAGCGAAGGAATTGGTATACTGGGCAAAAGCATACTAAAGGAGGGGACACCTCCTCTCAGCTTGTAGAGAAAGATGATGTTTTTCTCTACAAGCTTATTTATTTTTAAATTTAGATCAAATTTTGGCTCTATACTAAATGTTGGGGTTTCCACACAATTTGCCCATAAAAATATTCCACGCAATAAACTGGCGCTACCGCTTACCGCCAACTCTCCCCTTCCTCTCCTCGTTTCTGAGTGAGTTCAAAGCACTGCGATAAGTCACATCAACTCTTCTTCGTAGCCGCGCTTAATAATAATTGCGATGAAATGAGTAGAAGCGATTGTGTAAATGCCAATCAGGGCGCTAGCAAAAAATAATGCATTTGCATAGTGAAATATTTTAATAGCTTCTAACTCCGCGCTCTCCCTCAACCCTCAAGACTATTTTTGTTGATGTTTTTGTAACATTTGCTGTAAGTATTCTTCTGACCTTCCTCTAGGGATACTCAAACTGCTCCAATCTTCATTCTTGATTTGCTTCCCGATATAAACGATCTGGCCAATATGATAAGCGTAATGGGCCAATTGCCTTTCAATCGCTTCTATCGCCGTATGGCTTTCACCGCGAATCAACACTTGCCTTAACAACTCTTCTTCCTTTAATTGGTCTAAAGCATGAAACAGGGCATCCCACCCTTTTTCCCACATCTTTTCCAGTTTTGTTTTTGTCGGGATGTCATCAATGAATTCTTCCTCGCGCTTCCGATATGGCTTCTCCCCATCCGACTCCAAAAAGTCGGTCCATCTCGACATCATGTTGCCGCTAAGATGTTTTACAATCATGGCGATGTTGTTTGATTCTTGATTCAACCTCCAATGAATGTCCTCTTCTGATAATTGTTCCATAGTCTTATCCCCGAGTTGTTTTATATGTTGAAACCTCTTCTTTACAATTCTTAAATACTCCGATCCGAGATTCATTCTGTTCCCTCCCACAATTGCTATCCATACCGGCTTTAACTTCGTTCGCCCTAGCAAAGGAGACCGTTTGTGGACAGCCTTTCAATCAGCCGCCAAAAATATTCAGAATACTACCGGAAGCTACTTACATTGTACAAAACTGTTCTCGACATTGTAAGAAAGTTCTTGAAAGAAAAAGGGAATAGAACAATCTCCATCTCTAATAAACTGAAACCAACTACACGAGTGCACAACTTCCTATGAATGAGGAGTGGTGAAATGGGAATCATTGATGGAACAGGGTATATCGACAGATTAAACAGGATGGGGGCCGTGATTTGGCTCGATGGTAAAAAAGTGGAAGGACATATTTCCGACCATCCCTCCTTTCAAGGAGTTGTCCGAACGATCGCATCCCTTTATGATTTACAAAATAAAGACGATTTAAAAGAGCAGATGACGTTCCTTTTTCCGGATCAAGATGAGCCTGTCGGGCTTTCTTATCTGCATCCAAAAACAAAAGACGATTTAATAAGAAGAAGAAAAATGATTGAGCGCTGGGCACGACATACCCATGGGATATTTGGCAGAAGCCCCGATTATATGAATACGGTGATTATGAGTTTTGCCTCCTCAGCTGCCTTTTTAAAAGGAATGAAAAACTGCTTTCCCGAACATATTATCTCTTTATACAAAAGAGCAATGAAAGAAGACTTATCATTTGCTCATGCTTTTATAACTCCACAGATAAACCGCTCGCAAATAAACTTGGGATTCACGGAGGAAGCCCTTTCCGCCAAAGTAATTGAAAGAAATGAAAAAGGAATTGTGATCAAGGGCGCCCGTATGCTTGCCACCCTAGGAGGGTTTACAGATGAGGTACTGGTTTATACGGCTCCCAGAATCTTCTTTGATCCAAATGAGGCCTTTGCTTTTTCTATCCCTTCGAATACGGAAGGCTTGAAATTTATCTGCAGAGAATCGTTTGTGGGAGGCAAGTCAACTTTTAACTATCCCCTCAGCTCTAGGTACGAAGAAATGGATTCTATCGTTGTATTTGACAACGTATTAGTGCCGTGGGAAAACGTATTTTTTTACGACAATTTGGAGGCAGCTACCGACTTCAAGCTGCAAAGCTCCTTCCACCCTTTAGCCTACCATCAAGTAATCATTAGACAAATAGAAAAAACAGAATTTCTCCTTGGGGTGGCCCAAATGTTGGCCGAAACGATCAACGTTGGCGAATATCAACATGTACAGGAAAAAATTTCCGAGATCATTAGCGGATATGAAACAATGAAATCACTATTGGCAAAATCGGAAAATGATGCTGAATTGGATGATTGGGGTTGTATGCGCCCTAGCCTCGTACCACTAAAAGTAGCCGGCACCATTTTTCCAAAGCTGTACCCCCGATTTGCGGAAATCGTCCAATTAATTGGAGCCAGCGGGTTGGTTACATTACCAACTGAAAATGATTTTGCTTCCCCCATAAGCCCCTACTTGCAAAAATGCCTTCAAGGAACAGATAAATCCGCTGTCGACCGGGTAAAAATATTCCGTTTGGCCTGGGATCTGACAATGAGTTCGTTCGGTACAAGACAAATTCAGTATGAAAGATATTTTTTTGGCGACCCCGTCAAAATGGCCAGCAACTTGTACCAAGACTATCCCAAAGAAAAAAGTTTGAAGCTCATCAGTGATTTTTTACATTTGGAGCATGTGATTGAATGTTGAGACTGGGAAAAAAACTTTATAAGTAAATAAATTACATGAAATTAATGTTCATAACCTATTATTCTGCAGTTTTCACTAAAACCAATAGCACCTTCCGCATACACAGCCGTTGGATGCGCCGAAATTTATTGAAATCCGAAACAGTTGAAGTGATCAACCGTCATCTGAAGTTTGGGCTAAACCAACCCGAAATTTCCCGGCGCTTATATATGGAAATTCTCGAACCCCGTTAGGGTTCTTCCTTTATCTTTAGAAATAAACAAGCGTTCATTTCTATTCAATTATTGGAACAAGTATCAAATATTCCAGAGCGAGACGTGCTAAAGGTAGTATGCGCTTACTTGTGAATATGAAAAATTTACGTGCGAAATCTTGGTATCTTATACTGGATTTTAATAAATCTTATAGGTATACTATGATATTATCTGCAACCTATAGAAGGGAAAACATACAATGGATACAAGACAAAACCAGAAATCAATGAAGCTTTTAAACTTTATTGAAGAAAAAGGCAACAAACTTCCCCATCCCATTACCATTTTTATGTTACTCACAATAGCTGTCATGATTTTATCTCATATTTTTTATTTAATGGGGACAAGTGTCACCTATGAAGGTGTGAATAAGGAAACAATGGAAACGGAGGTTTTGACCGTAAAAATAGTCAGCCTCCTCGTTCCTGAAGGCATAGCATATATGTTTTCCAATGTTGTGAACAACTTTACTTCATTCGTGGCTCTTGGTCCGGTATTAGTCGCCATGCTTGGAGTAGGTGTCGCGGAAAAAACAGGTTATATTGGCGCATTGATGACAAACACTGTCACAAAAGCGCCGAAAAAGCTCGTTACTCCCATCGTTGTTTTGATTGGAGTCCTTTCTAACGTGGCTGCGTCTGTCGGATATGTCGTGCTCGTGCCGCTTGGGGCCATTATTTTTCTTGGCTTTAAGCGCCATCCATTGGCAGGTTTATCAGCAGCATTCGCAGGTGTTGCCGGTGGGTATTCCGCTAACCTTTTCCTCGGTACAAACGATCCCATCCTGAGCGGAATGACGACAGAGGCATCTCGTATACTAGATGCAGGTTATACGGTTAACCCGACAGATAACTGGTTTTTTATGTTTGCTTCCACTTTTTTGATCGTATTGATCGGCACGCTTGTAACGGAAAAAATAGTCGAGCCCCGGTTGGAAACCTTTGTCCCCGATAAACAAAATGAATCTGTTCAGACGCTTTCAGACAAAGAAAAAAAAGGATTGTTGTGGGCAAATATTTCCGTGTTACTGACTGTGGCTGTCATTGCTTTATTAACTGTCCCCGAAAATGGGGTTTTGCGCGGAGAAGGAGGAAGTTTGATCCAGTCTCCGTTTATGAACAGTATTATCTTCCTGATGATGGTGATTTTTTTAGTGCCGGGTATCGTGTATGGTATGATAATAAAGACAATTAAGAACGACAAAGACGTTGCCAGCTTAATGTCCGCCTCGTTGGAAACGATGGCCGGTTTTATTGTATTGATCTTTTTCGCCGCGCAATTTATTGCGTTATTCAACTACACGAACTTGGGAACTTTAATGGCCGTGAAAGGGTCGGCCTTTTTACAATCCATTCATGTAGACGGCGTTCCGTTACTGATTGCATTCATTTTGATTTGTGCATTCATCAACTTGTTCATTGCGGCGGATTCCGCGAAATGGGCCATTATGGCTCCCGTGTTTGTTCCGATGTTTATGCAAATGGGAATTGCTCCGGAAGTCACTCAGGTAGCCTATCGAATTGGTGATTCTTCGACGAATATCATTTCTCCATTAATGCCCTTTTTCCCACTCGTCGTGGCTTTCGCACAGCGCTACGGGAAAAATAACGGAATTGGTACAGTCGTTTCACTCATGCTGCCACATTCAATCGTTATTCTTATTTGCTGGACCATTTTCTTTGCCATATGGTATTTCATTGGCATCCCAGTAGGCCCTGGTACAAGTTTAACTTACTAACCACTTAAAGTAGAAAGGATCGTTGATATGCGGGTAATTACAAAATGGACAGGCGGCCGGGCATTTACCGCAGTGGGTGACTCTGGATATGAGATCCGGATGGATGCCACAAAGGCGTACGGCGGAAGGGAAAAAGGCGCCACTCCGACAGAAATGCTCTTGGGCTCACTCGCCGGCTGTATCGGCATTGATGTCACAATGATTTTAAAACCTTATTTGGATAAGATCAATCATATCGAAATTGTCACACATGGGTTACGCGCGGAAGAAACCCCCAAAGAGTTTACGGATATTGAAGTGACATTTAACATTAATGGTGAGATTACCCCAAAGAAAGTGTGGCGGGCCATCCGGTTAGGCGAAGAAAAATATTGTACTGTATCAGCATCTTTAAAAGCGAATATTTTTTACAAACTAATTTTAAACGGTGTGGAACAATGATTTTCCTTATACCATAGAGGAGCCTATAGACATTACTATAGCTCCTTTTTTTATATTGCATTGTTTTGAGTTTATGGTTTCACAAACCCCTTGCGGCTCTTTGAATACCGGAGGCTGGGACATAAGCAAATAATGAAGTTTCACTTTATCCCGCACGTAAGGTGCCGTAAGACTCCCACTTCAATATCTTGAGTGAATACAAAAGGGCCAAGTGGGAGATAACGGCACCTAAATGCCCGATTGGTTCAACTAACATTCAAGGAGAAAAGCATTCCTTGAATGAAGTTTCACTTTATTGTTCGTTTTTTATTCAGTTGATTTAGTTGTGGCTCGGCCTCACTTTTTCTTAAAAAAATCATATTCCCCTTTTTTAGTGACACAAAATCTTTGCTTTGAATATGGTAAAAGAGATTGATTCGCCTATTTGAGGTGACCATAGATGAAAATCCATGTTGTAAAAAGCGGTGACACGCTTTGGAACATCTCCCGAAAATATGGGGCAACGATCGACCAAATTGTTGCCGTGAACGGCTTGAAAGATCCAAACAGGTTGGTGCCAGGTGAAGCATTGGTGATTCCGACACCCTATCATCAATATGTCGTTCAACACGGTGATACACTTTGGTCAATCGCTAAATGTTTTTGTGTGCCCTTACAAGAAATCATGAATGCCAACAATCTGACTGAACAAACGAATTTGTATATTGGCCAAATAATAACCATTCCTGTTCGGTATCATATTGTTCAACCGGGGGAAACCTTGTCAGCCATTGCAAAACACTATGGGACAACAGTTTCTGCCATTGTTCAGGCCAACCACATTCAAACCCCGGACATGATCCAAGTGGGACAATGGCTAAGGATTCCAAAAAAGCCGAAGAGAGCGATCGAAGTAAATGCCTACATTACTAATATGGGGCAAAAAGGTGTAAACCTTGTTTCATCACTTTCACCCTATTTAACTTATATCAGCCCGTTCAGTCATACGGTGCTGGAAGATGGCCGGATTTCTCCTTTAAAGGACGACCGCATTATAAGAGCGGCTCAGAACGGAAACGTTGCTCCGCTGCTTGTCCTTACGAATATTGACGGAAATACGTTTAGTTCCGATCGAGCGGCCCTTGTCCTCCGAAACGAGGACATTCAAAATAAAGTGATCACCCAAATTCAAACGTTGCTTCAAGAAAAAGGATATATGGGGATCAATATTAACTTTGAATATGTCTATCCGGAAGATCGCGAACGTTACAATCGCTTCCTCAGGAATGTGGTTGAACGATTACGGCCGGAAGGATACTTGGTCTCAACCGCGGTCGCGCCGAAAATCAGGGGGGATCAGCCAGGACTGCTATATGAGGCACATGATTATGTTGCGCACGGAGAAATCGTCGACTTTGTAGTAATTATGACTTACGAATGGGGATGGGCTGGCGGAAGGCCATGGGCCATCGCACCCATTAATGAAGTAAGAAAAGTTCTTGATTATGCGGTTACGGCGATTCCCCGCCACAAAATTCTTATGGGCGTACCGCTGTATGGACGTGATTGGAAAATACCTTGGGAAGAAGGAACATTTGCTAAAACAGTTTCCCCGGAAGAGGCGGTCGACCTTGCGGTCAAGTACGGTGCCTCTATCCATTATCACGAAACCTACCAATCTCCCTTTTTCCGTTATACAGACGAAACAGGCCAACAGCATGAAGTGTGGTTTGAAGATGCCCGCAGTGTACAGGCAAAGTACGACACGGTAAAGGAATATGGCCTCCGCGGAATTGCCTATTGGGTGCTTGGGCAGGCTTTCCCGCAGAATTGGCCGGTGTTGGATGCCAATTTTACAATCATAAAGCGAAACTGCCATTAAGTGAGATTGGGTCCACTAATAGTTGGGCTTTTACTGTAAAATGATCTCCCTTTATCTAGCTTACCGCCAGTTAAATCGGGTGATACCAAAAGAGCGGTTTCGGCAATATGATCTTTAGCTAGGGCTGTCCAAAAAGCATAATTTCAGCTTGAAATTTTTTTAAAAAACCCAAGAATGCTGTAAAATCAACATTCTTGGGCTTTACATTTTTTACTGGATTTACTTTAAGTTGGACTTTTTACACAGCCCCTTCAATGTTCGTAAAACGTTCCATTAGGATGAAAGTATATTCACATCTCGATCTTTGGGACGTTTATTCCATCTAAACCACGCGATGATGATTGCCGCAATAAGTGTAAATCCAAGATAACCCATAACGGGGTACACTGTGCCGACAAGCGTCGTAAATCCTACAAAGCTGGCAGCAAATGCGGCGATTCCGCAAGCGACTACCAAGGTTTTGAATCTTGGTGTATCGATTGGACTGATCCGCGCCGTGAATGAATAAAGCATCCCGACCGCAGTATTAAAAATCATCCCTAACAAGACTATCGACATTATGCCGCCAAAAATCGGGGATATTTCGTTAGCCAAATAAAGCATCGGCATATCCGCGCCAGAGACGGTATCAAGTTTGGCAAACATCCCAATATTAATGAAAAAAATTAATGCTCCCAAACCGATCCCGCCAATCATTCCGCCAATCCCGGCAGTCTTCTCATCTGTCGCAGCTCCCCCCATCACGGCAAGCATCGCCGCACCAGCCGCAATATTATAGGACACATATAAAAAAGCCCCTAACAACCAATGAGTTGCAGCCGGTTTTTGAGAATGGGCAACTTCCTGCATTTGAGCGAAGGTTCCGTCCATTGTTAACAAGGAATAGATAGCAATAACGATGACCGCCAAAATTAAAAACGGCGTAACCAAACCCATTGCAGAAATTACCTTTTCAATATTAAGACAAACAACCATAATAGTTATGAACGAAAGGATTATATTGCCAATAATGCCTGGTACCCCGAATTGCTGCTCGAAAATGGAACCCGCTCCAGCAAACATCACTACCGTAACTCCAAACAAGAAGAATGTCATGATAATATCAACAGCAAGACCAATATACTTGCCGCAAATGTGGTAAATGACCCGCTTATGAGATTTCGTTTGCAGCCGGCATCCAAGCTGTGTAAGATTCATGCCCAAAAAGGCAAACAAGAAAGTGGCTACTGCCGACCCGATTATTCCCGGCCAGCCAAAACTTGTAAAAAACTGCAATATCTCTTGGCCGGAAGCAAAGCCCGCGCCTACAATGAGCCCGATAAATGCTCCCCCTATATGAATACTCTTTTTCATCCATTACTCTCCTTTTTTTGAATCTTTTGTCAATTTGATAAATAAGGAGAAAAAAGACATTTTTTCTCCTTCAGAACCTTACGAAAACGTTTTTTTCTCCATTGTAAAACGGTCGATCGCTTCCAAATCCGGTTCGTACCCAATTCCTGGTTTTTCGGGAACGGAAATATAACCGTCTTTAACAGTCACTTCCGGTTTGATAATGTCTGTTTCCCAATAACGGGAAGAAGCGGCTGTATCACCAGGCAATGTAAAGTTTGACAATGTCGTCAATGCCACATTGTGAGCTCGTCCGATTCCCGATTCCAGCATGCCGCCACACCATACAGGAATTTCATGGCTTTGGCACAAATCGTGAATGCGTTTGGATTCGCTCAGCCCTCCCACACGGCCAATTTTAATATTAATGATCCGGCAGCTCCCCAACTCAATCGCTTTTCTCGCATCTTCATAAGAATGAATACTTTCATCAAGGCAAACGGGAGTTGCGATTTCTTTTTGTAGCCGGGCATGATCGATAATGTCATCGGAAGCCAAAGGTTGTTCAATCATCATTAATTCAAATTCATCCAACGCTTTTAACGTATTAATATCTTTTAAAGTATAGGCTGAATTGGCATCAGCCATTAATGGAACGTCCGGAAACTCTTTCCTCACTTCCCTCATGACATCAACGTCCCAACCGGGCTTGATTTTCACTTTCATTCTTTTATAACCTTCTTCAACATGCCCTTCGATCAAGCGCAAAAGATCCGAAACAGTATCCTGGATGCCGATGCTGATACCGACTTCGATTTTTGATTTTTGTCCGCCAAGCGCAGCCGCAAGAGAAATCCCTTGTTCTTGACAGTATAAATCCCATACTGCGCCTTCAAGCGTTGATTTGGCCATGTTATTTTTGCGGATATTGGAAAAAAGTTCTGAAACTTCGTCGGGATGTTTGATCTCCTGATCTAATAAAGTCGGAATTAAAAAGTCCTCCAGTATATGCCAGTTTGTTTTCATTGTTTCTTCACTGTACCAAGGAGAATGAAAAGCAACTGATTCACCCCAGCCGCTGCGGCCGTTCTCATCTTTTGCTTCAAGTAAAATAAAATCTCTGTTCTGGAGTGTCCCAAAGCTTGTTGTAAATGGAAACTTCAGCCTCATTTGCATATGACGCAATGTAACTTCCTTAATTCGCATGTTTTTCTGCCTCCAATAATTTTCTTTTAACCAATTTATAATAATGGACAGGTCCTTCCTGCTCTTTCTCAAGCGCTATGGCCACATACCCTTTGGAAAACAATGTTTGAAAAATAGTCCTCGTTTTCATGCGCCAATTGATGACGAGCATGTTGTCTTGCTGTTTCATTTGCTGGAAAGCGGCAGGGATCGGGACAAAAACGAGATCATAATCCTCTATTTCAGATAAATGAGGTTCAATATTTGGCAGTTTGGGCATTTCATTTTGTGCATATTCCCAAGGAATTCTCCATTCTTTTCCACCGTCTGGCAAACGGAATTGCCGGTCAACCCACCATTCCAATTTAAAACGGTCTGACGGCAAGCCGGAGTTCAATGAATCGTTCATGTCACCATAACAATTTTCAATATAAGTGGAACAAATGGCGCCCAATTTGGATAAATTTAAATACGCGTTTTTACTTTCCAACGGGTCATATGTCCATGTCAACAGTGAATATCCCTTGTTTAATGCGGCTTTCTTTTGTTCTTCTTTCAACGCTTTTCCAATTCCCCTATGCTGGTAATCGGGGTGAACTCCAAGAAGATGTGAGCATAGAAAGCTATTTCCATTGGCATAACCGGGAAAACTGTAACTGAAACCGACAAGCTCCCCATCAACGAATGCCCCAAGCATCAGTCCGCCATTTCTCACGGCGGTAATCGTTTGATGGATTGGGATCGGCTCCATGCCCCAGACCTTTTTTTCAAGCTTTTGTATGAGCTGTAACTCCTGAATAGTGTGAAGTGTACGTATTTCGATCATTTGATTCCCTCTTTTTTACCAAGATTAATTGAAAAATAACTCGTCACTGTGTATTTGGTCATATTCTTCTTTCCGTTTTTCAAAGCCTTTTTTATCCTTGATGGTTACACCCGCCACAATGGCATTAATGAAAGAAATTAAGGCGGGTGTCATATCGAGTGTGGACATTTCCGTCGAATGAAGCGGCAACAAAATATCGGCAACGTTCCGAAGCGGGGCAAGCGGAGAATCGGTGACTCCGATGATGGCCGCCCCCTTTCTTTTGGCCATTTCCGCAATATGAAACGTTTCCTTCATGTAACGATGAAAAGAAACGGCAATGAAAACGGAATCAGCATTCATTCCACTAATGGCGGACAAGATATCGTCTGTATCCCTCCGAATGAGATAAACGTTTTCCCTGACAATGCCGAGTGAAAACGCAAACCAATTGGCTGGTGAAAATGACGATCTCAGCCCGCATATATACACCTTCTCGGCTTGCACTAGCCGGTCAACAGCCTTGTTAAAATCTTCCTCATTTATACGGACGATCGTTTCCTGTATAAGTTGGCGGTCTTTTTCCATCATCTGCTCAAAAAAACGGGGCCCATCCGCCAACTCTCGTTTGGAAGAATAGTAGTGGGACAAACTGCTTTTTTCATAAATAATTTGGTCGCGTACTGTTTTTTGCAGCTCTGAATACCCTGACAAGCCGATGGCGTAGCAAAACCGGATCACGGTCGTCTCACTTAGCCCGATTATCTCCCCGATCTCTTTGGCAGAATGAACGACAAATTCCCTTGGTTGTTCCAGAAAATACTTGGCAACTTTTTGCTGGCCTTTAGACAGTTGGCCATAGTGAGATTGAATCATTTCCGTTAATGTCATTTCATTCACCCTTACAAAGAAGGCAATCCTTTCCCGATAATTAATTATGCAGTTTGTACTTCATGATTACATTTAAACTTATCACATTTGCTCGATATGCACAATCACTTTTCAGAAAATTTCAGGAAACTGGATTCCCCATGGAAAAGTGGCTGTCCGCCGTTTGCCGATGGTTCCTTTTGATGAAGTATTTTTTCAGTTATCCTAATCTCCTAAAGACTTTTTATCTCGTATCCCCACAAAGGTGTCGCCGATTTGCATGTTTTATCATTTCATCTTAAAATCTATTGCGAAATTGACGATACTTGAAAAAAGGGTTACCATAATTTCAAACATCATCTTGATTCACACATACATGATTCTTTTTCTAACAGACAAAAAAGCGAGGTTCTAAAAAGGGGAAATCCAATTGTTAGCACAAGAGCGATATAGTATTATTATGGAAATGTTAGAGTTGAATAAAATCGTCAAAGTGCCCGAACTTTGTGAAAAATTCAATGTATCCATTGAAACTGTTCGTAGAGATTTAGAATTTCTTGAGCAGGAAGGCAAGTTAAAACGGGTATACGGCGGAGCGGTGTTACAAAGCAAGTCTGGCGCGGAACCTTCTTATAATACCCGATCTACCAAAAATGCCAAAGAAAAAATAATGATCGGCAAAAAAACCGCGGAGCTCATTTCTGACGGAGAGACATTAATGATCGACCTCGGCACGACAACCTTGGAAGTTGCCCGCCACTTAAAGAACAAAAAAAACCTTACCATTATTACAAACTGCCTGACCATCGCACAAGAACTAGTAAATGTTCCAACATTTCGAGTCATTTTACCCGGTGGAATATTACGGCCGAATGAACTGGCTCTGTCCGGATTTATTTCCGAACAATTTATGAAAGAGTTCAATGTGGATAAAACAATCATTGGTGTTGGCGGCATTACAAAAGATACCGGCATTACAGATTATCATCTGGAAGAAACACGGGTTAGAAAAATAATGATTGAAAATGGGAAGCAAATCATTGCCGTGGCCGACCATAGTAAATTTGGCATAAAAGCGCTAGTAAAAGTATGCTCTATTCGGGACGTAGACACCATTGTGACAAACGACAAATTAAACCAGAAGATCGCACAAGAATATATAGAGGAAGGCATTAAAGTAATAGGCTATAAAAACTGATTAAAAATCTACTCTTATTGATAAGAAGAGTAGATTTTTTTTATTATTCCCTTCTTTTTCATAGAAATCGTTTGCATAAAGGAGTATAATACACGAAAGCGCACATAAAGTTATTATAAAACCGCTATTAAAACACAATAACATAATAGGAATCCACCTTTTCTGCACTATTCTTATGTTGTTTTACTTTGAATGTTAGGGGGAATACACATGAGTTTTGATGAATTGATTATTTGGATCATGGCGATAGGCCTACTCCTAGGCGCACTTGACAGGATTATTGGAAATAAATTTGGGCTCGGCGAGAAATTTGAAGAAGGTTTTCATTCAATGGGCCCATTAGCCCTTGGAATGGTTGGGATTATCACCTTAACTCCTGTCATTGCGCGTGTATTGGGACCGGTCATTATTCCAATCTTTGATGTAATGGGTGCCGATCCGGCAATGTTCGCTTCTATTCTGGCAAATGATATGGGCGGCTACCCATTGGCCATGGAATTGGCTGTGAATGAAGAAGCGGGATTATTATCTGGTTTGGTTGTAGCTTCAATGCTTGGATGCACATTAGTCTTTTCGATCCCAGTCGGGTTGGGACTGATCGAGCAAGAAGATCGGCCATTTTTTGCTAAAGGCTTATTGGCTGGAATGGTAACGATCCCATTTGGTGGATTAATCGGTGGATTAATAGCCGGCTTTGATGTCAAGATGATTTTTATCAACTTAATTCCGGTCATGATTTTATCTCTTATTTTAATAGTAGGCTTAGCGATTATCCCGGAAGTGTTCATCAAAGGTGCGCTTATTTTTGGGAAATTGATTGTCATCATAATTACGATCGGTTTAGGGGCTGCCGCGTTTGAATCGTTAACCGGCGTAGTAATTATACCCGGAATGGCTCCCATATCGGATGGAATTGAAATTGTAGGATTTATCGGGATTATCCTATTAGGAACTTTTCCTATATTACATTTGGTAGTGAAAGGTTTGGAGAAGCCTTTGGGAAAAGCGGGCCAAAAATTAGGTATGAATGCTGTTGGAGCGGCGGGCATTGTCATTACAATGGCGAATAGCATTCCGGTTTATAAGATGATGAAAGATATGGATGTAAGAGGAAAAGTCATCAATACCGCTTGGCTGGTGCCGGCAACCGCGGCATTAGGAGATCACTTGGGTTTTACCGGCGGAGTACGGCCCGATATGATTACTGCTGTTGTATTAAGTAAAATAGCCGCGGGTATTTTGGCCATTGCACTAGCTTACTGGTTTACAAGAGAAAAACAAAACAAACAGCATGAATCTGGTAAAAGAGGTGCTTAAATATGAAAAAATATTTCATTGGACTTGATCAAGGAACTACAGGTACAACAACGTTAATTTTAAATGATGATTGGGAAATTCATTCCCAAGGGTATGTAGAGCATACGCAATACTATCCTCAGCCGGGATGGGTTGAGCATGATGCGTTAGAAATATGGGAGAAAACAAAAGAATCCATCGGGACTGCCCTCGAAAAAGGAAATCTAAGAATTAATGAAATCACAGCAATAGGATTAGATAACCAAGGTGAAACAGTCGTTGTTTGGGATCGGCATACCGGCATACCCGTGTACAATGCCATTGTCTGGCAAGATAGAAGAACGGCTCAAGAAGCAGACAAATTAAATGAAGAATGGGGAAAAGTCATAAAAGAAAAAACCGGTGTCTTAGTTGAATCATACTTCTCCGCATTGAAAATAAAATGGATTTTGGATCACGTGGATGGGGCAAGAGAAAAAGCGGAAAAAGGAGATTTGTTGGCCGGAACCATAGATACGTGGCTCATCTGGAAAATGACCAATGGACGGCTCCATATTACCGACTATTCAACCGCTTCCAGAACGATGTTAATGAATATTCATAAAGGTTGTTGGGATGATGAAATTTTAGAAAGATTAAACATACCAAAATCAATGATGGCCCAGATACGTCCTTCCTGCGAACATTATGGCAATACAGATCCGGGGAGCTTTTTAGGTGGAGCAATTCCCATAGCCGGAAGTGTCGTCGATCAACAAGCAGCTCTTTTTGGACAGGCTTGCTTTGAGCCAGGTACTGTCAAAACCACCTATGGAACAGGTTGCTTCATGTTAATGAACACGGGAGAAAAAATAGTAGATTCCAAAAACGGTTTATTAACGACAGTTGCTTGGAATATCAACGACAAAACTTCCTTTGCTTTAGATGGCGGCATTTATATTACTGGAGCAGCTATTCAATGGCTGCGAGATGGAATTAACATCATTGAAACCGCGCAAGAAACAGAAAACTTGGCGAAATCTGTACCAGATACAGGCGGAGTTTATTTCGTGCCTGCATTTGTTGGATTGGCCGCACCTCATTGGGATCCATATGCCCGGGGTACAATGGTAGGCATTACTGCTGGAACAACAAGGGCCCATATTGTAAGGGCGACACTGGAAAGCATTGCTTATCAAGTGAAGGAAAACATGGATGTTATGGAAAAAGACTCGGGAATCAACATAAAAGTGATGCGTGTGGATGGCGGTCCAGTAGTGAATGACTTTTTAATGCAATTCCAAGCAGACTTACTCGGCATACCGATTGATGTCCCTGTCATCACCGAAACAACTGCCCTTGGTTCGGCTTATTTAGCGGCTTTGGCGATTGGGGAATTTAACAGCCTTGATGAAATAGCCTCTAAATGGAAGTTAAGCAAACGATATACGCCAAAAATAACAGAAGAAGAAAGAGAAAAATTAATGACCGGCTGGAAAAGAGCGGTGGAACGCTCAAAGAATTGGACCTCTGAGTAACATGAAAGGGCATTAATGAATGTATTAATGCCCTTTTTGTTGAAATTATTGCCAACTTCTTGTGTATTTGTTACAACTTGACGTGTATTTGTGTTGATTGTATAATAGTTTTAACAAAATGATCTGTTTGATGAAGGGAGAAACGAAATGCAGAATGAAATAAAAGACGTAGTAGTCATTGGCGGCGGAGTTGTAGGAACTGCCATATTACGAAAACTATCCCTGTATCATTTATCTATTGCTTTAGTAGAAAAACAGCCTGATGTTTGTGAAGGTGCCAGTAAGGCGAACAGCGGAATTATCCATACAGGCTTTGATGCGCCGCCCAATTCTTTGGAAGCGGAATGTTTGAAACGTTCCCGTGATTTATGGCCTGATTATACAGAACAATTAAAAATTCCTTACATTCCTTGTGGTGCCATCATGGTCGCTACAAACGAAGAGGAAAAGGAAATCATTGAAAAGAAATATATCCCAAATGCAGAAGCAAACGGTGCCCATGTGGAATGGTTAGATCGAGACGAAGTATTGGAAATGAATCCGGCTGTTACAGACAAAGTAGTCGGCGCTCTTTCCATTCCTGGTGAAGCGATTTGTGACCCTTTTACTGCCACCCGTTCTTATGCCGAATTAGCAGTCATCAATGGAGCTGAACTATTTTTAGGGTCCGGCGTCATTGATATAAAAGAGATCGAGAATGGCTTTTCCGTCATATTAGAAGATGGCCGGGAAATTAACACAAAATATATCGTGAATGCGGCGGGGGTATATTCGGATCACATTAGCCGGATGATCGGCGATACGAGTTTTACCATTTCACCAAGAAAAGGACAATTTATCTTAACAGAAGAAGAAATTGATATTTCGCAAATTATTTTGCCGGTGCCTACTGCCAAATCAAAAGGCACATTAGTTTCTCCAGTCGTGTTTGGAGGATTTTTACTCGGTCCGACAGCAGAAGACCAGCAGGATAAAGAGGATAAATCTACAAGTACGGAAGGAATAGAGCAAGTTTTAACTGGTTGTGAAAAGCTCATCCCTCAAGTACGAGAATATGATAGCATCCGGCAATTTGCCGGCATTAGAGCAGTCTGCAGTACAGGCGATTATGTCATTAGACCATCAGAAAAAAACAAACAATTTATCCACGCTGCCGGTATTCGCTCTACTGGATTATCCGCTTCACCAGGCATAGCCGAAGTTGTTGCCGAACAATTACAAAGTGCCGGATTAGAATTGGAAAAAGATCATGATGCGAAAATAGAAATCCCCAACTTATTTGATGATTCAGAAGAGAATGTGGGAGAAATTATTTGTTTATGCCGGACCATTACAAGAGGCGAAATTACGAATGCAATGGAAGGTCCTGTTCCACCAACAACCATTGATGGAGTCAAAAGGAGAACTGGCGCTACCTTAGGCGAGTGTCAAGGTAACTGCTGCATTCCAAAAATTGTCGATATCCTTCATGAATATGGATTGGATGATCATAAGGTACCTCTAAAAGGTATACAACATTCAACGATCGCTGTAAAAGGGGGCCAACAAAGATGAAGTATGAACTTGTCATTATAGGCGCAGGTTTAACTGGAATCGAGACTGCATTAAAAGCGCATGAGTTAGGCCTGAAAGATGTGTTAGTCGTCGACTATCACGATGAATTTGGCGGTTTTAGCAACCCCCTTTTTCATGAAGAGGGATTTGAAGCAGAAAAGAAGTTAGTCGAAACATTCAAGGAACTGCCATATGAAAAATGGACGAAGGCAACGGTGACAGGTTTATTTGAAGCATTTGCCGGAGGAAATCACGAATTGAATATCCAGACTTCTTCGGGAACAAAAGATATAACGGCCGAAAAAATCATTATTTGCTCGGGCGCTCTGGAAAAACCAAGAGAAGCGCATAAAATCGATGGAACAAGACCGGCCGGCGTGATGACGCCAACGATGGCAATCGGCTTAATGAACAGAAACTTACTCCCGGGAAAAAAAGTAGCTGTATATGAAAACAGTAAAACCTCACGTGCTGTCTCTGCCATTTTAGCAACAAAGCAAGGCGTTGATGTCGTAACGGTCCAAGCAGATGATTATGCTGTACACAAGATTCATGGGACATCACGTGTTGAAAAAGTAGATATAAAAAATAAGCATAATGACCAAATGGAATCATTGGATTGTGATAGTTTCATTTTTAGTGAAGGATTCATACCGTCAACGTTCTTCCTCAAAGGCACCGGGATTGAATTAAATGATCAACACTTTGTTGTGACCAATCATGCGGGTCAAACGAGCGTGGAAAATATACTGGCTTTTGGCCATTGCACCGATCAATTCGAAGTGGCTAGCGAACGAATCGAGGCAAGTGTGAAGCAATTATTTCAGTAAAGAAAGGAACGACTTTCATGAAGATAAAAGATTCATTTACGATCAATGCGGCAAAAGAGGATGTTTGGACGGTTTTTATGGATGTTGAAAAACTGGCCAGTTGCGTACCAGGATGTCAAAATTTAGTCGCTCATAGTGATACGGAATATGAAGCAGATATGGTTGTCAAAACAAAATTCATGACCATTAAATTTAAAGCCAATGGGGTTCTGGCCGATGCTGTGGAAGGTGAAGAACTGAAAGTTGAAATGGTTGGCAAACCGATGAAACTGGCTGGTTTATTTAAGTCAAAAATGACTGTTCAGCTTGAAGAAGTGGAGGAAAATGTTACAAAAATTCATTATGAAATGGATCTGCAAATGACAGGTCGTTTAGCTACATTGGGAGATATTTTAATGAAAGGAACCGTTAAAAAATCCGCCGACGAGTTTGCGGATAATGTGCAAAAGCTATTTGCAAGTTAAGGGCATTGTAAAGAGTGCACATTCCCCTTAACCACGCTGAGATAGGCGCCGTTACAATCACTTGGTGATGATCATCCATCTTGGCAGGTGTGCGCACTCCCCTGATCCCGGAGGCAGACCTGATGATATCATTGATAATTACATTTCTTTCTACGAAGTGAAAATCGTCAGAAACCCAATTGTTCCCGCATAAAAAGATAAGGCTCCTTCATCTGATCCATAAGGAGCCTTAGACTGTCAAAAAACCCTCGAAAGCTTAAATCCATTCACTCTTTGGAATTTGCTCGTCTTTTTTAGGATTATTCGCGACTTTTTTCATTTACTATCCACTATTTCGGTTTACTAGCGACTATTGGAAAATACTATCCATTTTTTAAATTTACTCGCCGATTCCAGGTCATTACTCGCGACTTTTTAGATTCACTCACGATTTTGGAAAATTGTCAGCGACTTTTTAGATTTACTCATGACTTTGGGGAATTGCCAGCTACTTTTTAGATTTACTCACGATTTCGGAAAATTGTCAGCGACTTTTTAGATTTACTCATGACTTTGGAAAATTGCTCGCGACTTTCCAATAGTTAAAGAGGCTATCCGAAAAGGAATATTGCAGCATGAAAACTAAAAAACAAACCCAAGATTGCCGTAAAATCAACATTCTTGGGCTTTACATTTTAGTGTATTAACTCTAAATTGGACTTTTTACACAGTCCCCTTTTTCTCATTCGCTTACACCAGCTTCTGCCCGCAGCTCGAGCAGAAATTCCCGCCGCTTGTTTTCTCCCCGCAATTCGGACAGAAATTCGGTAATTTTCCTCCCCCTGCTTGCGGTTGGCCAGTCTGATTGGGCGCCTCCTGCTGGTCTTGATTCATATTTTTCATCATTTTATCGGCCATGCTCATCCCCATCATCATTCCGGCCATATCCGCAGCGGTTCCGCCGCCTTGAACCTTACCGGATGCGATGCCATCCGTCATTGATACTTGCTGATAGGTTTGAAGGTCTCCGATCATGCCGTGCGAAGCAGTCTTCGTAATCATGTCTTGGATTTCTTTCGGATAATTGAAGCTCATAATGTGGAAGCCCGTGATCGTCATGCCGCTATCAAGAATTTGCATGTCAAGATCTTCCTGAATTCCCCGGGCAATTTCAAAAGCGTTTGCCTGCAAATTAAACATGTCTTTTCCTTCTTTTGAAATCCACTTCATTAAAAGCTGATCAAGAATGGAGATGATCCTGATTTTTACATCTTCTACGAGATAGCTGTTTTTTACTCCGGCAATTTTATCAATCAGCGCGATATAATCATTGACTTTAAATTGGAAAGTACCGTTGGCCCTGACTGGCATGCCGCCCGGAAGCTGGGGCGTGGGAATATTAATGGGGTTTTTCGTTCCCCATTTCACGGTAAACTCCTTCGTGTTGACAAACAGCACTTCAACCCTCATGCCGCTGTTGAAGCCGAACTTAAATCCTTTTAAAGTCGATAAAAAAGGGATAATCTGTGATTCAATATTATAATCTCCTTCTTCTTGAAAGATCCCTTCGATTTTTCCGTTATTTAAAAAGATCGCATCCTGGCCGGGCCGGATAATGAGCCGGCTTCCTTTTTTGATTTCCCGGTTGCTCCATTTCCAAAAAATCATATCGTCCCTGAATTCTTCCCACTCAACTACGTTAGCAAATTGATTTTTAAAAAATACCACCGATGATCATTCCTTTCAAACCTAAAATTTCCCCATACTGCCGCTGTGGGAATGTCCGCTTTTTGTGGTCCCGCCGCCAGAACCGGCACTCTCACCACTGCTATTGTTGGAAGGCTTTTTTCGTTTCGTTGTTTTTGTTCGGATATACTGGTCTTTTCTTTGTTTTACCTTTGTATTCTTCTGGTCGTGGTATGTGCGCGCGTTGACAGTCACTTTTCCACCTGTATTGAAAGCCATTATGCCAACCGCCGCTAATGCGATCACGAGCGAAGCGATGATTTGAAACCACCCGTTAAATAAGATATTATCCGGATTCACTCCCGGCCTGAATCCCATGTACTTGGAAGACGTCTTAATAAATGATTGAAACGCTTTGTCGTAATTGCCATCAGATAAGTCCGGGGTAATTTTTTTTCGGACGAGATCTGCCCGCTCATGGTTCAAATATTTTTTCGCCTTGTAAAAACCCGCTACATATACGTTCCGATTCTTCATATCAAGCGTCAGTATAACGGTATTTCCATGAGGCTTATCATAGCCCGGCGCCTGCTGATCATAAAAATCTTGGGTAAGCTCCTTCGTGTCTTGGCCTTCCTCGTTCTTGGTGGTCAATATGATAAAATCTGTATCTCTTTTCGCCCCATATTTTTTGGCCAGCGCTTCAAGCTTTTTGACTTCACTTTTGCTCAAAAGTTCGGCATTATCAAAGATTCTTTGTTTTTCCGGAGAATTTGCTGCCGCGGTTGTAAAAACCAAAAGGGACAACAACAAGAGAACAGCCATCAGCAAAATGTTTTTTAAAAAATAGTTCCTCACCACAAGCCACCTCCCATAAGGAGAGAGACGATCTTCAACGTGATAAATGAAGTGCCTGCGATCCCTCCGAACCAAGCGGCTGCCTTTGAATAACTGATCGGGGGCTTGCCGACAATCTTGCCGGTTTGACCATTCATGGCAAAAGTATGTTCCGTTTTATCATAATCATAATAAACCATCCAGACGGGGAGCAGGACATAATCACTGCGAACCTTTGTAGTATCAATATCTTTTCGACGATATGTAACAGAAGAATACCCCGAAATGGTAGAGCTGATATATGAATCTATGAATGGTTTGATCTTGGACTGAACACGAGGGAAAAGCTCTTGATCATCGTAGTTGTATTTTTCCGCAATATATCCTGCCAAGTAAGGTGTTTTAAAGTCTTTTAATTGATCATAAGGAAAAGGTTCCAGTTTATCCATGATGTTGTCGTCCATTTTTTCAGATGCATCAATGGGAACCTTCACATAGGACAAATCGATATCCCGGTACACCTCATAATATTTCGTCTCAGTGTATTCATAATCTCCCTTTGTATACCTTTTGACTTTCGTAGCGACTGCCTCCACCTCCGCTTGGCCGCTTACGTCATAAAGCCAAAAAGGAACATACATCCCGGTGATTCCTTTGACCCTGTCGGCCGACATAAATCCTCTTGGTGTAAGAAGACCGTTTTTACACCATTTCTTGAAAGCGCTCATCGCCTCTTCCTTACTAATTTTAAAAGGAATCACCTTTGCCGGCGCCAATACACCGGACAGACGATCCTGCAAAACGACCCCCGCGCCACAGAAACTGCAAGTCGTTGCTGCTGTCTCCGCTTCTGTGATTAAGGCGGCTCCGCAATTTTCACAATGATACTCCTTTGCTTCATCATCTGAAAAAACGACTGTCTTTAAGTTTTCTGATATTTGATCTATATGATCTTGCCTTCCACAGCTTTGGCAAGCCAACATCCCCGTCTCGCTGTCAAAGGCCATATCATCCCCGCAATTCGCACATTTATAATGAATAACCAACCGATACGCCCCCTTTCATCGCTCAAATCACTTGCTAAAACAGTGCAAAAGCTGCAGCCCGGGCTACAGCTCACACTAAGGTTATCTATTTGTGTTCAAGCGCCTTCTCATAAAATATTATTCTTTATTTTCAAGTTGTTTTTTTAAAGCGGTCAGCTCATCTTCTACATCCGGCTTACGATCATATTTGGCAGTCAATTCTTCTATGTCATCTTTTGGCGCCATATTCAACTCGGCCATGGCATTCGCTTCATCCAACGCCCGTTCCACTTTCTCTTCCATTCTACCAAATGCCGACATGGAGGCGTTCGCTCCTGTTACAGATGACCCCATTTTATTCATCCGCTCCTGAGTCCTGGCAACGGCGGCCTTGCTTTTCAACATCGCTCTCCGGGCTTCCAGCTCGCCGATATCAGCCACAAGCTTGTCATGCATTTCCCGCATGCGAATGGCGTTGGAGGCGGCCAGGCTGTATGCTTGCTGCAACTCTTGTTCTTTTTCCGTTAAAGTTGCTTTTTTCTCCAAAAACTTCCGCGCGTCATCTTCATTTCCCGCTTCCAATGCTTTCACCGCATAACGCTGCATTTTTTCAATTTCAGCAGAACACTCATTTAACGCTCTTTTTGACCTTTGCTCCTCCGCCATGACGGAAGCTGTTTCAGCTTTTACCTTTCCCAAGTCGCTATTTACATTTCTCATATACTGATCGATCATTTTCTCAGGATTCTCTGCTTTGTCCAATAAGGCGTTCATATTGCTGGCCATAATATCCTTAAACCTTGCTAAAATCCCCATTTAAACACTCCTAAAAATGTATTTCTTATACTTATATACTGAATTAGGAGAAAAAAAGTTTCATCTTTTTCATGTAGCACTTTCTTCCATTATGCAAGAGGGGCTGTGTAAAAAGTCCAACTTAAAGTAAATCCACTAAAAAATATAAAGCCCAAGAATGTTGATTTTCCGGCATTCTTGGGTTTTGTTTTTTAATTTTCAAGGTGAAATATTACTTTTCGGACAGCACCGCCTTTGTTAGGTTTGAAAAACAATATCTCCACCGATGATGGTCATTTCAACTTCTATATTCAATAATTCATCCGCATGGTCAATCGCCAGCAGATCTTTTGAAAAGACGGTCATATCCGCCAGCTTTCCTCTTGAAATGGTCCCTTTGACAGCTTCTTCATTCGTCGCATATGCTCCGCCAATGGTAAATAACTTCAAGGCCTCTTTCATGGATAGTTTTTCTTTTTCACCCCAGCCCTCGTGAGATTCTCCAGGATGCCTCCGTGTAAGAGCGGCATGAATGCCCAAGAGCGGATCAACAGGTTCGATGGGCGCATCAGATCCGCCTGCACATAACACTCCGGCGGAAAGCAAGGATTTCCACGCATATACATACGGTATCCTTTCCTCACCAAGCCTGTCTTGTATCCAAGGAAAGTCCCCAACTACAAACCTTGGCTGAATATCCGCCACCAAGCTTGGTTTCGCCAAACGTTGTATTACATCCTCTCTTAGCAACGATACATGGATGATGCGGTCGCGAACTTTTACGCTGGGAAATTGCTCGAGTACGCGCAGTACATTGTCCACCGCCTGATCCCCGATTGTATGAACAGCAATCGGCATGGAATATTCCCGGGCATTTTTGACTATTTGAAAAAGGGTTTCCTGATCATGGATCGCTTCACCGTACTCGCCAGGCGCATCATGATAGGGCTCGGAGAGCAGCGCGGTCCTTCTTCCAAATGCGCCATCCGCAAAAATTTTAATCGCGCCGATCCGCAATGACGCATTGCCATACCCGGCATACATTCCTCTTTCCTTTAAGCGGTTAAGAAAGGGGTAGTCGATCAATAAATTGCAGCGCAGCCCATTTTTCTCTCGATTAATCAATTCATCGTACAATTGATATGTTTGATCCAAACCGCCCAAATAGCTCGGGTCATTCGTATGGACACTGGTCAATCCCCGTTCCATTGAATATTTCATCGCCTGCTCCAGCCCGTTCTTCAATTCTTCATATGACTTTTCCGGAATGCGGTCCGTAATCAATTTGGAGGCTGTTTCAAGCAGCAATCCCGTAGGCTTCTTCGTATTCGGGTCAAGAACAACGCTTCCACCCGCCGGAACGTCCATCGAAGAATGATAGTCGGCCATTTCGAGTGCTTTACTGTTCACAAGGAAGGCGTGATGGCAAATCCTTTTGATAAAAACCGGACAGTGCGGAGCCGCTTCATCAAGTTCCTGAATCGTGGGGATTCCGCCATCATCAAAAAGATTTTCATCAAATCCCATTCCTAACAACCACTTTTCTGATGGAGTCGTATTTGCCCTTTGCCTGACTTTTTCCAGCAACTCTCTTTTGGACCCGACTCCTGTCAAGTTCAAATCCAAAAACTGAAAAGCAACTCCCGACAGATGCATATGACTGTCAATCAGGCCCGGCGTCACCATTTTCCCTTGCAAATCAATGACTTGTACTTCATTTCTTCCCCACTGCAACATCATATCACTATGTGCACCAAGATCTACGATTCTTCCATTTTCAACAACGACCGCTTCCACTACCGGATGACGTTGATCAAAAGTATGTATTCTTCCCTTTGTAAAAATGATTTTCGACATGTGCATTCCTCCATATAACCCATGTGCAGGGGGAATCATCCAGACTTCCCTTTATTCTATCAAAGTCCATTTCAACAAGTAACTCAATGAACGAAGTTGGAAACAAATGTCCGGAATAGATGAAATCCGTATTTTGCAAAAATCGAACGATCTTTTTTTCCCGCATGTAAGGTGCCGTAACACTCCCACCGCAAAACTTGGGTGGATACAAAAGGTCCAAGTGGGAGATAACGGCACCTAAATGCCCGATTGGTTCAACTAACATTCAGTAGGGAAAACGCCTGCTGAATGAAGTTTCACTTTATCCCGCATGTAAGGTGCCGTAACACTCCCACTGCAAAATCTTGAGTGAATACAAAAAGGTCCAAGTGGGAGATAACGGCACCTAAATGCCCGATTGGTTCAACTAACATTCAGTTGGAGATGGAAAAAACTCCTACTGAATGAAGTTTCACTTTATGGTTCCCAATTTGTAACGATGACCCCGCCCATATTATCACCCGATATCTCATACATATTGCCGACACGCACCTCGATGGAGGGGTGATCTGTTAACTCATAATACGATACTTCATACTCCTCCCCATCCACGCGTACTAATAGATGCTGTTTCTGTTTAACATACTCCAGGTATTGTTCCAAGACAAAGCCTTCCTGATGGATGACAGCGCTGTGCGGCAAACCGACATATCGGAAATGCCACGGTTCATATTGTATTCCAGTAATAGCCGACTTGTCCTTGGGATAACGCAGGATAAATCCATATTTCCATGCGTTTTTTTCCAGCCACTTTCCCTCTGGCGCTTTTTCCATTTTCATTTCAGAAGAACCGATATCCAATGCGAATCCCGCGTTATGTTCGCTGTACCCCTCCGGCATGGCGTAATCTGCTCCCATTTCTAAGTAGAGCCGATTTTGTTCTTCAAAGGTACGAAATCCACTATTTACCATAAATTGATCAATGCCTTCTTTCTCAGCGTCTTTGACCATTTTCGAAAATTCATTCGCTACATGTTCTGAAAGCCTGATATCTGATCGCAACAATCCGTATCCTTTGGACACAAAGGTATTTTCCGATAAGTGAATAATGTCCTTCATCATTCCGGATTTTCGGACAGGATGGTCGTGATTGATTAATAACAGATGGCCCGTATAAATATGATCTTTATTAATGGTTATGGTGGATTTCCCGGCTTTGTTGCTCGGTTTCCGGACGTCGCTTTCCGGTCCAAAAACAATGAATGCAACAGTAAGCCCTAGTAAAAGTAAAATAAAAATACTCGAGCCTGCCTTTTTCATATAAATCTCCCTCCTATAAGGTTAATCGTAGGAAAGGACACTTAAGAAAGCAGGAAGAAATGATTAAGTTTTTCTTAAATTTTCATGGGAAGTCGCACCGCAAAGATCGTTTGAACGGGATCACTCTTGGCGGTTATGGTCCCATTATGTTGTTCCACAATATTTTTGGCAATAAACAAGCCAAGCCCTGTGCTGCCCTGATCGACAGATCTGGACTTTTCCTCCGTAAAAAAGACGTCAAAAATATGGGACACGTTTTCGGGAGCAATATAACTTCCATAATTAACGACTTCTACAACAGCATCTCCTTCATCAACATACGCTCTTATATCAATGTATTTGCCGTCCGCGCCGTAGCGAACCGCATTCGAAAGCAGATTTTCAAAAACTCTGGCCAGCATTTCTCCATCCGCGGATATTTGTAAATCAGGCGTCACATCCACTCTGGCTGTCAATCGTTTTTTTTCAAGTTCCGGGTAAAATTCTTCCTTTAGTTGCCTGAGCAATTCTCCGAGATCTAAAAGTTCCTTTTTCATTTTTAACATTCCATAATTTAACCGCGACACTTCAAATAGCTCATCAATAAGCTTTTCCAGCCGAACAGATTTCGTATGGGCGATTGTCAAATAGTGCTGAACTTGATCCTTGGTCAGATCGCTCTCTCTTAAAACCAAGTCCAAATATCCCAAAACGGATGTCAGCGGTGTACGTAAATCATGAGCTAGATTGACAATTAACTGATCTTTACTGCTTTCGGCAAAATCTCCACGTTCCAATGAGTCTTTTAACTTCTCTCCCGCTTTATGAATATCTTCCGCAATGTCGCCAAATTCGTCCTTTGTCCTTATACGGACGCGGGTATTAAAATCTCCATTTGCCAGTTGATGAATCCCAGTGGAAATCTCTTTAAAATAAGAACTGTAAGATTTAGTGAAAAAGAAGAAAAACAGGATGGCAAGCGGAATAAAAATGATCAGGAAAAAATTTATATCCCCTATCTCGGCTATCTTCAAGCGGACTTGCGCAAGAGGATCCTCTGCTCTCACCTCTTTTTGATAATAAAACTGAAGAATTTTATAAAGTCCGTATGTGATGCCTCCGGCGGCAGCCATACTCATGCAGAGACGGATAATCATCTGGGTTCGAAAGCTCCGCAGCATGTTACCCATTGAATTTATACCCTATTCCCCAAACGGTTTTAATGAACTTGTTTTTATCCCCATCTTCTTTCAACTTTTTTCTTAAACCGCGAATATGTACCATCACTGTGTTACTGCTTCCATAATAAGCTTCGCCCCATACATTCTGAAAAATATTTTCCGTACTAAATACCTTATTGGGATAGCTTGCCAACAAATGAAGAATGTCGAATTCCTTAGGCGTTAATTCGATGGACTCACCATACAGTTTAACGGTCCGCTCATCGGCGTTCAGAACCAATCCTCCGGAAATGATTTCATTTTTTTCCGTGGAATAACCTATCAGTTTCGAACGCCGAAGCTGGGCCTGCACGCGGGCTACCAACTCCATCGGGTTAAATGGCTTGACCATGTAATCATCCGCCCCCATGACAAGTCCGGTTATTTTATCCAAATCAGATGCTTTGGCGCTTAAAAAAATCACCGGAAGATAATATTGCTCCCTTATTTTCTGAACGACCCCATAACCGTCCATTTCCGGCATCATAATGTCCAATATGACCAAGTCGATATGTTGCGAATGAATGGCATGAAGCGCTTCTTTGCCATTGTACACTTTGATAGTATGTAAGCCTTCCTTTTCCAAATGCAGACATATTAAATCAGCAATATCCTGGTCATCGTCGGCTACTAAAATGTTTGTCACTTGTTCGTCACCATCCGAATGTGAATTCAAGTTTTCTGTTTAGGCAGTTCCTTATCTTATAGTAGCACATATACAAAATGATTCAGTACTGGGATTTTGTGCAAAAAGGAGGGAAATTATCGAGTGCGATGAGACTCTGGACTCGGGCCGTCCAAGAAAGACACTAGACAAAGTCGCTGGGAATAAAAATAAAAGCGAAGTCTTTTCACTCCGCTTTTTGTAAAAATATGCTTTTCAAAACCAACTCCTCTCCATCAAGAAAGCTTACTGGCATCTATATATGCGGCATCCTAATCTATCCTTATAGATCATGGATAAATATTGGTGCTGGTGGAGTGTGTGAAAATAGGAGGGATCTATATTTTTTGAAAGTGAGAAATCCAAGGCATGGCACATATTCTGTGCGTCTGGATGCAACTTGAAATTTTCTGAAAGAACTTGTCGGAAACCGGCTTTTTGAAAATGGGCACGCCATTCTGCCTCGCTCAGTAGTTGCCTCACCCCATAAAAGTGAAGAATCTGGGCTAATTCAGCTTCGGTAATCAAATTTTCCAGTGTCATTTCAATAGCCAGCAATATGCCATTTGGCTTTAACACCCGTTTGTATTCTGGTATGGACTTGGAGACATCTGTAAACGCAGTAACCGATTCGGACAAAATCATATCAAATGATTCGTCTTCAAAAGGCAGGTGTTCGGCACTTCCGTAACAAGTAACGACCGGAAGCTGCAGCGAGCGAAATCTCTTTTTTGCCTTTTCGATCATAATTGTATGACAATCAAGGGCTGTTACGTGACAGCCGTACTTTTTTGCAATATAGGCAGAAGTTTGCCCTGTTCCACAGCCCACATCAAGGATTTTTGTAGTGCTACCGATTTTTTCCCTGGATAAGATGTTTTTTGTCAATTGCAGACCGCCTGGGTGGGCGCCTCCCACTCCGAAAAAAGCCAGACAATTAAGATAGGTGCTTTCCACATTCATTCCCGCCCTTTTGTTCAAGTTCTTGATATGATATTCAAAAGAGCGGCTAATGCCTCAACTTCGATACAAGAACAAACCATCTCCATTTGTATCCGTGCCAACCGTTTCTTCCTTTCCATTTAAAAACTTCTGTTTTTACGCCGCCTGGTGCTTTACTGTACGGTAATGTTTCCTGAAGCGGTCTCAATATCAACCTGATACAAGCCTTTTCCCCCTTTGCCCTCGATTCTTTTTTTATCTCCATGTTTAATGAAAAGCGGAACAGAAATGATTTGCTGGCCACTAGCCGTCTTCGTTGTTAACTGGATATCGGGTTCCTCCTTTTCATGTAATAAAAGATTTACATTGCCGCTAGCCGTTTGGGCAAAAACATCACTGTGAAAATCGGCAAATTCAAGGGAGATGTTGCCGCTCTTTGTAGTCGCTTCGATATGTTCCGTTTCTAATTCTTCCGATGTGATATTGCCCGAACCTCCGTTGATGAAGATTTTTCCTTTATAATCCTTTGGAATGTTCACGTGAAGATTTTTATTAAAGTTCATTTTTGGACCAATATTAAAGAAGCTTTTCTCCAATTTGATAGAGATTTCTTTTTTTCTTTTATCCATGATTAATTTTGAATGAGATGCCTCTAACTGAGATTGATTCACACTATTGATATGAACGTTCGTACTGCCATGATCAATATAGATTGCTTCGATTTTATTAAGATCGGCCGTTTCCTTTTTATTTCCGCCACCAGTCGCGCAGCCAGCCAAAAGCAAAACCGATAAAACCAAACAGATACACATCTTCTTTTTCAATTTGCTCGCCTCCCTATTACACACCAAAAAACTACGAATTCAATAATAAAATCAAGCCGGCGATCGTCATCATCCATGAAAGAGCGGACCCCGAGTTTTTTTCGATATATAATCTGATTCTTTCCAATGGTCCTTGCAGCCACCCTTTAAACAAGCAATGTGCCGCCAGCAACAGAATCCCTGGAAGAACCATGATCACATTATAGCCCGCCAGCATGGGGAGCCACTCCACCGGATGTAAATGTGCAGCCGTCATAATGCCTATAGCCGCAAAATAAGGCAACGCCGTCCCGACTTCCACCACTCCCGTTGTGAATCCGAGCGCCACCATCGCCAGCATGCTTGCACTCTTCGGCTTCCGCACTTTAGGAGCAGTTTTTTTTGTTGGCACAAAGAAACTGCCAATCAATAGAGCCAGTCCAATGATGAACATACCTCTGCTTACTATCATGTTGTCGGTTATATTGGAAATAGCCCTGGTTATAGTATCTAATCCCAACATGAGAATGAGCCCGGCCACAAAGTAGAAACACGCAACAGTACCCAAATAGACCATCAGCCTGCCCGCGACTTTACTTCTCTCCGAAAGGAGCATATAGACGGTCACTCCCAAAATCGTCGGGCTTAGTGTATCCAACAGCGCCAATGCCCCTACTGAAAGCAATAAGGCCGTACTCATCACAAATCTCCTTTTTTACTCAAATAAATATCGGAAGCCGCTTCAAAAAAATCCAGCACTTCCGGTTCAATCGGATAAAATCCGGCCTTTTCCGATGCTTCCGGAGACTTCCGGACTTGCCAGACCTTTTCCAGAAATTCGTCGTTATTCCCAAAAGCTTCTTCCGACTTTTCAAATACGCGTCTGATAATTTTTTGGATTTGTGGTGCTTCCGGCCCCTTGTCCATATGTTTCTTCAATTGCGCTAGCAAGGAAATCCACTCCAATGTATCAGGATCGGTTCGATTGATGTTGGGCAGCTGTCTCAATAGCTCCATTTCTGATTCATTAAATACCTGTTTCCTGTATATGTCTCTGCTGTTAGGGTCCTTTGTATATAGCTTAATTAAGTGCTGAACTTTCAATAGATCCACTTCACCATCTATCGCTATTTCGTTTAATAATCCTTGCAAGGTCATTTCCATTTGTTCCAATTTCTTCTTTTCATTGGAAACAAAAGTCAACTGATCTTGCAAACACTCAGTCCAATTCCGTTCATTCGAAAGCATCTCTTTAATCTCGCCAAGACTGAAGCCCAGCGACTTTAAAAATTGAATTTCTTGCAGTTTTATCAGTTCTCTTTCTCCATATAACCTATGTCCTCCTTCCGTCTTGCCCGCCGGAAGAAGCAATCCGATTTGATCATAATAACGCAGCGTCCTCACTGTCACCCCGGTCCGCTTTTTTACTTCTTTAATGGATAGCAATGAAAACTTCACCTCACATAGAGTGTTTAACATCAGTATACAAGATGACGTAACGTCATTTTCAACTATCATTTAAGCCAATTTTTAAAAAAACTGTGCGATATTTATGGAGGCCATCAACTCATCTGTTTAAGAGACATTTGAAAAGATCATCACCCATATTCGACAAAACCATGCAAGCTTTGTTTTAATCTTGTGCGAGATATTTAAATAAATAATGCCGTTCTTTTATTTTGGTGATCAAGGATGGGATACCAAAGAGTGACGGGGCGTAGTTATGCGCAGTCCGGACAGCATATTCCCTATTACCCTTGCCTCTCCGATCAGGAGACCTCCGCTTCGGATATTACGTTTATCTTTTTTACTGTATCCCTCACGAAAATACGAGCATGCGGCGGCTTCCAGTTATTAGTGGCCTCGCATCATGTGTGACCGCAGTCGGATTAACAATGCGCTCGCCATCTGCTTTAAGGACCATTATAGATAGCTCGCCAAACTCACAAATGAGGGCAAATGTATATCTCTTCATATAGCAAATGGCGCAAAAACTTTTGATGTTTTTAAAGAATAAGACATTAATAAACAAAATGAGGATGAAAAAGCGAGTGAAGTGTTCAAAACTGCTACAGTTGTAGCAATACATTGGGGGACAGGCAATCATCAAACTTACCGGAAAAAGCGTCGCTTAAATATGTTTTGAGCACGGGGAGGTAAATACGGGAAGTGAATACGCAAGAAAAAAAACGAAAGGACAGGGACGCGTGCGCAAGCCACATGCAGGGGGAGAAAGGACAGGGCGTGCGGAAGCCAAATGCAGAAGGAGAAAGCACCCATGCAGTCTTTAAAGACAGCACGGGATACTGATACGATCCGAACTTGGGAAATACAAACCAATTAATAGTTTTATAATCATAGTATTTGTGACTTTCCACAATCCTTCAAGCCATTCTCGTTCAACAAAGCCGCATATTCAGATATTCCTAATGATATTCAATCGTGTTTGCCGTTCGAATAGCCGCTTCTTCGTCGAGAAGTCTTTCAACTATGTAAAGGGACATGTCAATCCCGGATGATATGCCGGCCGATGTCACGATGTCTCCTTGATCTATGTATTTGACGTCTCGAATGACCTCGATTTCAGGATAAGACTTTTGCAAGAGATGTAACGCCGCTTGATTCGTTGTGGCTTTTTTTCCATTCAACAATCCTGCCTTCGCTAAAAGAAAAGCCCCGGTACATACAGAAACAATCAAACTCTTTTTTGACTGTTGCGTGATCCAGTCGATAATGCTTGCATGGCCAGATACATTTTTGATGCCACGATATGGCCCTCCCGGGACAACAATCACATCAAAGCCGGGCGCTGTATCAAAACTGAAATCAGGCTGCACTTTTAAGCCATTATGAACCGTTATTGGCTCGCCATCTACCGAAACAGTATTTACAAGGAACGGCTTTTCCTTTAGGGGCAATTGATTTAAAAATAACTTGGGTACATCACTTTCTTTATTGGTAGATAAATTAAAAACTTCATATGGACCAACGAAGTCCATGGCATCAACATCGTCGAAGATCAAGATTCCTACATGGAATTGTTTCATTCCTATTCCAGCTCCTTTCTTCGACATTATATACCCTATCTGGGTATATGTAAATGAGAATGATTCATGTTGTAAAAAGCACAATTTCCAAATTGGACCGTATTTTCTTTTCCTCGATCGTATAGCTACTCATTTGGAGAGTATTTCTTTTGGCTCGATAGGCCCCTACTAAGTGAAAGAGTATTTCCTTTTCCTTCATTTGAATTTTTCCCCAAAAAAGCACAGCTCTGTGATCATCTTTGTGCAAGAAGAGTTCCCTGATGAAACACCATCCGCCATTGATTTTCATTGCATTTCCAAATGGAACTTCTGACCTGTTTACGATCCAACATGTAAAAAAAGCAGAAAGAACCAAGTCATTTTCTCCTTCTGCTTTGTATTACTTTTGAAAATTTATCTCTGCTCGGTAAACGATCGACTATTCTCTGAGCTTCATTAGATGATTCTTTCTTATGAAAGGTATTGCCAGGCATGCAATGATTACCGTAAGCGGGAATTTACCGTCTCCTGCAACCCACTCGATGACGGTAACAGGAGTATAAATTCCGTATACAAAAATCATGATAAACAGATATATTCTGCGCCACTTCTTTTCCTTTGTCATGTCACGCATACCCACTTTCCATTTTATTCATCCAGGGAATGGGTTCCTCGAATCGATAAAAACTTGACAAAATCAATCTTGGGTCCGGCTGACTCTTGGAATAATTTCTTTTTGATTCCTTTGAGGTAGTCGCCATAAGCTGTGGATTCCACATTGTTCGATGCTTTTACATAGATTCTTTCTTTTTCAAAAATGCGAATTTCCGCTTCGCTCGTATTTCCGTTATTTTCATGGATTGTATCTTTTGCCGCGGCTTTCATAGCGGGTATAATGTGAAAACGCAAATCATCATCTAATTGATCCCGTAACATATCTCCCCATTTTCCATTCTTAATTTCATCTGAAATCACTTGATTCATCGCTTTTCTTCTTGCTTCGTTTTGACTGAGTTCGGGTTTGGCTGATTGGATTTTTACAGTCTCTTCATCTACTCTTTCGGCAATCGTTTTTGGATACAATTCACTGATGGTCGTCTCCGATTCAGGATCTAAACCCTCAAGCAGCTTTTTGTTCAAGTCATCTTCATAGGCATCAATTGAATCCCAAATTTGTTCATATAAAACGGCAGTCGCCGCCAGGCTCGCCTGTTGGGCAGTCGTGTTTGCCTGCTCCTTTACGGCCAATACCTTGGATAAATTTAACACAAAAACAAACATGATCATCATAACCGATAAAATGCCGATCATGAATATGGCCGCATTGCCTCGTTCATTGTTCAACCTTTTGCTCCATATTTGTTTCATTCAATAACCCTGCCTTTTGCGGTGGAAGAGAAAGGATAGGAGGTTGTACCAAAATATTTTTTGGGAAGAAACACAAACCGAATTTTCGCGTTGACCTCTGCCGTATAATTCTGATCTCCACTTATCGGCGCGCTTTGAAATGTAAGATAACCGCTGCCCGTCGAAATAATATCCTGAGCCGCCGAAGCCGCTTCACTTTTATCTTTCGTAATGGAATAAACCTTTCCCGCCTCATTCGCCGCAGATTGGATGAGCACAACGCCGTGGATGGTCACAACCAATTGCCATATAATGACCGCAATAAGCAACATAAAAGGCATGATTCCCAAAAACTCTATGGTGGCAGAGCCTTTCTCATCTTTTAACTTTTTTATCCACTTCATCATGTGTGAGCCCCTCCATTTAAATGACCGCCTCATTTTTGACTTCAAGAGAGTTTAATCCTTCACGCCATTTGATGACCAAGCTGGTTAAAATAACGACAAACACCGGAAAAAAGATCGTATTTAAAAAGATTTGCGTAATGACGACCGCGGCGTAAGAATCCGTTATTGATAAGAGAAGAAAATTTAATACGATCCCTATGATAAACTCCAATATGCTAATCAGGAAAATAAACAAAATGATTTTCCAAGAATGCTTCTTGAAAATTTGAAAGCTTTCCTTCGTGCTTTTCCATACAGACTTTCCATCCATGATTGCGATAATGGGAGCCGAAATAAATGCCGCCAATATGACGAACCCGGGAATAATAAAAAGAATAAAACCCAATACTGTCAGTAGTGAAATAACAGCCGAAAACAGAAAGATATGGAAGCCCTGTGCCGCAAATGTATAGAAAGCATTTTTTAATGGATTCTCTCTTCCTTCATATTCATTAACTGTATACTTGATAAAAGGAACCATCGCATAGATTAATAGAAGCATTGTAATGTAGGCATAGTAAATATCCGCAACTGAAAAAATGGAACCGTTTGTCGGTGTCACTGCATGAACGTAATTGGTTGTAAATGAATGCAGGAGCAATATCGGAACCTGCACTAAAAAAGCAATCAACAAAAATTTTTCATACTTGCCGACAAATAATGAAAAAGCATATGGTATTGGCTTATTCATGATATAAAACTCCTTACTCTCCAGGATTCATTCATAAAGCCGCCGGACCTCTCAACAGCTTTTCCCTGTCTTGTATTAATTTTTCAGCGTTCTTTATAATGCGTTCTTTTTTTATCTCGATTTGCTCTTCTTCCGAAAGATGCATTATATCCCGCTCATATGTGAACTCGGCCATCCCCTGCTCAAAGCTATCTTTGCTGGACTGCATCCCTTTTATAAATTGTCGGCTTTCGGTAGAAAATACTTTTTTTTCTTTCATGATTTTTTGGAAGAACTCCGAAAATTGATTGTCCAGTTTTTCCAGTATAAGCCCTTGTCTGAATTGCAGGAGATCGAGTTTTGCTAAAACAGTGAGTGTGTAGTCAATATCCTGATCCGTAATCTGTCTTTTCACTAATATATGATGATCATAGTAACTCTCATATTCATCATAACTACCTTTGAAACGGACTTGCAGGTCCATAGATTCTTTAAAAAGCTGATTTCCTTCCCGCATTGTGGGGTCATCTGCAAAATGGGTTTCTACTGCGTCAATAATACCTTTAAAGTACTCGGGCAACACTTTGCTTCGCGGGCCGACTACCTCAAAAACATTGTGGGCAGCAAGAGACATCAATTTGAGCGGAAAAACAGCCTCCCTGTACTCGCTTTTTGGGCCGCCATCAAGTGATATGATGGCGTGCCCTTTAAAATCACTCGTCTTGTTTCCATGATAAATAACGTAATGATACTTTCTTCCGTTTATGTCATAAGCAAAAGGGTTTAAGCTATAACGTTCAAACCATTTTTTATAGCGTGCCGCTTCCTTCATTAACTTTTTATGCTCCATCTATATCCCAACCCTCTCATCTCAAAGCATGAATGGCTGGCACTCATCAACAATGTTCCTCACTGTTCACACTAACGAAATCAGCTTATTCATGATAAGACTTCTTCTGGAAGGTGTCGACTATAAGGCCGCGGGTCCTCGCAACTGCTTTTCCCTGTCTTGTATTAATTTTTCAGCGGTTTTTATCATGTGTTCTTTCTTTAGCTCGATTTGCTCTTCTTCCGAAAGATGCATTATATCCCGCTCATATGTGAACTCGGCCATCCCCTGCTCAAAGCTATCTTTGCTGGACTGCATCCCTTTTATAAATTGTCGGCTTTCAGTAGAAAATACTTTTTTTTCTTTCATGACCTTTTGGAAGAACTCCGAAAAATGATTGTCCATTTTTTCCAGTATAAGCCCTTGTTTGAATTGAAAAAGGTCGAGTTTTGCTGCAACAGTAAGCGTGTAGTCAATATCGTGATCAATAATCTCTTTTTTTACCAACAAGTCATTGTCATAGTAATTCTTATATTCATGGAACAAGTTGTTGAAACGGACTTGCAGATTCATTAATTCTTTAAATAGTTGATTTCCTTCCCGCATTGTTGGGTCATTTGAAAAATGGGTTTCTACTGCGTCAATAACACCTTTAAAGTACTCGGGCAACACTTTGCTTCGCGGGCCGGCCAAATTAAAAATATTGTGGCCAGCAGCAGACATCAATTTGAGTGGGAAAATGGCCTCCCTGTACTCACTTTTGGGGCCGCCATCAAGTGATATGATGGCGTACCCTTTAAAGTCACTCGTCTTGCTTCCATGATAAATAACGTAATGATACTTTCTTCCGTTTATGTCATAAGCAAAAGGGTTTAAGCTATAACGTTCAAACCATTTTTTATAGCGTGCGGCTTCCTTCATTAACTTGTTATGTTCCATCTATATCCCAACCCTCTCATCTCAAAGCATGAATGGCTGGCACTCATCAACAAATGATGGATAAATGTTTAGTATCAGGCTAGGCTGTTGCTACAATATGTAATCATTACGCTCACTGTTTTATCAAATTTCTCTTTCACCACTCAAATGAAGTTTCGGCTATTGTCCCGAAAATCCACTTGTTATATTGCCCTGTTTCTTGAATTCTTGTTTGTGTTTTCTTTTTCATCTTATAAAGTGAAACTTCATTCAGTAGGAGTTTTCTTCCCTCTCCTTCTGAATGTTAGTTGAACGAATCGGCCATTTAGGTGCTTTTTTTCTCCCCACTTAGACCTTTTGTATCAACTCAGGTCTTGATGTGGTGTATATGGCACCTTACATGCGGGGTAAAATCTTGTTCCTCACTGTTTACGAAATCAGCTTATTCATGATAAAACTTCTTCTGTAAGGTGTCGACTATAAGGCGGCGGGCCCTCTCAAGTGTTTTTCCCTGTCTTGTATGAATTTTTCAGCGGCTTTTATCATGTATTCTTTCTTTTTCTCGATTTGCTCTGCTTCCGGAAGATGCATTATATCCCGCTCATAAGTGAACCCCGCCAACCCTTGTTCTAAGCTATCTTTGCTGGACTGCATCCCTTTTATAAATTGTCGGCTTTGATTAGACAGTACTTTTCTTTCTTTCATGATCTTTTGAAAGAAATCCGAAAATTGATTGTCCAGTTTTTCCAGCATAAGCCCCTGTTTGAATTGCAGGAGATCGAGTTTTGCTAAAACAGTGAACGTGTCATCAATATCCTGATCCGTAATCTCTCTTTTCACTAATATATGATGATCATAGTAACTCTCATATTCATGATAAATACTGTTGAAGCGGACTTGCAGGTCCATTATTTCCTTAAGAAGCTGATTTCCTTCCCGCATTGTGGGGTCATCTGAAAAATAGGTTTCTACTGTGTCAATAACACCTTTAAAGTATTCGGGCAACACTTTGCTTCGCGGACCGACTACCTCAAAAATATTGGCGGAAGCAGCCGACATCATTTTGAGCGGAAAAATGGCCTCCCTGTACTCACTTTTGGGGCCGCCATCAAGTGATATGATGGCGTACCCTTTAAAGTCACTCGTCTTGTTTCCATGATAAAGAACATAATGATATTTTCTGCCGTTTATGTCATAAGCAAAAGGGTTTAAGGTATAACCTTCAAACCATTTTTTATAGCGTGCGGCTTCCTTCATTAACTTTTTATGCTCCATCTGTATCCCAACCTTCTCATCTGAAAACGTAAATGATTGGCACTCATAAACAAATATGGATGAATGTTTAGCGTCAGACAAGGCTGTCCCTACAACACGCAATCATTATTTGCCAAACAAGCCTTTGAACTTGTTCCAAGTATTCTTGGCAACGTCTTTGGTCTTGTTCCATGCCTTTTTGGCAGTGCCATCCGCAAAGAATTTCGTTACTTTGGATGCTCCCCAAACAACTCCACCGGCAACCATTAAACCGGCACCGACGGCTTGGCCGCCCGGAATGGCGGATGATACCATACCGGCATTAAAAAGCGTTTCCCCAAAACTTGCCGTAGCATCTGCAGTGGCGGCTGTTTTTTCGGCACCACTGGCATTGCTATTCCATACATCAATTGCCTTCTTTGTATTTATTGCTGTGTCAACGGCAGAGAATCCGGCGCTGATTCCCGCGCCCACTGCTGACAGTTTAGAAACAGCTCCTATCGCAGGGGCGGTGGTGGATGCCCCTCTTGCAACTGTCGAGCCAAAACTTCCACCCGTGCGAAGTTGGTGAAGTGTACTACCCGCGTCGTAGACGCCTTTCCCTTTATCATAAAAATCTTTGGCATCAGAAGCGGCGTTTACGTACCACGGGGTCCTCTCCCCCATGCCCATTTTTACGCCATTTAATAGCATCCCGGTCATATAACCGCCGGCAGCGCCAAAACCACCGCTTCCGCCACTCGTATAGGATCCTATCATACTAACTTGACCGCCCACGACATCGTTGGCTATATATTTGGTTACATCGTAAGCAGTGGGACTGTTGGTTGAGGCTCCTCCACCGGAATTTCCAGGAGCGTTCCACGGGGATCCATTATAGCCGGGGGTATTCCATGGGTTCCCGTTATAGCCGGGAGCATTCCACGGATTCCCGTTATAGCCGGGCGCATTCCACGGGTTCCCGTTATAGCCAGGGGCATTCCACGGGTTCCCGTTATAGCCGGGGGCATTCCACGGATTCCCGTTATAGCCGGGCGCATTCCACGGATTCCCGTTATAGCCGGGCGCATTCCACGGATTCCCGTTATAGCCAGGGGCATTCCACGGATTCCCGTTAAATTCTGATCCGTTCCAGTCGCTGACTCCTTCTCCGGGTCCCTGGTTCCAAGACTTTCCTTCCCAGGTGTCACCTTCCCAGGAATCACCTTCCCAGGTGTCGCCTTCCCAAGTGTCGCCTTCCCAGGTGTCACCCTCCCAAGAATCACCTTCCCAAGAATCACCTTCCCAGGTATCGCCTTCCCAAGTGTCACCCTTCCAAGGATCGCCAGTCCAAGGAGCGACTGCTGCAACTGGCAGCGCAAACGATTGAAACAAAATGAAAAACAGCGCGATCAGTGCAGCAGTTCTATTTAATATTTTCGGGTTCCTCATATTTGATTCCTCTCTTTATTACCCAAGGCTGTCTATTCAGTGGTTGTATTCGATTGGTATTTTTTATTTATTTGCTTTTTAATTTCTTCCGCTTTCTCCACATTTAATTGGTCCAACTCATCTCTGATCTCATCCTGTATCTGATTCGCCAGTGCGTCTACCTCTTTATTTCTATTTCTTAATTCATCTTTCTGATGAACATCGATCTTTCCTTCATCTTTCATGATTGTTAGAACCTTATTGAGATTCAGAAACTGCTGTCTCGTTTTGCTTCCCCAATTATTAGAAAACCCGATAATCTCAAAACTCTGTTCCACTCTTTGATGGTCAACATCCCTAATGGAATCTTTCTTCCACTCTTCCCATCTTTCCAAAACTTCATCAGCACGTTTGAATTCTTCCTGTAATTCCTCCCCATTGTTGACAGTTGTGTAAGTGCCGTCAGCAATTCTTGCCATCTCTTTCAACTGCTTCTGGGCGTCCGAGTCCACATTAAACCCGATAATATTGATAATGGGGGAAATACCGGAATCGCTTAATGCCTTGGCCTCTTGTACGGGGTCCCCGTCGCAAGTTTCAACCCCATCACTCACCAAATAAATTAAGTTGGTAGTTGTTTTCGGATCAAAAGCTTCCATCGCTTCCCTCGCCTGCTTCAAAGCACCTGAGATCGGTGTCCATCCGCTCGGTTTAAGAGTTTTCAAGGCTTCTTGAAACGTTGATTCATTATAGGTTTCATAACCATATAGTTGCTCAATACTGGAACAAGACATTTTCTTGTCCCCATCTGAACCGCTCCCTTTATGACCATACACACGCAAGGATACATTCGCCTCTGCCGGAGCACTTGAAAGAAAATCCGTAATCGTCTCTTTGGCAAGGTCCATCATCGTTTTTCCATTGATGACATTTGCCATGCTGCCGCTCGAATCAAGAATGACTTCAATATTATAGTTTTCTTTGAATTGATATTTTTCATCTGGAAGATCAGGATTGCCGGACATCGCAAATTCCCACTTGCTCATTATATCTTGCGGATCAGGAAAGTCGCTGGCCACTTGGCCATATACATAACGAAAATACTTGTCATAATTCTCTTCCGTCGCCTCTTTAGGCAAGGCAGGCATATCTTTTATGGCCTCGATGATTTTCTCCTTGTCCTCATTCAAGTCCAAAACCCGGTCTCCGAACGGACCTGCCGGCTGGTTAATCAGATCGTTTGCATTTTTCGGTATTTCTTGTAAGTCGGAGAAAAAAGATTCCTGCTGTTCTTCATTATCCGCTTGTTTGCCATCTTTTTCTCTTTCAGATCCTTTATCTTTTGCTTCCTCTTGGACTGGTTCTTTCTTGACATCATCCTTGTTGGAGTCCACATCTTGTTGGGCATTGCAGCCGGCAAGAACAAGGAAGGTAAAAAGCAAACTGAATGCGTATTTTTTCATTGTGTTACCTCCCTCGATCTGAATTTTTATCCAATTTTATCAATAAACTCTACAAATTTATCCTTTACCGTGTTACCAAAATCCCCGCCCGAAAAAGCTGTTGAAATAACACCGACAGCGATGACGACAACTGCCGCAATACCAATCCACTCAAGGGTCTGCGAGCCTCTTTCATTTTTAACGAACCCATTCATTTTGTTGACGCTTTTTACATATAATGCAGTTAATTTTTTCATATTGATCTCTCCTACTATTAATTTAATAAATTAAAAATGCTATTGTCTCCAAAAATCAAGTTCAAGACCATCAACCCGGCAATCATTAAAATGGATACTGGCGCCACTACAAAAGTGGTCACCATTGTGACTTTCGGCGAGGCTTTTGCCGCCAATTCCTTGATTTGCTCCTCACGGATTTGACGCAGGGCTTCCGCCTGGATTTTAAATGTTGTCGCTATTGGCACACCTAATCTTTCTCCTTGAATCAAACCTTTAATGAGGCCTTGAAATTCCCGATTGTCATTTCTTTCCAATAAATTCCGATAAGCTGTATCGCGCGGCACCCCTAAATTAATTTCATAAAGGAAACGGGAAAATTCTTCCCTCAGAGGTCCGTCAAAGAAGCGAATCACCTCCTTTAATGCTTGGTCTAAACTGACTCCTGCCTGGAGACTTGTGCTGATCGTATCGAGAAAATCCGGCAAATCAAGCCGCAGGGCTTCCTGTCTTTGCTTCGCTTGTGTCCGCACGATGATAATCGGTGTGAAGTAGCCGGCAAGCGGAAGAAAGATCAAGCCATATTGGGAAAAAGGAAGCCCGATAATGAAAGATAGCACTCCCACAAAAAAGCCAACCACCATCAGGAATATTTTTATCCCTTGAAATTGTTGAACGGACAACTGATATACATTCCCGGATTTTTTCAGCCAAACGGCAACATCTTCATTTTCACTGAAAAAATTGATCCTTTCTCCCAGATCGGAAAATTCATCTGCATATCTTAATACTTTCTGGACGATGGTTGCCCGACTGCTTTTTTTCATCTTTTTCTTGCTAAACGCATCTGTATGGGTGACCTCGGAAACGTGGTCAATCAGCAGACGTTTTTGTTTGATATAAGCGGATAAATGGCTCATTGTCAGTATGATTGTCAGCCAGAAAAGGATTACGCATAAAATGATTAATGCATCCATGTGTTACACCCTAATATTTGTAATTTTGCGGATCAGGAAAAAAGAAAGGGCAATTCCCAGTAAAAACAAAGTCAAAATGACCAAGCCCGGGGCTGTCCATAGCGGTTCAATAAAACCTTCGATGATGTTATTCATCACGAGCAAAAGAAAGATCGGCAATGCCGGGACAATATAGGAAATATACTTTTGCTCCGATGTCATCGTCTTGATCACCTGGGTGAGAACTTTTCTTTCCTCCAGCGTATTGGCCATCGTTTCCAGCGTCAAAGCCAAGTTTCCGCCTGTTTTCTTTTGAATGAGCAACGTCGCAATAAACAATTGAAAGTCTCTTGATTTATTCTTTTTTTGTGTTGATTTTAAAGCACTTTCCAGTGATACCCCAAGCTTCAATTCATGGGATATCCGTTTAAACTCTGTTCCCGCCGGTTCCGGAATTTCCTTCGCTACCAAGTCAATTCCTTGGCTGATCGTCAGGCCGGAGCGGGCAGCGTTTCCAAGCATTCTGCAAACATCGCCAAGCTGTTCATTGAATCTTTCTTCGTATTTATTTTTTCTGAGATAAAATAATGTATAATGTGAAACGATCAGCAAACCTATGGCAATCAATATGCTTACAATAGGAGGCATGTTGAAAATGTTTAAAAATAATACCGTGAAAACAAGAAAGCCCAAGATGTGGATTCCTATGTATTCTGAAGGAAGAATTTTTAAATTCGCATTTTGGAGCTTGCCACTGATCTTTTCCGCGCCTCTAGATTGATCGTAGCGGTCGCCCCATACGCTGATAAAGCTTTTTCTTTGTTCCTCGGGAAACCAGCTGCGGACTTTTTTGTACCACTCTTTTTTTTGGGATCGATAACCAAGGAAATAATAACCGGAAAACAACAGGAGCAAAACAGATAAGCTATACAAAATAGGAATGCTTAGATTCATGGGCTGCTCCTCCTTTTGCTTCAAAAACCGCAGGATCTATATGGATGCCTTGCACGTTCATTTGTTCCAGGCATCTTGGGATGACGCCTGTTGCTGTAAAATGCCCCTCTACTTTTCCTTTAGAATCAATGCCGGTTTTATTAAAACGAAAAATATCCTGGACTTTAATCCGATTTTGATCATCGACATAAACTTCCGCGATATTCACAATTTTTCTCGTTCCATCACTTAATCTTTCTGCCTGAAAAATATAGTCAAGAGCTCCGACAATATATTCCCTGACGATATGGGGCGGCAAATCCATCCCGGCCATCACCACCATCCCTTCCACTCGGCGTATGGCATCCGCCGGCGTGTTGGCGTGCACGGTTGTCAATGATCCTTCATGTCCCGTATTCATTGCCTGAAGCATATCGAAAGCCTCTGCTCCGCGGACTTCACCGACAATGATACGATCGGGTCTCATCCGCAAGGCGTTTCGTACCAATTGCCTGATGGTGACCTCCCCTTTTCCTTCTACGTTGGCAGGGCGGGCTTCCATGCCGACCACACTTGAACGGTTCAGGCGAAGTTCCGCTGAATCCTCTATGGTGATAACACGTTCATAACCCGGAATGGCTTTTGCCACCGCATTGAGGAGTGTTGTTTTCCCGCTTCCCGTTCCTCCGGAGATCAGCACATTCATTTTCACCTCTACAAGTGCTTCAATAAAGCGGGCCATTTCCTCATTTAAAGAATCAAAGGAAATCAAATCCTCCATTTCAAATGGGGTTTTTCTGAACTTCCTGATTGAAATGAGCGTCCCGTTCAAGCTGATGGGAGGGATAACCGCATTGACACGGCTGCCGTCCGGCAAGCGTGCATCCACCATTGGCGAACTTTCGTCAAGGCGTCTCCCAAGGGGGGCGATCACCCTGTCAACGATGTGACGAATATGTGCTTCATCCTTAAATGTGATATTTGACCGCTCTAATCTTCCTTTTTTTTCTATAAAGACTTCATTGGGGCCATTCACAAGAATTTCTGTGATGCTTTCGTCGTTTAATAAGGACTCCAAAGGTCCGAATCCGACACTTTCATCAATAATGCGTGATAGCAGAATATCTTTATCGCTTCGGGGAATGATGACTTTTTCTTCGGCCATAAACTGGTTGATCAGCCGTTCGATCGTCAGCCTTCTTTCCCCTTCGCTTAAGCTGATCAAATGTTCCAGATTCGTTTCTGCCAACAGGCGCAATTTATAGTGCTCTACCAATTCATCAATAAACGGATTGGATTTAGACAAATGAAGGTGATCCTCAACAGGCTCTTCAATTTTGACTGGATCGAATTTTTTCCGAAAGAGCGACAATGACGGCACCTCCTAGTGTTATCCTCACTCTTTGAAACTACTGTTTTATTTAAGCATGGAATGTACCCATTTATGTATATCTTTTGCCGCCAAAATCATCTTCTTCTCTTTTGGCTGGGTGCGAATAGGATTCCCTTTGTTGATTGCTGCCTGAACACCTTTGATATCTCTTCTAATTTCTGCGGCGACAGGGTAGGAGACAAATCTCTCCAAATCTTTCTTTGTCAATTCATTCTCTCTGCCTTTTTTATTGATGACAAACTCGAAACGGTCTTCGGTTGCAATGCCGAGCCGTTGAAAGAGATCTTCTACGCTTTTTAATAGGCGGATAGATGGGGTGTCCATCGTAATCGGATAATAGATGCGATCCGCCTCTACGAGAGCCGCGTATGTCGATTCATCAATCGTTGACGGCAGATCAATAATAATGAAATCATATGTTCTTCGGCAGGCTCGAAGGAGCCGGGTGATAAATTCGCCGTCAACACTTTCCGCCAATTCTGCATCACGGGGACTGATCAGCATCTCCAATTTGGAGGAAGGTTCACCTTCTGCGATATTTCGAATATGGTTTTCGTTAATTTCTTTTATGACTGGTTTTAAGTCGATGATGGACCTTTCGCTATCCATCCCCAGAAAAGTCTCTGCCCCGCCAAAATGTAAATTCAAATCTATAAGCAGTACCTGGGCTGTAGATTCCAATTTTAAGGTTTGGGCAAAAGTGGTGCTGAGAAATGTCTTGCCAGAACCGCCCTTTCCGCTGTAAAAGGCGAAAATTTGCCCGGTTCCTCTCTTGAAACCGCTGGTAGAAGCTGTTTCCGCCATGGTTTCTTCCCTTATGCTCAGTTCCCGAATACGATTTTCCAGCACGTGGATTTCATCCGGCAGTACAATATAGTCAATTGCGCCCAGCCGGATAACATCACGAAGCAAAAGAAAGTCTTGACTGTCGTGGATGTATAAAATCGCCATATGTGGATTTACTTCCAGCAATTGAGGTATTATATCCAGCGGTGAGGCTGATTCGTTTTTTATTAAAATAGCCAGACCGACTTGTTGAAACTGAGACTGAATTTGATTGGGATGGATTAACTGCAGCTCGTACGAATCTAGTCTTTGTTCAATCGATTGGTAAAGTTCATTTTGTTCACCAACTATTACTATGGCTTTACTCGTATTCATGGTTACCTCCAACTATAATCACGGCTTTCTTCATTCCGTGCCGGTCAACAGCGATATTGAATTAGGCTGTTTCTTTTGGGTTTGCCTTCTGCTCTCATTTTATTTCGTTTTCGCTATTTTTCCCCATTTTCTTTCAGGTGTTTTTACTTTTTTTCTGGAGTTGGCTGCTCCGGCGCGGGTTGTTCTGGAGTTGGTTGCTCCGCCGCTGGTGTTTCCGGTGCTGGCTGTTCCGGCGCTGCTTTGGCCTTATCTCGACCTTCCCCCGGCTTTCCCACATTTGCCTTTACGATTCGAACGCTGTCCGCATAATTTTGCATATGTATCAGTTGTGGCGCCTGTTCAGTAGGAATTTCCAACTGGACACCTTTAAATTTATTTTTTTCCTTCGAAACGCGGGCAACTTTTACATCTTTCATAAAATAGGTCGTTTGTTCTTTGGAATCGAAACGATGGGAAACAATAATATCAACGCGATCCAACGCTTCCAACTGTTCATCAAAAATAATTCTGTCCGATCTCATGACGGAAATGAGACGGTTATTCTCTTCAACTACGGAAGAAGTTTGTTTGAGCATATTGCCTGTAATAATATCTCCCTTTGATAAAGGAACCATAGACACTTTATTTACCAATTTTTCGGTGTTAGTAATATGGTAATCTTTTAAATATTTTTGAGGAATCTCTTCAAACGTTATGTCCTCAGGCCGTATTAAAGTTCTGGATGGAATGTCTTGGTTCGCAGTCACAACTTGAACCATTGTTCCTAAATTTGTATTTAGGGCTTGGACTTTTTTTAATATGAGCATACCTGCTGTTATTGCCAGCAATAAGGATATAGAAAAAAATATAATCGCTTTTCTTTTCGATTCCAGCATTTTCTCCCTCGTGACTCCTTTAATATCAAGTTAGAAAAAAAGTTTCCTACTATAATAGTTAATAACATCTTTCCGTACAGCAGGTCAATGCGCCCTCATTCGCCATCAAAAACGCTTATACATTTACAAGTACCTATCAATGAACATTTACATATAACAAAAGTAATAAAATCATTCTATGAAGCATTACTATTCTCTCTTTATTTATCCTTTTTTTGGTAAATTGTTTGAAGGTGGAAAATAACTAGACACATTCTCTTATTTTTCTTTTTTTCTTATATGATGAGGTTTTTCTCCTTCACGACCCTTTATTCTGATTTTTTAGTTATTTGTCCTGCTTTTTCATTGTTTCATTCCCGGTTAAACGGTGTCATAAACCTTACCTCCTATTTTTAAAATAACCAGTCGCATAAAATCGCTGTGTTCGTAAAAAACCCATTGTTTGTTTTTCTAACGCGCAGAATGGATGAAACATCAAGCTCATGGACTTTCTTGTTTACCATTCCTGTTGTCAAAAAGCCGCTGGAATCAAGCAAGCGGTTAAAATCAAATCGTTAGGATTCCCTCTGATAGCAGTGGAGATTTCAAGTAGTCATCCATCCGATTTCATGTATACCTTTCCAATTTTCCGCAACAATCCAGAGACGGAACGGCCAATCGCCCTTGATGAGATTACCTTGGTTTGCACGGAGCAATGGTTATTGCTTTCGTATCTCTTCATATTAATAGTCGAATGGATCAGCAAAAGAAGGGGAGATCTAATAGCCATTTTTCCGCCCTTAGACTTCTCCCCTTCATTTAAAACGTAGTGCTATCAAATAGGACAGCCAATAACCTGCAAGAGTGTAGTATTGCAGGCTGACTTCTTCTCAGCGTGTTATTGAATTTTGACAGCTGGAAGTGTATATACGATCATTAAAACACACACACAACCATCACTTATCATGTGTAGAGATGCTCTGCGATCATCGAACAGCTTCTTTCATTAAATAGCGCTTCTTTAATCGAGTAGACGTCAATTCCAACAGTACAGCGACAAGAAGGATGGCGTACGTAATAAAGCCGACTTCCCGCACGTCAAAATAAAAGCTTGACGCCATAAACAATTCAAAACCGATTCCTCCGGCACCTGCCGCCGCTCCCATGGCAACCGCTACGGTAAAGTTTGTCTCAAACCGCAGGAATGTCCAAGATAACAGGGATGTAGCCGCAGAAGGCAGTACAGCGTTTGTCACAACATGCCACCAGCTTGCCCCGGAAGCACGCAAAGCCTCAATAACACCGTCATCCAGCTCCTCAAATGACTCTGCGAACGCCTTAACCAAGAAGGCAACGGTATGGAACAGCATGCCCAAGACGGCTGCTTCGCTGCCCAGCCCCGCGGCAATCGCAAAAATAAGTACCCATAATACTGTAGGAACAGCCCGGATAAAAGCCACAATCACAATGATTGTATTGGCGATCGGTTTTGGCGAGAGATTTCTGGCGGCAAATAAGGCAATAAACAAAGATAGTACAGCACCTGCTATTGTAGCTAAAAACCCCAGCCCGACTGTCAAGGTTATTTGATATAAAGCCTCTCCCAAAGAAAAATTATTGAGGGAAGGTTGCAGAAATACCAGTTTTAAATTGTTTAGCGTATCAATTGTCGCCTGCGCAAAATGAATATCTTTATAATCAAGCGCAAAAAACCCATAAACGGTTAGAAGCGCCAAGCTCACAAACGTTGCTGTCATGACAATCTTTGATTTATTCCAGTTCGTGATCTTTATTTTACCTGAATGGGTTGTCCTCAATTCCAAGGCCGGGCTGCTTTTGGCCGTAATCATTATAAAATGACCCTCCTTACATAGTTTGAGATTAGCTCTATTCCAATGACAACAACGACAATACTCATGGTAATCAGACTTACCATGTTATAATCCATGCTCTTGTAATATAAATCGAAGGAAAAACCAATTCCTGTTCCCGTTAAAATTCCGATTAATGTCGAGCTACGAATATTCGTTTCGATCATAAACAAAATCCAACTGACGATTTGTGGAGCGCATTCGGGGATTACGGCATTGTACACTACTTGGAAATAAGTAGCCCCTGTTGCTTTAAGGGCTTCTACGGAACTGTTGCTCGTTTCATCAATCGTTTCAGTAAATGCACGTGTTAAAAATCCCAATGTTGTTAAAAACAAAGCAAAATAACCGGTAAGGGCATTTTGTCCGAATGATAGCAATAAAATTAAGGCCCAAGCAACAATCGGTACGTTACGAAATACAGAGGCGATAAAGCGGCTTAACGTACTAAAAAACATATTCACTCTCGTTGCTTGTGATCCCAGAATGGCAAGCAATAAGGCAAAGACACTTGCTGTAGTAGTGGAAATGATGGATAAGATGATGGTTTCCAGCAACTTATCCAGGATGGAGGGCAGCTTTTGCAACGATTCACCCGTTATCATAAGATTCGATGCAATCCATTTAAAAGCCTCAGAGACAGATAAGAGGCTATGCATAAATTTAAAGTTGGTTATATTGGCTGATAGGAGTGTCATTCCAATAAGAACGAGTATGAGAAGCGTTAATTGGCGATTCTTTTTTCTAAGCACATCGATATTCATTGTTTTCCCCCTATTCCATAATCAGGTCGCCAGCCTCAGATCCGTAAATACTATGAATGATATCCGGTGTCAGCCCTTCTGCCGGACCATCGTATACGATCTTGCCGCCGTTTAACCCGATAATGCGGTCTGAATACCGTTTCGCCACATCCACCTGATGTAAATTAACGATACACGTAATATTCATGCTTCGGGATATATTTTGTAAATGATCCATAATTACTTTGGAAGCATTCGGATCCAATGAGGCAATCGGTTCGTCACAAAGCAGTATTTGCGGATGCTGTATCAATGCCCGGGCAATACCGACCCGTTGCTTTTGCCCGCCACTTAATTGATCGCATCTTTTGTACACATGCTCCATCATGCCCAGTTTTTCCAACAGGGTAAATGCTTCCTCTTTTTCCGTCTCTGAATATCGCTTTAAAATGCCTTGAATATTGGTCTTATATCCTAATCTGCCATGTAGTACATTTTCGATGACAGTCAAACGAGACACCAAATTATAATGCTGGAATATCATGCCAATTTGCGTTCGATGTTTACGCAAGTCTCGTTTAGATAAATTCATGACATCGACATTCTGAAAAATAATTTTCCCGTTTGAAATATCCACCAAGCGATTGAGGCAGCGAAGCAATGTCGATTTACCGGCCCCTGAAGGCCCGATAATAGATACAAACTCTCCACTTTCGATGTTAAAGTTGACTTCCTCCAGCACCTTTTTATCCTGTTCATACTGTTTAGAGATATTTTTCACTTCTAAAAGCGGCATCTATATTACTCCTCACTCGTTTTTACTCAAACAAAAGAGCGTATGGAAGTTTGAGAAATACGCTCCTTTGCAACTGTATCTGCTATTTTGCCAGTTCACGAATTGGATCAAACCAGGCATCATCCGTAACTACAAAACGCTCCTTGTCTGTTTTCTTGAATAACCCTGCTTGTTCTGAATCCTCCGGAACAAAGATTGTTTCATTATTTGCCACTTCATCCGAAGCGAGGCTTTCCTGGATCTTTTTGAAATCTTCTTCACTTAAAGTGGATGCATTGGCTACGAAAGGCGCGTTTAATACCGGAGTCACGCTAATTAAAGTAAACTCCTCGCCAGTCAATGTATTAAAAGGCTCAGCGGCGTCATCTCTTACTTTATAAGTTGACCCTGCAGTATTTTCTTCACCGTCCGCTACTTCTACATAATTTCCAACACATGTATCACAAAACGCCGCGACATCAGCGCGTTTGCTTAACAGATTTACAGCTGAACCCTGGTGCGAATCGCCATATAGCACTTCTTTAAAGAATTTTCCGCCCTCCATTAAATCTTCCGGAGTCAAGTCTTTCCATTGATCTTGTTTAGAGAAATGAGTAACGATACTGTTGGAAGGTACTTTAAATCCAGATGTTGAGCTATTGGACACGAAAGAGAATTTGGAATCAACGATTTTATCTATAGTAAATTCGCCGTTCTCCTTGTGCTTCTCGGCATCTTCAGCTCTGACAGCCAGCCAGCTATGGTAAACCGCATCCTCCAACGTTCCCGATGCGCCACTTGGCACGACAACGGGTTCAATGTCTTCGCTTTTATTCTTTGCTTCGATATATCCTTGTGCACCCATAAATGCCATTTGGGCGTTGCCATTGGCAATCGTCTCAATGGCTACCGCATAGTCCGTTGTCAATTTATGGGTTACTTTTTTTCCTGTTGCCTCTTCTATCACTTTACCAATCTCATCACGAGCCGCTTTTAAATCATTTCCAGATTCATTTGGATACCATACCATTGTAATTTCTTCTGAACTAGCAGATTTCTTCGTGTTCGAACAAGCTCCCAGAAATACAGAAATGACGATTAACATTACTAATGGTAAGAATGATTTTTTCATCACTGTCTCCTTTTAAAAAAATAGTTCTTATTACTCGTTTGGAGTATTTTTGCTTCTTTTTTCGTTATGATTTCACCCCACTGATACAGATGGACTTCTTTTACTTACTATTCAAACATATCCCGCCGGCTTAAAGAGGTGTTTTACATATTTCTTAAGTAGTTTTTACAATATCTAGATAATTGAATAAACTGCTTCTGTAGGGCTATCAAATTCCCCGAGTTGGATCGGAGCACCAAAGCTGCCATGATAGTCACTTCCGCCCGTCATGAACAGATCAAACTTCTTGGCATAGGCTTCTGTTCTGCTCTTGTCCTGTTCGGAGTGATCGTAATGATTTCTTTCAATGCCATCCAGCCCATGCTGTACAAGTTCTTCAACCATGTCAAATGAATCCAGTTGGCCCGGATGAGCCAAAACGGCATAGCCACCATCTTTTTTAATCGCTTGAACAGCATCAATTGCATCGACGTAGATGATATCCCTTGCACATATGCCCTCGCCTTTGAAAAGCTGTTTGTACAACTGTTGATATGCCGGGGTTGTAAAGTGATCATCCGTTAAACAAGACATAATATGCTGCTTATAAATGATTCCGCCTTCGGCCGCGCGCCTCATCACTTCCTGAACCTCTATGTCTATCCCATTTTTTTGAAGCTGCTCAATTTGCCATAGAGAATTCGCATGCCGCCTCTGAAGAAGAGGGTTACAAAGCATTTGGATATGGTGGGCGCTTTTACAAAAGGCATAGCCCAATATATGCACCTTGCGCTCTCTCTTAAAATCATAAGCAGAAATTTCAATCCCTGGGATCACTGTAATCCCCCGATGCTTACCGACCTTTTGGGCATGCTCAATTCCGCTAACTGTATCATGGTCGGTAAGACTGATATGTGTAATGCCTCTTTCGGCAGCCAATTCCATTATTTCTTCCACTGTATTCGATCCATCGGAAAAGTCGGAATGCACATGCAAATCGGCCTTCATACTTTTATTCCCTCCACACATTTTCCTTTGTGAAAGTCATAGACTTTGTCGCATAGTCCTTCCATAAACTCCAAGTCATGAAAAATACCAATTAGTGTCGTTCCCTCTTTTTTTAGCTTTTCAAGGACTTCCCGAACCTTTACCTTCGAGTCATTATCCAAGCTGGCAGTAGGTTCATCCAACAATAACAGGCGTGGTTTTTTGACAATGGCGCTGGCGATGTTGAGCCGCAGTTTCTCCCCTCCCGAAAAAGTCACAGGGTAGTTATCCCACAGCTCCGGGTCTAAATCGAAATGGGCAAGGGCTTCCTCTGCTGTCACTTTTGCCGTATCAAGCGATTTACCCATTTCCAGAACGGATTGTTCAACAATTTCACGGGCTGTCGTTCTCGGCATGACACTTAAAAACTGCGAAACATAACCAATTTCATATTGGCGTAAATAGATCATTTCTCTTTCGCTGGCTTTCATTAAATCAATGCTTCCAAAACGTTCGGAGTTGTAAATAACTTCTCCGCGCTCCGGCAAATATGTTCGATAAATCAACTTTAAAATAGTAGACTTACCGCTACCGCTCTTGCCGACGATTCCGATGAATTTTCCCTCATCCAACGTAAAACTGATGTCGTTCAGTGCCTGAATATTGTTGGCAAGATGATGGATGGTGAAGGATTTGTACAATGATTTCACTTCAAGCAATTGAGACATTCCATCTTACCTCTCACTATGTTTTTTAATAAACTGTTCCACATGCAGATGAAAATCATCCACCTGTTCTTTGATTTTCTCGTACGGCCAATTCCACCATTGAATGCTTTGGAGTTTGTCGATGACTTCACTTGGAAAGCGATATTTAATGATTTTGGCGGGTACGCCGACTGCGATGGCATATGGCGGGACATCTTTTGTGACTACCGCACCGCTTCCAATCACTGCTCCGTTTCCAATCGTGACTTCCGGATGAATAATGGCGCCGTGTCCAATCCATGTATCATGGCCAATTAAAGCTTTCCGGCTCACTCTTTGCTCAAAAAACTCTTCATCGTCCTCTTCACTAAAGCCAAACATCCTTCTGCGGTAAGTAAAATGGTGGAGCGAAGGTCTCTCATAAGGATGATCTGTCGGCCCAATCCGGACCATCGCGGCAATGTTGGAAAACTTCCCGATGACAGTGTTTTGGATGAAACAAAATTGGCCTGTATAAGAATAGTCACCCAACGCCACATTTTCAAAATAATTGTACGGGCCGATCTCGTTATATTGGCCGAACTGAACATTTTTCAGTGTGACATGCTCATGAATGAACGGTTCATAGCCCAATTTCACTTCTTTTGTATTCATCGATAATTCGTCCTTGTTATTAGTTTTCCATCTACAAACGAGGCTGTTATGACTGGATAACCATCATCCATTTTTTCGATAATGATGATATCCGCTTTTTTTCCTTTCTTAATAGAGCCGATTTGATCATCCATCCGGACTGCTTTGGCAGGATTTAAAGTGACAAGCTGAAACATCTTGTGTAAAGCCATGTCATGTTCCTCGCTTAATTTAAAGAGCGCGTGCAAAAGCGCGGGTGGATAATAGTCACTGCACAAAATATCAATGACATCTTCCCGAATAGCTTCTGTAGCGCATAGATTACCGGAATGTGAACCTCCCAGCATGACATTTGGTGCACCCGCAATGGTCCACAACCCCATTTCTTTTGCCGCTTTCGCCACTTCAAGACTTGTCGGAAATTCACTAATGGATGTGCCATAACTCTTGACCAGAGTCAGCTTTTCAATTTCATCGTCATCATGGGAAGCAATGGCAATATTTTTATCCAACGCGATTTTGCTTATTTCCCTCATCTGTTCCAGCGTAATTTTGTTTTTCTTCATACCGTTGGTAATGATTTCATCTATTTCAGCATCTGAAATATCGTTGTAACCTTTTAGTGTTTCCCGGTAAATTTCCAAATTGCGAAACTGTCCTTGCCCTGGTGTATGGTCCATAAACGAAATAAGATGAACTTTTTCTTCCTGAATGTTTTGGATAAATATGTTTACTTGTTCAATATTGTCAATTTCAAATCTTGCATGCATTCTGTTGCGGATCAAATGCTTGCTCGTATGTGTCTCGTTAATAGCATTGATCAACCGATTTACGTTTTCTGAATGACGTATCGGTTTTTTTCCAAAGCTGTCATCTTTGTAAATGGATAGTGAATGGAACATCGTTGTAATCCCGTGGCTGATCAAGATTCGCTCCGCTTCACGAATCCCCAACGTAAAATCCATCATGCTCGTTGGACGCGGAGAGATGATCCCCTCGATATAGTCGGAATGAATATCGACGAAACCTGGTGAGATATACCCGCCATTGGCATCCAAGATTTTATAACCTTTGTATTTCACAGCATCCTGTTCAGGGATAATATCAACAATGCTATCATTTTCAATTACTACGGCATGCTCGCTCAAAATCTGATTCTCCAAAACAAGTTGGCCATTTGTTAGTAAATACACAAAATCCCTCCGTTATATCAACGAGTATACAAGTTGCTGCGTGTAGGCATGCTGGGGATTTTCCAAAATTTGATCTGTCAATCCCTGTTCGATAATCTTTCCGTCCAGCATTACAATCGTTCGGTCTGCCAACATGCGTATCACTGCCAAATCATGGGAAACGACAATCATGCTGATTCCAAACTTCTGTTGGATCGTTTTGATCAAATCCAAAACACTTGCCTGAACAGATAAATCCAATCCTGTTGTCACTTCATCCAACAATAAAATCGGCGGCTGATTTGATAATGCTTTTGCTATTTGCACACGTTGCTGCATGCCGCCCGAAAACTTTTTCGGCTCATCTTTTATGCGGGCAAGGGGAATATGAACATGTGTGAGCAATTCTTTGCTCCGGTTCTCCATCCTCTCTACATGACGGTCTCCTGCGGCAATCATCTTCTCTGCTATATTGCCGATCGAGGAAAAGTCCATTTTTAAGCCTAATACCGGATTTTGATAGACCATTCCCAGAATCGTGTTGCGGATATGGCGCTTTTGTTGTGATGATTGTTGAAAGACATTTGTTTCACCATCGTCATATGTGCCAATATACGCCGCTCCCGATGTCACTTCTTCATCAAAATACAGACATTTCATCATGGTGGACTTCCCGCTTCCGCTTTCCCCAACGACCCCTAAAATTTCTCCAGGATATAATTCAAAGGAAAGATCATTACAGGCATAAACTGTACCGCAGCGGAGACAACGGTTTTTCTCAAAAATGGACTCATGTCCGTTGCTGCACCATTGACAGCCCGGACCATACTGTTTTTTCAAGTTCACCACTTTTAAAATAGGCTCATCTTGCATCTTGCACCGCCACCCCGGCTTTCTTTTCATTGTTATTTAAAGTCGCAAGGCAATAACTTGTATCGTTGCATTGGTAATAGGTCTCGTCCGTCTCCGGGTTGACCAACTCATCCAGGAACACATCAGTCGAATGACATAAATGGCATTGCTTGCCTGCAAACGATTCTGTTTCCATCGGATAATCTTCGAACGCCAATGAGATTACCTTCGTATATGGCGGTACCGCATAAATTTTCTTTTCCCGGCCGGCTCCAAGCAATATCAGTGATTCCGATTGATCCATCTTTGGATTATCATATCGGGGAATCGGGCTCGGCGCCATGACGTATCTGTCGTGTACAAGAACCGGGTGGTCCGCGTTTGTGGCTGTCTTTCCATACTTCATAATCTGTTCAAACAGCATAAGCCAAGCACCGCTGTATTCTCTTTCCGCATGTAACTGCTTCGTTTTCCGTTCACTTGGTTCAACCCAACGAAGCGGCTCGGGAATGGGAACTTGCAAAACGAGCACTTGCTTTTCTGTCAGCGGCACTTCGGGAATTCGGTGTCTTGATTGAATGATTGTTGCCTCTTCCGTTTCCGTCGTTGTTTGGACATCTGTTGTTCGATTCACAAGTTTTTTAATATTCACGGCATTGACTGATTCGTCTGCTCCTTGGTCAATGACCTTCAGCACATCTTCCTTGCCAATAATGGATAGAGTGATTTGTAATCCGCCAGTGCCCCAGCCACGCGCAATTGGCATTTCCCGTGATGCAAAGGGAACTTGATAACCGGGAATGGCGACTGCTTTCAGGATTGTCCTGCGAATCTCTTTTTTTGATCCTTCATCAAGCAAAGCAAAGTGAAGTTTATTCTTCATGCTGTTCATCTCCCTTTTTGATTTTCCTCACACTGTCTAATTTTGATTGGAAGGTGACATAATGAGGGAGCTTTAAATGAGAGATAAATCCGCTTGATTCAACTGAATCAATATGCAAAAGCACAAATTCTTCATCATGTGTTGGATAATCTTTATTGCCATGCTCCAACGCTTGATCCAATATGCTCATCGCGATCGCCTTTGTTTCATTTTGGCCGTAACAAATGCCATAGCCGATTTCGAATTCAATTTCATCTTCATTTTGTTCATTTTTAGATGTAATTGGAATGAATGATTCTACTTCCGTTACTTTTATTTGACCGATATAATAATCGTTTTCCTCTTCATTTGTCGGGTCGATTGGGTCCGCGATGCTCAAAGGCAACATTCCGACACGCAATTCGCCGACCGTCGGATGCACCGCGCCATACCCTCGTATTGCCGCATATCCAAGGGACGTCACAGCCCCTGTTTGCCCCCTCGTTAACATTTGCAGGCGTTCACTGCGAGTAGTTGGAAATCGGACGCTGCGCTTTGTTACATCAAGCGGCTCCGTATCATCCTCTTCATAGGAAGAAAATAATCCTTCTTTGCGCAAATAATCCACGACTTTCGGCAAAGCCTGTAAATCTGTTCCATTGCTTTCCAATTGTGAACTGTGTTGCTTCTCGTATGCACTCAACCAATCTTGTATCGTTTCCTTCGATTCTGAAAGTAAATCAAAATCCATGAGCCGATGCGTATAGTCATAAGCGGCTCCCAAGATTTGGCCTCCGGGAATGTCTTTGAAACTGGCGGAAATCCTTCTTTCGACAAACATGTTTTCCGTCTCGATCACTCGTGTATAGTAATTTCTCGGCAAAGTGGAGCGATGGGCGCGCAACAGAAAAACAGCCTCTTCCATATTTCCTTCAGCCTGCTTGATTGCCAGGGCAGCCAGCAATTCGGAATACAGACTGCTTTCCGACATGACCTGATCAATCATTCCTCGCATTCCGGCCATGATTGCCTTCACTTCCATCGCTTCTTCCGAGCGAATCCGTTCATATGTCAAGCGCTTGAGCGACTCTTCTATCGCTTCAGTTCCGCCTTTTACAGCTACATAAGCCATCCTTTACACCTCACACCTCTTAATGACTGTCGTCCTCGGTAAACACATGACATTCGACAGTTCATCTACGAAAATCATGTCTATTCCCAACGGAAACTCTTTGTTTAAATTGTTTCGCGCTTCAAGCCACTCGCACTCATCATGAATGGAGACTTCTCTTGTCGTTTTAATGCCCGGCCCTGCCAAAGACCATTTACCTCCCTGGCTAAATTCTGTCTCGAAAATAATCGTTGCCGACTGTTGCGGGTCCTCCAGCGTTCCGATTTTCACTTGCTGAAATACATCAGCAATTTGCTCCTTCGCGGCTTCTTTTGTGATAAACACATAATCGGCTTCGGAAATCTTTTCTTGGGCGGCCATCGTGTAAGCAACCATCAGTTCTTCAGTCTTCTTCGTATCTAAACCAACAACCGCAAAAGAAGCTTCTCGATCGAGTATTGTTAAAGCCGTTACGAAAGTTCCGGGAAGACTTTCCACCGCAGTTGTAAGGCGGTCCGTCACCTCCTTCAAACTTTCAATCGTTCCAGGTCTCGACATGCAATGAAGGATCGTGCGAAATACTTTCTGCGTATCATGAACCATATCGATCGACATCTCTCCACCCCCTGTTAAACATCCATTGTTTCAAAACTCACTTTTGTTTTATGAATCGCCGACGCTTTCACGTTCTTTTCAGCAGCAATCCGCTGTTCTTCTGCAGCCAGCAACGGCAACCACCCATCCACTTCACCGCATTGAGCCTCAAATGCCGCATCGATGACCGCAAGATAATAGGCAAGATCCGGCTCTATGCCCACCACAATGCCCATCCCGACTTGATGATTTACGCTTACTTTACATTCTGTCACCAGCACTTCTCCAAGGTAGAAAAGTGACTTTTGGGCTGTTTCTCTCATCTTGATCATCGTCAATGCTTCCTGAGGTTCCATCAACACTTCAACAGAATGGCTTTCCTCTATTTGACGAGCCATTTTTTTTGATAAATCACGGGAGCCGTCTATTAAAATGTGCATTCTTCTTTTTCTATTCATGACTCCACCTCCTACAAACCCATCTTAACTTGTTGCCAATTTAGCCTGTGTAAAGAGTTTACAAAGAAAGCGTAAAGTTGCGGAGCGTTATAATCGCCTAGCCTTCGGACAGATTATGACAAGGACTTTATGAAAAAACATCTCGCTATCCGAATAAAAACCTTCCCAGTTACTTGCGCTCTATTTCGAGCGGTGTCGCCGGAAAAAAGCCGCCTTTGGGCGTTTTTCCACTCAATAAAAATACCGGACGAATCATCTTGTGATTCATCCGGTATTTTTATTGAAAAGTGATACCTTTATGTTATTTTGTAGTGATAAAATAGTTGAAGGAATCGCTGCGATAAATAATCTTTGTGTATTCCAACACTTTATCTTGCGGAACCGCAATGCAATTGCTTTCCACTATCAAAAGCGGCACCAACACGGGACATTCCAATATGGTACGTTCTTCTCTTGTAGGAAAAGAGATGCTTAACAGGCTTTCACCGCTCGTAAATTCCGTAAAACCCATTTTCCGGTAATAGGAAAAGATGGATTTCAGTTCCTTTCCTTCCTGTTCGATATGTGGAAAAGTGGACTTGGCCAAGTAAGAGCTATGCAAGGCAATGGGTCTCCCTTCAAGCAAACGGAGGCGGGAAATTTTAAATACCTCGGCATCCTCGGACAATTGTAAAGTCTTATATATTCGGGGATGATAAGCAATTTTTTCACAACTAATATTTTTCGTTTCGAGTGTTAAACCGGCATTCAACATTTTTTCCGTGAAGCTTGTACTCCCTGTCAAATGCAGTTCGACTTGCTGGTGCTTGTCCTTCAAAAAACGGCCTTTCCCTTGCTTGGAATAGATATAGCCCATCTCCTCCAATTTGAGGAAAGCATTTCTCACTTTAATGCGGGGTACCTTATAATAATCCGTAAGCTCCGTTTCAGATGGAAGCCGTTTATTTTTCTTAAACTTCCCCTGAACAATCGCCTCCATTAAATCGTCCACAATCATCAATTCAACTTCATCCGCCAACCGTTTCACCCCTGTTTAGGAAATCTTTGCACAATTATCATAATCAACAGAAGCGTTTGTGACAAGAGAAAAATGCACCATAACAATCTCCAGTTCTTTCTATTATTACAAAGAAAAGGGTAAGCGCCCGTTTTTCGACGCATAAACGGGGACACCCAACCATAAGATGCGCGAAACTTGCAATCAATGGCGTTAGGCCCGCGGGATATAGGTCGTGCTGGTGATGTGGGTGTTCTAAGACTGCGATCCGCTGATAAGAAGCGGCACAAAAGCTAGATTAAAAGCGTCCTGTTGCAAGCTAGGCAGCGACGTCCTCGAATCTCGTATTACCGATGGCTGTCCAAGCTTTCCTTCTCCTGTCACTTCGCTTGCTCTCGTACTTCCTGTACAGCGCGATGCCTTTGTGATCGCCATCGTTTTGAAAAACTTGCGGTGTGTCGCTAACGAAGCTTTTACTTAATTGGGCGTTTACTGACAGTTGATCCCCCATTACTTTGTATTTTTGAAGTGTACATCCAGAATTAAAGGAACAGTGACAAGTCGGGACACCTGTTGGTATTTACAATAGCAATTTCCATTCATAAACAGGTTGTTCAATGATCCCCGCTTGCACTATGTTTATAATATAAGCAAAAGGGGTGGCGACGTGGAAGAAAAGTTTAAGCATGTCATCGAGACAATTAAAGAAGGCGTCATGATCATCGATCACCAATTTAAGTTTATTTACGCAAATAACGCGATTCATGCAATTGGTTTAGATCATGAATCCATCATTGGCAAAACAATATTCGAGGTTTTTCCAAATCTGACGAAAGAAAACAGTACTTTCTGTCATGTTTTTGAAGCAAAAACACCGATCATAGAAAAGCAACAAACGTTCATCACTTATCGGGGTGAAAGAAAGACTACTTTATCATCTACCTATCCTTTAATCCAAAATGGCTCTGTAACGGGTGCATTTGAAACTTTTCAAGACATTTCAACCCTCCAAGATATCTCGGATCAATTACGGAAGTTGCAAGTAGAACAACATAAACATACGGATGCGAATCATGATAGTGGCAATATGGATGTTTTATTTTCTGATTTTATCGGAGAAAGTCAAATGATTATGAAAATAAAGGCGGAAATACCGGCCATTGCCAACAGCCCCTCCCCTATTTTCATATATGGAGAAACTGGCACCGGAAAAGAAATATATGTGAATGCGCTCCATAAGGCCGGCAAAAAACAAATGCCATTAATCACACAAAATTGTGCGGCAATTCCTAAAGATTTGCTGGAAACGTATTTTTTCGGAACAGTAGAAGGAAGTTTCACGGGTGCAACTGATCGTGAAGGTTTGTTTGAACTGGCTAATGGAGGAATATTATTTTTAGATGAGTTGAATTCACTTCCAATAGAATTACAAGCCAAATTATTAAGAGTCATTCAGGAACAAAAAGTACGGAGAGTCGGCGGAACGAAAGAACTGCCTATTAACGTTAGAATCATTGCTGCTTCCAATGTTAATCCTAAAGAACTTCTCTTAAACAATGAGTTGCGTGAAGATCTCTACTACCGTTTAAGTGTGATCAATGTTGAACTTCCTCCTTTACGTGCAAGACGAATCGACATTCCTCTTTTGGCCAATCATTTTATCGACCACTATAATAGATTGTTCGATAAACACATTCTCGGATTGACCGAAGAGGCTTATGAGAAGTTCCTCCATTATGAGTGGCCCGGGAATATTAGACAATTAAAAAATGCCGTCGAACGTCTCATGAACGTGAAAGATTCCGGGTATATCGAAGCCGGTGACATTGAATATTACAATGTTTTGGAAGATCTGCGCATCATTGACAAGGCCTATGCGAGACTTGCCTCTTATCCGCATGGAGAAAAAAGCTTCAAAGAAATGATGGAAGAGACGGAAATTGACATCATCAAAAAAGAATTGCTTCATTCGGGGGGAAATATCTCACAAGCTGCAAGAAATTTGGATATGCCCCAACAGTCACTAAGCAATAAAATCAAAAAGTATCAATTAGGAACGTATATTTTAGAAGTAAAGTTACTCAAAAATGGGTAATTACTCAATTTAATACTTGAAATATAGGTAAAAATCTAGTTATACAATGATCAAACCCTGTAAAATCAGGGTTTTTTTATTGGCATAAAACTTGCTTTTTATATTGGCAAAACAGAAGGAGGAATGTAACATGTCAAACTATGAATACAACATCTTACCCGAATATTCACCACTATATCCAAAGCTTCCTTATGAATATAAGGATTATCAGAAAGTGAGCGTATATTGCCGGGGAGATGTTAAAAAGTTAAAGCAATTTTTGCCAAAAGAATTTGAACTGATTTCTGATATATTTGAAGTATTTATTTTACAAAATAATGAAATTGAAGGTTTGGATGTATACAGCGAGGGAGGCGTAGTGATCCCATGTGCTTACAAGGGAATTTCAGGCGCATGCGTGGCATTCGAATATGTGAATACCGATGATTCACTTTGTGCGGGAAGAGAAATATGGGGTTACCCGAAAAAACTGGCGGAAGTACAATTTGAGTGCAATGAACATATGGTCAAAGGAAGCGTTCAAAGAAAAGGAAAAAAAGTGATTGATATTGTGTTTGAGAGAGATGACCAAGAAATAGTCATCCCGAACTTATCTCCCAGACTACAAGTAAAACGAATGCCGCATCCGGAGCATGATGGCACGGATATCAATAAAATTATCAAAAATGAGTTGCAAAATGCGGTATTGAAGAAACAAGTTTACGGCAAAGCACAATTAATAATGGAACAATCAGCGGCTGATCCACTATACCAACTAGGGGTGAAAGAAATACTAGGCGCTATGTATATAGAAGGAGCTTTTACATTGACGTATGGAAAAGTGATAGACGAGATAACAAAATAATCTTTAAAAATAGAAAAGGAGTGAGTGAAGGTGGAAAATACATTTTTAATCGTGTTTCTGTATATTATTGTCCCACTGCTCGGGTTTTTAGCAACCTATATTCTCACTAAATATAAAAATAGAGAAGGGGGACATTCATGATAACCGTTTTTATTCTCTATTTGATTATCGTCTTTATCATTGGCGTCATGTCGGAAAAATATATATCTAAAAGTGAAGAAGGATTTTATTTGGGAGATCGAAATTTCGGTCCATGGGCGACTGCCATCAGTGCAGGTGCCACCGACACGAGTGGTTGGATATTTATTGGGGCTGCAGGTTATTCCTATGCAGCCGGCATATCCACTATGTGGATGCTGCCTGGATTCATCATTGGATATCTCTTAAACTGGTTCGTAATAGCTCCCAAACTGAGAAAAGAAGGAGAAGCATTGGGAGCATTAAGTTTACCGGATTACTTCAGTTTAAAGTTGGATAGTGATAAAAAAACAATTAAAATTATTTCCAGTATCGTCATTATCGTTTTCTTTGTGGCATCGATGGCCTCCCAATTAACCGCCGCCGGGAAAACACTCGATGCAACGATTTCTTTTGATTACAACATCGGTCTTATTTTATCTGCAGCTTTTGTAATCGGTTACGCCATTTTTGGCGGGTATCGGGCAGTCGTATTGACAGATTTTACCCAAGGGCTTGTTATGTTGGCTGTCCTCATCCTCTTTCCGCTTTATATGATCTTTTTTGAATTTGGAGGACCGGTACAGTTTTTTTCAACTTTACATGACATTGACCCCATTTTAGTTTCTTCGTTGGGAGGAGCAACCGGAGCAGCGGGTATTGGTGTGTTTTTGGGCCTATTCCTTTTTGGAGTGGGCGAACCTGGACAACCACATATTGTCCAGCGATTTTTATCTGCCAAAGATGATCAAACCATTACGCAAGGGGCGTTTATCGCCATGTTTTGGGTAATAGTGGTTATGACTGGCTCTAATTTACTAGGATTAATTGGAAGAATAATTGTTCCGACCCTAGATGATCCTGAGTATGTTTTTCCAAAGATTTCAGTAGATACTTTGCATCCAATTCTGGCAGGTGTTGTACTAGCCGCCATTTTTGCCGCGATCCAATCCACCTTTTCGTCACAAGTGATGATCGCAACACAAGCATTCGCGAGCGACCTGTTAAAAGGGATTACAAATAAAACGTTTACCAATGAACAATCCATGCTCATCTCAAGAATAACGATGGTTAGCCTTGGCATCATTTCCACTTTAATCGCATTGTTAAATCTCCAGTCTGTCTTTCAACTCGTCTTGTATGCATGGGCCGGTCTCGCCGCCAGTTTTGGGCCATTATTAATTTTCCTGCTTTATACAAATATCGTTACCAAAAAAGGGGCCGTTTGGAGCATCATCACGGGAACAGTAGTGACAATCATTTGGGTTAACACACCATGGGTAGATTATCTATATGAATTAGTTCCGGCTGCTATTGCCTCTACACTTGTCTTGCTATTGGTAAGTAAAAAAGATGTTTAGGAGGTAGATGTTCTTGAATAAAGCAACAAATAACGTCCCGATTCATGCGCCATTATTTCCGGATCCGTTTAACCCTATTCATGTAAAAATTATTTATCGGTATTTGCGGTTGCAGAAGCAAATGAATCCGAAATCAAACGCATCCTATCTTATACACCCTTTGAATATGTGACCAACAAAATCGTTATTTCCATTACAGACTTCAGCAACACGGACAAAGTATCGTTTATGGATTGCGCCTTCGTTGTTCCAGCAGCATATGGCAATCAATACGGTGGATATTATATATATGAATATGAAAATAATGATGCAGCAATTGCGGCAGGCAGAGATTTATGGGGTTATCCGAAAAAATATGCCAATATACAAATAGTAGAGAATAATAGGGAAATTCATGGAGCAGCCAGGAAAAATGGCGAAGAACTGATTAAAATGACAGTAAATTTGAACGAGACCATGCCCGCTTTAGAAGAACCGATTACCACTCCACATTTGAATCTGAGAACGATTTCAAAACCGGATGGCGGGATATACATGCAAGAGATTATCGAAAGAGATACATCACCTGATTTCATATTGCATGAAAAGACATTCCATCCTGTGCAGCTGCGTGTTACACAAACAGTGACTGAACCTTTACATTTACTAGGACCGCTTCATATCCTTGGCGGCGGGGTTGTAAAAGGAGACTTTTACGCCACAGAAGAAAATGGTTGAGTCAAGTCCACATTTATGTGTAAAAGTTTTCGACCTTTGCATAATGTTAAATTTGTGTATTCATCAAAGCACAGCCACAGCGAAGCTGCTTG